>CALAGQ010000106.1 GCA_937891765.1 uncultured Nitrospina sp.
CGTAACAAGGTAGCCGTAGGGGAACCTGCGGCTGGATCACCTCCTTTCTAAGGAGCACTTATCACTTTATTGTGATACAGCGCTATCTAGATCGATACCTGCAATGTCTTTGACACCTATTCTTTCTTAATTATTAGGACACTTCAAATTGGAAGTGCGCTTTAAGCCTGATGAACGGGCCTATAGCTCAGTTGGTTAGAGCGCACGCCTGATAAGCGTGAGGTCGGTAGTTCGAATCTACCTAGGCCCACCACTCCTAACTGAGTATGAAGTTAAGTCCGGAGATCCCGTAACGGGGGTGTAGCTCAGCTGGGAGAGCGCCTGCCTTGCACGCAGGAGGTCATCGGTTCGAACCCGTTCACCTCCATACTTCGGAATTTGTTAGTGTCTATAAAAGTTTAGAACAGTTTAGATTTGTTTTTAAAATGCCCCTGGCGGGGCGATAGTTCTTTGACAATTGAATATAGTTTGAAGTAGCTGAGGATAAATATTGATCAAGCGTTTAAGGGCTTGCGGTGGATTCCTTGGCGTCAACGGACGATGAAGGGCGTAGCAAGTTGCGATAAGCTTCGGGAAGCCGCTAACAGGCGTTGATCCGGAGATACCCGAATTGGGCAACCTTACATGGGTTATACCGTGTAATCCCTGACTGAATTCATAGGTCAGGGAAGATAACCAGGGGAATTGAAACATCTTAGTACCCTGAGGAACAGAAAGCAAAAGCGATTCCCTAAGTAGCGGCGAGCGAAAGGGGAACAGCCTAAACCAGATTATATGTTAAAGCTCGTGGGCGTTGTATATCTGGGGTTGTGGGTTTTGACTGGGCGGAACTACGAATCCGCCGGGATGTAAGAAAAACATGTTTTAGCTTAAGAAACTGGAAAGTTTCGCCATAGCGGGTGATAGCCCCGTGAGCGAAAAGGCATGTTCATCCTGGGTCAGATACCCGAGTACTGCGGGACACGAGAAATCTTGCAGGAATCTAGGAGGACCACCTCCTAAGGCTAAATACTGTTGACGACCGATAGTGAACTAGTACCGTGAGGGAAAGGTGAAAAGCACCCCGGTGAGGGGAGTGAAATAGAATATGAAACCGTAAGCCTACAATCAGTGGTAGCACTATATCTTTGCTTCGGCGAAGACACGTGTGACCGCGTACCTTTTGCATAATGAGCCGTCGAGTTACTTTACTTAGCAAGGTTAAGCCGTTAGGTGTAGCCGTAGCGAAAGCGAGTCTTAATAGGGCGTTTAGTTAAGTGGAGTAGACCCGAAGCCGGGTGATCTATCCATGACCAGGGTGAAGCGAAGGTAACACTTCGTGAAGGCCCGAACCAGTACTCGTTGAAAAGAGTTTGGATGAGTTGTGGATAGGGGTGAAAGGCCAATCAAACCCGGCAATAGCTGGTTCTCCTCGAAATAGTTTTAGGACTAGCCTTGCATAAAATAGCATATGGAGGTAGGGCTCTGGATGGGCTAGGGGCCTCACCAGGTTACCAAACCCAACCAATCTTCGAATTCCATATGTGGTACTGCAGGAGTCAGACTTTGGGTGATAAGGTCCAGGGTCGAAAGGGAAAGAGCCCAGATCACCAGCTAAGGTCCCAAAGCCATGCTAAGTGGGGAAGGCTGTGGGAATACACAGACAATCAGGAGGTTGGCTTAGAAGCAGCAATCCTTTAAAGAAAGCGTAATAGCTCACTGATCAAGTGTACCTGCGCCGAAAATGTATCGGGGCTAAGCATGGCACCGAAGCTGTGAATTGGAAATCATTTCGATGGTTTCCTCTGGTAGAGGAGCGTTCCATACTGGGTTGAAGCTCGACCGTAAGGACGGGTGGACTGTATGGAAGTGAGTATGACGGCATGAGTAACGATAAAACAGGTGAGAAACCTGTTCGCCGAAAATCCAAGGTTTCCTGAGGAAGGGTAATCCTCTCAGGGTAAGTCGGCCCCTAAGGCAAGGCTGAAAAGCGTAGCTGATGGGAAACGGGTTAATATTCCCGTACCGGCCAAATCGCGTTATTAGCGATGGGGTAACGTAGAAGGGTAATCTATCCGGGTGTTGGAAGTCCCGGTACAAGCAGGTAGGAGGGTGGTTTTGGCAAATCCGGACCGCCATTCAACTCCGAGACGTGATGTGGAGCTTCTCCTTCGGGACAAGCGAACTAGATGATCCCATGCTACCTAGAAAAACCTCTAGTGAGCTGTTTGGCCGACCGTACTCTAAACCAACTCAGGTGGATGAGTAGAGAATACTAAGGCGCTTGAGAAAACTCTGGTTAAGGAACTCGGCAAATTGACTCCGTAACTTAGGGATAAGGAGTGCCTCTATTAGGTGAAAGAACTTGCTTCTGGAGCTGAAGGGGGTTGCAGTGACCAGGTAGCCGCGACTGTTTACTAAAAACATAGGACTCTGCGAAGTCGCAAGACGAAGTATAGGGTCTGACGCCTGCCCGGTGCCGGAAGGTTAAAAGGAGGGGTTAGTCTTCGGACGAAGCTCTGAATTGAAGCCCCGGTAAACGGCGGCCGTAACTATAACGGTCCTAAGGTAGCGAAATTCCTTGTCGGGTAAGTTCCGACCTGCACGAATGGCGTAACGATGGCTACACTGTCTCAACCAGGGACTCAGTGAAATTGACATACCGGTGAAGATGCCGGTTTCCCGCGACAGGACGGAAAGACCCCGTGCACCTTTACTACAACCTGATATGGAATATCGGTTTAGTATGTGTAGGATAGGTGGGAGACTTTGAAACTTTGGCGCTAGCTAAGGTGGAGTCAACCTTGAAATACCACCCTTATTACACTGCTATTCTAACCTCGATCCCGTGAATCCGGGTCAGGGACAATGTCAGGCGGGTAGTTTGACTGGGGCGGTCGCCTCCTAAAATGTAACGGAGGCGCGCGAAGGTTCTCTCAGGCTGATTGGAAACCAGCCTTCGAGTGCAAAGGCATAAGAGAGCTTGACTGCGAGACTTACAAGTCGAGCAGGTGCGAAAGCAGGTCTTAGTGATCCGGTGGTTCCATGTGGAAGGGCCATCGCTCAACGGATAAAAGGTACGCCGGGGATAACAGGCTTATCGCCCCCAAGAGTCCATATCGACGGGGCGGTTTGGCACCTCGATGTCGGCTCACCGCATCCTGGGGCTGAAGCAGGTCCCAAGGGTTGGTCTGTTCGCCCATTAAAGCGGTACGCGAGCTGGGTTTAGAACGTCGTGAGACAGTTCGGTCCCTATCCGTCGTGGGTGTTAGATATTTGAAGGGAGCTGTTCCTAGTACGAGAGGACCGGAATGGACAAACCTCTAGTGTGCTGGTTGTGATGCCAATTGCATTGCCAGGTAGCTACGTTTGGAAAGGATAACCGCTGAAAGCATCTAAGCGGGAAGCCAACCCTAAAACAAGATATCTCTTCTTCCTTCGGGAAGACTTAAGACTCCTCGTAGACGACGAGGTTGATAGGCCAGATGTGTAAGCACAGTAATGTGTTCAGCTAACTGGTACTAATAAGTCGTGAGGCTTGATCATTTTTTTTCCCTGCTGCTTCAAACTAATTCAATTGTTAACTTTTTAAATCGGATTTTCCGGTTTTGTTAGCGAGAGGGCCACACCCGTTCTCATTCCGAACACGGAAGTTAAGCCTCTCAGCGCCGATGGTACTGCACGGGCAGCTGTGTGGGAGAGTAGGACGAGGCCGGATTTTTTATTAAACCGCCATTAGCTTTAACGAGCTAATGGCGGTTTTTTTTTCCCAGCCCCTGCCCTGTCACAAACCTCACTTTCCTCCCCCGGCCCCCTCCTCCATTCCCCTGCTTTTTGCTTTTCCTCCCACTTGAAAACCAGCCTCTATCCCCTTTAAAAAGTACCGCTTCCCGCCCTCGGAATTATTAAGAAAATCAACGCTTTTTCATTGACAAAAACTATAGGCTTGGTTACTATCGCCCTTCTATTTAACCGAGTTTTACCCCTTGGTTCCAAGCTCAGTTAACTGTTTGTTTTTGGGGAGTTAAGGCGGCTCCGGTTAGGAGGTTCCCGCTTGAATGGGAACACTTTTTGAGTCAGGTGACCGGCCTCATTTAACCGCGTTCATTAAAAACGCCAGGCCTTTTAAGATAAGCATATGCTTGAACAATACGCAGGCGCCGCAATCATGTTCCTCCTTGCCATGGGCATTGCCTGTGGCATGATCGTCATGACTTCCCTCTTGGGTCCCAAAAGGAAGTTCGCCGACAAAATGGAACCCTTTGAATGTGGCGAAAGCCAGTTGGTGTCCCCTCACCAACGATTCTCCGTCAAGTTTTACCTGGTGGCGGTTTTATTCGTCCTGTTTGATATAGAAGCCATTTTCTTTTTCCCTTGGGCCATTCTGTTTAGAAGGTTGGGAATGTTCGGCTTTATAGAAATGCTTTTGTTTATCCTCATTCTCGGCATCGGTCTTTTGTATGTCTGGAAACGGGGCGGGCTGGATTGGGAGTGACCCTCTAACGAGGGAGGCGAATAGCTATGGCTTGCTAATCTGCCAACACGATTGAGCGCAGTAAAGGTTATTGCAATTTGTTTCCAGCGTCACGCTGGGGTTTGTCTGAACACTATTTAGAAAAAACTTATGTCTGATAAAAAAATCATTGAACGCATAAAGGGACAATACGCCGCTGTGGTGATAGACAGCCATGACTTTCGCGATGACCAAACCGTCACTGTGAAGAAAAACTGTGGTGGCGGGTTCTTCAAGTTCCTGCGCGACGATCCTGAGCTGGCGTTCAATTTTTTGATGGATATTACAGCGGTCGATTATCTCGCCAAAAAGGATGAGCGATTTGAGGTGGTCTACCATTTATATTCTCTCAAACACAATCACCGCCTACGGGTGAAAATTCCCGTATCGGCAGAAGACTGCAGTGCCGACTCGATAACCGCTTTATGGAAAACGGCAAACTGGTATGAACGCGAAATCTGGGACATGTATGGCATCAAGTTTCGTGACCATCCCAACTTAAGACGAATTCTGCTCTACGAGGAATTTAAGGGACATCCTTTACGCAAAGATTATCCCATCAACAAACGGCAGCCCCTGATCGGGCCGCTGAATTAGAGAAAAACCATGTGGGTCGATTTACTCATTACGCTGGTTAAAATCCTGTTCGTCTTCGCGGTCACCGTTGGCTTTTTTGCTCCGGTTCTGACCTGGGTGGAACGAAAACAGAGCGCCCTCATGCAGGACCGCATCGGAGCCAACCGCGCCGATATCATGGGCTTCACCGCGTTGGGTCTTTTCCACATCATTGCCGACGCGTTGAAGATGTTCACCAAGGAAGATTTTATTCCGGATGGAGCCAACAGGGTTCTTCACACCATCAGCCCAATCATAGCTCTGGTTCCCGCCCTTCTGACTTTTGCAGTCGTGCCTTTTGGCGGACACTACAACCTGTTCGGTAAAGATGTCCATCTCGTCATTTCAGATCTCGATGTCGGACTCCTTTTCGTATTTGCCATTGCATCCTTGGCAACCTACGGCTATGTCATCGCCGGTTGGAGCTCCAACAATAACTGGTCGCTTCTGGGTTCCATGCGAACGGCATCACAAATGATTTCTTATGAAGTCACCATGGGCCTCACCATCATCGGCGTTCTCATGGTTTATGGTTCCATGAAACTGACTGACATTGGCGCCATCCAAGAAAACTTCTGGATGTGGGGAATCTTTCTCCAGCCTGTTGGGTTTTTCATGTTCCTGACCGCGTCCATTGCCGAGAACAAACGTATCCCCTTCGATGCTCCAGAGGCGGAGTCGGAACTGGTTGCAGGTTACTTCACTGAATACAGTGGTCTCAAGTTCGGCATGTTTTTCATGGCCGAGTTTATCGAAATGGTCACGATCGGCGCGATCATGACTATTTTATTTTTAGGCGCGTGGCATATTCCGTTTTTATCGTCCGCCACGTTACTTTCCTGGTTTGACTTTCTCGGCACTACGGGTTCGAACCTGGTTCTGATGCTGATTCATGTTGGCGTGTTTTTTGCCAAGGTGTGTTTCTTTATCTGGTTGCAGATGATTATTCGGTGGACACTTCCCCGATTCCGTTACGACCAGATCATGAAGCTGGGTTGGAAGATTCTTCTTCCTCTGTCCCTGGCAAATATTCTCGTTACCGGGCTTGTAATCCTGGCGCTGAATTAAGGAGTGCGCTCATGGCTTATTATGTAAATAGAAATATAAAGATGACTTGGTGGGAACGGTCTTACATCCCCGAAATTATAAAAGGGATGTGGCTCACCTCTCGACGCTTCTTTTATAACTTGTTTGGATTCATTCCTTTTTTCCTCGGCACGGAAAAGGATAGAAGGATCATGACCGTGTATTATCCGGAAGAACAGGTTCAGTATCCGATCGCTTACCGGGGCCGACCGGTTCTGGCGCAGAACGAGGACGGACAACCGGCCTGCGTTGCCTGTGGCCTTTGCGAAATCGCCTGCCCGGCCTATTGCATTCATATTGAACCGGGACAGAACTCCGGCAAACAGAACCAGTACGAAAGATGGCCAGATGTGTTCAACATCGATTACGCCATTTGTATTTTTTGTGGAAACTGCGAAGAAGCCTGTCCGGAAGAAGCCATCTTCATGAGTGACGATTGCGAAATATCCATGTTGGATCGTAAACAAATGCTTTATACCAAGGAACAACTTTTAACACCGGTTGCTGATTTGCAAAAACGCATTGAATTCACCCGAAACATGTACGCAAAATGGAACTACTAATCTTTTATCCGCTGGCCGGGTTTTGTGTGGTGCTTGCCCTGGGCGTTGTCTTTAACAACAGCCCTGTGGGTTCAGCCATCTCACTGATCGGCATGATGCTTGGCCTGTCCGGCGTATTTGTTTTGCAACAGGCGCATTTCATCGCTATTTTGCAGATCATTATTTACGCCGGGGCCATTATGGTTCTGTTCATGTTCGTGATCATGCTGCTTAACTTGAAAAAAGGCGATGACGCAGGCTGGATCGCCAGAGAGCGCAATTTACTGCTCTCGGTTTTGACCGGACTTCTGGCCGTAGGAATTCTATATAAGATTTCAGACGTTCTGTTTTCGGCGCAAATGGATACACCCGCAACCCTCCCCGACAGTTTTGGGACGGTGGCTAATATTGGTGAAACTTTGTTTACGGATTTCGTGCTTCCTTTTGAGGTTGCATCAATTCTTTTACTGGCGGCTATGGTCGGGGCAGTGGTCCTGGCTAAAACTAAACTGGACTGACAATGTTCGAAGGCACTGTTCCCTTATCGCATTACTTGATGTTGAGCGCGACTCTGTTCGTGATCGGAATCGTCGGCGTCTTGATACGCAGAAACGTCATCGTTGTGTTCATGTCTATTGAAATCATGTTGAACGCTGTAAATATTTCGCTAATTGCGTTTGACAACTACATGAACCTTTCGAGCGGACAGATTTTTAGTTTTATGGTGATGTGTGTCGCCGCCGCCGAAGTTTCGGTTGGACTGGCAATCATCATTGCATTGCATCGGAATAAACCGACTGTCAATCTCGACGAATTTAACCTGTTGAAGTGGTAAAAACGGTATGCTGCTAAAATTGACCTGCTTGGTCCCTCTTTTTCCGTTGATCGGATCCATCATCAACGGTTTTTTTGGGTTGAAGATTGGCAAAAACGCCGTTGGGCTTATTGCTTGCGGCAGTATTGGCCTGTCTTTTTTGACCTCTGTCCTGATCTATATCGGATACATCATGTTACCGGAAGGGCAGCACGTATTTGAGCAGGTTGTCTGGACTTGGTTCGGGGCCGGTGACTTCAACGTTGATTTCGGTTTTCAGATCGATCCTCTCACTCTGGTCATGATGTTTGTTGTGACCGGTGTAGGTTTCATCATCCATGTCTATTCCATCGGCTACATGCATGAGGAATACAGCTACTACAGGTTCTTTGCTTACTTCAACCTGTTCGCCTCTGCCATGCTCCTTCTCGTCATGGGCAACAACTTCCTGCTCATGTTCATCGGCTGGGAAGGCGTGGGGTGTTGTTCCTATTTTCTCATTGGCTATTATTTCGAGAAGAAGTCGGCGTGCGATGCTGGCACCAAAGCATTCATCGTCAATCGTGTGGGTGATTTTGCCTTTCTCTTGGCGGTCATGTACATCTTCAATATTTTTGGCACCGTCGATTTCACCGATGTCATGCACGCCGCTCCGGAAAAACTGATCTATGGTGGAGAAATAGCAACCATCATCACCATGTTGCTGTTTGTCGGCGCGACAGGTAAATCGGCACAGATTCCGCTTTACACCTGGCTCCCGGATGCTATGGAAGGTCCGACACCGGTCAGCGCCCTGATCCACGCGGCCACCATGGTCACGGCGGGGGTCTATATGGTCGTCCGCTGCAACGTGTTGTTCAACCTGGCGCCGCTGACCATGACCACGGTTGCGTTCATCGGCGGAGGCACTGCGGTGATGGCCGCGACCATCGGCATGACACAATTCGATATCAAACGTGTTCTGGCCTATTCCACCGTCAGTCAGATCGGCTATATGTTCCTGGCTTGTGGTGTTGGCGCTTACACCGCCGCGATCTTCCATCTCGTGACCCATGCATTCTTTAAGGCCTGTCTCTTTCTGGGTTCCGGTAGCGTCATTCACGGCATTCATGGCGAACAGGACATGCGTAAGATGGGCGGACTCAAAAGTCATATGCCAGTCACCTATTGGACATTCCTGGTTTCAACTCTGGCGATTGCTGGAATATTTCCGTTAGCAGGCTTCTTCAGTAAAGACGAGATTCTGTATCACTCCTTAATGGATGGAAATATTATATTCTGGGGCATGGGGATTTCTGCCGCCCTGCTGACCGCGTTTTACATGTTCCGACTGGTGTTCATGACTTTCCATGGCGAATCACGGGTAGACCCATCTGTCCACCCTCATGAATCTCCGAAAGTGATGACCATGCCACTGGTGGTTCTGGCTGGGCTCGCCGCCGTGGGTGGTTTGCTGGGTGTCCCACTCATTCACGGTTGGCATATCCTGCATAACTGGCTTGAGCCGGTTCTCCATTTTGATCTTGCCAACGCACTGCAACATTCCGAGCATATGCTACATGAGGCAGGTCGACACGCCCCTTCCTGGGCGCACTTACTTGAACCGAAAGAACACAACGTCTGGATCGAATCTGGGTTGATGCTGTTTTCCCTTGTTGTCGCTATCATCGGAATTGCCAGTGCCTACATATTTTATATCAAGCGTCCTGACCTGCCGGCGAAATTCACTGAGGGACAGTGGGGATTCGACCTGGTACAAAACAAATATTATGTGGACGAACTTTATGACGATGCAATTGTGCAACCTACTGTCGAAGGTTCCAAGCTGTTATGGAAAGAATGTGATGCCAAGGCCATTGATGGTGCCGTGAACGGCGCCGCCAGCACCATCGGCTGGTTCAGCCGTCAGGCTCAGGTGTTCCAGTCCGGTTTCGTGCGCAATTACGCCTTATTTATTGTTGTTGGATTTATTAGTCTTTTGCTGGTGATGTTTTAAATGTTCTTAACCTTTATCACATTTCTGCCGTTCGTCGGAGCGGTGTTCCTGGCTTTCATGCCAAAGGAAAATGAAAACGCGATCAAGCAGACCGCTGTCGCTGTCGCGTTGACAGATTTTCTGCTCTCGTTGTTGTTGTGGACGAATTTCGACAACACCACCCATAAGATGCAGTTCGGCTTGAACATTCCCTGGATCGAAGCTTGGGGCATCAACTACCATGTCGGTCTGGATGGCATTTCACTGCTCCTTTATGTGATGACCACCTTCCTGACCCTGATCTGCATCATCGCGTCCTGGGATGTCAAAAAACATATCCGCGAATACATGATGGCCATGCTGGCTCTTTCAACCGGCATGCTGGGAGTTTTCATCGCCCTTGACCTTTTCATGTTTTATGTTTTCTGGGAGTTCCAATTGGTTCCCATGTATATCATTGTTGGTGTATGGGGAGGCCCGCGCCGAATTTATGCATCCATCAAATTTTTCCTGTTCACCGCTGTAGGCTCGCTACTCATGCTGGTAGCCATCATCTGGATTTATTTCCATATTCAGCAAACGACCGGGGTCGCCACGGCAGACATTCTTTATATTACCGAACACCTTGATGTCTCTCTGGACGTACAGAAGTGGCTGTGGATGGCCTTCTTTCTGGCTTTTGCCATCAAAGTGCCAATGTTCCCGTTCCACACTTGGTTGCCAGACGCACACGTTGAAGCACCAACCGCAGGCTCCGTCATTCTGGCAGGTGTCCTGCTGAAAATGGGAACCTATGGATTCCTGCGTTTCAACCTGCCCTTCTTCCCTCAGGCTTCCTATGAGTTTGTTCCCATGGTGGCCTGGCTGGCGATCATCGGAATCATTTACGGCGCACTGGTAGCCATGGTGCAGGAAGACCTGAAGAAATTGGTTGCCTATTCCAGCGTCAGCCATCTCGGATTTGTTATGCTGGGAATTTTCGCGCTGAATCCTTATGGAATCCAGGGCGCCTTGATCCAGAACATCAATCACGGCATCAGCACCGGCGCGCTCTTCCTTTTGGTCGGTATCCTCTACGACCGACGCCATACAAGATTGATTACTGAGTTTGGTGGTCTGGCTAAAATCATGCCGAAGTACACGATTTGTTTCATGATCGCGGCATTGTCATCGATCGGACTACCGGGGATGAACGGGTTTGTCGGGGAGTTTCTGGTGCTACTGGGAATATTCCAGGTTAACGGACTCTGGGCGGCCTTCGCCACTTCAGGAGTCATCCTTGCCGCCTGCTACATCCTGTGGATGTTCCAACGCGTCA
Organism: uncultured Nitrospina sp.; assembly: GCA_937891765.1. Lineage (GTDB taxonomy): Bacteria > Nitrospinota > Nitrospinia > Nitrospinales > VA-1 > LS-NOB. Next base: position 10,843 of record CALAGQ010000106.1, read on the forward strand.
TGTTCCTGGAATTGAAAAATCCAAAAAACATGGAACTCAAGGATATGAATACTCGGGAACTGATCACCATCGTTCCCTTGATCGTTTTAATTTTCTGGATCGGTTTGTATCCCAAACCTTTCATGAACACGTTTGACGCATCGGTCACGCACCTGGTCTCTAAAGTGAACCCGGACAATTTCCGGCCTCACCAGGAACACAAGAGTGACTCTCACGGGGAGCACACTCAACTCCTCACCCCAAATGAAATGGCAAGTTTGAACCATAAGCTTCAAATGCCCAACAAAGTTTTGATTAAGGAATAAACTGTGGAACCCATTCTCGCACCTGAATCGATTGACCTGATTGCCTTGGCGCCTGTGCTCGTTTTGAGCGTTTTTGCCATGATGGTATTGGTGTTAGACCTTTGGGGAGGGCGAAACAAAACCCTGCTGATGTTTACCAGTCTGGTCGGTCTTTTGATGACGGCTATCAGCGCGTTTGCCAAGCACCCCATTCCCGCCTATTCCTTCAACGACAGTTATGTCGTCGACCACCTGTCGTTGTTTTTCATCTGCATATTCACTCTCAGCTCCGCACTGGCGATCCTTTTATCCGTGGAATATAACGAGCGGGAAGGCATACGGGCCGGGGAGTATTACGCCCTCATCTTGTTCTGCACCGTGGGGATGATCCTTCTGGCTTCCTCCACCGACATGATCATGATTTTTCTGGGCATCGAAATTGTCTCGATCTGCCTTTACGTTCTGGCCGGGATACGACGGAACGATCATCGGTCCAACGAAGCGGCTCTCAAATATTTTCTGCTTGGCGCCTTTGCCACCGGGTTCCTGCTGTACGGAATGACTCTGGTTTATGGTTCGACCGGCTCCACGAACCTGTTCAAAATCGCCGAGTTCGTAAAAAATCCATCGGCCCAGACCAATCCTCTGTTGCTGATGGGACTGGTACTTCTCATTATAGGGTTTGGGTTCAAAGTCGCCTCAGTGCCATTTCATATGTGGGCTCCTGATGTGTACCAGGGTGCTCCGACTCCTGTTACCGCTTTCATGTCAGTGGGACCCAAGGCCGCCGCGTTTGCCGCTTTTTTTCGGGTATTTGCCGAAGCCTTCCCGGAGTTGTCGCCATCCTGGGAACTGCTCCTGAGCATCATCGCCGTCCTTAGCATGTTTGTCGGTAATCTCGGAGCCATCATGCAGACCAACATCAAACGGATGCTGGCGTTCTCCAGTATCTCGCACGCCGGTTACATCCTGATGGCGGTCATCGCTAAAAGTTCTCTCGCCAGTTCAGCCTTGCTGTTTTATATGCTGTCCTATGCTTTCATGACCTTTGGGATTTTTGGCATCGTGATTATCCTCGGCCGAAAGGGTGAAGAGAATCTGGAGATGTCTAATTATTCCGGCCTGGCATACAAGCATCCGGTTATCGCGTTAAGCATGACCATCTTCCTCCTGTCATTGGGCGGACTGCCACCATTTGCCGGGTTCGTCGCCAAGTTTTACCTCTTCAGCGCCGCGATTCAGGAAGGGTTACTCACGCTGGTTATCATAGCCGTGCTCAATAGTGCCATCTCGTTTTACTACTACCTGAAGGTTGTGGTCTTTATGTATATGAAAGAACCCGAAGCGGAGTTTAAAATCTCTCTGACTCCCATGACCCTCTTTGTGATTCTGGTCGGCGTGATTGGCACCATCAACCTCGGTATCTTCCCCAACGCTATCATCGCCCTCGCCTCCCATTAGGCATGGGGCCAATGAGCAATGGGCCGCGTTGCACCAAGAAAATATTTACCCGCAAAATAAAGATATGCGATTTGCCAGCGGAGGCACTCCCCACTAGCACTCGGCGTGCAGCCGAGTGGTGTGTTATAATTCTTTCTCTAAACATAAACGATTTAAAAGGCAAGCTGACGTTATGAAAATGCATCATCTGGACAAGGAAAAAGTAGAAGCCGTCATGGAGAAGGTGAAAGAAGTGATCGACTCGGGACAATACCCCGCTGACACCATCGAAGCAATTTTTAAGCTCTCGGAAGTGGATGGAGAGAAGTTTCTGGAAAGCAAGGCACATCCCATTCAAAAGGAAAAAGTGAATTTCGAAATAGATCCAGAAAAAGGTGTGCGGTTTTTTGATCCGTTCAACTTTTTCACACGCGGAATCTATAAAGATATGGACGGCCTCACCATCTGGACCACGGACAATCTAAAAGAGCCTTGGGAATACGACAAGGAGGAGCCCCCAAGTCCATAAAAAAACCCCCGCGCCGATTGGCACGAGGGTTTTTAATAATTCAGTACTATTCTCTTTAGCTTTTCTCTTTAGTTTTTTCCTGATCTTTGCTGAAGTCGTAGGATCCTTTTCGCGGAAGAGAAGCGGTGAAACTATCGGCCTCATCTTTCATGGCTTTATCTTTAGCCTCGCCTTCTTCCTCTGCTTTCTTGCGAATGGCAGCTTCTTTTTCTTCTTCGGTCATATCTTCTTCGGCTTTACCTTCTTCAACCTGAGCAGCCTGCGCGCCTTCTTCAACCGTGGCGGTTTCATCACCTTCCTGCGCTTCTTTCATGGAAGTTTTGAAGTTTTTAATACTGCGCCCGAAAGCACTACCGATTTCGGGAAGTTTTCCCGCCCCAAAAATAATCATAATGATGATCAAAATGACCATCAACTCAGGAAAACCAATTCCCATCATAATTCATACCCTCCCAGTATTGATAACAGGCAAACATCCGCCTATAGACATGATAAGTTGAATAGAAGAAGCCCAGTTTATCCTTTTTAGATAAGCAATTACAAGGGGAAATGGCCTCGATCCGTCAAACAGAGAAGCTTCAGCCCTGGCGAAGGGCTTTAATTGCCTTTTTATAGTCTTTCGCGTTAAAAATCGCCGACCCAGCGACCAACACGCTGGCCCCCGCCTGCACAATTTTACCGGCATTCTCAGGGTTTATGCCGCCATCGACTTCCAGCGCAATCGGGTGATCATAATTACTCATGATTTCATTCAGATTCTGGATCTTATCCAGCATCGATGGAATGAACTTTTGCCCGCCGAATCCCGGATTGACCGACATCAGCAAAACTATGTCGATCTCGTGCAGAATTTCTTCCAGTGAAGAAAGAGGCGTAGCCGGATTCAACACAACCCCTGCCATAATATCCTTTTCTTTGATCAATTGAATGGTGCGGTTCAAATGCGGGCAGGCTTCGACATGAACAGTGATGATATCCGAACCGGCAGAGATGAAGTCGGGAATATAATTGTCGGCATTTTCAATCATCAAATGCACATCCAATGGCAGTTCGGTCACTTTTCGGATCGACTCGACCACCGCCGGGCCAATGGTGATATTCGGCACAAAATGGCCGTCCATAACATCCACATGAATCCAGTCGGCTCCCGCCTGTTCTACCGCTTTGACCTCATCCCCCAGCCGGGCAAAATCTGCAGAAAGGATCGAGGGCGCAATGATTACCCCATCATTATTTTCAGCCATTGGCTCCATCAACCTCCATTTAGAAAATAAATCGACCCGAAGCATAGCATAAGCTGATAAATCCTTCCATTTTTATAAGACGTATTTGGCAAAGCCTCTGGCGCTAAACAGTTTCTTTCACTATAATAAAGGGTTTTATACCCACTATTTTTAAGCCCATGCAGACCCTACTCGAAAACCTCCGTGAGAAGATCAAGCGCCTCTTGATGCAGGACCATAATATGCTCCTGCTGGCAGCGGTGATCGGGTTTCTGGCCGGGCTGGCATCGACCCTGTTTCGCTGGCTGATCGGTTTTTTTGGGGATGTTTTTTCTGCGGAGGGGTTGGCATGGATTGGCATAACCGGCTCGGCGGTTCCTTTCCTGTTGCCGCTCATGCCGATGATAGGGGGGATCTTCACCGGCGTCATCTGTCATTTTTTTCCTGATGCAGTAAAAGAAAACGGAGTGCACCGGGTCATGCACGCGGTCGCCTTGAAAGCCGGAAAGATTCGCAAACGCACCTTGCTGACCTGCTCCACCACATCGGCACTCACCATTGGGTCCGGCGGCTCAGCAGGCCGCGAGGGACCTACCGTGCAGATCGGCTCGGCAGTGGGTTCGGCTCTCGGCAACTTGTTCCACCTTTCTCATGAACGAATTCAGGTCTTAGTTGGCTGTGGTGCGGCAGCGGGGATCGCCGCCTCCTTCAACGCTCCTTTAGCTGGAGTTCTGTTCGCTCTCGAGATCATTCTCACTAACTTCACCATCCATACGTTCAGCCCCATCGTCGTCGCCTCCGTCATTGGTACGGCGACCGGCCGGGCTATGGAGGGCAACGAAATCACTTTCCATGTGCCGGTCCATGAACTGGTCAGTTATTCTGAAATCATTTTCTATTTATTTCTCGGACTCCTTTGCGGAGTGGCTTCAAAATTGTTCACGTTCGCCTACTTCAAGGCTCATGATATTTTTGAAAAAAAGGTTCTCATCCCAAAACCCTTGAAACCCGCTCTCGGAGGACTGATCGTTGGGTTCATCGCCATATTTTTTCCGGCGATTCTGGGTAACGGCTACGAGTTCATGGAAAAGGCTCTGCACGGGGATATTTTCTGGGGACTGGCTTTCGCACTGGTTTTTTTGAAAATCATCAGCACGTCCACAACCCTGGGTTCGGGCGGACTAGGGGGAGTCTTCGCGCCCTCTTTGTTTATCGGGGCCATGCTGGGTTCTGCCTATGGAACTCTGGTGCATGCGATCAACCCTGGCTTCACAGCTTCGCCTGAGACTTATGCGCTGGTGGGAATGGGCGCCGTAGCAGGGGCGGTGATGCAGGCTCCTTTGACTAATATTCTGATGCTGTTTGAGTTGACCAATGATTACACCATCATTTTGCCGATCATGATCACCTGCATCGTTTCGGCCTATACCTTTCGCGCATTCAACAAAGACTCTATCTATGTTCAGAAACTGCTGAAGGAAGGCACGAACATCAAACATGGCCGGGAAGTTTCTATCCTCAACTCCATCAGAGTCAATGATGTTTTGAGCAAGGATGTCACAACGATTCCCGAAGGCATGCCGTTCAGGAAAATTCTCGAAACCATTTCATATTCCAAAAACTTTTATTTTCCTGTGGTGAATGGTCAAGGGGAGATGTCCGGCATTTTGTCTTTCCACATGATACGGGAAATGCTTTTTGAAGAAGACCTGGGCGATCTGGTTGTCGCCAACGATTTAAAAGTTAAATCCGTGATGACCCTCTCGCCGGAAAACAATCTCAACCAAGCCATGGAAATGTTCGCGAAACTTGATGTGGAACAGCTTCCCGTCGTCCGCCAAAGTGATCCTAAACGGGTGATCGGCATGGTCAACCGGGGCGAAGTGGTCGCCGCTTACAACCGTGAAGTGCTAGTCTCCGGATTCGACCGGTAGAGCCCTGATGCTTCACACCCTCACCTGCCGAACTTTTTCAACTCTTCTCTGTATATTTATCTCCGCCTCCGGTTGCGGCAAGCCCGAATCGTTGATCCACCGAAGATCACAATTTTTGATGGGGACTCTGGTCGAGATTTCCGTTTTTGAAAAAGATGAAAACATCGTCCAGCTTGCCATCCAGAATGCTTTCGACGAAATTCAACGGTTGGAAGGATTGATGAGCACTCATATTCCTAACTCAGAAATTTCTAAAATCAATCAAGCCGCAGGTATTGAACCCGTACCCGTATCCCCCGAAGTGTTCGAGGTCATCGACCGAGCTCTTTATTGGGCCGAGCAAACGGATGGAGCCCTTGATATAAGCATCGGCCCGGTTCAGGAGCTTTGGGCTTTCGAGGGCGACCACCCTTCCCTGCCCGACAAGAACACTCTTGAACAGGCACTTTCTAAAGTGGATTACAGAAAAATCCGTCTAGAGAATCAGACGGTATTTTTAACAGATAAAGGCATGAGTATTCATCTCGGTGCCATCGCCAAAGGGTACGCTGTAGATCGGGCTATATATATATTACAGGAAAAAGATATCCATCATGCGTTCATCAATGCCGGAGGCGACCTGAAAACTCTTGGTCACAGGCCCGATAGAACGGCCTGGAAGATCGGTCTGCAACATCCCAGAAAACCCGAGTCGATTCTGGCATCCTTTTCCCTTTCAGTAAAAGCTGTCGCCACTTCCGGCGACTACCAGAAGTATTTTGATCAGGACGGAACACGCTACCACCACATCCTGAACTCAAAAACAGGATATCCAGTTATCGGCACGATGTCCGCAACGGTGATCACCGATACCGTGATGGATGCGGACGCCCTTTCCACAGCTTTGTTCGTCATGGGTGCAGAAAAAGGCTTGGCCTTTATCAACTCGTTGAAAAATACCGAAGGCCTCGTCGTCGACCAGAACAATATCCCTCACTTGTCTCAGGGCATGGAGAATTTAGCGGATTTCTCCCTTGAAAGTTTCAAAGAGAACCTCAGCCATTAGACTATGCCCAATTTCATTGGGGTGGCAACGGTCGGGAAACAGGAAGGCCAACATGGGGTTCGCTTCCATACCCTCTCCATAGGCTTCAAAATAAGTGACAAACAAGTCGGGAAAGCGATCGTGAACGGTCGACAAATAAGGCTCCAACTCTGCAGGAAAATTTAAGAACGGGATTTTTTTATCCTCGGCAGTTTGCTGCACGGTGTCCCGGTACTCCGCAAAATTGCAGACACTGACGAATACAGGTCTGCCGCCCTTCTCTCGGACTCCCTCCACCAGCGCCTCAAGGTTTTCACGGTATTGTTTTAAAGGAACCCGCAAACCTGCCTTGTGCTCGTGGATAGATACGGGCAAACCCCATGTCCGCATCCACCGAAACAGCAATAGATGCTTCAGGTTCCAGTCCACTTTTCCAGCCAGAGAGTTTCGCAATTCAAAATGACGGCGATCTGTTTGCAGCGAGGGGTAAGAATCATTCCAGCCAAAGGAAAGAATGACCCAGTCGTCCTTTTTCACATCGCCCAACTCTTGCCACAACAATTTTCCCTGGAACGATGAAAAACCGGGAAGAGACAGGTTCCTCAGATTAAAGGGAGAAAGAGCGTTTAATTTTTCTACCACCAGAGAGGGATAGGATTTTTCAAAATCCACACCCCAGCCGAAACTGCTGGAGTCGCCCAATACATGCAGAGTCCTGGCCCCTGGTTTATTCTGATCTTTTGAAGGAGCGCGAAACCCTTCGGCGTTGGAATTAATCGTCCAGGGAGGAAGTTTGTCCACCATAAGAGCGGAGGAATAATTCTGCACCGTGATCGAGAGATTGGGTTTTAGCCGGTAACCATAACGCAGGTCAGGCTGGTAGGCGTAAGCATCTTCATTGACGAATCCTTGTCCAGCCACAAAGCGTTGGTATTTTTCCAGGACGACAGGATCCATCTCTTCCATCCACGCAGGGATGGCATAAGATTTATAATGCAATACCGGCTCAAATCCGGACAACCTCAGAACCAACTCTATAAACCCGAAAAAGAAAAATACCACTCCTACGGAGAACAAAAAAGACTGGATAGTTTTTGATCTTTCGGTCACAACTAAAATTTGGAAGGAGAAAAGCGTTTCAATAGTAGCGAGTTCCCAACGACTGAAACAGAACTCAATGACATGGCCACAGCGGCAAACACGGGTTTTAGGAGGACACCATAAAAAGGATACAAAAGCCCCGCCGCAATAGGAATCCCCAGCACATTATAAAAGAAAGCCCAGAAAAGATTCTGCCGTATTTTTGTAAGCGTTTTTCGGCTCAGTTCAATGGCTTGGGGCACAGCCCGAAGGTCGGAGGTAACCAGAGTGATGTCGGAAGCCTCCATCGCCACATCTGTACCGCTCCCCAAAGCAATACCGACAGTAGATTCGGCCAACGCCGGAGCGTCATTGATACCATCACCCACCATCGCGACTTTACGACCCTCTGCCATCTGCTTTTTGATTTCATCACGCTTTCCCGCAGGAAGGACTTCCGAGATCACATCATCAATGTCCAGTTGCCGGGCGACTGCCTCGGCGGTTCTCCGGTTATCACCCGTCACCATCATCACTTTGAGGCCCATCCTCTTGAGACGGTGAACGCATTCTTTAGCATACGGCTTTAATTTATCAGTGGTGGTGACGATGCCCTCAATCTTTCCATCAACACTTAATATCATCGGCGTTTTCCCTTGCCCGGCCAGCTTCTCCAGTTCATCGCTCATAGAGGAAAAATCAATTTTCTGTTCCTGCATTAATTTAATATTGCCCAGGAAAACATTTTTACCGTCTATTTTTCCCTGCACCCCGAATCCAGGCAAGGCTTCAAAATCAGTAACCGTTTCGAATCGGAGGTTATGCTTCCTAGCTTCAGCAACTACCGCCTGGGCTAAAGGGTGCTCCGATTTTTTTTCCAGAGAACCGGCCAGCGCCAGCAAACGGTCCGCATCCAATACGGCGGTAGGAGACAAAAGCACATCTGCCACTTCCGGCTTACCGCAAGTGAGCGTTCCCGTTTTATCAAACACAATCGTATCCAGCTTTTCGGCCTGCTCCAAGGCCTCGCCGCCTTTAATCAGGATGCCCATCTCCGCACCCTTTCCGGTTCCGACCATGATAGCGGTAGGAGTAGCAAGGCCCAAAGCACAAGGGCAGGCAATGATCATGACAGAAATGAATATCATCAAGGCAAAAAGAAACGGCGTGGTGGGTAAAGGACCGAATGTATCACCAAAGCCCCACCAGAATGCGAAAGCCAGAAGAGCCAGGCCAATCACCGTCGGCACAAAAATTCCGGCAATTTTATCTGCCAGCCTTTGCACAGGCGCTTTCGAACCTTGCGCCTGTTCCACCAGTTGAATGATCTGTGCCAGCACAGTATCTTTACCCATGCGGGTCACGCGCATTTTAAAAAATCCGGTTTTGTTGAGGCTGGCCCCAATCACTTCATCGTTGGATTTTTTTTCTACCGGAACACTTTCACCGGTCAACATCGATTCATCAATAGAAGATTGCCCTTCAATCAGGATTCCATCTACAGGGATTTTTTCACCAGGCCGGACCAGGGCCATATCTCCCACGACTAGATCCTCCACGCTGATTTCAAGCTCCCTGCCCTCTCGTTCAACATGAGCAGTTTTGGGTTGGAGTCCCATTAACTTTTTGATCGCCGAAGAAGCACTATGCTTGGCACGCGCTTCCATCCAACGCCCAAGCAGTACAAGCGTGATGATCATGACCGAGGTATCGTAATAAACATCCCAATTAGCCGACCAGCCCGGAAAAATGGTGACCCAGGCACTGTAAAAATAAGCCGCCGAAGTGCCCACGGCAATCAGCGTGTTCATATCGGCGTAACCGTGACGAAGTCCGTTCACCGCACCCCGGTAAAACTGCCCCCCGCCATAAAACTGCACCGGAGTCGCCAGAATGAACAAGGTAATATTCAGCGCAAATAATTGGATATTGAATAACGATTCGCCCTGCATCGAAAGAAACATGACGATTGCGCTGGTCAGTCCACTAAAAATCAGTTTCAGTTTAAGCTCAGCCAGGTTTTTGAGATAACGTTCTTCATCCTCCGAAACGTCTGGAGATTTTTCAGATAAAAGGCGGTAACCGGCTTCTTCTAAAGCCGATCGCAAGGTTTCAAAATCGACCAGAGCCGGGATGTGATCGACCGATACCTGTTCGGTCGCCAGGTTCACATCGACAGCATGAACTCCCGGCAAAGCCGAAAGTTTATTTTCGACTCGGGAGACACAGGAGGCACAGGTCATGCCTTCGATGGGAAACACGGTGCTTTTCCGGGGAACTTCAAATCCGAGTTTTTCGATGGTCACGGGGAACTGGCTGGCGGATACTTTTTGCGGATCAAATTCGATGGTGGCCGCTTCTGCGGCAAAGTTGACATGGGTTGAGATCACCCCTTCCAGTTCGCCGACCTTTTTTTCGATGCGTGCCGAACAACTGGCGCAACTCATACCTTTAACCGGCAGGATCAGGCTCTCTTTATTTTTGGGTTTAAGGTCCGGCATGATGAGCCCAGATTAGCACAAGGAGGCCTGCGGGCATACTTCAAAACCTCCATTATCGTAAGGACTTTTATGCTCAAGGTGATTCAGGTCTCAAATATTAACTTACTAAATCTATTCTCAAGAGACTAAGGATGGAAACTACTTATTTGTTTGTTGCAGTTCTGGCCGGGCTTTTTGCCTTTGTAATTTTTTGGCTTTATCGGCTCTGGTCAATTTAAAACCTTAAAGATCGCATTGAATATTAGATGTCGAATATTTGAATATCAAACAAAGGAATGGAAACCATGCTAAGCGAAGTTAGATTTTACGACTCCAGCGGAAAATGCGAAAAAGTTTTATCTGGCGAGAAGCTCAGCAAAGACTATTGGAAAAAATTAAATTGCTCCCAAACCAGTTGTACCCCAATGAAATTTGGCAACGGGAAAAGATTTAATAAAAAGAAATTGCTGGAAGAGTTTGACTATTACCTTGACGAACCTTTTGAAATTTACGCACTTGAGGAATGAACTGGACTTTATAATTTTATCTATATAGGGCCTTTGGCATCTGAAATGGAACTGATAAAGGCAGGAAAAGAGAATGGTGCTTTTTATTTATTACTAAACAGGGTTTTCAGGGTGACCACACCATAACCGATCAGCATGAGGGCGATCAGTCCGCTGGAAAAAGAGTTCTGGCTTATGGCGCTGGTGAACACAAAAACACCTACACCGCTCAAAATCACACCGAGGACAAAAAAACCGAACGTGCGGTAAATCGGGGTTTTGCTTTCCAGATTGTCGCGTTTTTGTTTGAGTTGCCACCGCCAACGCAGGACATAATAGGTCTGGCGAATCCAGTTGAACAATCCGCTGTCTTCAATCAGGCTGGTCTTACAGTACATGCACTGGGCATCTGTATTGCGATTGGGAAACCCGCAATTCAGGCATAGTTTACTGTCGTGACTTTGATTTAAAATCACAGGTTCTTTTTTAGGCCTATCCATACATATACTCCATAATCCATTATCGGCACACTGTGCCAAAAGGATAAAAAAAACCACAACTTACGGGTGTATTTGAATTTTATTACTTATGGATAACCCTGTCAATCTCCTTCGTGAGCCTTAAGCCCCTATCTTCGCCATATTATTATTCGTGATTGAACTGTAAGGTTCAATTGCCTATAATCCAGTTTCCATTCTCTATAATTGAAAACTCCATTGTAATGAGACAGATTCTTTTCATCCTTTTATCGCTTTGTATGGTTTCGCCCGGTTTTGCCGCATCCTCTTCCGAGGAAATGGCGCTCATTCCAGCTGGGAAATCCCAAATGGGGAGTCGAAAATCCCTGTTGGAGCTCAAACCTCATGACTTGTTCAACACCGACCGGCACACCCTGGGTCCGGAAAATCCGGCTCACGAGGTTTACCTCGATGCGTTCCACATAGATATCTATGAAGTGACCAACGCGAAATACAGAAAATATGTCGATGCAACTGGAGCCAAAAAACCCCATATCTGGGAAAATCCCGAGTTCAACGGTGACCAGCAACCGGTGGTCGGCGTTTCCTGGAAGGAAGCCGTGGCCTATTGTAAATGGAGTGGAAAGCGCCTTCCCACAGAAGCTGAATGGGAAAAAGCGGGACGAGGCAAACGTCCGGTTAAATACCCCTGGGGAGATTCACCACCCGATTCAGAAAAACTGAACTATAACGAAGAGAAGATGAAAACCGTACCGGTGGGTTCCTATGAAAAAGGCAAGTCCGATTACGGCATCTATGATCTTTCCGGCAACGTTTCCGAATGGGTTCATGACTGGCATTACCCGGAGTACTACCTGTTCTCACCCAAAGAAAATCCGCAGGGTCCGGAAAAAGGACAATATAAAATTATTCGCGGTGGAAGCTGGAGAAACAGCATCGAGTATGTCGACCTGACCTACCGCAACGCCACCACTCCCACCCAGAAGAGTAACGGCGTAGGATTTCGTTGTGCTAAAAACGCATCGGAATAAATTTTATAATTAAGGGCGTTTGAGTCGGGTGAGAATTCGGTCCAGCAGAAGGTCAGCTATTTCCAGCTTTGGTTTCAGAGGAAGGTGTTCCATATTTTCTTCACGGTCGATGATCGTCACCTGATTGGAGTCGGACTGAAATCCAATTCCCGGCGCGCTGATATCATTGGCAACAATGAAGTCGAGGTTCTTTTTTTTCAATTTCTCAAAAGCACTCTCCACCAGATTCTGGCTTTCCGCCGCGAAACCCACCACCAGCTTGCCTGAGTTGCGCTGTGCCACTTCCAGCAAAATATCTACAGTGGGAACCAGTTTGAGAACCAGACCTTCATCTCCATGTTTTTTGATCTTTTCTTTTTCCAGTTTTTCTGCGGCAAAATCACCCACAGCAGCAGACATCACCAGAACATCGCAGTCTGCAAGATGCTCCTGAACCAGAGCATTCATCTCGTCTGCCCTTTTACAAGGTTTAAAGTCCACATCCACCGGCGGCTTTAAATGCGTCGGACCGCTGATGAGAACCACTTCCCCTCCCCGTGCTTTGGCCCGCTCGGCTACGGCGTAACCCATTTTCCCTGAAGACGGATTAGACAGGTATCGTACAGGGTCGATGGCTTCATGAGTGGGCCCGGCCGTGATGAGAAACCGTATGCCGATCAGGTCATCACGTGGGTTAAAATAACTCCTGACTTTGTCAAGAATAACTGCGGTGTCGGCCAAACGTCCTGGCCCTATCACCCCGCAAGCGAGTTCGCCATCTTCGGGGTCGACAAACTCCACGCCTCGAGATTTCAAAAGAGCTATATTTTCTTTGACAGCAGGATGCCCCCACATCCCTTCATTCATAGCCGGGGCAACCAGCAACGGGCCCTTGAACGCCAGATGCAAACATGACAGGGCATCGTCGGCAAGGCCATGCGCCATTTTGGCCAACGTGGAGGCGGTAGCAGGAGCCACAACCAGAAGATCACCATTCTCGGCCATGCGGATGTGTTCCATCGAGTTTTGCGCATCAAACAGGTTGTGGTAAACCGGATGCCCGGAAAGCGCCTCAAAAGTCAGCGGGGTCACAAATTGGCCGGCATTGGCGCTCATCACCACCCGCACCTCGGCCCCTTCCTTCACCAACAGGCGCACTAATTCCACAGCCTTGTAGGCCGCGATACCGGCTGAGACACCCACTATGATCTTTGCGTTTTTCATAGTTCGATTATAAGTATTAATTTACAGGCAATCAATGTTTTTAGGAACCGGAGCAATTGACTTTACACCCTCCATTTCATAAAGTATTGTCACTATTTCCTGTAGGAACCCAGCTGTTTCCAATACTTGCACCGCACCCGAAAAATGCCCAACGAAGAAAAGTTCAGGATAGCCATCCGAGTTCCAGAGATTTTTTATGTCCTCAGAGATGAGGAATCGCGCGAACCGGAAAACTTTATAGCCGAAGTGAAATTAATAAAAAAACACCAGTCTGACGAAGAAAATGCAGAACACGTTTCAGAAGAGGTTCAACTGGGGCGCGATCAAATCGATACTGTTTGCAGGACACTTAAATCAGAATTCACCACTGAGACCAAAAACATAACTTCATTCAAAAATTATGCTCATAACCTGGAGTCTGGTTCACGCGAAACGGCCATACAGGAAGTTAAAAACTTTCTCCAGGAAATGCGAGATATCGAGGAGAGTTATAAAGGCGACAATGTATCCAAATTTTTTCTAGGTCACTGGAACCAATACGGAGAGGATTTTTATTTCATTTTAAAAAGCATCGACCTTGCAGGCATCCGGGTGGTGCGAGACAACAGTCTACTAGAACACCTGACTGACGAGCAAAAAATCGAGATCTATCTGGAAAGATATTGATCGCCATAAAAAAATCCACCCAGGGGAGCTGAGTGGATTTTGCAGAGGCAATCACCCTGAACGGGCCATCTTAACGATTCTCCCCCCTACCTCAATCCAATTTTTTTTCTATCCCTTTGATGATGGAGCGTCCCTTTGGCGCGTGGTTTCTCAAGTGTTCACGCACAAGCATCACAGCGTGATTGTCATCCATCGCCGTGATGAAGATGCTAAAATCCTCTTCGGAATTATCCTTTTCATTTATTAAAACACCTTTTACTTTAAAACTATAATGTTTAGGTGGCATGGTATTCTCAAATTGGTTTATAACAGCATTATATGATATCAATCCTATTTAAAGAACCCAGCAAAATTTTTCGGTGAGCCCGGATATAAACATGAAACTAAAAATCCTTTTAGTCGCTGCCGAAGTCCATCCTTTCGCCAAAACCGGAGGGTTGGCAGATGTCAGTGGTGCCCTGCCCCCGGCCCTGAAAAAACTCGGGCACGACATTCGGGTCATCATGCCCAAATACCCTTGCGCCACCAAGGCCGGGAAAAAGATACAGCCTCTCAAGATCAACCTGAAACTTCCTGGCTTCAAAGAGAAGGGTACTCTGTTTGAATCTGAACTTTCTGGGGGAGTACCGGTTTATCTGATTAGGCATGACGGGTACTTTAACCGTAAGCATATCTACGGCGAACCCGGCACGACATACCCCGACAGTGTAGAGCGATTTTCTTTTTTTTCTCGGGCTGTTCTTGAAGCCGTCAAAAATCTCGATTTCAAACCAGACATCATCCATTGCAACGACTGGCACACCGGACTGATCCCGGTCTACCTGAAATCGCTGTACCGCAAAGATGCTTGGTTCTCTAAAACTAAAACTCTTTTCTCGATTCACAATCTCGGGTATCAGGGCAACTTTCCTCATTCTCATTTGAAAGTAACCGGACTGGGCGAGTCTTTGTTCCGGGAAGACGGCATTGAGTTTTATAACCAGATTAGTTTTTTAAAAGGCGGGCTGATGTTTGCCGACACCCTGACAACGGTGAGCCCTGCCTACAGCCAGGAAATCCAAACTGCGGAACTGGGTTGTGGCATGGAAGGCATTTTACAAAAACGCTCCGATCACCTGTATGGGATTTTGAACGGCGTCGACGATACCGTCTGGAATCCGAAAACCGATCCATTGATTGCAACTAACTATGGCCCGAAATCCCTATCACAAAAAAAACAATGCCGCGATGACCTGATAACAATGTTTTCTCTCCGGCTCAATAAAAAGACACCGATTCTCTGCATGATCACCCGGCTTTCGGAACAAAAGGGAATCGATTTGATCATGGAAGCCAAAGACGCGCTCGACAAGGAGGACATATCCTTAGTGGTTCTAGGAACGGGCTCGGCCCAATACGAATCCTTTTTTAAGCAATGGAGCCGGGACCGCCCCGACCGCATCGCGACAGCATTGAAGTTTGACGAATCTCTGGGGCACCGTATTTTGGCAGGCAGCGACATGCTCCTCATGCCATCCCGTTATGAGCCTTGCGGACTCACCCAGATGTATGCGCTGAAATATGGCACGGTTCCTGTCGTCCGGGACATCGGCGGTTTGAAAAACTCCGTTCAGGAGTTCAACGCTAAAACGGAAAAAGGAACTGGATTCAAATTCAAAATTTCACAGACAAAATTTTTTCTGAAATCTCTACAAAAAGCCTTATCCTGTTTTGACCAAAGCAAAACCTGGAAAAAACTGATGTTAAACGGCATGGCGAAAGACAATAGCTGGGAGTTTTCCGCCAAACAATATGTACGTCTTTACCGTAAATCCCTCTGACACAGCGGAAGGAGTCTCGCTCAATGACGGAAAGCAATCTTGGCCTGGAAATTCTTCAGGAAGTTACCCTGATCGCCAACTCCACTCTGGATCTGGATGAGACTCTGGAGCAAATCATCCCAGTGATTAAAAATAAAATGCATATGGATGCCTGCGCCATATACCTGATTAATGAATCGGACGGGCTTCTGCACTTGAAAGCTTCCATGGGCCTTCCTGATGAGGCCAGACACATTAATCTGGAAATCGGCCAGGGGGTAACAGGCTGGGTCGCCCAGCAGGGAACGTCTCTGGCCTTGAGTGAAGCCATGCAGGACCCCCGGTTCGTTTATTTCCCGGAAATTGAAGAAGAAAAATTTAGTTCCATGCTTTCGGTGCCCATTCTTGCCGACTGCCCCCCTCTCGGTGTCATCAATGTTCATAGTATTGAAAGGAGAGTGTTCAGTCTGGAGGAAACCAGTCTCTTGGAGACCATTGCCGGTCAGGTCACCGGTTGTCTGAGAAACGCAATTCAGTTTCACCAGAACCAGATGATGTTGAAGGAAACGCGAATTCTGTACGATATCAGTTTGGCGGTTCAATCCACCCTCAAACTGGAACACGGATTGTGGATCATCCTCAGCGCCATCACTATGGGAGAAGCAGGAGGGTTCAACCGCGCCATGCTGTTCACCCTCAACGAAAAAAACCAGCAACTTCAGGGAATCATGGGCCTGGGCCCGGACTCCCATGAAGATGCCGTAAAAATCTGGACCGAACTGGATAAAAAAAAGGGTGACTTACTGCAATGGGTCATCAATGAAGCCCAGCGTGATCTGCATAGAGACTCCCCATTCCACAACTTTGTTTGCGGATTGCGTTATCCCGTCACTGCCAACGACAATATTCTTTCAGAAACCGTACTGCAAAAAAAACCCTTCAATATTACAAAAGCTAAAGAACATTCGCTCGTCAGTCAGGAGTTCATTAATGCGCTGGGCACGGACTCTTTCGCCACCGTCCCCCTTATCGCACATGAAGAAGTGCTGGGAGTCATTCTGGTCGACAACCGCTACGACCAAAAACCCATCACCGAAGAAAACCTGCGGTTTTTGACGCGGTTTACCGTTTACGCCAGTTGGGTCATCGAAAATTCCCGGCTTTTCTCCAAACTGCTGGACACCAACCGTGAACTCCTTTCCATGAAAGAACAACTGGTCCAGGCAGAAAGACTATCGGCTCTGGGAGAAATGGCCGCGGAAGTCGCCCATGAAATTAAAAACCCTCTGGTTTCCATTGGTGGATTCGCCCGCAGGCTAAAAGATAAAATGAATAATCTCTCCCAAAAGTGGGAAGACAATGACGATTTAAAATCAGCCGCTAATTATTCTGAAATTATTTCCAGCGAGGTTGAGCGCCTTGAAAGATTGCTCAAGAACACCTTGATCTACTCCAAGTCTGGAGCACTCGAAACGGAAGAATGCCAACTCAACAAATTGATTGAAGAAGTCCTTTATCTGTTCAAATCAGGACTCTATGAAAAAAACATAAATCTTGTGACCGATCTGCAAGCAGACCTTCCTCGATTGAACCTCGATCAGCAGAAAATCAAACAGGTCCTGATAAACCTGTTCTATAACGCCCTCGAGTCTCTCCCTTTAGGCGGACTGCTAAAAGTTAAAACCTTTCAAGAAGAATACGCCCAGAAACAAAAAATGATCACCGTACGGGTTGAAGACACCGGCGGAGGCATTCCCCAGGAAGTTTTTGAAAATATTTTCAATCCCTTTTTTACCACCAAACATACGGGGACCGGACTCGGACTTTCCATTTGTCGGAAAATCATAGAGAATCATGGCGGAACAATTCGGGTGGAAAACCAATTAGGTAAAGGGGTTACCGTCTATCTCCATTTACCATTGCAAAACAGCCCCGATTATATTAAAAACTAGTGTCCCTCTGTCATGGTGAATCCATTTGTTCTTTTTTCTGGAGTCACTGAACTCAACAAAGAAAAGCTGAATATGAAAAGCATCCTCGTTGTCGATGACGAACAAAACATCAGGTTCCTCTATAAAGAGGAGCTTGAAGAAGCCGGTTATCAGGTTTCGGTGGCCGCCACTGGCGAGGAAGCCCTGAAAATGTTAGACAAGCAGGTTCCGGACCTCATTATTCTGGACATCAAAATGCCCGGAATGGACGGCATTGAGGTCATGCGAAGAATAAAGGATGAGAAAGGTGATATCCCCATAATACTTTGTTCTGCTTATGGTCAGTACAAACAAGACTTCAGAGTATGGGCCTCGGATGCCTATGTGGTCAAATCGGCCGACCTCCGGGAACTGAAACTCACCATCAAGGAGATTATCAACCAGCTAAAAGCCGGTTGATCATAAGAAAATGACCCGTCAAACCATCGAGCCCAGGTTCATTGCTGTTGAAGGCGCCATCGGAGCGGGTAAAACATCTTTAGTCAATCTTCTTGAACAACAATATGAAGCCCGAGTGATTCTGGAGGAGAATGATTCTAATCCCTTCATCGCGAAATTTTATGAGGACCAGGAAACCTACTCCTTTCAAACCCAGATTTTTTTTTTACTGAGCCGTTACAACCAGTACATGGAACTGGCGCAAAGAGATTTGTTCAACTCCGTAGTCGTGATCGACTACCTGTTTCAACGCGACAAAATATTTGCCCAACTCAACCTGGAAGATCACGAATACCGCCTGTACGATCAAATCTTCAACCTGCTCGGCCCCAAAGCCCCGAAACCCGATTTAGTCATTTTTTTGCAGGCCAGCACCGAAGTGTTGCTGGAGAGAGTTTCCAAAAGAGGCAGGGATTATGAAGCTTTTATGGACCCCGATTATCTTGATTCGGTGAACAAAGCCTTCAATAATTTCTTTTTTTATTACTCCGATACACCGCTTTTGGTCATTAATACCAATGAGATCGACTTTGTTGAAAAAAAATGTGACCTAGAAGAGTTGATTAACAAGATCAACAGTCATAAAATAGGTAGAGAATATTATAACCCGCTTGGATCCTAACGGACCGGGACGGAGTAAGCTTCATAAATCAAGGCGAGCGTAATTCGAGGACCCCACTGGCGGCCTCAAAATTTTTCATAGCGTTCTCCTTAAATGCTACGCTTCTCCCACAGCATTTGCTGGTGGTTTCATTTATTGAAACCCCTCCCCCCGTTTGGCCTCAAGCCTTATCTGTTTAAAAGATCATGGATAACAGGCCTGTCACTGTCCCTGAAATTTCAGGGAGAAAAAATTCGAGGAAAAAGATCACCGCCCTGACCGCCTACGACTACAGCTTCGCCAAACTCCTCGACGCAACAGATTTAGACATCATTCTGGTGGGCGATTCCTTAGGCATGGTTTCCCTAGGCCATGAAAACACCCTCGCAGTGACCCTAGAAAACATGATCGACCATACCCGCGCCGTCAAGCAAGGTGCTAAACGCGCTTTGGTGGTCGGCGATATGCCTTTCATGTCCTATCAGGTTTCAGTGGAACAAGCCGTCACTAACGCCGGTCGCCTGATTCAGCAAGGCGGGGCATCTGCTGTCAAACTCGAAGGGGGAGCGCGCATGGCAGACAGGGTGCAGGCGATTGTTCAGGCGGGAATTCCCGTCATGGGCCATATTGGCCTGACTCCGCAATCGGTTCATCAGTTCGGCGGCTATAAAGTGCAGGGCAAAAACTATCTCGACTCCCGGCAAATCCGGCAGGACGCACACGACCTGCAAAACGCTGGCATCTTCGCTCTGGTTCTCGAGGGCATCCCCGGTGAACTGGCAGAAGAAATCACCGCCGAACTAAAAATACCCACCATTGGTATTGGGGCAGGCTCTAAATGTGACGGACAGATTCTGGTGCTGCACGACCTTCTAGGACTGAATCAGGACTTCGTGCCCAAATTTGTAAAACAATACGCCCAGATGGCAGATAGCCTGAAGAACGCGGTCTCCGAATACATACAGGATGTCAGGAGCGAAACATTTCCGGCGCAGGAACATACCTATCATTCAAAACAGGGAAAACTCAAACAGGTCAATGATGGAGACTAAAATCAAATCCAGCCGGGAAACACTGCAAAGGGTTTCCTCCATTTCCACAATGAAAGAGATTTCTCAATCGTTGCGCAAACAGAACCTGACTATCGGGTTTGTGCCAACTATGGGTTGCCTCCATGCAGGTCATTTAAACCTGGTCAAAAGATCATTGGAAACCTGCGACCGAACCGTGGTCAGTATTTTTGTGAATCCCACCCAGTTTGGTCCCAACGAAGATCTCGATACCTACCCACGTCAGCTGGAAAGCGACATCGAGAAACTCGAGACGCTGGGCATCGACATTCTGTTTCACCCGACCCAAGAAGAGATGTATCCGGCAGGCTATAAAACTTATGTGCAAGTGCAGGACATCACCGAACATTTATGTGGCAAAAGTCGGCCCGGTTTTTTCAAAGGCGTCAGCACAGTAGTTTTGAAACTGTTCAATATCGTCCAGCCCCATAACGCTTACTTTGGCGAAAAAGACTGGCAACAGCTTGCCGTCATCGAGGCTCTGGTTGAAGATTTAAACCTCGGTGTTGCCATCATCCGTGTGCCCCTTGTAAGGGAAACTGATGGACTGGCCATGAGCTCCAGAAACCGCTATTTGTCACCGCAAGAGAGACAAACTGCGCTGTCCTTATCACGTTCCCTTCAGCAGGCCCGGGACAGTATTCGTCAGGGAATCACCTCGGCAAAAGTGATCAGCAAATCCATCCGCCAATGCCTGTCCGAAAAAGAAGGAACAGAGATCGACTATATTTCCATTTGCGACCCAAAAAATTTCACGAAAAAGGAAGAAATACGTGGTAGAACGCTGATCGCCCTCGCGGTGAAGGTCGGCCCGTCACGGCTTATTGACAATTGCATTATCGAGGAATTCTGATGCAAAGAATTATGCTTAAATCCAAACTTCATCGTGCCCGTGTAACGGCAACGGAGCTTGATTATGAAGGCAGTATCGCTATTGATGAAGACCTGTTGGAAAGAGTTGGCATTCTGCCTCTTGAACAAGTCCAAATTTATAATATTAACACCGGGGCTCGGTTCACCACCTATGCCATAACCGCCGAACGAGGGTCCGGAATTTTTTCAATCAATGGCGCAGCCTCCCGTCTGGCGCAGATAAATGATCGCATCATCGTCGCGGCTTATGGTATGATAGATACAGATCAAGAAACACATAATGCCCAGATCGCCCTTCTCGACGAGAGCAATAAAATCGTCGAAGGCCAATGAGTATTTTATAAGCTTATCCCAATAATCCCTTTTACTTAGGAAGAGGTTATCTTGCCCGATCTTTTGATATATGGCGCCGCTGGATTCATGGTCTGGATGTGTCTGGACTGCATACAACGCCGCGAGCATTTTGTCTGGATCATTATCATGATCGTTCTCTTCCCCGTTGGGGCGGCGGCCTATTTCTTTGTCGTGAAAAATCGCGCCGCCGGAGGAGCTAGAGCTGGAGGCTCCCTCACTCCTATCCGCAAGGAAGTTGAGACAGAAGAAACCCTGCAACTCAAAGAACTGATCGGAAAACACCATAAAGCCTATCACTATGAAAAGCTTGGGCAGGCCTATATCGAACAAAAAAAATTCGAGCGGGCAATTCCCGAGTTTGAAGAAGCTATCCAACGCGACCCGGAAATGCTGGAAGCTCGTTATGGTCTGGCTAAAAGCCTGCACGGAATGGGCCGATATGAAGAAGCCGCTGTTGCTCTGGAAAAACTGATCGCCATCGACAAAAAATACGATTATGGCAATGCGATTTTCGGTCTAGCAGAAAGCTATCGACTATCAGGCAATGAAGAAAAAGCACTGGAAGCGTATGGCGAAGTCATAAACTCCTTCCACTTTTTTAAAGCTTATTACCACTACGCTCAGCTTCTCGATAAAAGAGGCAAAAAGCAGGAAGCCATCGACTATATGAAAAGCATCGTCGGCTCTTCGAAAGACCTGCCCGACTATAAACTCGAAAAAGAGCGGTTCTGGATTGATGAGGCTTATAAGTTCCTGCGAAAAAATGGGATCGAACTGGCCTGAGCAATGGCTTTTTTAGGCTATCAAACGTTCTCTCGGCTTATGATGTTTC
>CALAGQ010000107.1 GCA_937891765.1 uncultured Nitrospina sp.
TTTCTTCCCTGTTATTTGCCTGCACATCCCAGGACGTTAAAATTGACACGAAGCAATCCCAGTCTCATTATAAATTAGCGCTGGAATTCGTTCAACTGAGCCTGTTCAAAAATGCTCTGGAAGAGTTTGATCTGGCCATAAAATTCAACCCGGAAGATGCAAAAATTTACCGCAAAAAAGGAATTATTCTTTTTGGAATGAAGAAATATGAAGAGGCTAAAATTAATTTTCAAAAAACCATTCAATTGGACCCGAAAGACGTGCAGGCTCATATCAATATGGGGATGGTTCATTACACCTCAGGAAACAAAAATGATGCTTTAAAAAGCTGGGAACACGCCACCGGCATCAACCCCGACGATAACGATTCCAAAGCGTTGAACAACATCGGAAATATCTATAAAACAAAAAATGATCTCCCAAAAGCCATTGAGTATTACCAAAAGGCCATTACCTATGAACCAACAAATTCTACTTACCTCAACAATCTGGGAGACAGCTATCGCTTAAAAGGCGATCTGAAGAAAGCCGAAGAAATTCTTTTAAATTCCCTGGAGGTCGATACAAATGGAATGCTCACTCATTTCAACTTGGGAATCCTTTATCAAACAGAAGGCAGGTTTCAAAAAGCTATTGACTCATTCCAAAAATCATTAAATATCAATCCGTCTTATGCGGAGGCGTATTACCAGCTTGCCAACACCCATCTTAAGACCGATAACAAGGAATCGGCCAGGCAATCACTGGAGAAGGCGCTTCAGGCTGACCCTGGTAATTTAAAGTTTCGAGAACTTTATAATAAAGTATTCGCCTCGTAAAAAATTTGCCCAAAATGAAGCGGGGAAATCCCCCGCTTCATAATTTTTCATCAGGAAAACTTGCAGTCCTAAATTCTCCGGATGTACAATACCGGAATGAGTAATACCGAAACTTCCAAAGAAAATACACGCTCCGCCGCAGAATTGAAGACGATCCTCTCCAACCACAAAATCTGGCTGAAAACAGAGGGTCGCGATGGAGAACCGGCAAACCTGAAAGACTGCTATTTAAAAGGAGCCGTGCTGGTAGGCGCTGATCTTAGCAACGCTAACCTAGGAGGGGCATACCTGTACGGAGCTTATTTGAAAAACGCCAACCTTGAGAATTCCAACTTGCGGGGAGCCAACTTGCGGGGAGCCAACCTACGGTGGGCCAACTTAAAAAATGCTGATCTGAAAAACGCTAATCTTGTCCGTGCTGATTTCATGCAGGCAGAAATAAAAAATACCCGACTCGAAGGCGCCAACTTGAAAATGGCAGAAGGGCTCACACCCGAACAACTGGCAGAAGCCCACACCGACGAAAAAACCATCCTACCGGCGTAGCCGCCGGTGGCAAATTGCAATGTCTTTATTTTGCGAACAATCGTTTTCTCGGCGCAACAAGCCATTGCTCATTGGCCCTACGCCTAGTAGTTATTGGAAAACTACTTTAGCGGAATCAAACATGCCCTTTAAACTGGACGTTGCATCCTCAACGGCTGTGGCCTCATAACCACAATGGGCCGTACAGTCCGCGCATTTCCGGTTATTTTGATGGCCATAATTTTCCCACTCGGTGGTTTCCATCAATTCCTTATACGTTTCTGCATAACCATCATCCAAAAGGTAGCAGGGCTTCTGCCAACCCAGCACAGAATAATTCGGGTTCCCCCAGGGGGTGCAGGAATAATCCTTTTTGCCACGTAAAAATTCCAGATACAGCGGTGAGTGATTCAAGTCCCAACGACCTTTTTTATTTTTTGCCAGTAATTTGTCGAAAAATTCAAAGGTGCGCCGACGTCCAAAAAAATGATCCTGATCGGGAGCATCCGGGTAGCGAAATGCCGAAGCCATGGTCACTCCGTCCATCCCTAGAGGGGCTAAATAATCCAAAAATTCTTCGGCCATCTCTACCGTCGTGTTCTCAAAAAAGGTAGTGGCGCTGGTAACCCGGAATCCTCTTTTCTTCGCTTCCTTTACAGCCTCAATGGCCAGCTTGAAAGTTCCTTTCTGATCAACGATGCGATCATGCTCTTCTTCCATTCCATCCAGATGAACAGAAAGGGTCAAATAAGGGCTTACTGGCAGTCGATCCAGATAATCTTTTAGCAGAATAGCATTGGTGCACAAATAAATAAAACGTTTCATGGCAATCAGACCTTCAACGATTTCCACAATTTGCGGATGCATTAATGGTTCTCCGCCCGCTATGGAAACTACAGGGGCGCCACATTCTCTGGCAGCTTTAAAGCACTGCTCCGGAGTCATATTCTGCTTCAATATTTCATTGGGCTTTTGAATTTTTCCACAACCAATGCACTCTAAATTGCAACGGAACAAAGGCTCCAACATCATCACCAGAGGATAACGCTTGTTGCCCCTTAATTTTTGCCGGAACACATAAGACCCAATTTTCAACGCTTGCATCAGCGGGACAGCCATGAAATTAATTACCGATTAAATTGTTTGAAAAAAATATCAATTGCACCAACAAGATTTCTTGCTAAAATTGCAGAGCAAGAAATTTTATTATAAAACCAGTTTGTTTGGCGAGCAAAGAACTTTATCCCTGTCGGGAAAAGGACCTCCATCAAATTAATTGCCAAAATTAATCCATATTGGCAGAGGATCCATTAATCGGAAACCGCTCTTGAAAAAATTTCTCTTTTTCCTCATCTTTGTTGTGGTAGTGATAGCCTTTGATGGAGCCTTGGCCAAAGATATTTTCGATTATGGAATCCATACCCTGTCTGGTTGGTTGGGGCTGGTTTTGGTCATTGGTGTTGTTCTCACCCTGTTCTGGGCGCAAACCACCAGAACTCACCCTAACAGAAACAACCATGAGTGAATAAAAGCTGATTCTAAACGGTTTCAGCTATTTTGGTTTTCTGCAGCAGACTCAATAACGCAAACGGTTCTGCCTGTCGATCCGTTGCGATCCAGATTGTTCCATTGCCGCCATGCGCTACCGTTGCTTTTTCCCCGGAACTTGTTTCCATAGCGTCGATAAAAAATTTGAATTGTCCGCTGGGGGAAATATATTCCACCTCATCCCCCAACTCGATTCGGTTTTTTACTTCTACCTCCATCCAGCCCGGCCGCTCATTCACAACCTGCCCACCAAAAACCTGGGGCTGATCTTTCTCCTGTGGTGAATCAAACCGCTCGGTTTCCCGATTGGAAGCGGATATTAAAAACGCGGACGTGAAACCCCGGTTGGCCGTCTTATTAATTTCTTCGAGTAATTTTGGATCGAAAGAACGCCCCTCGGCCAGATCGCTAATGGCCTTACGATAAGCCCGAGTAACCATGGACAAATAATAAATGGATTTGGATCGGCCCTCTATTTTAAATGACATGACACCGGCTTCATGAAGTGGTTTTAAATATTCCACCGCCCGCAAGTCTTTCGAGTTCATGATATAAGTACCGTGCTCGTCTTCATCGACAGGCATCATTTCGCCTTCTCGCTGAATCTCCTCAATGGCATACTGCCCCTTAAGTGGCTGATATTCCTCGGTTTCTTTGCCTTTTTCTTCCTTAACATTAAATTCCCATCGGCAACTGTTGGTGCACGTGCCCTGATTGGCATCGCGATGATTGAAATAGTTGGACAGTAAACAACGGCCGGAATAAGCAATACAAATCGACCCATGCACAAAAGCCTCCAGTTCCATGCCCGGAACCCGATCATGGATCTCCTGAATTTCTTCCAGCGAAAGCTCTCTCGATAAAATGACTCGCTTAACCCCAAGGTTGTACCAAAATTCCACTGAGGACCAGTTCATAGTATTGGTTTGCACCGAGAGATGAACCGGAATCTCGGGAAACTCCTTGAGAGCAAACTGAATCATTCCCGGATCAGCCATGATGAATGCATCGGGTCCCAATGCGGCGTGTTGAGCCAGAGACTTTTTAAAGGATGCTATTTTCCGGTTAGGCGGAAGAATATTGGCAGTAACATAAATCTTCTTGCCCTTATCGTGGGTGTAGGAGATGGCCTCTTCAAGCAAATCGTTTTTGAAAGGATTCTCCCTGGCCCGCAGGGAAAATTTGGGAATGCCCGCATACACCGCATCCGCACCATACGCCAAAGCGTATTTTAATTTTTCCGGACTGCCAGCAGGGGATAATAATTCAGGAATCATGGCTCATTTCCATTATTGTTATAGATCGGTTCAGCTTACACCAATGAGGTGTGAAACCGCAACTATCTCGAACCATCAGGGATGTTTTTGTATTAAAAGGAATGCGAAGAAAGCAAAAGGCGGGGGTTAAACACGATCCTCCAGACCGCGGGAGGGCTTGCCATCTTGCATGTCTTCTACCAAGGTCAGAGTAGACCGAAGTCTTTTTGCTAAAACTTTAAGGATGGGCATAAGAGCCTGAGGGTTATGTTGGGCCAGCGAGTTAAACGCCTCCTGAGTCATGATCGAAATGGTGCAATCTTCCAAAGCCACAACCGTGGCCGAGCGAGGGAGTCCATCTATCAACCCCATCTCTCCAAAAATATCATTTTCCTTGAGCACTCCAATAATTTGCTTCTCTCCGTTTGGGCGTTTTTTAGAAACCTCTACGCTTCCCGCGTCGATGATATAGGCGCAGTCGCTAAACATGCCTTCCTGAATAATTTCTTCACCCTTTTTATAACAATTTGTCTTCATATAAAGCCCATGTATAAAAATCTATTGTTCACGGAGAACTCAAAAACCTGCAAACTAAAAATGCTTGAAATCCCGGCGGACTGATGGTTGTGAACCAAAAACAAACATCCAGGGCCTTGGATTAGTTTAAATCCTTAGCGATTAAATTGCAATATAGCCCTAAATTAGAACCTGAAACGGATAACTCTTTTAGAATGCAAATTTAAAATCAAAAAAGGCCTGCATGTTCCAAAATGCAGACCCTCGCTCAACCCTTTAAATATTAACTTAATAATTTCTGCTTCGGCCCTTCAACCTTCCTTCTTTGTTATTCATG
>CALAGQ010000108.1 GCA_937891765.1 uncultured Nitrospina sp.
GAATGATCTCCAGTTTCTCCGAAGCACTAATCCTCATATATCGGCTCCATTGGAACCCGTACCATTCAGACTTTTTTTAAGCACACGGTTCTTCAAAGCAATTTCAGCCACCAACTGCTTTAGTTGCTCATTTTCTTTTTTGAGTTCGGTTACTTCCTGAGTACTGGCTTCACGAACTGTGTCTCCCTGAAGCCGTTTCTTTCCAGCCTCAAGAAAGTCTTTGCTCCAACGGTAATAAAGGTTGGATGAAATACTTTCACGACGGCAGAGTTCAGCAGGGCTTATTTCGCCTCGAATACCATCTAATACAATGCGAATCTTCTCTTCGGATGAATACTTTGTGCGGGTTCTACGACGGATGTCCTTAATCATTTTCTCACTCGATACTTTCTTGCTCATTACTACCTCCTTAATAAGGAAAAGTTTAGCAGAAAGTACCTCTTAGCTTTTTAACTCTTTTCGTCCACTTTGGGCTGACGTCAAACAATGCTTCCCTAATTAAATACTCATATATCTTCTTCCCCCCTGGCCCCATAAGTATTTCATTTAAACCTTGGTTAATTTTTCTTTGTTCTTCACTACACTAATAAAACTATTGTCACGTTAAGTTCACGTTGATGTCAGAGCATAGTGAACCTTGTTGAATACCCCTCTGTGCCAATATAAGTGAGACACTTTACCCCTGTTAAATTACTGTAGGGCGGTGAGGTAAAATACAATGAATAAGACGATCAAATCCATCCCGGAAACGGAAGGAGCCCGTAGGGCGAGTGTAGTGAACGGGATGGATGGAAAAAATCAAATCACTGAGCCAGAGACTGTGAGTCCACCAAATCCGGAGGTCACTCAGGTTGCAAAAAGACGACGTTTTTCGTTTGAATACAAAACAAAGGTTCTCCGTGAAGCAGATACCTGCACGCAATCGGGTGAGATCTCCGCACTTCTTCGTCGAGAAGGACTTTACTCATCTCATTTAAGCGTCTGGCGACATCAACGCGCTGCGAGTGAGTTGCAATCTCTCACCCCAAAAACCAGGGGACGCAGACCTATTCAGATGAATCCACTCGCATCCGAAAATGCACGTCTGCAAACGGAAAATAAACGTTTAAAATTGCGGCTTAAAAAGGCTGAGATTATTATCGACGTCCAAAAAAAGTCTCGGAGATGTTAAGCCTTCCTCTCGACTCCTTGGAAGGGAAAGGGAACGAATGATGATCATCACTCAAACTCTTGCAAACGAAGTCGGTGTGCAACCTGCCTGCAAAGCATTGGCTGTTTCTCGCGCAGGGTATTACCGAGCTCGCAAGCCACTGCCTTTTCCTAAAAACAAATCGAAGCGGCCTGCACCACCACGGGCTTTGCCTGAAAATGAAAAACAAGCTGTTCTCGACATCCTGCACTCGGAGCGCTTTGTGGACATGGCTCCGCAGGAAATCTACTCCACATTGCTGGATGAAGGCCTGTACTATTGCTCTTCCCGCACGATGTATCGTTTCCTGCATGAAAACAAAGAGGTCCGTGAACGACGTAATCAACGACAACATTCTCAATACCAAAAACCAGAACTGCTGGCGACTATGCCAAATCAGATCTGGTCATGGGACATCACCAAGCTAAAGGGGCCTCGTAAATGGAGCTATTTTAATCTCTACGTTATCATTGATATTTTCAGTCGCTATGTTGTTGGATGGCTGGTTGCAGATAGAGAATCCGCAAAACTTGCAACGAAATTTATTCAGGAATCGTGTCGTAAACAGTGTGTTCAGAAAGACCAGCTGACGCTTCATGCGGATCGAGGACCATCTATGAGGTCGAAAGCCGTGGCTTTTTTGCTGGCCGATCTGGGCGTCACAAAAACTCATAGTCGACCTTATACCAGTGACGATAATCCTTTTTCAGAATCTCAATTTAAAACATTGAAGTATCGGCCCGAGTTTCCAAATAGATTCGGCTGTATTCAGGATGCCAGGGCTTACTGTCAAACTTTCTTTGATTGGTATAACAAGGAGCACCGGCATTCCGGGATTGGTTTTTTCACGCCTGAAGATGTTCATTATGGAAAAGCACAGGAAATGCGAGCTCAGAGGCAAAAGGTTTTGCATGGGGCATATAAAGCAAATCCAGAACGGTTTGTGGGAAAAGTACCCCAGCCCGCTCCTCTTCCGGAAGCGGTCTGGATAAATCCTCCAAAACCAGAAAAAATATGAAAAAGGACAATAATTAAATACATTTTAGTGTCTCAAAATCATTGACAC
>CALAGQ010000109.1 GCA_937891765.1 uncultured Nitrospina sp.
GAACTTACCCGACAAGGAATTTCGCTACCTTAGGACCGTTATAGTTACGGCCGCCATTCACTGGGGCTTAGATTCACAGCTTCGCCTTACGGCTAACCGTTCCTCGTGACCTTCCAGCATTGGGCAGGCGTCACAGCGTATACCGCGCCTTGCGGCTTCGCACGCTGCTGTGTTTTTGTTAAACAGTCGCTACCCCCTGCTCTGTGCCACCCATTCAGGCTGACGACGCGAAGTCGCTTCACCCTACGTGGGTCCTCCTTCTTCCGAAGTTACGGAGGCATTTTGCCGAGTTCCTTAACCATAGTTCTCCCGATCGCCTCGGTATTCTCTACCTGCCCACCTGTGTCGGTTTGGGGTACGGGCGCCATATCTACTCACTGCTGGGCTTTTCTTGGCAGCATGGAATTAATGACTTCTCACAAATGTGATCGGCATCGTGTCTCGAAGTATGTGACCTCAACTCTCATCGAAGTCCTTCTACGCACTTACCCGGGGACTACCATCGCCCCGGTTCATCTATCCTCCTGCGTCCCCCTTCAGTTAACCGCCTCCAACTAAGCGGGTTCGCCCGAAGGCAGCCCCCACGTCGCTAAATTTGGCCTTTGCGCGTATATGGCGGTACTGGAATATCAACCAGTTGTGCATCGACTACGCCTCACGGCCTCGTCTTAGCTCCCGACTTACCCTGGGAGGATTAGCCTTCCCCAGGAACCCTTGGGCTTACGGCGGAGGGGTTTCTCACCCCTCTCTCGCTACTCATGCCTACATTCTCACTTGATGACACTCCACGCCGGGTCATCCCGTCGCTTCAGTCGCATCATCAACGCTCCTCTACCACTCCAACATAAATGTTGAAATCCATAGCTTCGGCTCAGGACTTGAGCCCCGTTAAATTGTCCGCGCAGATTCACTCGACCAGTGAGCTGTTACGCACTCTTTCAAGGATGGCTGCTTCTAAGCCAACCTCCTGGCTGTCTGTGCAAATCCACATCGTTTTCCACTTAGTCCTGAATTAGGGGCCTTAGCTGATGATCTGGGCTGTTTCCCTTTCGACCAACGAAGCTCATCCCCCGTGGTCTCACTGCCATGCTCTGGAGTTATGTAATTCGGAGTTTGGCTGGGGTCGGTAAACTTGTAGGTCCCCTAACCCATCCAGTGCTCTACCTCCATAACTGAACGCATGACGCTGCACCTAAATGCATTTCGAGGAGAACCAGCTATCGCCGAGTTTGATTGGTCTTTCGCCCCTAACCACAGGTCATCACCGCCATTTTCAACTGACGTGTGTTCGGTCCTCCACGGGGTCTTACCCCCGCTTCAACCTGCCCATGGCTAGATCACTCGGCTTCGGGTCTACAGCTAGCGACTGAACGCCCTATTCAGACTCGCTTTCGCTCCGGCTACCCCTCACGGGTTAACCTCGCCACTAACCGTAACTCGTAGGCTCATTCTTCAAAAGGCACGCCATCGAGACTGCACACACAAGTGCGTGCAGCGACTCTTTGACTGTTTGTAAACCAACGGTTTCAGGTACTATTTCACTCCCCTCCCGGGGTTCTTTTCACCTTTCCCTCACGGTACTGGTTCACTATCGGTCGCCAATAAATACTTAGACTTATGGGGTGGTCCCCACAGATTCATGCCAGTTTGCTCGGTCCCGGCATTACTTGGGATTGGTTTCGAAGGTTGCGTGCGTTTCGCGTACGGGGCTTTTACCCACTATGGCCAGCTTTTCCGAAACTGTTCCACTACGCAGCAACTTGTTAACTTCGTGACACATCTGATGCGGTGTCTAAACGTCCCACAACCCCGCGTCGGCAACTCCATCAGGATATTACACCGACACGGTTTGGTCTCTTCCCTTTTCGCTCGCCGCTACTAAGGGAGTCGCGTTTGCTTTACTTTCCTCGGGGTACTGAGATGTTTCAATTCCCCCGGTTCCCTCCACTGGAGCTATGTATTCACTCCAGAGTGACACCCCATTACGGGTGCCGAGTTTCCTCATTCGGATATCTACGGATCAAAGCCTGGTAGACGGCTCCTCGTAGCATTTCGCAGTCACCCACGTCCTTCATCGGTCATTGGCGCCAAGGCATCCACCGTTGGCTCTTTGTAGCTTGGAATTTTAATAATTAAATAATTAGATGCTCGTGCTTACTCTGAAATTCTCAAGGGGCGATAGCAACGTGATGTGCAAAGCACATTTTCAACGTCGCTCGCAGTGGACCACACCAATCAATCCGCAATTTTGGCAACGGAGAGATCGACGCGATCATGCGCCTGAGGGATTACTCCCTCAAAACGAAAGAGAAGACTAGTCAGACAAAGTGATCCAGCTTTGGGAGGCGAACCTACGACCGCTGCTGAATATTTGACTGACACGACAGTGCACTAACTTGGATGAAACCAAACCGAACAACGAATGTTGTTTCGACTTGGAGCCATCTCCTTAGAAAGGAGGTGATCCAGCCGCACCTTCCGGTACGGCTACCTTGTTACGACTTCACCCCAATCACCGACCCCACCTTCGACGGCTCCTTCCTTGCGGTTAGGCCACCGGCTTCGGGTGTTGCCGACTTTCGTGGTGTGACGGGCGGTGTGTACAAGGCCCGGGAACGTATTCACCCCGGCGTGCTGATCC
>CALAGQ010000110.1 GCA_937891765.1 uncultured Nitrospina sp.
GCTCACACTAAAAACTCTTTAAGAAAACTGGCTCTCGAAGACCATCTCTTAAGAGAGGTGGGCCGCCACGTTCAGCAATGCCGGGGCAAAATCAAAGGTTCCGGGCGAAGCGGCGAAGTCGCAGTACAGTCACCGGGACAAAAAATAATTCGCCGAAGCGGCATGCAAATTAAAAATGATATGCTGACCCTGACTTTGTTTGCCGGGCTTCCTGGGGATGGGCGCAGAGTGCTGGCTAAAGAGTGCGCAAAACTTTTTTCCGAGGTTCTTCCTCCGGTCTGGGAAGAATGCCTGCTGGCACAATCTCTCGACCTGAACAAAGTGCAACAAGCCCTCGAAACGCTGGAAGACTATTCCACACTGAGCCAACTATTGAGCCAAAACCACTGGGCCGGTTTTGTTGCAGACGGATCACTTCTTCCCCGCGCATCAGGCATCAGTGACCTGCCTCTTAAAAATGGCGGAGTGCTTTTCTCCGCACCAAACGAACTCAGCGCCGACGTGGAACTGCCACATGGCGGAAAAGTTCGCGGCATGCCCATTCCATTGGGAACCACCCTGATCGTCGGCGGCGGGTTCCACGGCAAAAGCACTTTACTGAAAGCCATTCAGGATGCGGTCTACCCGCATGTGGCGGGAGACGGACGAGAACGCATCGCCACTCAACCCACGGCGGTAAAAATTCGCGCCGAAGATGGCCGCAGTGTCCAGCCCATCAACGTATCCGGTTTCATGGACAACCTGCCGCTCATTCCATCGACCGAGAATTTCTCCACCGTCTCGGCCAGCGGCTCGACCTCGCAAGCGGTGAATATTCTCGAAGCTGTTGAGTCTGGATCCTCACTTCTGCTCATGGATGAAGACACTTGCGCCACCAACTTCATGATCCGCGACGCCCGGATGCAGGCCCTGATCGCATCCGATCAAGAACCGATCACACCCCTGGTCGACCGCATTGAGGAATTGTATAAGGATTTCAAAGTCAGCACCCTTCTGGTGATGGGAGGAAGTGGGGATTATTTTGATACGGCCAATCAGGTCATCGCCATGGATTCATTTCAGCCCAAGTTGGTGACGGAAAAGGCAAAACAGATTGTTCAGCAAAACCCCGGCACTCGCAAAACAGAAACCAGTCAGCCCCTGCCGAAAGTGCCAGCGAGAAACCGCGATTTATCGGCATTGGATTTCAGTCGCGGTAAAAAACCCTGCGTCATTCAAACTCAAGGATTGATCACACTCATCCTGGGACGCACCAAGATCGATGTGCGTTATGTCGAGCACCTTGTCGAACCGGGACAATTAGAGCTCTGCGGCTGGATTCTGAAACAACTTAAAGACATGCAGGAGACTGGCCCTACTGTGTCAAACAGCGCGGCGATAAAAAACATTCTGGATGCGATTGAAAACGGGGAACTCGAATCGGTTGCGCCTTTCAACAATGGCCTGCTAGCCCTGCCCCGGTTCCAGGATGTGATGGCAGTCCTGCACCGATTGCGTTGACTCTAACCTGCATTTCTGGCGACACAAAAATTTCCACCCCTGAATCCCCTTTTCTCTTCTAATCCATATCAACTTCCCCGCTATAATTGGAAAAAATAATTTTATAACCGAGAGTCATATGTCTAACTGGGACAAAGCCAAACAGTACCACCAACACTCCAAGCATGGTTATCACGGGTCAGCCCCCGGCCCCGGTTATATGGATTGGGAAAACCAACCCGATCCCTTCCGTCGTTATGACGGCGCAGAAATAATCAAATTAAAAAAAATCTCTCTTAACGAGGGACCTCTTTTCTACGAAGCTTTACAGCCTGAAAAAACTCCCGGTCTCCTCTTAAACTTCGCAACCCTTTCCCAGTTGTTCTCTGACAGTCTCGCTATTTCAGCATGGAAGAGTTTTCAAGGATCGAAGTGGGCGCTTCGGGTTAATCCTTCCAGCGGAAACCTGCATCCGACAGAGGGTTATCTAATCTGCGGTCCCATAGAAGGAATCAATAGCTTTCCCTCCGTTTCCCATTACTGCCCTAAAACTCACGGACTGGAAATTCGAACGACCTTTTCAAATCAAACCTGGGAGAGAATGTCAGAAGATTTTCCTGAAAACACCTTCTTCATCGGTTTGAGTTCTATTTATTGGAGAGAAGCATGGAAATACGGTCTTAGGGCCTTCAGATACTGCCACCACGATATGGGTCATGCACTGGCGGCCATAAACATAGCAGGCGCAGCTTTGGGCTGGCGAACTCAATTGCTAGACCACCTTGGCACTGAAGAGTTGGAAATCGTTTTGGGATTACACAACAAGAATGACGAAGAGATTGAAGTTCCAAATTGTCTGATCGCTGTCACTTCTCAGGAGAGTGTGAAAAATATAAAAAGCAGGGATTTTGTCGCTGGCTTTTCTGATTTAAAATGGTTGGGGAACCCAAATTTTTTAAGCAACGACCATATGGACTGGCAAGGCATCTCGGAAGTCTCACAAGCAACTCAAAAACCGTACACCGAGGATTTTCCAGATTCCGATTTCAAACCGGGAACGCTGCCAAACCTTTTGCAGGAGGATTCCTTTCCCATAAGGAAAGCCATTCACCAGAGGAGAAGTGCCGTTGCCATGGACGGAAAAACCCGGATTTCACGTGCAACATTTTACCAGTTTATGGCCACAACAATTCCAGAGGCCTGCCCTCTCCCTTTCCAAACCTTTCCATGGGACCCACAAATCCATTTAGGCCTTTTTATCCATAGGGTGGACGATCTTGCAGAAGGCTTGTATTTTTTGGTGCGGAATAAAAACCACTTGATCCACTTAAAATCCAAGTTGAAAAAAGATTTCACTTGGATAAAACCTAAGGACTGCCCCGACGATATGGATTTATTTTTATTGCAGGAAGGTGATTTTCGCGGCATGGCCACTTCCGTTTCGTGTGGACAGGAAATAGCCGGACAAGGTTGTTTCAGTCTGGGCATGATCAGCGCTTTTGAAAATGCCTCGACAAATTATGGCGCCTGGATGTATCCACGCCTTTATTGGGAATGTGGAGCCATCGGGCAGATGTTGTACCTTCAGGCAGAGGTCAGCGGCATCCGCAGTACCGGAATCGGATGCTTCTTCGATGACCCGGTGTGTGAGGTCTTCGGCATTGAAGATCGCAGTTATCAAAGCTTATATCACTTCACAGTGGGAGGGCCTGTGGAAGATAGCCGCCTCACAACACTCCCCCCTTATGAAGATGATTAAGCTTATTTCTTCACCAGCTCCAGAGCCATATATAGCCCGGCATCGGTCACGTTGTATTTGCCTTCGACCTTATCTTTCTTTTTTAAGTTAGCTAAAGTTTTAAGACCATCCGGCTGGGTTTTCTCGTTGACGATCACCGTGAAACGCTTTTTAGTCTCCGGGTCTTGAATCCCTACCTTATTTTTATCGGCAACCACTTTTTTAACGACTCCAGAAAAAGAAACCGCGTCCCCCGCCACGGCAACCCCGACAGCAAGAAAATAAAACAAAATCACTATTAAAAAACCTAATCGAAATATCCTTGTCATCACGCCCTCCTTTTTGAAACCTTCATGACTCTTAGAGTGCTCATCATTATAGGGTGGGCTTGCTATTTTGGGAACGGCTGGAATGAAACCAACGGCTTTTGTTCGGATAAAAGAAGCGGAATCTCATCTTTAAAAACTTTTTGCATGCTCACCGGATTAGAAGGCCAAGCGCCTTTATCGCGGTTGTCAGGGGCCGAGCCTTTAAACACCAGATAGCCGTATTTGCCGTAATGCGGCAGTTTGCGCATCAAGCCAGGAACACTTTCTGCGCTGCCGGCAACGACCCAGCTCATCGTTCCTTTTTTCTGATCTTCTCGGGGTAAAGTGAAAACAAAGCTGTGGTTGTCCCATGGATAGGACTTGTCATGCAACCGAATTCCTTTTTCGGTCACCACCACTCCCAATTTCTTCAGTTGCTCTGTGAAAATTTTTCTCAACGGATGATCCTTCCCGAAAACCCATAAACTGCCTTCAGGGTAAGAGATGTTTTCACCACCACTAAAAATCCTCTCAGGTTTGGCGACAGATTGAGCGAATTTCAGGTAATCACGCTCTTCGTTTTCCGGGAGGAGCACTGTTACAGTTTTAGCACCGTAAGTCTGACCAATACTGGCAGGAACTTCCTTGGCCCCCAAGCGACGAAAAACATCATTATAAGGATCGAGCCGAACCGCAACCGGTTCCGACGATAATTGAAAATTAAAATCCCGCACTTCCGTATCAAGTATTATGTGATGAATCTCCCCCAGCGAGGAACCGCTGGTCCAGATGGCAATGGGAAGTTTTAGCTTAAAAGCCGGGCTGGCTTGCCCTACCGTCAGCTTCAGGTCATATCGGCCCTCAAGGGAAACATAAGACGCCTGTTCTAATCGGATTTCCGGTGCTCCTTTGCGTTTGATCCATTGTTCAAAGAATCCCTTCAAGTTCTGACCCGAAACAGCTTCAAAGAGTTGGCGCATTTCCTCATACCCCGCATATCGGTACTTAGACGTCTGATAAAACTTTCGCAAACCTTTCAAAAAATTTTCATCGCCGACTTCTGCGCGGAGCATATGAAAGACCATCAAAAGCTTGGCATAGCCGATAGCCTGAGAGGCCATGCTGTCGCGATATGCAAATGCGCTTAGGGGAAAATCATTCTCTTCATGGACATAGTTTAAAAACTTCATCATCTCTTGAAATCGGTAGGAGGCACCCTTTCCTTTTAATTCCAGAAGAAGGTGATCGGCGAGGTAGGCAGTCAACCCTTCCGACCAGTTGCCCTGCTCTGGATCGGGAAACACTCCGTTGCCCCACCAGTTATGCAGAATTTCATGGGGATAAGAACTGTGCAGAATGAACGGGAAGCGGATGATGCGCGATCCCATCAAGGTGAAAGAAGGCATGCCATAGCCGGTCTGTCGGGAGTTTTCCACTAGAGCAAACTTTTCATACGGGTACGGCCCGATCAGTTTGGAATAAAATTCGATGTAACTTTTCGCAGTTTCAAGGTACTGCTCCGCCAAAGCATCTTCCTTTTGTAGTAAATACGCGTACAGGCTGAGTCCGTGATGCTCCGCCTCATAAATTTGGAACTGGTTGCCGATCAAATAAATTTCTTCAGACGGATTGGAAGACTTCCATGAAACGATCTGTCTTTTTTCAGAAAGGTGCTCATCAAGTCGTTGCCCCTGACTCACCGCCTGCCAAGGATCGGGAAGCGAAACCCGCATTTCAAATGTAACGAGACCTGCTCTGGACTGCGGATAAAAATAACTCTCGCCAGAGAAAAAGAAACTACTGGGGTCTGCAGAGTCATCCGGGTCGAGAGAAGGATCGTGAAGAATACCGGAATAATTCAGTGTCAATGTTTCGGGGCAAGGTGCGGAACCTTTATTAACAAACTCGATCTTTTTTAATCCGGGCGAGGTTTTAATCTGCCAGCCTTCAGGAACCTTGTCCACCTTCAGGTCTGCATGAAGATAAAAGGCACAATTTTCAGGCGGGGTTTTAAACCGAATCGTATCTTCGATTTTGGCAAAGCGGGTGGAGGGCTCCAGTTCGATTTGTAATTGGTGATGGATCGGGGGAAAAGACCAAGCCGGGGTCGTGATCAGAGACAGCAATAGCACCAGCCACCCCGAAAACCTGTAAGTTGGAATTCTCATCATCCCACGACAGCGTCCAGACCGCGCTGGGATTCTCCTTCAATCCGCACCACCACTTTATTCGGCAGGCAGGCGGAGAGGCGATCCGCGTATTGGATATAGCCCGACTTGATGCAGACTTTGAGTTTGCAGGGGGAACGGACAATTCTCGCCCTGCCCTTTTTGATTTCCACTTCCGTGGTCCCTAATGGGCCTTCCACGTGAGCAACATAATCTGTCGTGAGGGGGAAACGCGCCACTCTTTTAGCATCCACTTCAATAACGACCCAATCGCCACGGTTGAATCCGCTACCAAAATAATAAAAAAGGCCGGCGTTAAAAAAAACCAGCAGGACGATCAAAAATTTGTCGTAACCATTAAATTTCACGAGTCACCCTTCCACTGCGCGCCCTGCAAATGAATTGTTTGTTGCGATTCAAAATAAATCCTCAGCGCTTCCAGTCCGCCCGGATAATTGCCGGAGGCAAAAAAGCTTTCTCCCGGCCCGTGATAACGGCGCACAAACAGACCCAGCCTCTGCGCTGTTCGAACCGCATAATTCTGTTTGAAAATTTCCTGTTCCCGCATACCTTTGACCTCGGGGGTCTGATCCAGCCGGTAGCGCAGAAGGTTCAAAAAACTCTCATCGGTTTCCCATTGTAGCGGAGGCAGGAGCGAAACAGAAGAAAACTCCAATAAGGGCGTGTCATCGGTGATCTCACCGGCGCCTTCAAGAAAGGGCGACAGGCGTTTTCCATCGGTGATATAAAAATCTGCAAAATCCAGAAAAGAGTTCACTTTCATTTCCTCGGCCATCTGCTTTATTTGCGCATTACCCATGAGCGCCTCGAAATGATTTTTATCCAGTGTTACCGGAGTGCGACTCCCGACCAGCATAACAATCCGCGTGAGAAAACTGTTCCACACAGAAAATTCGGGAAAGACCTGACGAAAAGTATGGGTGATGGATCTTGCATCCTCCGGCCCGACCAGATGCAAAGGCAGCCATTGCACCAGCAAGCCATCTTCCTTTAAATGACTCAAAGCCAGTCCATAAAATTCTTTGGAATAAAGATTCACCACTCCAGCCTGTAGCGGAGACATCGGCTCCATGATGATGACATCGTAAGTGGACTGCGACCATTTCAAAAAGGCTCTGCCATCCTGAATAAACATTTTCGTGTTGGGCCGACTTAAAACATTGTGGTTCCACTGGGAAAACCATTTGGAAAACTCCAGAACATTTTTATCGATTTCTACCCCGTGCACTTCAGCGCCTGGGAACAAGGACGCTGTTCCGAGAGTGTTGCCGGTGCCAAAGCCGATCACCAGAACGCGTTTTGGCGCGGGATGAAGCACCATCGGCACAAACCCCATGGCTTGCATATACGTACTGCCGGAAAAAGCACTCGACACCGTCGCCGTGCTGAATCCATCCAGATAAATCGTGCGTGCCCGGCTTTCTTTATCTTCCACGACGCTGATGGTGGAATATTCGCCCTCCTTGTAATCCAGCAGGCTTATCCGGTCTTCCGGAACATTCACTTCCAGACGGGCAAAGTTGCCCTGCCCGGCTTTTTGAGTTTCTATGTCCGGCACCCAAAATCCTTTGCCCGCGACCAGAACAAAAAGCACCCCGCCCAACACCATCAATGTCGACACCGGCTTGAACTCGCGGACTCTTGTCAGGGCATAAATGCCGAACAGGATCAGCACCGCATAAATCCCATAGAGAGACAAACGGATTCCCCACAGCGGTATGAACACAAAGGGAGTCAGGATGGTTCCCAACACCGCGCCCACCGTATTGACGGAATAGGTATTGCCGAGAATTTTCCCGACTCCTTCAAAACGATATGAATGAATATGGTTGGCTAAAGGAAAAAGCAGGCCGAACCCAAAAGTGGGCAAGAACATCAGCGCAAAGGCAAACAAGGATCGGATCAAAAGGATTTTCTCAGGAGAGCTATCTAGACTGTAAAAATAACGATCTGCCAGCGAGGTCCATTCGGTCAGGTTTACCAGCACAGGAAGGATGGCGATACAAAAAACACCGATGGCAATCTCTATGCCGACAAACTTCAGCACCCGGTGCGACCGCCCTAAAAGTTTATTGGCGGTCAAACTCCCCAATGCAATTCCCAACAAAAACGTAGCCAGGATGAGTGCGAACGAATACAGCGTGCTGCCCATCGGGAAAACGAGAATCCGCGTCCATAAAATCTCACTAGATAATGAAGCCATGCCGGAATAGGCAAACATGATAAAAACCAAAACTCCGATGGTGGGCGAGACCTCTGTGTCTTTTTCGTCCTTTTTCCCTTTATGCTTTTTGGTTTCAGGCTGGCTGGGTTCCGCCGCATAGAAAATACCTGCCTTGCTGGTACAAAGCATAAAAACTACGGCGTTGAGACCTACAGCAAACACTGTCGCTCCCTGGACCCCCCAGAGTCGTATGGCGAAAAACTGGGTGAACAAACAACCAAAAACCGCGCCGAAAGTATTGATCCCATATAACAAGGAAACTTGTGTGAAGACTTTCTCGGTCTGATTGCCGGTGGCCCAGCACCCCACCAGCGGCAAAGTGGCCCCCATCAACAAAGTGGCGGGAAACATCAACAGCGTACTCAGAAAAAATTCCAGCAGGTGCACGGTCAAACCGACCTGCCCACTTGCAGGCAAAATCAAGGGATATAGTTTTTCAAGAAGCTCCAGGCCAAAAGGAAAGCACAGGGCGTAAAGCCCGATCAAACCTTCCAGCAATCCATAAATGCGAATCAGTTTTCCCGGTTCTATATTATTGGAAGCGAGCATCCGCCCCATAGCCCAGGCTCCGCCAGCAAGCCCCATCATGAAGGCGCACAACACGGCACTCAGCGCATACAAACTGGCTCCGAAAACCAGAGTCAAATGCCGAAACCATATCAACTCATAAACCAGACTGGCGGCCCCTGAGGCAAAAAGGCAGGCATAGGCAATCCATGAAACTCGGAATGAAGGGTGCGTCGTCATAAGATGGGGGATTTTCCCACAGCATCGCCGATCCGTCAATTTAACGAACAGGTATTGCAACATGATTTCATGAATGTTATTCTCCCGATAATCCACTGCATCTGAGTATCACAGGTACTTCTATTCAACCTTTTACTTTATGACAAAAACATGAAAAATAGATTCTACGCTCTCATTATTTTATCCATTTTTACCCTCACCCTTCCGGTGGCGGGAAAAGCGTTTGCGCAATCTTCTCCCCAAAGCCTGAACATTCCCGAAGTCGTGGCAAAGGTTAACGGGGTGGATATTCAATCAAAATATATTGAGTTTCGGCTGAATCAAATTTTGAAAAATGCCAAGAGACCATTGACTCCCCGCGAAAAAAACAGTGTCGTGAAAGACCTGATAGAAAAAGAAGTGGTGCGGGAACTGGTCCACCAACAGGGTAAAAAAAATAATTTAGAAGTAGACTCTAATTTGATCGAAAAAGAGATGGAAGCTCTTCGCAAACCTTATGCCAGCGATGAGGAATTTGAAAAAGCCCTGACCGCAAGAAAAATCTCTCGAGAAGATCTTAAATATTCCATGACAGTGGACATTAATGCCCGGCAATTGCTGAATGAGCAAATCAAAGGCAAGATCACCATTGCAGACGCGGATGTCAAAAAATACTACGAGGACAACAAAAAGAAGTTCCACCGCCCCGAATCTTATCGGACCCGCCACATTTTCGCGGCGATTTTTCCGCCGGACATGCTGAGGTCCACTCCTGTCGATGAACTGCAAAGCAAAAAGGAAGAACTGACCAA
Source organism: uncultured Nitrospina sp. (assembly GCA_937891765.1). Taxonomy (GTDB): domain Bacteria; phylum Nitrospinota; class Nitrospinia; order Nitrospinales; family VA-1; genus LS-NOB. The sequence continues at coordinate 9,477 of CALAGQ010000110.1, forward strand.
AAAAGCAGAAGAAAAAATAGACGGGCTTCTTAAAGAGCTTAAAGAAGGCGCGGACTTTGAAGAACTGGCGAAGAAAAAATCAGACGACGAAGCCAGCCGGGAAAATGGTGGCGACCTGGACACCATCTATAAAGGAGTCATCGATCCGGCTTTTGACGAAGCTGTCGAAAAGCTGAATCCCGGCGAAACCACAGGAAAGGTAAAAACCCAGTTTGGCTTCCACATCATCAAACTCATTGAAAAACACCCTGCAGAACAGGCACCTTTTGACGAACTGGAAAAAGCTATCCAAAAACACCTGTTCATGGAAGAAGCCAAAAAACTGGTGGAAGTCTATATCGAAAACCTGCGAAAAGAAGCAACCATCGAAACCTTCTACCGCTAACCACCACTAGGCGTGGGGCCAACTGCAATAGCATTTTACCGCTGACAAAAGTTGTCTCGACTGCAGAAGAATGCCAAAATCCTCAACCCCCCTTGCCCCCTTATCAGGGGGAACCGGGCAATGCCCTTTAAGCCGAGATAATCTCTGCCCACCAAAGAAAGTAATTGCTTATTTCTTCAAGGCCTAGCCTTGCGGAATTCTTTTAGGTGGTTGAGTACCTCATCGAGGAGTTTAGTGGGGAAATATTTTCCTGCCAGGTTTTTTCGTGCTGCGGCTCCTGCTTCCTGAAACCGGTCCATTTCTTTTTTATCGGGAAGCGCCACCCATTTCACATCATTTTTCTCCAGGACCTCATGAGCTTTCAAGTTGTCTTTCTGGATGAGTTCGACCAGTTCCTGCAGACATTCGGCACCGATTTTTTTCACCACATCCTGATAGGGTTGCGGAAGCTTGTCGAATTGCTTTTTGGAAATCAAAACCCCGCCGGTCGCGTAGCCCATACGCAGTCGAGTGATGTGCTTTACTTTGGTGAACCATTGCAAAGCCAGAGCCCCTTGTGTGGACGCATAAACCGTATTCACCATGCCCGTTTGCAACGAAAGCAGAACATCGGTGACGGAAAGGGGAATCGGCTGGACACCCAGTCCTTTATAAGCCTGTTCCACCAGCGGGTCACCTTCCCACATCCAGGGTTTGGACTGGCGCAGGTCATCCACCGAGCGAATGGGTTGCTGGGAGAAAAAATGTACCCACCCTACCGGTACCCACCCCAATAACACATAGCCTTTCTCTTCATAACGCTCTTTGAAATAGGCGTTCATTTCGCTGTATACGTGCTGGATTTCTTCATCACTCTCGAACAGGAAAGGCAGATCAAGAACCCTCACCTCCGGCAGAATCTCGCCGAGTCCGACTCCGGTAAAGCCGGCACCGTGCAATTGACCGATCCGCATTTTACGAATCACGTCCTTCTCATCGCCGGACACACCGCCGGGATAGAACCGAAATGCCACATTGCCATCGGTAGCCTTTTTGATTTTGTCAGAAAGCCTGTGCATGGATTTCATCCACGAAGACCCTTCGGGAGCCAGCGTGGCAAACTTGATGATATGCTTTTTGTCGGCTTCGGCGGGACTCACCTCGACACCGGTCAGTAACAATGCCAGCACAAGCAGGACACGGGTCGTAGAATTAAAATAGTTCATCAATTTGCTCTAAAAGTTTAGCGGCTTTTTGGCGAGCCACTTGATTGGCAAGACGTTGCTCGGGAAAAAGGTCGGCGGGAGCCTGCAAAACCGCCTGCAATTGCGACTCAAACAATTTTCGATCCTGATTCTGCACCGCGTAGGTTTTGGCAAACAATAATTGCACCAGCAAATATTTGTGCTCGGTCAACTGCAACGCCTTTTCAAAATGGTGAAGGGATTTCTCCGGATTGCCTCCGAGCATTTTGCTGCGCCCTCCATAAAAAGCACCAAGAAACAAATGCGGCCCGGCGTAATGATAAGCAGGGTCCAAATCATGGACTTTCACCATCAGTTTTTCCAAACGGGGGATGTCGGCAAAAGCCTCGACCGAGTCCAGATTCTGCATCAACCAGCTTCCCCAGCATTGCCCCATCCAGAACAAAGCCGGCTGGTGTGAAACATCCACTTCACTAAGCGCGTGCGACCACTCGTCCAAAGAGAGGCCTTGCCACTTTTTTCTTCCCGTCCTTAGTGCGGTCGCCTGCAGGGCATAATCCTTACCCCTTTCATATAATGATGAGGCTCGTTTCGGTTCTGTATCTTCCAGAAAGCTGAAGGCGTAACCGCAAAAACCTTCGGCGAGGTTTTCCAGTATCCAAGTGTTATCGGGGTCTTGTTTGAGGAGACCTTCCAGCATTTTTAAGTTAGCTGGAATAGCTTGCTCAGCAAATTCCGGATCCCTTTCCTCCTGCATGGCTGTGATCTGGCTTTCAACAAGGGATAAGGAAGCCTGAACCGCCATGCGACTGGGGGAACATCCGGCTAACAACAAACCTAAAAATATCACCGCATAAGGTTTCATAATTCAATCTTATCAGAACGACCCAACAACAGGTGACTAATATTTTGACATGAAATAGGCCTTTTGCTACCATCCAAGCAGGTTCCTGTTGTTCAACAAGATAACCCCGGTGCGAGAGAATTGAATACCCAGAATTCCAATTGGATGAAAAAGCTTCTTTTTGTGCTTGGCGCGATATTTGTCGTGGTGGGGGTCGTCCTGCAATGGCCGCTGGCGGGAAAAACCTATATGGAATTTATAGAAGGAAAAGGTTATCTCGCCCTCATGCTGGGATTGATCATGATCGTATTGGGTTTCTCGGTTCCCCTGCTGATGGGTGAAGAAGAAGACTCTTAACCAACAATATAATGTAAGGGTGTGCCATGAGTGAAGAAGAAATTGAAGGAGAAGGATTCGTATTTAAAGACAGCCGTTCCTCACAACTTTCTGAGGACGAAGCTCAGGATCATGACACCCAGAAAGAGGCACAACAAGCCGGTCAACCTGCGCAGGAGCAGGCACCTTTCCAGATCGATTTTTCCACCTTTATCATGTCATTGACTTCATCGGCCTTTTATCACTTGGGCGACATCGCTGACCCTGAAACTGGAAAAACCGAAACCAACTTGCCTGCCGTTCAGCAAACCATTGACATGCTGATCATGCTGAGAGAAAAAACCCGGGGCAATCTCACTGAAGAAGAAGCAAAACTGCTGGAACAACTCGTCTACGAATTGCAGATGAAGTTTGTGGCTAAAACAAAAAAATAACCCCCCTCTTACCCGTGTCTCTCAAAACCGATCGAAATGGAATGTTCATCTACGGTATGACCAATACCGATGAACTGGGTGGATTTCTCAAGCATAAGTTTTCTGAACAACAGATCCAGCAAGCCTACGAATACCTGGTAGAAGCTTCCGAAGGCAAAGCCCGCGACGAAAAAATATCACCGCTTAGTGTGTTCTGGCAACACCTGAAAAAAGTTTATAACGAAGGCGTGCCACCCCTGCAATGTCATCGCGGATGCGCCCACTGCTGCCACACAGGTGTGTCCTGCACCCAACTCGAATGGGACGGCATCCTGAAAAATGCCGAAGAAAACGGCGTCGACCTCAATGCCGTTCTGGAACGTTCGCAACGAACCATCAACAAAGTCGACGAAGTTCTTAAAGCAGGAAAAAACCTCGATCAAGTAGACTGGCACAGGCTGGTCATCAATCAACCCTGCCCGTTTCTCAGTGAAGAAGGTGCCTGCGAAGTCTATGAAGACCGGCCCTTGGACTGCAGAATGGTCGTAGCGTTTCGCGGCGTCTGCGAATCAAAAAAACTGGAACACGCCCAGCGTGGCGTTGTGCTGGAAGAAGCCGTAGGTGCTACGGTCATCGCCAAACTGCAACACGACATGACCCCCAAAATCAAACGCCGAAAGTTTCGCGGCACACAACCGATCAAACTCCTGCAACACTGGCTCATCCTCTGGAAAGAAAAGACTAAGAAACAGAAGTAAGGGGAAGCCATCAAGCCAGCCTGTTAAGCCGTCAACAATTCTGAACACAGTAAAAAACTATTGCTAGTTGAGTCTCCAGCGTCACGCTGGTGGCCCCACGCCTAGTGGGTTAGTGGTTAGTCAAGGAGGTCTACTGTCAGGCCTTCGTAGGATAGGAACATTTTCAGGTCCTGTTTGGGGGCGACGAGTTTGAGGTATTTTTCCGTCTGGCGGAAAATATCCATCAGTTTGAAATCGCTATAGGTGGGTTCGTGGTGAAAAAATGCGATCTGTTTCACATTTGCTTCTACGGCCAGATCAACGCCGATGAATGTGGAGCTATGCCCCCAGTCTTCTTTTTCGAGGCCTTCGCTGAAAGTGTACATGGAATCGAAGATCAACAAGTCGGCATCGCGGAAAAACTCAACCGCCGGTTGCAGGTCTGATGAACCCAGTTTTTTATATTCCGCATCGGTGGCGTAGATAACGGACTTGCCTTTGTAATCGACTCTGTAGGCAAAACATTGACCGGGGTGATACATCGCCTTCCAGGTGACCGTCATGTCGGCGATTTTCTGTTCCGTCTTTTTTTCCAGAGTGACAAAATCAATATCCGCGCCGTAAATGCTGAAAGGGATGGGGAAGTATTCAGGCTTTTGCTGACCTTCCAAACGTTCCCTGATATCCGGCAGGGGACTATGAACCGTAAACTTGTTGCCATTGATATAAAAAGGCACAAAAAACGGGATCCCCATGATGTGATCCCAATGGGTGTGGGAAAAGAAGATGTTGGCCTTTCCCTGCCCACGGCCAAACTCGGTCTCCATCAGTTCCTCTCCGAGCATCCGGATTCCAGACCCGGCATCAAAGATCAACCGCTCGTCACCCACCTGCATGGACACGCAGGAAGAGTTGCCGCCAAACGTTCCGCGGATTTCATAGGGTAAGCCCTGCACGAATGATTTTATCGAATCCTCATCGGTCAGGTTTTCGGG
>CALAGQ010000111.1 GCA_937891765.1 uncultured Nitrospina sp.
GCTAAAAGCGGACATTATTGAAGAAAGTATCTCTTAGCTTTTTAACTCAAATGGTTCACATTCGGCTGACTGGATACAAGCGTCGTGCAGGTAGCAAATAAAGAAGATAAAAGCTGAAGTAATTTTATGTTTACTAAAGGCAGGTACTTTAGAATCAGATTTGAGCCTAAGGGACGAGGAATTAATTACACTGCCATATTAAATCAAAAAGCCCCATCAACCCCCTTGCAGGGTTGTGGGGCTTTAATCTCTTCGTTGACCCGTCTTTTAAATCACTCGGTCAAGATCGGGCATATTCCAATTTATATTGGAATTGAATGGGATTTTGTTTTATGTGAATTAATTATAAGGTGGACTCTCAGTTTCCATAACAGCCTCCGAAGTAAATATTGATGGGTTATGAACTGTTCCATTTTTCATAAAAACCTCCAATGCAAATATTGATGGCTTACGAACAGTTCTATTGTACAACACCCTTTCGTAAACGCAAAAAATAAACCCCTAAAAATCGGCGTCCAAAAAGTGTCCAAGATTTAATAGAACTGATCTTTCTTAGAGGTCATCTACTTCCCTTTACCGACACACCTCTTTATCATACCGCTCAATCCCTGAGGCTATATTATCTAGTACTGTCATAAGGTCAATTGGCTTTGATGCATAGCAAAATATGTCACCATCGCCCACCAGCTTGTTCATTTTATCTTTATCTATGTCACCTGATAAAAGCATCCTTATCGTTTTAGGATCGTTGCTCTTTACAAATTCTAAAAACTCTAGGCCAGACATTCCACCCATTTTCTGGTCAGAAATAATCACTGAAATTGGGCTATACATCTTCAGTTTCTCAATCCCCTGCTCACCACTTTCTGCGGTGAGAACGTCATAACCTTCGCCCTCCAGAAATTCTTTTATAAGTTCGAGGAACTCTAATTCATCGTCTACAACCAATATTTTATGTTTTGCCATGTCCATATCAGAACTTTCTTACAGAGATTTTTTGTTTTCCCAAAACAGCTACGATGCAAAATAAATCAGGATTATTTATTTTCCTTTTCGTCTTTACGCTTTTTAACTGCCGCCTTCATTTCTTTTCTTAACTCTTCAATATGCACATCACAATAACCGTGGCTAATTTGAATTCCTGCATTGTTTTGAAGATATATATCAGGCTCCATCCAAACTCCCTTCCCGGGTTCTCTGCCATCATCATCTCTGATTTTCTTGCAAACACAGCAAACCGGAAGAAACGTTTCAAAAGCCTTGATCTTTCTATTGAGAACAAGGTGGTCAATACACTTTTTTGTTCTCATCAACAATTCATCACTATCACAAGGCTTCTGCATATAGTCAAAGGCCCCCAATCGCAATGCTTCTATTGCTGTAGAAAGAGAACCATACCCTGTGAGAACCATTACTAGGATGTCAGGATGAGCTTTTTTAGCCTCTTTCAACACTCCGATGCCATCAACCCCATCCATCATTATATCCGTGATAATGACATCAAAATGATAATCCCCTTTGATCATTTCTACTGCTTTTTCACCGCTTTCAGCAGTTAATACCCTGTACCCCTCATCTTCAAGATAGGTTGTCACTGACATACGGATAGACTCTTCATCATCAACCACCAATATTGAGTACTTTTTCATTTTAAGACTCCTTAGGTAGGCAAAACCAAAGTGAAGGTTGATCCTTTACCCAATTCACTATCGACCTCAATTGTGCCACCATGACTTTGAATAATTCCGTAGCTCAGCGAAAGCCCCAGTCCAGTACCCTGCGCTCCTTTAGTGGTGAAGAAAGGATCGAATAGATACGGGATATTTTTTTCTGCAATACCTGACCCTGTATCTTGAATTTTAAATGTAGTATTTGCTTCGTTTTGTTCCGCCGTCAATATGATTTCCCCTTCACTGCCTGAAAAAGAGTCCGAAGCATTCTGAATAAGGTTTATTACGACCTGCTTGATTTGATCTTCCACAGCATTAACAATGACCTTCCTATCGGCATTAATATGAAAAATTTTAATACACTTTTGTTTGATGTCTTTGCCTATCACGGTAAGAACTTCTTCAGTGAGTTTGTTAAATTCAACAGGGGTGGCTACACCTTGTGATGGCTTATAGAAACTTTGCAGGTTCTTAATCAGCGTAGCCATCCTCACACATTCTTTTTTAGCCACTTCGGAAAACTTTCTTCTTTCTTCTAAGGGTCTATCGTCTCCCAATTGATCAACAAGATTAGTAACCCCAAATAAAGGATTATTAAATTCATGAGCCACAGAGCCTACTAGTTTTCCAAGTGATGCGAGTTTGTCGGCATGAACTAGTTGCAACTGCGATCGCTTCAACTGTTCTTCTGCACGCTTTCTTTCAGATATGTCCTGCAAAACAGCAAAAATCGTTTTCACCGTTCCATTTTCTAAGCGGACGCAAGTTACCGATAAAGTGGTATCTATAATGACTCCGTCCTTGCGGATGAATCTTTTTTCCAAAGAATATTTATCAATTTCTCTAGCCAACATCTGGTTAAATTTTGATACGTCAGCTTGCAAGTCATCAGGATGAGTTAAATCTTTCCAAGTCAGTTGCTTAAGCTCTTCTAAGGAATAACCTAACATATTGCATAAATGTTGATTAACATTCAGCCATCCCTTTTCGGGGGATGTAATGGCGATACCAACTAGTGGGAGGTCAAAATAACTTTTAAAGTTTTGCTCACTTTCTTTAATTTCTCTAGTTTTCTCAGTCACCAACTCAGAAAGGTGATTTTGATATCGGTGTAATTCCTCCTCTGCTATTTTTCGTGCATTGATATCGGTATGGCATCCGGTCATTCTTAAAGGTTTGCCATCTTCATCCCAACTGATAACTTTGCCTCTATCCAATATCCATACATATTCCCCAGATTTTGTTTTAAGTCGATGCTCAGTTCTATAATTGGATGATTTATTCTCAAGATGTTCATTGAGAATATTCATTACCGTTTGTTTGTCATCTGGATGCATTAAGTCTTCCCACGTCTTAATGTTCCCCTCCAACTCTAATGGCTCGTAGCCCAGCATCGTCATTGCCCGGGGACTAAAATAAACCTCACCTGTAACAACGTTCCAATCCCAGATTCCATCGTTAGTTCCATCCAACGCAAAGCGCAATCTTTCCTCATTAGTTCTCAATTCTTGGAGTAGTTTGTCTGTAAATTGAAGAGCTTTTTTTCTAGTGGTGAACGCACCGTGGATCACTACAAAACATAACAAACTAAATATTCCACCCAAAGCAAGGACGAAAGTTGATTTGTTACTATCTATTGATGCTTCAAAGGAAGGAAGCGTTTTAAACCCTAGAGACCAAAGATGACCGTGAATGTTCAAAATCTTGGTGTTATTGAACATGGGATGTATGTTTTTAGAGGAACCTTGCCCATTCCGTTCACCAGGTCCACTTAAATCGGAATCATACATCAACTCAGATTCTTTTATCTCCCCTCCGTCGTAAATCTCAAAGTCAATGTCCTTGGAACCCGGCCCTAAAATTCCACGCATGAGGTTCGTGACTCGGAAAGGACTGTACACATAACCATGTAGGGCCATACGGCGTTGATTTAGAGTATCTACGGGCATCCCCTTTTTATACAGGGGTAGGTAAACAAGAAATCCACTTTGAACATTCTCATCAATCTCCTGAACCAGTGTTACTCTACCAGTGATGGCAGTTTCTCCAGTATCTCTGGCTTTCTCCATTGCCTCCCGACGTACAACTTGAGAAAACATATCGTAGCCAAAAGCCTGTTGATTGCGAATCTCGAATGGTTCAAGATAAATGATAGAGGTGTATTCCTCACGTTCTCCTTCGGGTTTGATTTTGTAATCGGGAAAACCCTCTGCTTGAATTTGACGAATATGCTCTTCTTTATCCTCTGGAGTTATTTTAAGAGAAAATCCGATTCCTTGAATTCCAGGAAATTCCTTTTCAATCTGCAAGGCTTTTGTGAAATTTTCCCACTTGCTTCGGGTTACGTTTTCTGATGACTTAAATAATCCAATGCCACTACGCAATACCTGCTCGTAGGTCCTCATTCGATCTTCTATGTCAGCACGAATTTCCTCTATCCTGAATGTGAACCGAGTCTCAGCATCCTTATAGGCAGCATTATTAATGGAATTCCAAAAATAAAAGGTAATGAGTATATTCAGTATCAGAATGAGCCAAGAAAATTTTTCCCGATGGCTGTTCCAGAAGGAGTCTGATTTCTCTATTGTTAGTTCTTCAATCAAATCGGCCATAATATAATTTAGGTCAGAATTTTAATTTAATACCGGGAGCAACCCCAAACCCCTTTAGCTTGGCATTATCTGCTTCAAATCCGTTATAACGGACTTCTAAGACTACATCCAATATGTTATTAACTACAAAGTTTAGTTGCGGTTCAACAACCCATTTTGGTTTTCCATCAAGATCAAAGTTGTAATCAGCAAACCCTGAAATGAAAAAGTTAGGGCTAAGTCCGATCCGAGATATAACACTTGCCT
>CALAGQ010000112.1 GCA_937891765.1 uncultured Nitrospina sp.
ATTTAAAGAATCCTGCCGATTCTAGAACAAAAACCAGTGGAAGCAAATATTTTCATACCAGAGGCAGAATTGCTACAATCCTCACTAGGCATGAGGCCAACTTGCCCTTGCTCGTTGCGCCGAGAGAATTTAATAGCTGAACTTCCCCCTGATAAGGGGGATTGAGGGGGTTTGCTACATGAACGATAAAGTACTTATTATTTTTATTTTTGGTCTGCTGGGGATCGGTTTTCTCTCGGTACTTTTCATCGCCGTGCCATGGTTTCTGAACTACGCCCTGCCGAACTGGAGGGACGCGCTCCTCGATAGCGGCATAGTGATGATCGCTATCGGTCTTTTCGTCTACGGGTTTTATATGAATACCAAAATACACTGAATAAACAGGACGCCGTTTATGGACGAGAAAAAACTGGTATTCATACTTGCCGGCATCCTGATCGTAGGCTTTTTTTCCCTGTTTATTCTTATCGTTCCCTGGATGAGCTGGCAACGGCAACCGGACTGGGAAGCGATGGCCATCGACAACCTCCTGATGGGCCTGGTGGGCGCCGCCATTGTTTATGGAATTTATATGGGATCAAAAACCATGTAAATAAAATTTCTACCCTGGCCATAGCTAGTCAATCCGAGATAAATTATTCGCCCCCAAGAAAAAGCCATTGCTCATTGCCAGCGGAGGCACTCCGCGGACCGAGAAACCGATTGTCCGCAAAATAAAGACATTGCAATTTGCCCCTGCGGCTAGCAGCGTTTGATTTTGAACAGGACCAGAAAAAATATTCCCAGACTGATCAGGGTACCCAGACAACCTAATAACACTTCCCCAATATAAAATGTCACACCGAGATTAAAGATTAGCACGCCGAAATACAGTCCCGGACCTAACAAAGCCGGTAGTTGGTGTTGGGGATGAAAAGGAATTTTCGCATCCAGCCAGCGGTTCAGGATGGCAAAACAAGACAGCGCTACCCCCGCCACAAAAAACCAGCCCGCGAAATTAGTCAGGGGTATGTGGAAATATTCTCCTTCTTCCTGATAAAAATATATTTTTCCGAGGAACCAGCGATCCCCCAAAAAAGCGGCCGGGTCAATAATAACATCCATCAGCATGCAGAGGATGGCGGCCGAGGCAATGACCCTGATGGAATGTTTGAGAGGCTCTATATTTCCGAGACGAATATCCCAGCCCTTTTTTATAAGAGGGGCCCAGAGCAGAAGGCTCACGGTATAACTGACATAGATCAGAAACGAGAACGAAAGCGAATCCATGAACGGCACATTGCTGATCCACAGTTCCTGGTCGCGGGTGGTTTCGATATAAGTGTAATGTCCAAAGGGAAATCCGTTTCGAGTCGAAGAATATTCTGAGAGAAAAGCCACCCCATAGGCCAGCACCGTAAATAAAAGAGAGCGGAGCACACCCATATTGAGGATGGCAATGGTGAGATAAAACGCGAGAAAAACGAAGACGTAGGGCCTCAGGAGTACCGTGCCCCATAAAAGAGAAAGTGTTTCCATAGGCTCAGCTTGCCGAGTTTTCCTTGAACCAGTTCACTGCTTGCCCCAGGGCGATTTCGACCGGGTTTTGTGGCAGGCCCAGTTCCCGCACTGCTTTCGAGGCATCAAAATACATAAAATATTTTGCCATCTTCACCCCCGCAAGAGGAACGGCGGGTGGCTGGTGAGTGATAAAGTCAGACATCCATTCACAAGCCAATCCGGCGGAGTAGGCGACCCAGTAGGGCATTTTAATTTTAGGGGCTTTGAGTCCGGTTAAAGTTTCCAGAGCCATAAGAATTTCTTTCAGCGACATATTCTTATTGCCGAGGATATAGCGTTCACCAGGTCGGCCTTTCTCTTCCGCCAGAATGTGCCCACGGGCGCAATCGGCAACGTCGATCAGGTTGAGTCCGGTATCTATATAGGCTGGCATCTTGCGGTTCATAAAATCGAGAATTATTTTTCCTGTTGGCGTGGGTTTGATGTCACGGGGTCCCACCGGCGTGCTTGGGTTGACGATGACTATTGGAAGCCCGCGACCAAACAATTCATGCGCCACCTGTTCCGCTTGATATTTTGATATTTTATAGTCATTGCAAAGGGTGACGGGGTTCATGGGCTGGTCTTCGTTGGCAGGTCGGCCATCTTCTGAAATACCAATACACCCGACGGTGCTGGTGTAAACAACTTTTTTGATACCCATTTCCAATGCCGATTCGAGAATGTTGCGGGTTCCCTGAACATTGATGTCATAGATCAGTTTTTTGTCCCGGCTCCAAAGGCTGTAGTACGCCGCCGTGTGGTAGAGGGTGTCACATCCCGTGAGAGCAGACTTTAAGGAATCCCTGTCCCTGATGTCCCCATGCGCTACCTCGCAATCAAGGTCGTCAATATTGCGTGTGTCGGTGTTTTTGCGCGCAAGAAGTTTAAGGGTTCGTCCGTCTTTCAGTAGTTCCCGGGCGAGTGCGGAACCGAGAAACCCGGTAGCTCCTGTAACCAGAGTGGTCATGTCATTCCAT
>CALAGQ010000113.1 GCA_937891765.1 uncultured Nitrospina sp.
AGTCGTAACAAGGTAGCCGTAGGGGAACCTGCGGCTGGATCACCTCCTTTCTAACGGATATGTTAGACCTCAGCGGGTTTATGCTCGTTTCACTTCGGTGGAGCGGGGGTGACGATGCTGTTGGCGAGAACAGGAACGCAAGCTCAAAGAAGTTTTAGAGTTACCCACCTTATAACTGGAGACCGCCTAACTGGCGTCTCCAGTGTCATCCAGATTGGGCCTGTAGCTCAGTTGGTTAGAGCGTCCGCCTGATAAGCGGGAGGTCGCAGGTTCAAATCCTGCCAGGCCCACCAAACATAGGGGGTGTAGCTCAGTTGGTAGAGCACCTGGTTTGCAACCAGGCGGTCGTGGGTTCGAGTCCCTTCACCTCCACCATCCCTGCGCTAGACAGACCGATCTGATGACAAACGCTTCGCCTACCATTGTGGGCGTCGAGCGTTTTAGATGAGGATGTTAGAAACAAATGTCGAAGGCTTTTTTTTGCCCTTGACATTGATCTTTGAAAACAAGGTGAATTGGAAAACCTGGTAGCGTACCGAGAAAGAAATAATGGGTAAGTTACTAAGGGTATATGGTGGATGCCTAGGCGTCCAGAGCTGATGAAGGACGTGGTTAAGCTGCGAAAAGCTTCGGTGAGTCGCTAAACAGACTTTGACCCGGAGATGTCCGAATCCGGAAACGGACTGGGGTAACCCCCAGTATCCCGCAAGGGAGAGCAACGTGGGGAACTGAAACATCTAAGTACCCACAGGAAAGGAAAGAAACCTCGATTCCCCAAGTAGCGGCGAGCGAACGGGGACCAGTCTAAACCAGTGTAGTGCCAAGGTGACGGCCGTTGCTGCATTGGTGTCGTGGGACGTACGGTTGTGTCCGTTGACACAGCAAGGAGTTACAAATCTTCAATCTAGCCGAATGGAATGGAAAGTCCAGCCGCAGCGGGTGACAGCCCCGTAGGCGAAAGGTTCGAAGACTCCTGTACCCATCCCAAGTAGTGCCAGACACGTGAAACCTGGTGTGAATCCGCGGGGACCACCCCGTAAGACTAAGTACTCCTGGACGACCGATAGCGTAATAGTAGCGTGAGCGAAAGGTGAAAAGTACCCCTGTTAGGGGAGTGAAATAGTACCTGAAACCATATACCTACAAGCGGTCGGAGGCCTATGGCTCTTAGGAGCAACGGCTGACGGCGTGCCTTTTGCATAATGACCCGGCGAGTTAATCTATGTGGCGAGGTTAAGGGCTTTAGGTCCGTATCCGAAGGGAAACCGAGTGTGAATAGCGCGAATTTAGTCATATGGATTAGACCCGAAAGTGAGTGATCTATCCATGGGCAGGGTGAAGCGGATGTAACAGTCCGTGGAGGCCCGAACGGTTGTAGGTTGAAAACTGCTCCGATGACCTGTGGATAGGAGTGAAAGGCTAATCAAACTCACAGATAGCTGGTTCTCCCCGAAATAGCTTTTGGGCTAGCGTCAAGTAATAGTAAGTGGGGGTAGAGATACTGATTGGGATAGGGGCCTTTCGAGGTACCCTCCCCAGCCAAACTCCGAATACCATTTACCGTATCTTGGCAGTCAGTCCGTGGGCGATAAGGTCCATGGTCGAGAGGGAAACAACCCAGATCGCCAGCTAAGGTCCCAAATTAATACTAAGTGTCTTAAAGGAAGTGAAGTCTCAAAGACAGCCAGGATGTTGGCTTAGAAGCAGCCATCATTTAAAGAGTGCGTAATAGCTCACTGGTCGAGAGGCTCTGCGCCGATAATGAACGGGACTCAAGTATTAAACCGAAGCTGCGAATCACATTTAGTCGTTGGCTATTTGTGGTGGTAGGGGAGCGTTCTAAGCGAGTGAAGGGTGACTGTAAGGACACCTGGACGCTCTAGAAGTGATTATGCCGGGATAAGTAACGATAAAGCAGGTGAGAATCCTGCTCGCCGAAAACCTAAGGTTTCCTGGGCACGGTAAATCCGCCCAGGGTTAGTCGGATCCTAAGGCGAGGCCGAAAGGCGTAGTCGATGGACAACAGGTTAATATTCCTGTACTACCAAATGCGCGTTATACCGATGGGGTGACGCGGGAGGAAACGCAGTCGCACTGACAGAATAGTGCGTGTAAGCTCGAGGGCGGCATGTAGGCAAATCCGCATGCGTAAACCCAGAAGTGACGCCGAGTGCTATGCACGAAGCTGCTGGACTGACCGCCGAGAAAAACCTCTAGGAAGTTCATTAGGTATCCGTACCAAAACTGACACAGGTAGGTGGGATGAGAATTCTAAGGCGCTCGAGAGAACCATTGTTAAGGAACTCGGCAAATTAGCTCCGTAACTTCGGGATAAGGAGCGCCCCTCAGCGTGTAGGACTTTACGTCCGAAGCGTCAGGGGGCCGCAGAGAAATGGTGTTGACGACTGTTTACTAAAAACACAGGTCTGTGCTAACTCGTCTAAGAGGCTGTATACAGACTGACGCCTGCCCAATGCCGGTAGGTTAATGGGAGCGGTTAGCGTAAGCGAAGCTGCGAACTGAAGCCCCGGTGAATGGCGGCCGTAACTATGACGGTCCTAAGGTAGCGAAGTTCCTTGTCGGGT
>CALAGQ010000114.1 GCA_937891765.1 uncultured Nitrospina sp.
GTCAAGTATGAAATTTGAAAAATTTTAATAACAGGGAAATACTGCTAAATTCTTGAATTAATTATTGATATTTTTAATTTAAGTGATAAAGTAATGTCACCGATTCATATATTAGGAGGTTGTTTTATCAGCCGTGGAGATTCCCAGTTTTATCTTGATGAGTCACATGCGAAACACGGAATTTTTTATCAAGGTATGAACATAGAAATTAAAATATTGGCCAATTCAATTTTTAAAAATATCATCAGTTTGTTTTGAGGAGGGAGTATGACCAAACAAGATATCATTAACCAAGTCTCATCTCGTGCCAGCTTATCAAGAGCCAAGGCTGAAGAGGCTGTGGAAACAGTGATCGAATTGATTAAGGAATCACTCGGTCACGGAGAACCTGTCATCTTGCGTCGGTTCGGAACGTTTCAGGTTCGTGCGAAAACCAAGCGTGTTGGCAGAAATCCCAAAACCGGTGAAGAAGCTGAAATTTCTGCACGGACGGTGGTTCGTTTTAAATCTGGTAAGTTTTTCAAACAAGTGGTGGATGACGGTAAGGCTTGATCAAATCTTGGCCAAGGGCCTTATTTTTCAAAGTATTAGCATTGCGTCACCGTAACTAAAAAAGCGGTATTTTCGCTCGATGGCCTCTCTATAGGCCATTTTCGCTATTTCTTCACCCATGAAGGCGCATGCCAGTAAAAACAGCGTCGACTTGGGTAGATGAAAATTGGTGAGCAGGTGGTTTACGTTCCTGAACTCCCATCCCGGATAGATAAAACAGTTGCTCCAACCGGATATCGTTTTCCGGATAGACTTCTCAAACACTTGGGTCTCCAAGACCCGGGTTGATGTTGTTCCCACCGCCAAAATGGCTTGTCCCTTCTTTTTTGCTTGAGTGATCTTGTTCCAGTTTCCCGGCGAAATTCGAAAATACTCTTCCTGCATTTTGTGGTCGATAAAATTTTCATCACGTATGGGAACGAAAGTTCCTGGCCCGACATGCAATGTCAGGTGGGCGGTGTCGACCGTTTCTTCCCGCATACTTGCTAATTGAGACCGCGTGAAATGCAGTCCCGCTGTTGGGGCGGCTATAGCCCCGGTATGCGAGGCAAATACAGTTTGGTAACGTTTTTTATCCAGCTCCAGGGTTTGCGAGCTTGTGTCAAGAGGCCGATGAATATATGGAGGAAGGGGCATTCGCCCTTCCTGATTCAAATAGGCTGAAAGCTTCTCTGGGGATGAGAACCTTATAACAGCCCGGTCGTCCTGTCGCCGGATGAACTCAGCGCATAAATCGCTCTTGCCGAATTTGAACCGGGCTCCCGGTTTTAACCGATTCAATCCCTTCATCATGACTTCCCATACCTCAGACTCCAACTCGCGAATGAGCAAAATTTCTACTTGCCTCGATTCCAGTTGGGCCAGAAGTTTTGCCGGGATGACACGGGTATCATTAAAAGCCATCAGAGGGTGATTCTTGAGATGGTTCTTTAAATTGGCAAAAGTATCGTGCGTCAGGGTTTGTTTCTCCCGATCCACCACCAGCAAACGCGACTGGCCCCGGCGCTGGGTTGGTTTTTGGGCAATCAGGTCTGCTGGTAAATCAAAATCGTAATGCGAAAGCTTATGCTTCAAGGATCTCAGCCTGGATAGATTTAGTAGTGTCAGCTTATAGATAAAGGAAAGCCGGTATTTTCGCAAGAAATTTACCCACTGCTGGCAGAACAAGCCATTGCAATTTACCAGTGAAGGTACTCCGCTATTGACCCGATAAAGGATTTATATTATCCTTCCTCTATCGTGCGAGGTGTTGATCCGATGGATTCACTTCTCGATCAGGTTTATTGCATAAACATAGCCTCGAATACACGGAGGGTTTGTGGAAAAAAGGGAGTGGAAAATGGGAAGAATTTTGAAAGTTCTAAGCTTGGTTTTAGTTTCATTAGTTCTGGTTTTTGGAACCGGTATTGAGGCGGACGCTAAAAAGAAGAAGAAGAGTGTTGAATTGACTGCAGAAGAAACAGCCATGTTTGATAAATGGGAAGTAAAACCCAAAAAACGGGCGAAGGCAGTCAAGGATATGCGGAAAAAACCAAAATATGTTGGCGCTGTCAAATGTAACGGCAGTTGCCATGATGCTTATTATCAGGCTTGGACAAAATCACCCCATGGCGGTACTTTTACTTTGTTAAAGCCGGGGGAACGTAAGGAAGCCAAATTACGAGTCAAGCTGGATCCCGAAAAAGATTACACGACCACACCACTTTGTTTGCGATGTCATACGACAGGCTACGGTCAAAAAGGCGGATTCAAACCAGCCGGCAGTAAGAGTAAAAAGGGTAAAGACACTGCCAGTAAGATAGATCCCACTGAGCCGAACAAGGAGCAGGTAGGTTGTGAAATGTGTCACTCGGTTTCCGGCGGTTCTCAGTTCCGCGCGGTGATGAAATCCTCAAAAGGGAACTTCACCAAAGCCGAAACGGAGCCATACGGACAGCGCTGGGATTATTCCAATGTCTGTACCCGGTGCCATACACATAAGAACACTCCTTTTAAACCTGAAGTCCACGACAAGTACAAATTCAACTTTGAAGAGCGAAAGTTGAAAGTTCACAAATTTGCGGATTACTGGAACGCAGATAATGAGGACCAGAAACTGGAGAAAAAGGACGAACGCGCCAAACAAGTCGGTCAGACGGAGAAAACCCCACTACTGATTGAAGACTTTGAGATCAATGACAAAGGTGAGCTGAAATTCACAAAAGGCACTAAGCCTTATAACAGCAAGAAAAAAACATTTAATTATAAAAAGTGATTTTTCCTGATTCCTAAATGAAAAGGTCTGGTCCCTCCAGGGCCAGGCCTTTTTTTCTTCAAGCCTCACTTCCCTTTTGCCGAAAAGTTCTTAATGACATCAAAAAATTTCAAGAAGAATATTCTTTGTATCGGGGCGGGTTATGTCGGGGGGCCAACCATGACCATCATCGCCAATAAGTGCCCTGACTACAAAGTGACAGTCGTTGATATCTCTCAGGAGAGAATCGATGCCTGGAACTCTGATAAGATGCCCATCTTTGAACCGGGGTTGCAGGAGCGGGTGCTAAGTGCCCGTGGTAAAAACCTGTTTTTCTCCACGGATATTGACCGCGGTATTGATGAGGCGGATATCATTTTTGTCAGCGTCAATACCCCCACTAAAATGTTTGGGGAGGGAGCAGGAAAAGCTGTCGATCTGCAATTTGTTGAGCAAACGGCAAGACGTATAAAAGAAAATTCCAAATCCAATAAAATCGTTGTTGAAAAAAGCACGCTTCCTGTTCGTGCTGCGGAGACATTGGAAGCTATTCTGCACTCAGGCAATAACTCCGTCCATTTTGAAATTCTATCCAATCCTGAGTTCATGGCAGAAGGTACGGGGATCAGGGATATGGAAGACCCGGATCGGATTTTAATCGGCTCAAAAGATACTCCGTCCGGGATCGCCGCCCGTGATGCTTTGATGGATATTTACCTGCACTGGGTTCCCAGGGAGCGTTTGATCACCACCAATCTCTGGAGCAGCGAGCTCTCAAAATTGGTGGCCAATGCTTTTCTCGCTCAACGGATCTCTTCGATCAACAGCATTGCTTCTCTGTGCGAGGCGACAGAGGCTGATGTGACGGAGGTATCCCGCGCTATCGGAATGGATTCCCGAATCGGTTCCAAATTTTTAAATGCCGGGCCGGGGTTTGGCGGATCCTGCTTTCGCAAGGATATCTTGAACTTGGTATATCTGTGTGAGCATTACCAGCTGAATGAGGTTGCCGCCTTCTGGGAACAGGTTGTCTCCATCAATGATTATCAAATGGAAAGATATGTCAGGCGTATTTTGCAGGCCATGTTCAATACGCTGGCTGGAAAGAAGCTGGCGGTTTTTGGTTTTGCATTTAAGCCGGGTACAGGCGATACCCGGGATGCCCCGGCGATTTATATTTGCAGGCGGCTTCTTGAGGAAAAAGCCTGCCTGAAAATTACCGATCCCTATGCTTTGGAGAATGCCCGAAAAGACCTGCAAGATATATCGGAGAGGGTGGATTTTATTGAAGACCCTTATCAAGCGGTTGAAGGTGCACACGGAATCGCGTTGATCACCGAATGGTCTTTATATAAGGAACTGGACTACCAGAAAATTTTTGATAAAATGGAAAAACCCGCTTTTATTTTTGATGGAAGAAATCATCTGGATGATCAGGCCCTCTACGAGATAGGTTTTAATGTTTATCCTGTGGGGAAACCGGCATTGACGCATTTGTAATTATCCCGCCTTGTTCAAACGGGGTAATTCCACCTCGTGTTTTACCGAAAATGAAAATTAACGCATATTTGATTTGTTCTTTTTTGTGGGTTCTGTCTTTGAGCGCCTGCAAACTCGATTTGTCTTCAAGAATCAATATTGGGGATTTAGATCGGATTGCCCTGAATCAGGAGGGGGGAGTGACGGGCACAGGAACCATTAAACTCGAAGTTGGCACTATGGATCAGTGCCAGAACGAAAGCCGTTTTTTTGTTTCGGTCCTGGAGAACCATTTTCAGAATTTTAATATCCGCCCATGTGAACAGATGGGGATGGAAACTTATTTTGTGGCGGCCTTTCAAATTCCTATTTTGTATTCGGCAAAGGACTGGCCTGAAAAAAGTAATAGTCTGATCGCTATTACTGCAGCCCGTTCCAGCCAGATTGGTGGGGTGGATGTGGATTTGCTTCTCAATCAGGCGCGTTTTAGAATGATCAATAAAGCCATCGAAGCCAAATACTTTCAAAAATTCGATTTCGCCCGTGCCCGAATAGCAATCCTACTGGAAAACGATCAATTAACCTACCATGACGTTTTGGCTTCGGATGTGTTTGCCGATGGCCTTCCTGTCGTCGGACTCAAGGCGTTTGGTTTGAATCCAGGAGCCGATCTTGAAATTGAACTCTCCGATGTTCAGCGGGAGTTTTTTTCTCTCAATAGCCGTGTGCCTTTATTCAAGCTGATCCTCAGCATCTAATTTTTATCAGTCTATCGGGGTATGGCACATAGTGCAGTTTCCCATAGGACGATGAGGCATGATGGGGATTTTCTCCACCCCCTGTATATGACACTGCATGCATTCCACTGCTGGCGTGGTGGCCTTATGATATTCTGATACTTTAAAGTCCGGTGCGGCGCTGATGAATGAATAGCCCAGACCACCGATCACGCCAACCCCAATCAGCATCATAAACCTGTAAAAATTTCTTGTTCCGTTTGATTTTTTCGCCACAATGATTTCGCCTGTATGGGTTCAAATATTCTAGGTATGAGCAATAGCGTCAATTTCCACTTTTGCTCCCTTGGGGAGCGCCGCAACTTGCACACAGGCTCGGGCGGGTTTTGTTTCTGCGAAAAATTTCTCGTAAACCCCATTCATTTTGGAAAACTCACCAAGATCGGTCAGGTAAACCGTGGTTTTGATAACATGGCTCAGGTTCATGCCATCGGCTTGCAAAATAGCTTCTAAATTTTTCAGAACCCACTCGGTCTCTTGTTCAATTTCACCACTCATCATCTCCATACTATCCGGGTTAAGAGCGATCTGTCCGGAAGTGTACAGGAAGTCACCAATGCGGATGGCCTGAGAGTAGGGGCCTATTGCTGAAGGAGCTTTAGATGTTTGAACTTGTTTCTTTTCCATAACGTATTTCCTAAAGTGCTGCCATATTTTTAATAAAAGGGTAAGACTTTAACTCACGGCCCAAATGAGAAAGAATCAGGCGATGGGTCACCTTCTCAATCTCCTCAGTCTGGGATTTTGGGGATTTTAACCTTTCACAGGTTTTGATTTCCACTTCTAATAATCTTTTTATGTAATTTCTTGTTCCTGTGCTGAACTTTATGTCGGTTCTTGCTCTGCTGCAGCATGAATTGCACAGGATTCCATTATGGGCATAGCTGAAAGAAATCAACCCATTTTCCGGGGCCTTTCTGCAAAGCACGCAATGTTCCAGTTGTGGTTTGTAGCCGGATAATGAAAGTAGGCGGATTTCAAAAAGTCGACGCAGAGGCTCCAACTCGGTCTGCTGATCGAGCGCCGCCAGTGATTGGTAAAGCAGACCAAAAATTCTTGGTTCGTGGTGGCCTTCAAGAATCATGGCGTCGATCAGGTCGAGAAAGTAGACGCCGGTATAAAGTTTGTCAAAATCATCCCGGATGGTTTGAAAGGATTCTATGATATCTGACTGATTGAGCCGAAAAAGGCTCTGCTGTTCCTTGCCAAAATAAATTAAATGGGTCAGGGACATGGGTTCCAGAGCACCCCAGAACTGGTTCTTGCTTTTCCGTGCCCCCTTGGCGACGCATTTAACTTTGCCGTAGTTCTCTGTCATGAACGTGACTAATCGGTCTGACTCCGACAGGTTCATGCTTTTGATCGCGATGGCTCTGGTTTTATAGAGGGCCATTAAATCGCCTTTTCCAGTTTCAGAAGGTAACGTTTAGTCCGCACGCCTCCTGTGTATCCTCCCAACTCACCGTTTTCACGAACCACCCTGTGGCAGGGGATGATGATGGAAAGAGGGTTCTGGCCGTTTGCGTTGCCAACGGCTCTGGCTGAATCAGGGCTCTTAATGGATTTGGCCAGCCATTTATAACTTCGGGTAGCACCATATGGAATGGTGAGAAGGCTTCTCCAGACCTTTTGCTGGAAGGGAGTCCCCAGTCTCAAATCCAATGGAAATTGAAAGGCTTTCAACTCGCCTTTAAAATAGCTTTGAAATTGATCGATGAGAACTTTGAAATGATCTGAATTCTTTATAATTTGAAACCCCAGGTCATTGACTAAAAGTTTTTCAAAAGCTTTTTCACTGGGGATCTTGTTCGCCAGTCGGATCAGACCTTTTTGTGTAGCCGCAAGACCCGTTAGCCCAAGTGGATTTTTAAAGACTACGAAAGAAACGGCTTCATTCTTCAGGCGGTGTTTATATTTTTTTTTCATAATGTTCACTATTAGTGGGAAACCCAATCAACCAAAAAGAGGCTGATTGCGGGGATATATGTTATCAGAATAAGCCCGATCAACCGCAACCCTAAAAATGGCAAAACGGCTTGATACAATTTTAATACGGGCTTATTAAAACGAGTGGCGGCTATAAAAAGATTAATCCCTACCGGAGGAGTTGAATATCCAATTTCAAGATTGGTCAAGAAAATAATCCCAAGATGCACCATATTGACGTCAAAACTCTGTGCAATCGGGATGATCAGTGGAACGACCACGATGATTGCGGAAAATATATCCATCATACAACCGACGATGAGGAGGAACACGTTTAACACCATCAAAAACGTCAGGGGATCATGAATGTATTCTTTCATGGTTGCCAGTATAGTCATGGGTACTTGCTCATCCACCAGATAGTTGGTGAATCCCATTGCGGTTCCCAGAATGATGAGGATGGAGCCAACCAGTACCATGCTGTCTTTCATCAGGCCTGGTAAATCTTTGAAAACGTCGAGATCTTTGTAGATGAAGGTTTCGACCAGAATCACATAGACCACGGTCACGGATGCGGCCTCGGTAACGGTGAAGAACCCGCCATATATACCCACCAATATAAGAAAGGGTAGTGGTAGTTCCCAAATAGCGTCTAGCAGCGCCGACCGGGCCTCGGGCCAACTAAAACTTTCGGATGATCGGGTACTGCGAGTGATTGCGAAGGCCGATACGATAAGGATCATGATCATGCCAGGGACAATGCCGGCAATGAACAGCTTGTCGACACTGACCTGGGCGACCAGTCCATATAATATTAGTGGCAGGGAAGGAGGGAATAAAAGCCCCAGACTTCCTGAGGATGTGATCATCCCTAGAGAAAAATTTTCTCCATACTTTTCCTTCAATAAAAGCGGATACAGCAAACCACCGAGGGCGATGATCGTCACTCCTGAAGCTCCTGTAAGCGCCGTGAAAAATGCGCAAGCCATCAGGATGGATACTGGGATACCACCGGGAATGCCGCGCAAGAGTGACTGAGAGACTCGCGTCAAACGTTCAGGGGTCCGGCCATGAGCGAGAATGAACCCGGAAAAGGTGAACAGGGGGATGGCGATGAGTGTCGGGTTGCTGGCCACCCTGTAAAGCTCAACAAATATGGCGGCCGAATCAATCTCGGCATTGTAAAAAGAAGCGAGAGCCGAGAGGCCAATGACTGCAAACAGGGGGACACCCAGCAAGGCCAGTAGAATGATTCCCAGAGCGATCATTTTAGAGCTTGCCCGGAATCGTTTTCAAAAAAAGTGGTACCACTTATTATAAAACGTATGGCGATTACCATAAAACTGTAAGGCAGAATGGATTGGAAGATCCAGACGGGAATATTCAGGAAAAGAATGGACTTCGAATCTTTTTCAAACAGCATGAATGACCAGGCCGCCCAGGCCAGAAAGCCGCTGATAATGCCGGCTGAAAATCTCGTAAAAGCCTTAATAACCCGTTTCCAAAAAATCGATGATAAACCGGAAAAAACTTCAATGGAAATATGTTTGTCATGCCTGACGGCTATGGAGGCTCCCAGGAAACCCAGCCAAAGCACCCATTGACGGAGCAGGGTGTCTCCCCATACAATCCCCATATCAAAAAGGTTCCTCAGTAACATTTGGCCGAACGAAAGTAAGATCATAAGGCTCAAGATCAGGACAATCAGGTGCCCTTCAATTTTTTCCAGAAACCGGTCAATTTGTTTTAAGATATGCATGAATCAAAAGGTCGGGGGAAATGGAGGATTTGTGGGATCACTGCTTCCATTTAGTACTTTATAATAAACTTTTAAACTTTCAGGCTCAATAAATATCGGGCCTTGAACATGATTAATAAGATTGTGAGACATTTTTTCTACATTTGGATGGTTTTGATCGTATTTTCCCAGGCTGAGGCCAACCCACATCCCGAGATGGCCTATATCCCTGCCGGAGAGTTTGAGATGGGTAGTCCTGAAGGGGAAGGGAAATCCAATGAGCACCCCAGCCATAAGGTTTATCTAGATGCTTTCTATATAGATAAATATGAGGTGACTTTTAAGGATTTTGAGGAATATTTAGCCTCCAACTCCAAACAATATCCAACGATAACCGGCTGGGTTGACCGCAAGGCACGGCCTGATATGCTGAACAAGCCTGTATTTGGTTTTCAATGGAAGCGCTGCAAAAAATATTGTGAATGGAAAGATAAGCGCTTGCCCACAGAGGCAGAATGGGAACGTTCGGCAAAAGGTATTGAGAACCGCACCTATCCCTGGGGCAACGAACCTCCCGATGACAAGCGGGGGAACTTCGGGAATTGTTGTTTTATACAAAAAGGGACTGTGCTTTCCCCGGTCGGTAGTTTCGAACAAGGCAAAAGCGCTGAGGGAGTGTTTGATCTTGGAGGCAATGTTGCCGAATGGGTTTATGATTGGTATGATAAAAAATATTATAAGAAAAGCCTCTATAAGAATCCTAAAGGACCCGAAAAGGGAAAACACCACGTTATTCGTGGGGGGGCCTGGAACAGTCTTCCCGTTTATCTCCGATCCTCCAGCCGTTATGGGGATAGTGACGCCAAGGATTATTATGGTATAGGGTGTCGTTGCGCCAAAAGCGTGGATAAACAGTCATCTCACTAACATTATTTCTGAAAATTAATTATGGAAGACCTGGATAAAACTCTGGATATTATGGAGCGTGATAAATGCACGACCCTCTTGGCCGAAAATGCGGTCCGCTTGAAGAAGAACAACATCAAATTCACCAAAGCTAATATGAAACATTCTCAGGAACATCTGGATGCCCAGTTCGTTTCTTACGAGCGATTAATAAGCACACTTATAAGGCAACTTGTCACAATTGAAAGAAAGGTGAGGCTGAAATATCTTATGCCTCTTGAAAGCTTGAGAGCTAATAAGCTGATGGCAAACTGGAATACGGAGATTGAATTGATCCTGGAGGATTTTAATAAAAAATACAGGGATGTTCATGTACAGAGAAGGAGTGCGGAAGAATTTGATGAAAAAACTCTACAAACTCGTAGGGCATCTAAAATATTGGTCGACACAGAAGTAGCAAACTTAAAAGATAAGCTGGAGAGTGAGATTGGAGTCTCCCAAAAACTGCCACCTTCTGAGTTGAGTAAAATGTATAAGGTGGATGAGGCGCTATTAATTGATTTACAGGTTATTGATCCTCTGCAGAACCTGCATATCCTGTGCAAAGAACTGAAGGACGCTGGTTGTGACGGAGAGGTGCTAGCCGCCCTGAATGAGGTCATTCAAATGTATGCTGAAGAAGTTAACGCTATCGAAAGCACCATTTGGTCTGGCCGTTCTGCCGATCAGCGCAAGGAAATTAAAATGCGTGCGGCAAAATTAAATTTAAACTTTAAAGAAATCATTCTCAGTTTGCACGACTTGGTTAAGATGGCCTTGTTGGAAAAAGAAAAGCGTAATGAAGAAGTTATTTTGAAGGTTCGCAGTAAGCTTGAAAGAATCTTTAAGTCTGAGACCGATCCTGAGCCCTACCAGAATAAACTGGACCCTTTTTGGGGTGTTTTAACTTAGCCTTTATTTCAAAAATATTTGGAAATGTTGAAAAAATCTAAAAGCTTTAGGACCAAGTGGGTTCTATATTTAGCTGCTTTTTTTGCCACTGCCTGCGCGTCCATTCAACTTGGTCCAACTATGGGACCTTTGAAAGAAACTGTGCTGGAAGGGAAGGGGTCGGAGAAAGTGCTCCTGATAGATTTGCAGGGTGTGATCAATAACCAAAAAAATTATGCCTTCACAGGTGCGACGACTGCATTGGGCATGGTGGAGCAGGTTCGCGAAATTATTGCCAAGGCGGAGAAGGATGATGATATCAAGGCACTTTTACTTAAGGTGAATAGCCCTGGTGGTACGGTGACTGCCAGCGATATCATATTGCATGAATTGGTGACTTATAAGAAAAAGCATGGAATTCCTGTCTATGTTCAGGTTATGGATCTTGCCGCTTCCGGGGGTTATTATGTAGCCCTTGCCGGAGATGAAATTGCTGCGCACCCTACCTCTTTGATCGGCAGTATTGGTGTAATAGCGCTAAAAGTGAACATGAAAAACCTGATGGAAAAAATAGGTGTGGATTGGGAAATTGTGAAATCTGGAGATAAAAAGGATTTCATGTCTCCGTTTCGATCTTTCACCGATGAGGAGCGAAA
Source organism: uncultured Nitrospina sp. (assembly GCA_937891765.1). GTDB lineage: Bacteria > Nitrospinota > Nitrospinia > Nitrospinales > VA-1 > LS-NOB. Next base: position 11,218 of record CALAGQ010000114.1, read on the forward strand.
ACTTTTTCAGAACACCATCGATAATTTTCATACCCGGTTTGTCACCATTATCGCTGAAAACAGAGCCGAACTTGATTTGGACGAGGTGAAACCTCTTGCCGATGGTCGTATTTTTGACGCACAGCAGGCCATAGACCTCAAGCTTATTGACCGGATTGGTTATATCTCAGATACCATGGAGCGGATTAAACTTAAACTTGAAAACACTGATCTAAAAGTTGTCACCTACCAGCGACAAGGAGACTATAAATCCAACCTGTACTCCATTTCTCCGCAACCCCCTGCTTTTAACCTGATTAATTTAAACCTTGGTTTGGATGAAAGTGCCTTAAGTTCTTATTTTCTATACCTTTGGATGCCCTGATCCGCATGTTGATATTCGCGGGCATTTGGGCCATCGTGTCGTGGTAGAATGGGGTTATCCTTGCTTTTTTAGACTTTTTTACAGCAAAACCTTTTTCTGAATTTATCATGAAAGACCATCCATTAAGAGTGCTCGTTGTTGATGACGATGAAGATGATATTTTCCTGGTCAAGGAGATGCTTAGG
>CALAGQ010000115.1 GCA_937891765.1 uncultured Nitrospina sp.
ACACCGATCTTTTTTACCATTTTTCTCTGAAAACTGGGTTTTTCAGGGACGACTAGAAATAGTTTTTGATTTTTGCCTGCTTTTTCAGGGCTTCGATGTAGTCTTGAGTGGCTTTTGAACTTTTCTTCTGGCTGAGAAAGGTTTTGATCTTTTCTTTTTCTGCCTCGAAAGGACTGGTTCCCGCCGGTTTTTTGTTGGTGACTTTCAGTACGTGGAATCCGTGTCCGGTGCGAAAGATATCGCTGATTTCGCCAGTTTTCATTTTAAAAGCTCTGTCGCTGAAAGCCGGAAGCATTTCCTTTCTGGCGAAGAACCCCAAATCCCCTCCTTTAGAAGCCAGGCTGTCCTGAGAAAACTTCATGGCGAGTGCAGCGAAATCGGTTCCGTTACGGAGTTGGTCGAGAAGGGACTCGAATTTTTTAAGAATTTTCTGCTCTCCGGCTTTTCCTGCTGACGGATTAAATTTCAGCAGGATGATGCTGGCTCGGACTTTTTCCTCGCTGGCAAACTTGTTTTTATTTTTTTCGTAGTAATCGAGGGCTTCGTTTTCCGGGATCTGAATTTTAGGTTCGATTTCTTTTTTTATGATCTGGTCTATATACAAATCGGTTTCGAGTTCCGCTTTATATTGGTCCAGAGTCATTCCCTGATCGGCGAGTTTATGTTCAAAAATGTCCTCTGAACGAAACTTGGACTTCACTTTATTGATCTGCTCCTCCATCATTTCTTTTGTGATGTTGATTCCCGATTCTTTGGCTTTTAGGACGAGCAGGGCGCGTCCGATTTCATCGTCGATCAACTTTTTCGCGGCGGACTTTTCCTGGTCGGCATTGAGGGGCATGCCGCGTTTTTTATATTGCTCGGCGGCTTTTTTCAATTCGCGGGAAATAACATCTCCGCTGATATCTTGCCCGTTAACCTGGGCTACGACTTTAGGAAGTTTTATTTTTAGTTCATCGTGCTTATGGCCGGAATGAGCCCAGATTTTTGTGGGATTGGCAGAAATCAACAGGCCAAACAGGATGAAATATAAACTCAAAGAAACGAATCGTGTCATGAAGCTTACCCTTTCTCTTCGGTGCACAAATATTCAGGCGGATTTAATATGTGTTTCAAACTAATCATTCGATCTATCAATGTCAACCGATTTATTGATGTTGGTGTTGTCGGGCCAGGTCACGAAAAAGAAAAGCCGCCAGAATGACAATGCCCAGTAGCACGGTTACCGCGACCCGGTATTTGAGTGTCCCGGTCGTGTCCAGAGCCCAGACCACTCCACCCCAGAGCAGTGGCCCCATGATGGATGCCGCCTTGCCCGCCATTCCGTACAACCCGAAAAATTCTCCAACTTTTTCAGGCGGGGAAAGTTCTACAATGAAAGCCCGGCTGACCACCCAAACCCCGCCCATCCCCACTCCGGCTACAGGGCCCACCACCCAAAACAGGGTCTCACTCTGGCTGATAGCGGCCAGCCCGAGGGCCGCGATCCACAGCCCTAACACCAGCCAGTAAGACCAGATAACACCTTTATGTTTGACGAGTATGCCGATGATCCACGACCCTATCATCGCGCTCACGGTTGAAGTGATCAAGAAACTTGTGATTTGGCCGCCGCTGAATCCGATCACTTTGCTGGCATAAACCGCCATAAAAGCAATGATGGTGTTCACCGCATCGAGAACCAGAAAATGAATCAGGATGAAGCGGAACAGGGAGCGGTATTGCTGGACGCGAAGAAAAGTTTTTTTAAGTGTGTTGAATGCTTCTTTAAAACGGATTGGCGGGGCGGCTCGCCCGGTTTCAGTATCTTTGACGAACAGAAAGCAGGGCAGGGAGAAGAATAACAGCAGTCCCGCGGTGGGGAGAAAGGCAGCGGAACGTCCATCGGCTTCCACATATCCTTTTACCATCAGCATGCCGACGATGGAACCGAGATAACCGAGAGCCACTCCATACCCGGAAACGAGGCCGACATGGCTGCCTCGTGAAATGGTGGGGAGCATACCGTTATAAAAAACCAATGCTGACTGGTAACCGTAATTGGCTACCATGAACAAGACCAACCCGGTCCAAAGGTGGTCGGTGGTGCCGATCAGCCCCGTGCAGAAAACGCAAAGCAGGGTGAGTGCTGTCAGGGGAACCCTGCGCTTGCCGGTCGTGTCTGAAAGTGCTCCGAAAACAGGGACGCTCAAGGCCACGGCGAGCATGGAAAGTGAAAGGGCGGTGCTGTACAAAATGTCCTGACCCTCATGATCGACCGTAACCCATAACGCGAAATACAGAGAGATCACATTCATCGAAAAAATGGTGTTGGCGAAATCGTAAAGCGACCAGGAGAAGATTGCGAGTCTATTGGAGGGCTGGTTCACTGAGGGGATAGCGCGGTGCGGAATCCGTATATTTCGTTTTTAATATGAGGCAAGTTGCGTGCACGATTGACAACTTTCACTCCTTCAATGCTGTTGATCCATGAGCCTCCTCGGAGCACTTTCATTTTCAGCGGACCTTGTGGGCCCTCCGGATTGATCTCTGGGCTGACGCGATAATAGTTTTCGTCATACCAGTCCAGGCACCATTCCCAGACGTTTCCGGCGGTGTTGTATAACCCGAAAGGGCTGACGCCGGAGTGGTAATAATTGACTGGCGCGGTGAAGGGGTAGTTGTCGTTCTCCCCAAAAATATTGAGGAAGAAAAAGTTGACGCCCTTGTCGAATTTTCTTCCCCAGGGCCACAGTCGGCCATCGTTTCCCCGTGCGGCCTTTTCCCATTCTGCTTCCGTAGGCAGTCTCCGTCCTTTCCACTTGGCATATGCCATGGCATCGTGCCAGTTCACGCCAACTACGGGCTGATCGGGGTCGTTGAATCGAGAATCTTGCCAGAACTTCGGGGCCGTGTGTCCGGTGGCCTGCATGAAGGCGGAGTAGTCCTTGTTGCTCACTTCATACTTGTCGATGAAATAGCCGGGTGTGAAAACGAAATGCACGGGTTTTGCATCTTCTTTACCTGAAGTGGTGCCCATTTGAAAATATCCCTGAGGGATATAGATCATTCCCGGGGGAGGTTCAGGCTGGGCCTGTGCAGGAGAATAAAGAAAAAGGGCCGAATAAAATAAAAGGAATGAAATTAGGCGATAAGGACGGGTGCGCCTGGAGGTCATGGCAAATCGAAAAAGCTGATATGGGTGACAAGGTCACGTTTAGTTTCTGGTGTGAGGTCTTTGGCTTCCTCAATATTTTCTATATTGATCCACTGGTAATGCCCATTCCAACAATTGAGGGTCAGGACGGTATTGCCATACCAGTCCATACTTCGGTTCAGGAAAATAGGTCCCTGACACTTTTGGCACTGACCGTGGATCTCCAGATTATTTTTTGATTTGAACATTATTCCTTCCCAGTCATTGATGAGCAGGTTACACCTATAAATTAAGTTACAAAGGCCTTGATCCGCAAGCAATTTCTAAAAAACAATACAGTTTGAAACGCTCAACCTCATTGAAATGTCAAGGTTTTTCCGCCTATGGGGTAGGTGGAAGGTAGCCAGTTTTTTCAAGAAGGATTTTTAGTTCGTCGATGGGGAGTCCTATGATATTGGTTTCTGAGCCGGAAAATTCTTGGATCATAAAACTGCCCTTGCCTTGAATAGCGTAGGCCCCGGCTTTATCCATTGGTTCGCCGGTTTGGATATAGCTTGATATTTCTTCATCGGTTAAAGATTTGAACCGCACTTTTGAGGTGATGGCTTTATCGAGAGTTTTTCCCGGACTGACAACACAGATGCCGGTGGCAACGCGATGCTCCTTGCCGCTCAACCGGCGTAGCATTCTTTCGGCGTCAGGGACATCTACAGGTTTTCCCATAATTTCCTGATGCAGCGTTACGAGTGTGTCGGCACCGATGACCCAGCTGTCGGGATAATCTTTAGCAACACTTTCGGCCTTGGCTCGGGCTAATAATCGGGCGTTTTCTTCCGGTCGTAGCCCATAATCGAGGTTTTCCTCCACCGAACTGGGGACAACTTCAAACTGGTCGGCAATCTGCTTTAACAGTTCCAACCGGCGGGGAGATTGTGATGCCAGAATAAGTTTGCGTTTAGTCATAGACCCGGCAACATACCTGAAACAGACGTTAGGAGCAACCCCCTACTAGGCGTGGGGCCAAGGAGCTGCTAGCCGCAGGGGCAACTGGCAATAGCTTGTTGAGCCGAGAAACCGATTGCTCGCAAGATAAAGCTATTGCTCGTTGGCTCCATGCCTAATGGTGGTAATTGGAGAGCAAATCCTATATATTAATGTCCTTCACCCCAGTACATAAAAAACCCCTAATGAAGGAATTGGTATGGCGGGCGCAACGCATCAAATTCAAATACGACATATTTTGGTCGAAAAAAAGGAAGTAGCAGATTTGCTCACGGAGACGATCAGCAGTATTCCGGGAGAAACGGGCCGGGTTCAAATGCTGATGAAGCTGGCTGATAAGTACAGCATTTGTTCTACCTCCAAAGAGGATGGTGGTAATTTAGGCTGGCTGGAAGTGGGCTGGAACAAGACTGACCCCCGGCAACCACGCGGAGGTTTTAAAAAATTGAGCAATGATGAGCTGAACGATTTTATTGTTGATGGGGTAGCTAAAATGACTCTGCTCAAAGGAAGAGTGTTTGGTCCTTTTGAGTCCTATGAAGGGTTTCATGTAGGAGTCATTTGTCAGGAAGTTAAGCTTGATCGGATTCTTTAGCCGCCGGGCAACGCCCGGTGGTAATGGGCAATAACTTTTGCTGGCTAGCAACAATTTTTCTCGGCTGAATGAGCCTTTGTTTACGCCAGCGGAGGCTCTCCGCCCGCCAGCACCTCGGCGTCTTCTCCGACAAAATTATAAGCAAAACAACCGCTTGAGCACCGGACCATATAGTGCGGGCAGGACCGGCAAGGTTCTTTTGCCTGGGTCTTCTCAAACACCGTGTGCAGAAATTTGGCCCCCATCTTGGCCATGGCAATGGAGTTCACCTCTTTGAACTCCGAAACATTGCCCAGTTTCAGGTTGTGAAAAGGAAAACAGTTGAAGCAGTCGCCCTTGGAGTCAATATCCATTGGGCTTCCATCCGCGCATCCGAAATAAAATTCATTACGGTTCCACTCTTCTGTCGGGGGCAACTGTTTGTTGCCATGAAAATAAAATCGGTCGGTGAGGGACATCTGGTCTTCGCTGATATCATCGAGGAAACAGGGAGGCAGGGAGCAGTCAAAGCGAAAACATAATTGCGGAAATCGCTTCATGACGTCCAACATTTTCTTGCCGACTTTTGGGAAGTCCCGAATGGGTAGATAAGTGTTGGCCTCCCCTCCTATAATGGGAAACGCAGGACTGACCCGGATTTTGTATGGTTTATCTTTAGGCAGGCCGGCTTTCTGATAGATCCGGTCAATTTCCTCGCACTGTCGTTCGAGTTCCTGATCCTTGGAGTACAGATTGATGCTGAACGTGACGCTGTAACCGTTGGTCCGTAACATGCGTTCGGCAACTTCCTGACAGCGCTCATGGTTTTTTTCTGAAATATTTTCCATCGTCTGCCAGTTTAGTAGGATGGCAAAGTTGATATTTTTTTTGGTGGCTCCGTTGGGACTGGCGACTTTCAGTAACAGGTCCAACACTTTTTCCGGCATCAGGCCGTTGGTGAAAACGCTGAGATGCGAATAGGGCAGAATCGAGTCATAGGTATTTTGAAAAATATCGATGAACTGGGGATGCAGTGTGGGTTCCCCGCCCATGAAATTGATAATGGGCGCATTTTTGATTTTAGGCAGAAATTCGTTCTGGAAATAATCGTATTCCATGGATTTACCCGGTGTCTTCACCGTCTCTTCCATATACTCGTCTGCAAAACAGTAATTGCATTTTAGATTGCAGTAACTGTTTAAAATGATATTCACCGATGACCTCCCTGAGAGCCTGAAACGGTTCTGCTACGACCCCGAGACCCCAAATAACGAGCTATCTGTCGGGCCGGATCGTGAAATTGGCTAACTTTTCTTAGAATGCTATCATTATACTATTTGAGGGTTGAAAAGGGTTCTTTAATGTTCAGGCATCGAATTTTTTCTTCCGTCGCAGAATTTGTGAGGTCCCTGCCTGCACGACCAAACCCATCTCGCAAGGGTAAGTTCGGACTACATTGACGAATGTCTGGATGGCGTTGTCTTTGGCATCGGTTTCATCCTCCGCTTCGCAGGTATACTCCCATGCGGAGCTTACTGTGGGGATTTTTTCCAACCCGTGTTCTTCCAGTCGTTCCGCAATCTCCTTGTGGGCCTCTTCGTTCAAGCCTTTGAATTCTACCGCAATGAATACTTTGTACTGCAAGGGGCTCCTCCTTAGTCTGTCAGGGTTATAAAAAATTTAAAGGACTAGTGTATAATATGCCTTGCCAGACTGCCAGCAGCAGACGCAGTTGGCAAGAAGTAATATTGCTGCATTTTTTTATTTCCAGTTACACCTTGACTCCTCCGGGGCATGAAAGCTTTGGAGGGATATCACAGCCACCGGTAATTTTCCGGCCCGCTAGAGGTTCTCGCCTTGTCGCCCTTTCAACGGTTCATATCCAATATGTCCTGGAACGTGCTAGGCAAAGTCTGTGCGCAGATTCTGCTTTTCGGCGTTTCGATTCTTCTTACTCGTTACCTGGGCAAGGAAAGGCTGGGAATCTATGCCACTTTGCTGGTCATCCCTGTTTTTGTGCGTTTGCTCAACCAATTTGGATTGGAGACCCTGATCAATAAAAAACTCCCTGAATTGATGGTGGCAGATCCCACTGGTCGGCAGGGCAGGTATTTGGTCCAGAAACTTTTGCTGGTGCGTGGGCTCACCACTCTTGGATTTGGAGCGTTCCTCTATTTATGCCTGCCTTATTACCTTGCTCTTATAAAGATGCCGGAACTGATGGAATACCGGTTTGCTCTCATTGCTTATTTTTTCATCATTACTCTGAACTCCATATTTAGCACGTTGTTCATGACGCGGCTGGAATATAAGACCGTAACGTTAGCGGAAACCGCCTGTGCACTTTTGAATTTATGTTTCCTGGGTATTTTTATTTATCTTGATTATGGAATTTTCGGGGTGCTCTATGCCTATATCCTTTCCACCGCAATAAATATCCTGATTTATTTCGGGCTAGCCTTGAAGGATCTTAAAGGAGAAACCCAGGCTCCCGACTGGCAGGAGATGCGTCCTTTAGCGCGAGCTTCTTATTTTATAACTTTACTCAGCTTCGGATTAATCACGCAAAGCGATGTTTTGCTGATGAACTATTTCCAGGTGGAGCCGGCAGGAATCGGCTTTTATCATCTCGCGGTAGGGCTGGGCGGAATGCTCGCTTTCGTTCTGGCGGGGGTGGGGCCCTTGGCTCTGTCTATTCTTTCTGAAACCTATACCCGGGAGTCGGCGGAAGGTCTGTCCCGTATCTGGTGCCAGATAGTCGGATTCGCCAGTTTTCTCACCGTGCCGGTTTTTGTATTTGCCTTTTTCAATGCGGAATCGTTGATCCATTTTGTTTATGGGGAGCAATTCGGGCAGGCGGGAAAGGTGCTGGCTGTTTATATCCTTTTTGTTGGCACCGCCACCATTGCCGGATTGGACTTTGTCACCTCGACTTTATTTATTCTTCATCGGCGGGATACGGTTGTCCGCGTGACCGTTGAAGGCAGTCTGATAAATATAGGACTGAACTTGATTCTGATCCCGCTTTATCAAGAGATGGGCGCGGTTGCCGGCACGGGTTTTGCGATGGTATATATGGTTTTTCGCCAGCTCTTTGTGATTCAAAAGCAGATGGATATTTTCCCGGTTTTGCCGACCGTAGGGAAATGCCTGTTGCTTTCACTATTGGCAGTGATTCCGGCGCAAATGTTCGCAATCATTATCTGGGATCAAATTTTGCTGACGGCAATGCTCTATGTGTTGGCGTTTGTGATTCTTCTAACGATTCTAAAACCGTTCACCGAAACACAAGCCGAAGTGTTGTCGGCGATTCATCCTAAAGCTCCTATCTGGATAAATGGGTTCGTCCGCCATTGACGGGCAGAGGCTCTGCCACTCATTTGCCGAATCCGGAAAACTCAGGTTGAGAAAATGAGAAATTTAACCGATAAATATCCATAACATTTTTCAGGACTGGCTTGAATGAGTGATAAAGAGGGTTTCGAATTCTGCGGAAAGATTTTAGGAGTCGGGCATCCCGCGTTTGTCGTGGCGGAAATTGGCTTCAACCACAATGGCGATGTGGAGCTGGCAAAACGCATGATTGAGTCTGCCGCCGAAAACGGCGCCGATGCAGTGAAACTGCAGACTTTTGTCGCCGGGGAGATGATTTCAAACACCCTGCTGGCGGATGACCCGGACCATCCGGGCAACGAAATCCCCTTCTATGAATTTTTCCAACGCTACGAACTTTCCCGTGATGATTACAAAGTTCTCATCGCTCACGCTCGGAGTTTAAATATCCCACTGTTTTCCACTCCGTTTGATGATGCGTCATTGGAGTTGCTGGTGGAACTTGGCGTGCCGGCGCTGAAAATTGCGTCTCCAGATTTGACTTACACGCCGTTTCTCGAAAGAGCAGCCGAAGCCGGTTTGCCAGTGGTGCTCTCAACAGGGATGGGCAGCGAGGAGGAAATCGGTCAGGCTTTGCAGACACTACGCAAAGCGAAGTCGGTGGTTCTTCTTCATTGCGTGTCCAATTACCCTTCCCGGTATGAGGAAATGAATTTGGCGTGCCTGGCTGGATTGCGAGATCAATTCAAATTGCCGGTGGGGTTGTCCGATCATACTCTGGATAATATGTCCGCCGTGGTTGCGGCGTCTTTGGGTGCGGTGATGATCGAAAAACATTTTACCACCGACCGTAATTTGCCCGGTGTGGACCAGTCAATTTCCATGCAACCGGAAGACCTTCGCAAGTTAAAGTCAGATATCTTGAATGTCACAAAAATTCTAGGCGAAGGCAAAAAGCAAATCCAGGAATCGGAAATCCCGGTCAGGCAGTCTGCAAGGCGCAGTCTAGTGGCCCGGGTTGATATCCCAAAAGGAACGCCGTTGCAATCGGACATGCTGTCCTGTAAGCGTCCGGGAACCGGCATCCCTCCTAACGAACTGGATCGTGTGCTGGGGAAATCTGCTAAAGTGCCCCTATCCGCCGAGCAGGTACTCACCTGGGAAATGTTTTAAGAATGAACAAATACCAGCAAATTGCCAAACGCATTCCCTCTGCCAGTCAGGTGCTTGATGTTGGTTGTGGCTCTGGTGATCTGGGTCGCTCCTTGCATGGGAAGCAATGCAAGGTGACTGGATGGGACCTGAAGTTTGACCGGATTAATGCGAACCGGGAATTTTACCAAGCACTTGAAGAACGTAATGTTGAGACGCAGGGACTTGGCGATGAAAAATATGATGTGGTGGTTTTTTCCGACGTGTTGGAGCATTTGAACGACCCGGAAAAGGTGTTGGTAAAAAGCCGTGAATCATTGCGGTCAGGAGGAATGGTTCTGATTTCGCTTCCTAATGTTGCGTATCTGGATAACCGACTGGGTCTGTTAAAAGGTAATTGGAATTATACCGATGAAGGAATTCTGGACCGGACGCATTTAAAATTTTTCACGTTATTAACAGCCGAACAACTTTTAGTTTCTTCCGGTTTTAGGGTTCAAGATATTGAGCCGGAAATTCCCGTCATCCATTCTGCATGGAAGTCCGGTATTTTTTCAATGCTCAGTGAAGCCTGGCCCGGCCTGTTTGCTATCGGTTGGGTTTTTCAGGCCGATGATCCACAAAATCAGTTGAACGGTTAATTTTCGATATTGTACTGCGTGTCGCCGGATTTTTTAGACTGAGAAATACTTCAGGTGCCAATAAAACTATAGATTTTAATCACTGAGGAATCTTAATGGACTTTGAAACTATAGAAAGGGAAGTGAAGCGTGAGTTTGAAGAGGAGTGGGAAAGCACTTCTGTAGAAACTCTGCTTGAAACCAATAATTACCCTCGCGCTCGTGAGGAATTTGCCTGCCTTGAAAAGTATCTTCCACCAAGAGAATTGATACTGGAGGCAGGTTGTGGGCTGGGTCCCAAGCTCCTGTATTTTGATGAAAAAAACTATAATATTATTGGGGTGGATTATGTGTTGTCTGCTTTAGCGAGGGTCAAGGCTTATAAATCCACAGTAAGACTTGCTCAATCAGATGTTCATGTCCTTCCCTTTCAGGATGCCACTTTCGGTGCCTACCTTTCATATGGGGTCGTAGAACATTTTCCTCAAGGACCTCAGCAGGCAATCAATGAAGCCTATAGGATTTTAAAACCAGATGGACTTATCTTTATGATGGTGCCAGCGGATAATTTTTTCACCCGCTTTGTTTATGATGAACAAAACTTTCTGCATAAGCTGAGGCAAATGCCATTAGTACGGAAATTAGCCGGTAAACTCCAGCTCGCTCCAAAAGAAGATGCGCCGACCTATTTCAAGCTTCATGGTCGGGATGAGATGAAAAACATTTTAAAGGCATCAGGGTTTAAAATCATTTTTGAAAAACCACTTTCGCACAGTTTCAACCTTTTCCTGTGTTGCGAATGTTTTCATAAAGACTCGCAAGGTCGAACGAACAGCCTTGCAGAAGCCTTAGCCTCCCTGCTTAGAAAATTCTTGCCCTGGTCCACACCCAACCATTTGTTATTTGTCGGGCAAAAATAAGCTTTAACCTTTCCTGCTCATGGTGTTTTTTAGCGATGCCCCGTTGTCGTTTTTGCATTGCGCCACCGGCAGAGGCCAGCGACGATGCTGCCCAATATGCAATGGGTGAGGGCGGAAATAGCGCCGGGGACGGTGGCCAGCCCATAGCTTGAGAAATTGCTCCTTGCCAGTTCGGTCGCCAGACCGGAGTTTTGCATGCCCACCTCAATCGATACAGTTTGTGCGTCCTTCTCGGCAAACTTAAGCAGACGCGATAAAACATAGCCCAATAAAAATCCCAGCAGATGCAGCAAAACCACGGCGCTTATTAATGCCGTTCCGATTTGCAGGATCGCATCTTTTTTTACCGCCAGGATGAAGTCGACGATGAACACGATGGAAAGTACAGCAAGAAACGGGGTGTAGGCTTCGATTTTCTGCACACCGCGGTGGAAATAATGGTTGAGGAAAACCCCGATCAAAACAGGCAGGATGACCACCTGCAAAGTTTTGAGCAACAGTCCTAGAGTGTCCACATCGATTTTTAATCCGGTCAACTCCAATGAGATGGACTCCACCCACCACGTCGTCAAAAGGGGTGTGAGCAGAACTGCAAGCAGTGTCGAAACCGTGGTCAGGCTGACAGAAAGCGCGACATGGGTTTTGGCTATAAAACAAATGACATTAGAAGCGGTGCCGCCGGGACAACAGGCAACCAGAACCAAACCGATAACAAAATCGATGGGCAGGTTGAACGCCAGCGCCAGCATATAGCCCAGCCCCGGCATGATGGTGTATTGCAGGCCGACACCGAGCAAAATGGATCGGGGGAGTTTAAGCACGCGGGAAAAATCTTCAAAGCTCAGGGTCAATCCCATACTCAGCATGATGAGCCCGAGAAAATACGGAATCCAGTTGGGTTGAAACCATGTCGCCGTTTCTGGTTTCCATAAAGCCAGTCCTGCGCCGGTCAATACCCAGACCGGGAACAGGTTAGCCAGGGTGATGAAAATGCGTTCGACTGGATTCACTAAGGCGCGGGTTTCTGCGCGATGATGCTGGAATAGGCTTCCTTGCCGTCATCATAATCCTGATAACGGAGAACTCTGAGACCTTTGAAGATATCAAGCAGCTCATTAGTAGCGAGTGCCCACTTTTTGCTGAACCGGGCGTATTTCAGGTAGTCGACATTATAAGTTTCTACTACGATCATTCCGCCGGGTTTGAGAGCAGGCTGGAACTGTTTGAAAAGATCCCGTTGCATATAGTAAGAGCAAAGGATCACGTCATAGCTGTTGGGCTCCAACGTAAAACTTTCGAGATCGACGACTTTTGTCTCAATGGTGGTGTTGTGTTTCTCCGCCAGCTTATGGGCTTTCTCCAGACCCTTTGCGGAAATGTCGAGACCGAGAACCTCGAATCCTTGCGTGGCGAGATAAACTCCGTTCCTCCCTTCCCCCATAGCGATGTCGAGAACTTTGCCTTTCGGCAGCAGATGGACATTGTCGACCAGAAAAGGAATAGGCTTTTCACCAAACAGATAGACTTCTGTTTCATACTTACTATCCCACCGGCTCTTGTCTTTGGGATGGGCGAGCACCGCACTCATGGAACATAAAAGGAACAGCGCGGTAAAAAATATAATGCGTTTAGGATCGCGGGGAAATTCCATGGAAAATACCTCAAAGGAGTTCTTCAAACCAGTCTACCGGAAGCCGAAAATCCGTTCAAGGAGATTTCCCGTTTACTTGAGTTTGACGACCGGGTAAAATCTATACATTCTGTAATATGAGTTTTTCTGAGCGGAGTGTAGGAATATGTCATCACTAAATACTGCAAGAATCGGAATTGTTTGTCTGGTTCTGTTCTTTTCTGTGAATGTTTGGGCTGAGGGCCGGGTGAATCAAAAACCGATTGCCCAATCTGCCGATAAGAGGTTTGCCAATTATGCCGATGGCACCACCCTCGACAACAAAACCGGTTTGCTCTGGATGACTCAGGACTACTGGCAACGAGAAGCCAAGTGGGTCAACTGGTACAACGCAAACGAATATGCCCAGCGCATGAACAATAAGGATTTCGCTGGTTACCGTGACTGGCGTCTTCCCACCCCCGAAGAAGCTGCAAGCTTGTATGACCGCAGAAAGCGCAACGTCGATAAGGACGGTGATAAAATTTTTATCGACACCATGTTTCCCAAAGGCGCAGGATGGAGCACTTGGACCAGCGAAGAAAAATACAATAAAGCCGTGACCGTCTCCTTCAAAGATGAAGGCGGCAAAGCCTATCAGGATAAAATATCCGGCACCGACGCCTTCCTCCGCCTGGTCCGCCGCTAGGCGCGGGGCCAGCGGGCAATAACTTTTTTGGGTGAACTAAAGAGTCGTCTCGGCTGAGTGAGACATTGTTGTTTTCTTGTGGAGATATACTATCATTTTATGAAAAACACTCATGCCAATAAAGCCGACTGAATCTGAGTCTAGGTTGCTGACTCAGGAATACGAAATTCTCCGTGAGGTGGCCCGCGTTCTTCA
>CALAGQ010000116.1 GCA_937891765.1 uncultured Nitrospina sp.
TTTGTGTATTCCTTGTCAGCAAATGAAGAACCTGGGGAAACCCAAATAAGACAGCTAGCGATAAATACAATACAGGTTCGTTTTATTCTATTCGTCCTCATTAGTAGACTCCTTCTTATCCCCAGATAGTTGCCATAGTGATACTCCCAATCCACCTATGATGCAAACCACAAGCCAGTTAAATACCTGCTTAAAAACACCAGAATAGTTCAACCAAGGAAACAGAGTTTCGATTGTGCTTATGTATTCGTCATATGTAATCCATCTATAGAAGGCGAGAAGATTGTTTGCTCATTGTGCGGTATAGCATTTGTTGGAGAAGTAGACGATTATTGCAACGATGAGCCCGGTCAGTGTTCCTGATGCGATGATAATATTGCTGGAGACGCTGGTGAACGTCAACATGCCTGCGCCCATACCCACCGTCATTCCTATAATGGCCAGGGGGATCATCACTTCAAACGCGCCGAAAAGCGGCATGAGGGCAATTTTTAGCGGTATGACAAGAAGCATCCCGATAAACCCACCGAGAAGTATGGGCATAAAAGGTGGGGAGATATAAGAAACCACCCCGGCGACCAAAGCACCGGAAAATGTACCGACGAAAAAATCTGCAATTTTTAAGTTCATGTTTCTTCCTAAATTTTGACCATAACTTGACTGATTATACGGGATAAATGATAGGGGTGACAAATAGGGTTTTTCGCGTCAATTTTTTGGGTTTTGGGGTTGACAAGTTAGTTTACCGGAGTAATACTATAAATAGATTATATTTAATTCACCCTTTAAGAATCAATAAGTTATGGGGAAAAATCTAAAAGGACCCGAAAAAGCTGCAATTTTTTTGATGAGCTTAGGAGAGGAAGCTGCTGCCGAAGTTCTGTCAAATATGGACGAGCGTGAAATTCAAAATATTGGTAACTACATGTCTGCTCTTGGTGATGTTGATATAAGCGACTTGGAGAGTGTCAATAAAGAATTTCAAGAGAAGGTGGGTGCTGGTGAAATGGGTGGGCTTGGTATCGAAGGGATGGACTTCCTAGAATCGTCTCTTATGAAGGTTTTCGGTGCGGACAAGGTACGCGAAATTATGGGCAATCTCACCACACCAGGTGAAGAGATGGGTAGCGGACTGGAAACAGTTCGCACGATGGAACCTAAAGTTATAGCCTCTTTCTTAGTTAACGAACATCCTCAAACTGCTGCGATCATATTGGCTCACTTGGATCCGAAGGTTGCCAGTAAAACGATTGTTGAGCTGCCGGAAGAGATCCGGATGGGGGTTTTGCATCGTCTGGCGACGCTGGAGCGTGTTACGCCGAGTGTTCTCCGTGATCTTGATCAAGCTTTACAGGAGGAGTTTCGTTCATCGGGTGCAGTTTCGGGTAATAAACTGGGCGGTGTTTCAATTGTTGCGGAAGTCATGGGCTCTTTGGATAGGGCGACAGAAAACTCTATATTGACAGAAATGGATGAGGTGAGCAAAGAACTCGCTGATGAAATTCGCAACCTGCGTTTCGTTTTTGAAGATATTATTAAAATTGATGACACCGGTATCCAGCTCATGATGAAGGAGATCAATCAGGAAGATTTGTTGATCGGCCTGAAAACGGGTTCCGATGAGTTGAAGGACAAACTGTTTAACAATATGTCGGAACGTGCGGCGCTAATGTTGAAGGAAGACCTTGAATCTCTTGGGCCTACGAAACTCAAGGACGTGGAAATAGCCCAGCAGAAAGTTATTGCAGTTTGTAAGAAACTCGAAGAAGAGGGGAAGATTGCTCTCAGTGGTAGTGATGACGATGATATGGTTTAATCACACCATTTCTGCCTACCTGAAAATATAAT
>CALAGQ010000118.1 GCA_937891765.1 uncultured Nitrospina sp.
AGACTGATGCCAAACCCAACTCCTGTAGAGACCGCCATCATGAGCATGCTTTTCCGGAACGCCCCGTTAGTAAGATTTTCTACTGTCTGGCCCAGAGCGTTTAATGCCGGTTCTGCCAGAGTGGCGCCGAAACCCAGTATCCACGCGAAAAATAGCGCAATAAAAACTCCCACCGAATACGCATATAAAGGAGAGCCCTCTACATTTTCCAGCGGAATAAAAGCTGCCGGCACAAAACTACCTGACTGGCTACCCAGTTTGGCGAGACCATAACTCAAACCAATATTAAAAATGATCATCCCCAGCACGGAAAGAAAAAGCCCATAGACAAGGATTCCCGGTTCATGAACTTTCTCCCGCAAAAGCAGTTTGAGAACCAGAAATAAAAAGAGCACCAAAGGAACAATGGAGCGAACACCTGAAATAATTTCCACATAAGGGGTTTCCTGCAACCAGCTTGATCCCGTCGCCTGCGTCACGACAACCTGACTCGCCGCGATGATGGATTCCGGACTCACGACCATGGATACATAAATCGCCAGCCCCAGCACACCAATGATAGGGAAGATCGATGCCAAAGTCACGATGCCAAATCCGGATAAAGAAGAATTGCCCTTACCTGCCGCAGAAGCGATTCCAATTCCCAACGACAAAACCAGAGGAACGGTTACCGGGCCCGTGGTCACCGCTCCGCAATCCCAGGCCAGACCCAGGATTTTGTTCAGTTCCGGATCCATCATGCAAAACACGGTCAACCCTATTGCAGGAAAAAGGGCCGCATAGATCATCGGCTTGAGGCTCCAGCCGTTGAGAAAACGCAAGGTGCCCAGAACCGCGGCCAACCCAACACCAATTCCCACCACCAGAACCAGAGCGCCGGTCCAGTTATTGAGCAACGCATAAAGGTAAGGTGCTTTTCTAACATCAACAATGGATCCCACCGCCTGAAGCGCCCCGATCGCCGGCTCGGCAAAGGTAACGCCAATGCCCAATAAAAAAGCGATGAATAAAACAACTCCCAATCCGGATTTTTTCGGCAGGGTGTGGCCGATCACTTCTCCAAAAGGCATGAGACCCAGTTTCAAGCCTTCCATGAAAACCATCAGACCCAGGATGACCGCCACCAGCCCGGCGGTGATGACCCCATGCTCCAATACATTTTGGCGGAGAATGAGAACCTGAAACATGAAAAGATAGATCGCGAGAGGAACAACAGCTTTCACCTGGCTCATCAAGCGCAGTCCCACATAAGGACCGAGAAGCCGGTACATATCGATACCGCGGAGCTGTAACTTTGTCGGCCGGTAGGGAATTTCCTCTCCGCTTTCAGCGAAGGTAACGGGAGGCGTTAACAAATTATAGGAAAGGGAATTTTGTTTAAGACTGACTTCTCTGACAAAGTCTCCAAATCGAATTTTACGCGTCATGGTGCATCCTCAGAACCAGTCAGAAAAAAATTGAGTGTCTATACTTAGAGTATATGCAGCCTAAAATATTCCAGCGAACCTATAGTTTCACTTTTAGAGCAAGAAGACAATCGGTAAAGTCCTCCTTTCCCCCTGAAAACTCGAGGTTCAGTTCAGACCATCCATTTCAATCCTCTTATCCGCCGTTTCGGATAAGGTTTTTCGTATTTCAGGATTATCGTCTAAAAACAAATTAAAATCAGAATCACTGAGGACAAGTAGATCGCAGAAGCCCAGGGCTTTCACGGAAAAAGTTCTGGGACTATTTTTGATCAATGCAATTTCACCGAAAAAATCTCCACTTCCCAAGTGAACAGGCGTTGGCGTCATCTCTACCTCAACGCAGCCAGAGGAAATAAAATACATATCATGTCCAATTTCTCCCTTCTTTAAAATTATCTCACCCGGAACCGCCAGCATGGGTTTCAGGAGTCGGGAGATATGATTCAATCGATCAGGAGGGAAATCTAAAAACAGGGAAACACGTCGCACCAGTTTTTCAGGTTCCAGGTTAAGATCCAAAGTTGGCCGAGGTTGCATCTTGAGGACTCGGGTTTGCAAATCCGCTTCCAGATTTTTAAACACCTCCCCGCTGATAACCGTCTCCTCGCGCAGTTGTTCGTAGTCCAACTCCTGAAGCCTTATCGCCACACGACTTAAATAACGTTTTTGCAGCATCATAAAATAATCAGGATACTGCAGTTGTAACATGTGCAGGGCCTGCTCTGTTTTTTGCAGACGATATTCAACCAGATATCTTAAGGCTTCCCCGGATTTTTTTCCAATTACGAGCTCCATTTTTGGGAGTGCGGTTAACAGGCTCTCCTTCATCACGGTTTGGCTTGAGAGCAGAATTTCGAAGCGGTCGGCAAGATGCTCTGAAAGCCGCCTGCTGACTCCGAACCTGCGGTGAAGAGTGAGCGCTAAACGAAATTTCCAATTGAACTCTAAAATTTTTAAGGAACACTTTTGATAGCCCGCGTTTCCGGTTTGCAACCCGTCCAGCAGATCTTCCACCTGTGCTAAAAGTCGACGGATAATATAGGTGGATATAAAACCCTCCTCAAATTGTTTGAGATATCCCGCCTTTTCAAGGCTGCATAAATCAAAAAGACCTACCCGAATCCAGTCATCTTGAGAAAGCACCTTGGATTGATCCAGTAAATCATCAACCTCTTTTTCATCCTCCCGGTATTGTTTCAGAATGTCATCGGACAACTCAGGTTTTATATTGTGATCCTGAGCTTTGCTTCGGAGCGAGTTTTGAATTTTAGTCAATGAATGTTTAAGAGCCCGGCTGCGAATAATCTGGTCGACGGAATCGAGCTGATCCAATCCAAACAGCTTCAACAGCGCTCCAATCGTTGTGGCATTGACCAGCAGGGTGAATAAAACAAACCCTGTCACAAGAACTCCAATGAAGTGTTGTGTTTCCGGAGCCACCAGTCCATTTTCCATAATAGATAATGCCAGGGCCAGAGAAACAGCGCCCCGGAGACCACCCCAAAGCATGACACCCTTGTAGGCATTGTTGATTTTTGCGGTTGAATGCCATCTTTCACATAAAGGGAGGGCTCCAAATAGAATCAAAGCTCGCGCTCCAAAAGCCACTAACGCCAATACTCCAAGCAGAGCCCACTCATTCAGACTGATGCTTCCCATGATTTTTGGGACGATCATCCCCACCAGAACAAATATGATGGAGTTCGCCCAAAAGGCGAAATGGTCCCAGGTTTCATGCAGTTTTTTCCATGTGTCAGGAGTGAGAGTTGCGTGACCAAAAGAACCCACCACTAAAGCCGCGCCGACCACCGCCATGACTCCTGAAACGTGAAGATAGTGCTCTGCAAGAATAAAAGAAAAATAGGCCAGCGATAAGGTGAGGGTGATTTGGACAAGCGGGTATTTCCCCATTTTGGATAAAACGGAACAGAAGCCGTAACCGATGGCGACACCTGCAAGCAGTCCGAACAGGAAAACTTTTAAAAAAGATTGAATCCCGGCAAACACATCTACGGTGGAATTTCCCGTCAGCATGGCAACCAGAATTCCAAACAGAACGATTGCCGTCGCATCGTTGAACAGACTTTCTCCTTCTACCAGCACCGTCAATCTTTTTGGTGCCTGAAGTTCTTTGAATATTGCCATCACCGCAACCGGATCCGTCGCAGATACGATGGCACCCAACAGCAGGCAGGCAATGAGCGAAACACCGGATACCCAGTGGAGCGCGAACCCCACCATGAAGGCTGAAATTAAAAGCCCGATAACGGCAAGCAAAAGAATGGGGACAATGTCATCGGTCAATCGATGCGCATCGATTCCCAATGCCGCCTCAAAAACCAGGACGGGCAGAAAGATAAAAAGGACGGCGTCCGAGGAAATGCTAAAGGAGTTCAGGCTACCCAGAAAATCGCGAATGATTCCCAGATGCTGGAGATCAATTCCCCACTCTGCGGAATAACCGAGCAGACAACCTGTTGCGGCCAACAATACTGTGTAGGGAACATTAAGACGATGGGAGGCGGGATACATCAGAACCGCCAATCCTAACAATCCACTAAGTCCTAATACTGGTAACCAGATTGGATCCAAGGGGTCTCCACTGCTCGCCGCAGGGGCAAATGGCAATAGCTCTTTGCTAGCTGATAAAAACTATTGCTCCGTAAAACAGGCGGCAAAATTTTCAGCCTCTATCTTTATTAGAACATACT
>CALAGQ010000119.1 GCA_937891765.1 uncultured Nitrospina sp.
TTCCAATGGAGCCGATATATGAGGATTAGTGCTTCGGAGAAACTGGAGATCATTCTGTAACCCTCCCCTATAATAGTTCCATTGTAAAATAGAGTTCTCCGGCATAATGCGAAGCAAAAAGGAGAATGAAAATGAAGAAGACACGTTATACAGAAAGCCAGATCATCAAAGTTCTGCATGAGGTTGAAGGCGGACGAATGATCAAGGATGTGTGCCGTGAATACGGGATATCCGAAGGGACCTACTACAACTGGAAATCGAAGTATGGCGGTATGACGGCCTCGGATGTCAAAAAGCTAAAAGAGCTTGAAGATGAGAACCGCAGACTGAAACGGATGTATGCAGACTTAAGTTTGCAAAACGAAGCGTTAAAGGATGTCATTGAAAAAAAGCTCTAAGGCCAGCCGAAAAACGTGAGTTGGTCGATTATACGAAAGAGGAACATGGGCTGAGTATGCGTTCAGCCTGTGATGCTATCAGGATAAGTCGCTCTGTTTATTACTACGAGCCAGATGTCAGTAAAGATGATGTGGTGATAGCAGAAGTACAAGCGGTAGTAGAACGTTATCCTGCGTATGGTTTCAGTAAAGTATTTACCAAGGTGAGGCGAGCAGGTCATCCTTGGAATCATAAACGTGTGTACCGTGTTTACTGCGCATTAAACCTGAACCTGCGGCGCAAGGGGAAGAAACGTTTGCCAAGTCGAAATCCTGAGCCATTGACTGTTCCTGCTGATATGAACCAGTGTTGGTCAATAGATTTTATGTCTGACAGTCTGTTTTGTGGCAGACGATTCAGAACATTTAATGTGGTGGATGATTACAACAGAGAAGCATTGGCTATTGAGATTGATCTGAGCCTTCCATCCGTTCGAGTCGTTCGTGTGTTGGAACGCATTGTGGCTTGGCGAGGTTATCCGGTAAAAATCAGAATGGATAATGGGCCGGAGTTCATCTCTCTTACGTTGGCTGATTGGGCAGAGAAACATGAAATACAACTGGAGTTTATCAAGCCGGGCAAGCCAACTCAGAACTCTTATGTGGAGCGGTTTAATAGGACGTATCGAACGGAAGTGCTAAATATGTATGCGTTCAAACGGTTATCTGAAGTCAGAGAATTAACAGACAACTGGATTAGGGAATATAACGAAGAACGGCCTCATGACTCACTTGGTGATCTAACACCTAGAGAGTACTTGATGGCTAACTCAAAGCAGGAAAACTCTAAAAGTGCGTGGGCCTAATTTAGGGGTTTTACAGAGGCTAACCCGAATGATTTTTTTGAAAATGTGAGGTTCAGGTGCGCGTCAGAAATTATCGTTGAAGAAAAATAAACTTAGAGGAAAAGCTGATCAGGCCAGGATCGTGTTTTCTAAATTTGCTCCCTTGGTGATAGCTTTCGCAATGTTAGCATCCACAAGGTAGGCATCTGCAAGATTGGCATTGGTGAAATTGGTGCCATGCAAATTGGCTTCCAGAAGAAAGGCGTTTTTAAGATTGCCTCCCTCCATATTGGCATACGTCATGTCGGAACCTTCAAGGTTGGCTTCTTCAAAAATAATATCTTTGCATTGAGCGTCTTTTAGGTCCACGCCAATAAGGTTTGCATTGCTTAAATTTACTTCTTTAAAGGTGCAGGAGTTAAGATCAGCATATTTCAAGATACATCCTTTTAAATTTACTTCCGTCAACGTGGAAAAGCTAAAGTCGGAGCCTCGTGCATTGATGCCTCCCAAGCGGGATTTATTGATGACTACTTGCTTCATAAATGCGTACATCATTCTGACAAATGCCATATTACAGTTATTCAGAGTGGCGGAATAAAAGCTGGCGTGGCTCATGTTTGCTCCCTGGAAATCACAGTCGGTCAATTTTGTTTGAGAGAAATCGGAACTAGTTAGATTGGCATTTTTAAAATTACACCCTATTAGGGTGGTACCTTCAAAATTAACCCCCTCTAGATTCGCCCCTGTAAAATTAAGGCTCTTAATCTGAGCATTTTTCATCGACGATTTTTCCAGAGAAGCCTGAGAAAAGTCGATATCGCGGATTTCTGAGTCGTCTATATTTGTCTCAACCAATGTGGCATAAACAAAGCTGGCACCATTTAGGCTCAAGCCCTTTAAGTCAAAGCCGCTGAAATCGTTCCCATCCTGCTTGGGCTCTTTCAGGACTAATTTAATCATCTCATCAACGTTTGACATTTATTTTTATCCCCTCTGTTGCGATGGTGGCAGGAGTGTGTTCATGTTCCGCTGAATATTTATGCGGATTTACACTGTTATGGACCCCAATGAATCATGTTCGTATTGATCTACCGAAAACACCTTCCATATAATCTTAGGATCGTGAACCCTAGGCTTGAAGGTCTCGTATAAAAATTTCATCAGTGCAGTGTTCTTCTTTTTCAGAAATGTGATAAAAATTGTGGATATTATGGGTTCTCAAAGTACGATCAGGCCACTGTGGATATTGATAAAAACTCCAGCATTTTTACTACTAATGCTCGCCAGGGTAATGAGAATTATGCCAGCAAGTAATCCCATTAAGGGGGGTATTTATTCCTGCCTCCTGAAGTTCCTCCTGCGCTAAAATTGCGGCGATACCTTGTGCTTCCTGAGTTGCGGTGGTCATAGAGTTTGATAAAACCTTTAGTATTAACTGGTGGTTTTTTCCATATTAGCCGTGGTTCGAATTTTCAAAGAACGTGATATAAATTTATTCATCCAAGGTACTTTTAATATTTCTTTTCGGCCGCTGGGAATGAAAAGCTTAAGGAAATCCAATCCTTCAATTCTTTCTAGGCTGAGTTGGGCGCTTAGGTCGTTGATGCATCGAGTCATACAGTTTATGCCCGCATATGATTTGCAGAATAGTTCACCCCAAGAGGTTAAATAAATAGAGCTGATATGTTTGGCTCGTTGGATGCGACTGTTGATAAAATCGTTAAGTTCTTTGTTGTTTTTGCAATCGTTGATGTTTCCCATAACAATTTCTGGTGGTGGGGGGCTGCCAAAGTCCACAATCATGAATAACTGGGAAATTTCAGATTTGCTCAACAGATCCTCATTTGATAATGCTGCTATGTTGACAGACTCAATAAATTTTTTAAGAACTTGGAGTAGTGCTGTCAATTCAGATTCCTTGATAGATTCATCTTCGGCAGTTAACCAAGATCCTGTTTTATCGCTATAAAGTTTGTTGAACACGGAAAATGCTAAAAGGAATTGTAGAGATGATTTTTTGGTTATGATATTTTTTTTGTCAATCTTTTCCAGAGGATCTCGAGTTTTTCCTCGGACTAAATACCACTCTGGTTTGTCGGTCTTGTTTGTTTTATTAACGTAGTGCTTAATGAATGTTAATTCTTTTTCAGAAGTTTTTCCATCCACCAGAGCTCCAAGGTTATCGACTTTATTGGGGGCGGGTTTATAGAAACTAAAAAGTTTTCGACCTAAAAGATGGGTGTCTTTCTCAGTTATCAAACTTTCACCCGGATCAAGAGCCTTATTTTTTTCCGAAATGTTTTTATAGGAAGCCATTAAAATTTTATTGATGCGGTTTCCTAAATCAACCTTTTGCATCATTTGCCAATCAGAATATTGGTTCACAAGGTTAACTTTTTCTGAAGTCCAGCCCCATTCTTTAATCATTTTAATAAGGGTATCTTTTTTCCAGTCTTTTGAACCTTTTTCAAACTCTTCGACACTGATTTGAGTGCCCACCTTTAAATAGAATGCATGCCTCAATGTGTCGACGTCTTCTTTAGATTTTGTTTCAGTAAAAAATTTTTGTACCCGCTCGAACATTCCCAAGTAGGGGTCTATGTCGAGATAAGCGGTACCATTAAAGTATTTATTTTTAACTTGATGGCATAGCAGGTTCGATTTGGTATCGCCAAACATATATTCTTCCAATATACCCATTTTCATGAGCGTCTTAAATGGAGAACCGAAAGCTTTTATGAGAGCCCAAATGGAACCACCAAAAAATTCTCCAGGTGAAATGTCATCCACATTACCCATGTCTATGAAATCTTCTTTCTTTAGCAAGGTTTTTCCAGAAGTCAACTTTTCATATAGTTGATTATATTGATTATCGTCACAGTCAACAGGCGATACCAGCCAGAAGGGAATTTTCCCTGTTACAATAATCATGGTTCTATACATTTCTTCCTTGAGGAGTTTTGCCAGAGCGGACCCTGTGCTTTCACTATCACTTTCACCAAAAATATTATTTTTAACTTCCTCGTAATCATTGATGAAAAAATGACTCTCTAGTTTGTAATTATCCCAAGTCCAAGTCTCTATTAAGTTAAGTTTTTTCTGGAACAGTTTCATGCTTTCGTCAGTAAAATCTTTTTTGTTCACCAGCAAAGTATAGTCAAGATCAGACTTTTTTGTCTGGGCAATGGAGCCAAGGCTGCCCATAAGTAGAGCAGTGTGAATGATCGGATTCAGATTTGGATTTCTTCGGATTATAATTTCCGGAAACAGTTTTTCGGCGGCAATTTGAGCTTCCATGTTTAACTCGAAATTATGTATACCACAGGGAGGGTTGCCATCAAAATAACCAGGTAATCCCTCTTGGTGAACGTGCAGCATTCGGGGAATAACCAGAAAAATCAGACGATCAATTTTAGAGAGAGTGTTCATTGTGCGGTCTATTTTAAAGCGGTTAAACATTAAATAGTCCTGCCGATTGGAACAAATGATTTCCTCAACTGATAAGATCGGTGCTCTTCGATTTTCTTTAATAGCCTCTTCCGGGGATTTTTTGTGATTCTTTTTAGTAGTACCCTGCTCTACAGGAATCTCCTCCAAAGTGGAGTTCTTTGGGTCAGGGTTCTTAGTTCCCGCTGGATCATTGGTAGATGTTTCTACGGATTTCATAACTAAGTATCTTCAGTTTTATAAGTTATTGTTTATTTTTCTATCGAAATTATCAAAAACAAGTTTACATATTAACTTATGATCAAAAAAATCTTTTCCATAGGTTTAGATTTTTTTTAGTTAATCAAAAAAATAGCATTTCATTTAATGATTCCCTCGGATTTCTATCCATTCAGAACACTTTAAAGAACTTGTTTTTTTGGTCATCTTTTTTAACAGATAATTTAGATTTTCTTTTTCTTTTTCTTTTTTATTGACGGTGATGGTGCTGGAGTTGCATCAGGATCTGTTTGCTCAATTGTTGACAAAAATGCATTCATTTGTTCAGTTACTAATATATGGTGTGATTTCTTTTTAATTCCTAAGATTCCTGACTGAATAACTTTAATTAAATGTGTTTCACTATCTGTTCGAGTTGACAACTTAACAGCAAGTGGATTGAAAACTACATTAGATAATAAAATACCATAAAACGTGGTATTTAGTGCAACTGCTAAGCCTGGTCCAATGGCGCTTGGATCAGATAAGTTCTCCATCATTTGAATTAACCCAATCAAAGTGCCCATCATCCCAAAAATTGGGGCTTGAGCTCCCATAAACCTTATAATGCTCTGTCCCTGAGTATGACGTTCTTTTATGGCAATAATAGACTTTGCTAATAGATCATTAATATCTTCTACTTTATAGTCATCTACTATCATCCGTATGCCCTGCTCTAAGAATCGATTG
>CALAGQ010000120.1 GCA_937891765.1 uncultured Nitrospina sp.
GCAATCATATTAATCGCTAGCCACTGATTGAATTTTATAATCCTTGGCCTCACTTTGACGAAGCAGGGCTTTAATCCTTATTCCTTCCATCACTTCTCTGTCAAATGAACCTAGACGGGACAGCAGCTTCTCTATCAGCACTTTTCTTCCCTTGATCAGCCTCCCTGGGGAATTTGTTTCAATATCCCTTGTGTCCTTGAGCATTTGAACGAACCAACTGGTTGGTATTTTCTGAATTTGTCCCATGGACGCATTTTCAAGGTTGAGCATGAACCAGATTTTAGAATTAAGCTTAGAGGAATTATATTTAACTTTTATTGGCCTGCTTGCTTCTTGAGGTAGGGGTGCAGGTTTTATTTGAAGCTTTACAACTTCCAG
The DNA here is from genome assembly GCA_937891765.1 of uncultured Nitrospina sp. GTDB lineage: Bacteria > Nitrospinota > Nitrospinia > Nitrospinales > VA-1 > LS-NOB. Next base: position 379 of record CALAGQ010000120.1, read on the forward strand.
GTTCTTTGGGGTCTTACTCGCCACAAAATGCGTCGTCGAACGCCTAGGAAGAACTTTCTTATTGTTAAGTGCCACCCGGACGGTTGTATTAGAGCTCTTCGGCTCATAAAACCCATCAGAGCTATTTGCATATTCAAACCTGATCCCACTTGGCACCGGGAAGCTAACCTCCTCACTGCCCTCTAATGCTTTTTCCATGACCAGTCCCCATATAGGCGCAGCAGCATGGGCTCCTGTTACTCCCTTCTCATTAGGTCTATACATTGACTCATTGTCATCATAGCCAACCCAAACCGATGTTGTTAAATCCTTGGTAAAACCAGTGAACCAAGCATCTCTAAAGGCATTGGTTGTTCCAGTCTTTCCTGCAGCCGGATGCTTGAATCCCATCCTCCGTATTACTCTCCCTGATCCGTCATTCATGACACCCTGCATCATATCCAGCAAGGGATAGACATCTTCAGGCTCAAACCTTTTCTCACCTTCAATGAAGTGCTCATAGAGAATGTTTCCTTGGTAGTCTTCGATTTTAGAAACATAAAAAGGGTCTATGTGCTCCCCAAGGTTGGCAATAGTGCTATAGGCCGAAGCAAGTTCAAGCGGTGAAGCACCGGTAGCTCCTAATGCCAGCGAAAAGTTTTCCCGAAGTGGACTTGTAAACCCGAACTTTCTAGCAGTCTTAACAACTTCAGCAGGCTTTACCTTGAAAATGAGTTTGGCCGAAATAACATTGAGGGATTTGGCGAGAGCTTTTTTAAGCACAACTGGCCCCATGTACTCATCATTGTAGTTGGCAGGTTCCCACTTCTTATTATGGGGAAGCTCAAAAAGCATTGGTTCATCAACTAGAACAGTTCCTGGGTGATACCCAAGGTTCTGCATGGCGCTCATATAGACAACAGGCTTAAAAGATGACCCAACCATTCTATTTGGGGATAGTGCACGATTGAACTGGCTCTTTTCGTAACTTGTCCCGCCAATCATGACACGAACAGCACCGCTCTTATTGTCAATAGTAACAACTGCGGTCTGAAGTTTTTTATCTCTTGAGACCAACCTTTTATCTAAGAACTCTAGGTGGTGTAGGGCAGCTTCTTCTGCGCTTTTCTGAAGTTTGCTATCCAAGGTGGTAAATATTCTGAGGCCTCCAGAGCTCACAAGCTCAGGTCCATAGATTGAGTTGAGTTCCTCCAGAACAGCATCGACGAAATAGTGATTGTTGTTATATTTCGTTCTTTTCTTTATCAAACCCAACTCAGAGTTTAAGGCATGCCCCTTTTGATGCTTATCTATGAAACCCTCATCAACCATTCGGGTTAAAACAGTATTAGCCCTTTTCATCGCAAGCTCTCTGTCATTGAACGGGTTAAAATTATTGGGAGAGCGAACAGTCCCGGCTAGCACGGCAGCTTGAAGGAGGGTGAGGTTTCTTGAGCGCTTACCAAAATAAACCCTACTTGCCTCATCAACTCCGTATGCCCCATTTCCAAAGTAGACTAAGTTGCTATAAGCCTCCAGGATATCCTCCTTAGGGAAAGACGATTCTATCTGAAAAGCCATCAGCAGCTCTTTGAACTTCCTTATCCAGCTCTTATCAAAAGAAAAGAACAGATTCTTGGCCAATTGTTGGGTTATGGTGCTTCCCCCTTGAACTAATCTTCCCCTTTTAAGGTTAACGAGCATTGCTCTCAGGAAGGCCGTTGGGTCTATTCCATGATGGTTAAAGAACCTGCTATCCTCGGTAGCCAGAATTGCCTTCTGGAATTTCCAGGAAATCATATCAAGACGTACCGTATTTTTGAGGCCTAAGGTTTTGATGACCTCTCCATCGCTGGAGTAGATTTCTGTAGGATATTTGTGATTGATGTATGAAAGGTTCTGGGGAAGCTGTGGAAGATCTTGCTCTAGGTAAAAGTAACCCGCCATAAACATAGCTATTATCGGAACCAGAACTATCGACATGACCCACCCTGCTCTACCAGCAATCCTCAGAAACTTTTTCATATCTCAGTCAATACGAAAGCTGTCTGTCGAGCTTGGGTTGCATATCAACGCTTTTCTCTACCAATGCAACCTGACCTACAGCTCCATTTGTCATGTCAGTGTGGGCCTGGACAATGGATTCCTTGAGGAAGGACCTGTCTTCAATGGAAATTGTCTTAAAACCATCCAGTTTGTCCGTTAATCGACTTAAATCAAGTTTTGCCATTGAATAAACCTTTCCATTGTCAGAGTCTAAGTAGTGATTAGTTATTTCTGCATCCATCATGATCGTTGCGGTGCCTTCCTCCATCGAGTCCTTCAGTCGATCATGATTTACATTAGTTACTGAATTACCAAAGTTTGATTTTGAGACTTCCACCGCCAGTCTTTCCATATAGGAAGTCAAAACTTTAGCAAGCTCATCCCGCGCCCGATCTTCCGAAAGAGTTTTTCCATCTGGACTATTATCTTCCTTGCTTGCTTTCCCTAGTCCGTAGAAGACAGCCTTTCCTGAGGACTCATGATAAACACCGCTCTTAAGCGCCGTCCATTCAGGAGCAACAACCTTACTGACTACAGGAAGCTCCTCAGATAAAGGTGGAATCATTCTTGTAAGATCAGGAAACTTTCCAGTTGTTGTTGAAGAACAGGCGGTCATGAAAACAGCCAGTGTTAAACCTAATAATTTGTGTTTCATAATTAACTCCTACTATTAAAAGTTTGGTGAATTGGTGAGGTGACAGGCATTTCTCTAGAAGCTGGGGAGATATCTTTTTGAGAAACGGGAGGTGCACCTGGAAACAGTTATGATCATCACTTTATTATTCCAGATGGCCACCTCACCAACTCGGAGGCTGGCCAAATCGTTAGCCTATTGTCCTGATAAGAGAAAACGGAAACCACTTTTTACCGTCGGGCGTAGACCAGGTACCTTTAAGTTCTCCGTCTGATATGATTCTCCCTTCCAGAACCCCTGCTTTCTGGCCATCCTCATACTCGGTCAGGAGAAAGGCGTCTTCATAGTCAATGGTTCCATAAATCTTATTTTCCTTTTCATAGGTATTTATCAAGGTCCCGCTTAGTATGTTGTCCTCCCGCGTAAAAGCCATTTTGAAGAAATACTTTCCGTTGATGGTTCCTTCGTAGCTCAAAGTCGGGAGTTTTTTCTCGTAGCCAAGTTGCTGCCCTTGCATGTCCATTTTATTTCCCAAGATCAGAGGGGCAGCCATAACTGCCGCAATTAATATTCCAGCCAACCATTTCATAGGAGTCATTGGCTATTTGGGGTAATCGAAAACCCAGTCACTAACCCAGGTATTCTTTTTTGGTTTTTGAGCAATCACCTTCTTTTTGACATCAGGAGATGCGCTTGACGCAATCTCGACCTTCTTTTCTGACTCTGACGAAATTCCTGGATGGGCGTAAGTCCCCCGTGAATCAGTAAAAGTACTTTCCTCGATAATGGCTTCTACGGTTAATTCGTTCTTTTCAGGCAATGCAGCAATTATTGTTGAATCGTCTTCTTTTTCAATCTTGAGTTCTTCAACAGAGTTTTTAGACATTAATTCATCATTGATCTTGCCCTGGTGATTCTTAACTACAGGCGTAATAGGCAGTGTTGACAGATCAGGCTGAGACTTCAGGTTAACCGTCAGTGCCCTGGGAGTTTCATAGGCGATGCTGGAGCCTGTATTTCCAGAGGTTTGTGATAAATCCAGAGGAGTATGTGAGGAAGTTGAAGAAAATTCGGAGGTTTGGCTTGTATAGGTTTTGGCAGGACTGCCAGCATCACCTGTTAAATTTGAATCTAGGGAAGCAATCGAATCATTTTCCGTATTGCCAGCGTACTTTGCCCATAACTGATCTACCTTGTCGTTAATCCGACCGATTCCTTCCTGGCCAAGTTTTTTCTCGTGCGCTTTTTTTGCAAGCACCATGTAGTAAACCGACTTCTCTCCATCCTCTAGGCTGTCATAAGCGAGCCCGAGATTATAAAGGCTGTTAGGGTCACTGGGATCAACCTTATGAGCCATCTGGTAACTCTCAATGGCCTTGGCCGTTTCGCCCATTTCCTCATAAAGAACACCGAGATTATTATGTGCCTTGACGTACCTAGGGTTGATTTTTATGGACTCTAATAAGGAATTCTTTGCTGTTGAGTAGTTCTTCTGTTGTAAGTAGGCCAACCCAATGTAGTTATGTGCACGGGCATACTCACGATTCATTTCTATTACTTTTTGAAATTCTTTGATCTTGTCCTGGTAGACTTCTGCATCTGTATAAACGTTGCCAGAAAATACGGGACCTAATGTATGGTGTGGAGCAATTTCAAGCGCTTTTTTAAATTGGATGATTGCTTCATCGTAATTACCAAGTTTCAGCTGAACAACACCTAGGTCGTTAATGGATTTAATATCCCGGTAATTGTTTTCAATGTTTTTCTCGAGCCTGCTGATTTCCTCTTGGGTGTCAGACTGTGCAGTTTTAAGATTAGTCTCAGACCAGCTAGGAGTTGAATGAAGAGTGATTAATGCGGCGGTAGCCAGTAATACATTGCTTGGTTTTTTCATGATGTCCCCTTAGGTAGAAATTTAAAATGCTTGTGGAAATTGGAGCCTTTTATAATATTAGTGAGGCATTGCACTGAGTGAATTAAGAGCCGCACGAATGAACAAGTAACTCAAGATCTGGTAAGCAAGTAGCCCCGTAACAGCAGTGAGGCTGATCCTTAGTATTCCAACAATGTTTTTCTCCAGCAGTTTCTTGATCATCACAGCTTCCTCCATCAGGCTATTGAGTTTGAAAATGATAAACATGTGCTCTTGTTTACATAGTTCGAGATCTCGAATAAACAGGGAGAGAAAGAGGCGAGGTAGGCAAAATACTTTATAGATGGAGCTATAGGGGATTCCTGATGGTTTTGGGGGGATTGAGATGTTTGCTGCATGTCCGATAATTCTCGAACATATTAGGTGGTACTAACCGGCCTACCTGATCTCTAATTCCACAGAGTCTCCTGAATGGCCGGGGCCTACTGCAGTAATGGTATGGATACCTCTAGAAAGGCGCCACTTGGTTTGATAAGGAGGTCCTACCTTGTCATATTCCCTGTCATCCACGTACCAGGTGATTTCAGGTACGGGTAGGCTACTGGATGCATCCAGCTCAATTTCGTAGGCACCTTTGTTCGGATTCATAATATATATTTCGCCATTTACCGGACTCGTTATATGAATTGATGAATCAGTTGGCTCGTACCCTCTTCCTGTGTCCCTGCGGGTTTTGTTTTCTTTTTGAAATGTTTTAGCAAGATCTCTTGAAAAACCGGCAAGGCGATAATTACCTTCAACACCTTTTTCATATCTACCGTGAAGCCATGTTGCGAACTGCGGAGGAAGATCATGCATGCCTCCTGACCCGTTATGATAGTTGCAGATTTCGTCAGGTTCCATTCCATCAATAAACAATTCGCGTTTTACATGAGGGCAGGATTTATTAGGCTTCATGCCTGAATAAGAACAAACTTCTGCAGACACCACCCTTTCAGGCTTAGAAAATGATGACGAGAAACCATTCGGATACAGTTCGTTCAAAATATCAACGAGGATAGAACCACCTGCCTGTGCTCCACTCAAACCAGCTGTTGGTTCGCCATTGAAGTTACCCGCCCATATGGCAATAGTATGCTGAGGAGTATAGCCAACAATCCATCCGTCCCGATAGTTGGTGCTCGTTCCAGTTTTCAAAGCAATCTTGAATGGAAGTTTTTGATTGAAAAAGTCACCAAAAGTAAGGTTTCTTGCCGAGGGGTCGGAAAGCATGTCCGTTAAAATGTAACTGGCTTCCTTCGAATATATTCTTTCCATCTTAGTACTCTCAGCATCAATAAAATATTTGGCTGGAGTGAACAGTCCACCTCTTGCAAGAGCCGCATAGGCTGAGGCAAGTTGCACCAAAGTCACTTCAGGGTTACCTATTACCATTCCAAGGCCGTAATGCTCAGGACCTCGTTGAGGAAAGTTAATAAGGTCCAGAGACTGAAGCGTTTTATAAAAGGATGAGTAACCAATCGTGTTGAGGAGGCTGACTGCTGTCTGGTTCAAGGAGTTACCGAGAGCATTTCTCATGGAAACAGGACCATATGACTTTTTATTGAAATTGACTGGCCGATAAGTGCCCTGTGGTGAGACGTATTTTCTTTCTATATCCTCAAGCACTGTTGCGGTATTAAGCCCTGAGTCCAGAGCCTGAGCGAACAGAAACGGTTTAAGGGTAGACCCCGGAGATCTCAAAGCATTTGCCCCGCTATTAAACCCCTGGTGTCGTTTTGAATACTCGATTGATCCCACAAGACTCAGAATTTCAGATTTTTTATTATCAAGAATCACAACTGATGCCTGATGGGCGGTTTTTCTTTTTAACCTGAATTGATGTGATTTCAGAATCTGCTCAACACGGCTCTGTAGTCTTAAGTCTATCGTTGTTGTTTGATTTCCTTTTCGTGAGACCGATAACACATGGTCTATAAAGTGAGGAGCATTAAAGGGAAAGGACTTGGATTTGATGAAGGGCATGGTTTGCAAACCTGTTTCCATTTCCTCAAAACTTATGTGTCCATATTTAAACATTTGTTCTAATACCCAGCTCTTTCTATCAATAAGGGAATGAACATTTCTGCCGTAGGGGTTCAACTTTCCTGGGGCCTTTGGAAGGGAAGCAAGCAATGCTGCCTCCGGACTGGTCAGCCTGGAGAGAGCCTTCCCGAAGTACACCATCGAACCGGCCTTGACTCCCACCAGGTTATTCCCCAATGGAACCCTGTTGAGGTAAAGCTCAAGGATTTGTTCCTTGTCGAGCAGCCATTCAATCCTCAGGCTCCTTATCAGCTCAACAAACTTGTCATAATAGGTTCTTTTCCTCGGATAGGTCAGTCTCGAAAGCTGCTGGGTGAGTGTAGAAGCCCCAGATACAATGCGCCCTTCGGTAAGATTACTTTTTACGGCACGCAGAATTGCTAAAACATCAATACCTGGATGACTGTAAAACCTATGGTCTTCAGCTGAGATAAAAGCTTTCTGAACGATGCTTGGAATATTGTTGAGGGGAGTCCAAGTATGGCGCTCGCCATTTGTATCAGGAACCCAGCGCAAAACATTCCCGCTTCGATCCTCATAAACCGTATTCGACTCAGGATATAGATCAGAAACAGATACTCTACTGACTGATTCAAAGTGAACCGCTGTAACGATAATCATTAGCAGGAGAAATACCTTTAAAACCTGCCTACTGAAGGGATGCATAGGTTTCACCGTCCGGAAATCTGGATTCTATCTTTTGGCGTGAACCCTGCCACCTGAGGAGAGTACATGAGTTGAACTTTTGTTGACGGGAGCACAAAGTCCCCCTCCATGATTGCTCGTGCATAATAGGTGTACTGGTAGGTCCCATTCCAATACATCTTGTCTTTATAAACGAGAACACGGTCATCCTTAAACTCGACAAAATTGGGGACCAACTTATAAGTGCCATCGCTATTCCAGTAATTACTCTCATCATCTTGCTTGTCCATTTGCTCTTCGGTCTTTATAGCGCTGTTTATGGCAACGAGCCCTGAGGGGAGTGGATCATCAACCACCACGTAGGAATAAGGTTTGTTATAGGACAGATCTTTGACATCTATATCGACCTTTACTTTGACAATATCTCCCACATGGATATCTCCTGAACCACTTTGGTTTTCGATGGTTTTTTGGACATGAAAACCATTGGAGTGTCCCGATTCGGCATAACCCATTCTTGGATATTTTAGAGTTGCCTTGTAGTAAATAGGTTCACTCGCATCTGACTTAAGTTTCAATGTAGGATCTTCCAGGCTTGAAGAGACATTCAGGTCAATGGTCTTGAATTTCTGACCTTCTAACACTTTATTTGAAGAGTGATCGCCCCATGAGACGTTAACACTTGCCGGGAAGCTGGAGGTTTTCTGGTTCTTATAATATTCTCCAAGGGCGTACAGGGCCCATCCCGTATCACTCGTCGAAGTCCAGAATCCACCCGATTCCATTCCGCTGAGTAATGCTTTTGCCATCCTGTGCGCGAGAGGATGGTCAGGGTCGATTGAGTTTGCGGCTAGAAGAGCCACGGCTTCATGCCGGTGCCTGGCGTTGAACTCTCCATAGCCAAAAGGAGTAATAATATCGAGCTTTTTAGGATAAAGGACGTTCCAGATACTTTTCCCAGGTTTTGGTTCCCTCGGAGAACCTGAGTTATTCCTTGCGAGAAGCATGAACATTTCTGCCTCAGTGATTCTTCCACTTACTCTTTTAAGCAGGTCCATTGAAGATGGTTTGAAAGCATTGTTCATGGAAAGGATGTAGCTTCCGAATGCCATAAACGTTGCGTCCAAGCTTTTATCATTATTAAGCAGGTCCTTAAGATAGTTGATAGACTTTTGCATTCTCTCTTCAGGAACAGCCACTCCGTTTTTCTTAGCGATGCTCAATGCCGCCATCGCATAGAGGGTACCCATTTTGTGAGGATTCTTGTTTCCAGGCCAGTACCCGAAGCCCCCGGATTCAGTCTGCATCATGAATAACCTGTCCACACCAGCCTTGATATATTTATCTGTAGCAGCTGCTGTGATTTCGGGGATTTGTCCTTCACCGAGGAGACCACGCAAGGCAACTAGAGGCATGAGCCTTGAACTGGTCTGTTCTATGCATCCATAGGGGTACTGAAGAAGATAAGCTATCCCTCCAGACATCCTTAAAAATGGTGACTTGGAAAATGTCAGCTTGAACTCTGAGTTATCTATGAATTCGTCTTTTTGAAATTCTTTCTCCAGCACTCTGTCAAAAGGAAGTGTCAGCTTAGTATCGCCTTTGAAAGAACCTATGAGCACATCAGTTCCAATTGTGTGACCCGAGCGGACTGGCACCTCCAGTTGAACAGCATCAATTTTATCTTGAAAGGATCCAGATAAATTAACTGAGGCTATTCCCGTGACTAAAGCCTCTCCTTTAATACTGATTTGAGTGGAATCCATAGCATCTAAAAAGTAATCTTCACCTTGCTGTGAAATGCGCAGATTGTCTGTCGCATCTGACATGAATTCCAGCGAAGAGCTGACTTCTGAGTTATTGATGGCTTTTACTAGAAAATTGAATCTGTCTCCTTTTGAAAAGAATCTGGGAAGCCCCGGTTCTATATAAAAATCCTTAGATGCGATTAATGGTAGTTCTGTATTTCCAAAACCATCGCCCTTGTCACAAGCCACTATGTAAACACGGTAGGAAGTAATGGAATCCGGAAGTATATATTCTATTGTTACGTCCCCGTTGGAGTCTGTAACGACTGACGGATTGAAATAGGCTACAGGGTTAAAGTCTGCCCTTATTGTTGTGTCAGAAGCGGAAGATTTCTCCAGTCCACCACCGCCGGTGAGGGGTTTGTTCCATATCATCTTTAATGGTGTTTGCTTTGAAAGCCAGGAGCGAAGATCAGCCGTACCAACACCAAGAGGAATTTCAATCCTGGCCAACGAAGAAAGATCGGGGCTTTTGTAGCGGGTAAGAGCCAGGACTTTTTCATCAATAATTCCAATCGCTAGCTCGACTGCTTTCCCAATACCATTTTTATCTTTGACCGATACCTGCAGAGTCCCTGTGGATGAAGGTTTCTGAGATATTGAATCTACTCCGTTATTTACTACAATTTTTAGGCTGTCAGATTTTTTCAGAACCTGGAGCTTGATGGCACCATACTGAAAATTAGGAGCACCCTCATCAATGGATGAAGGGTAATGAGGAAAATCTTTTCTGGGTAAGGCTCCTAAAATAGAAACATGAATGTTTGGAGAATGATCATTGGTTAATGGGACTTCCAGACTGGGTTTATCCTCATCGGTTTGAAGAAGAGAGTAATCCAATACTCCTTCTCTTTCGATAGTGACGAGGTAGGCGGGTGACTTCTGAACAGGGATGAACTTTACTGTTGCAGTGTTACCCGGAACATACGTAGCTTTATCTGAAATAAGGAACATTTTCTCATAGGGGTTTAGTTTATTTCTATCCTTATAGGAGCGGTAACCACCCTCAACCTTTAAAATGGTCCCCGAGGTAAAGTCTTTACCCTGTGATGTAAAAGAAGTTCTTATCAGATAGTCTCCACTGTACGAATTTGAAAAAATAAACGGAATATCAGAACTATTTACTTCGTGTTCTGCTGAGAGCACTTTTTCCCATAATTTCTGCCAGTTCCAGTAAACTTCTCCCCTTTCGTTTCGCTTGCGGATGTAATTCCAGCCTTCTCTTAGGATATCAACTTTGATCTTCCCGTCTTGTTTTTGCGACCCTTCATTTTTAAGAACTACAAACCTGATGGGCAAATCCATACCAGCCTTCACGGTCTGTGGGTGCTTACTCATGCCCACGAGATAATCTGGTTTACCCTGATAAACACTTTTACTGGTGGCGACTCGACCATCAAAATCAATGACGCTGGCTACGACTACGAGACTTCTTTTTCCTGACATCACCATAGAACCAATAGGAAAACTAAATTCAGCAGTTCCATTTTTATCGAGTATTGTTTCGCTGCTTTCTATAAGTTCTTCTTCTGCCTCGCTGTTTTCAAACCTGAAATTATCGTATCCGTTGACTTTAAAATGAGTCTTTCCATGAAATATTTTCCACCTGACCTGGGCATTTTTAAGTGGACCTCCAACGTAGTACTGGCCTGCTATTTTTATTTTTAAATACTTTGTCTCTCTTTTTAGGTTTGCAAACTCGCTGTCTTTGCGTGTTTCGGTATCAAACGTAATGCGGGTTTTATGTTTAGGCGCCCGGAACTCTTGAAGCTCAAATGTCCTGGTGCTTACATAAGCACCCTCAGACCCCATGAATATCGTGTAGGTCCCCAGAGGAAAATGAGTTTCGAGTCTTAGATTCCCTGACAGAGTTCCAAACTCAGTGGGTATATATGTGGATTGCAGAACCGTCTCTCCCCTGGAATTTTCAATCCTGACAGGAGTTTGAATCTCATAAGGACTGATATTGCCCTCAGAGTATTTTCTTAGGGTCCCTTTAAAGAAGACTGTATCGCCAGGTTTATAAATTCCTCTCTCGGTAAAGATGCTAGCCTTTATCATTTCCTGTGATTTCCCGACAGGTTTCTCTCTCTCGACATCGTCTGGATAAAACTCCATGTCCCTTTGAATCTCTATGAAGGAAGTGTCATCATGAGATAAGGCAATTAAAGCTGATATTCGGTTTACATCTAACAATCTTTCATGCACCGTGAAACCGCTGCGCCTTTCCACACTCATGGCCTTAAGGATTCCGGGTTTGACGATGATAATTCCATCCGAATTTGACCTGCCAAGATAAAAAATATTTGACTGCTCATCAAGGGCATATACCTTTTTACTACCTAGAGGAACTCCTTGTTGAATTGAGGTCAACCAGATAAGCAGGTTTTTCTTTGAACGCTTGTAGGTAATTCCAATGTCGGTAATCCTTACTAGCCTGTAAGGTGACTCCGCTTTTAATTCGGGGTTTTCACTTTCAACTTTCACTAATTGAATTGAACCTTTGTTGCTATCCTGTCTGTAAGTGAGGGGGACGGAGAATGGCTTTTCCTTGTAGTTTTTCTGGAAGTTGAATATTTGTTTGTCCTTCGCCAACTGGCCCCACAACTCCTTGAATTCCTCAGGAAGCTTTTCGGGTTTCATGTCCGCCTGGTAAGAGACTAAATCTTTCAAGGTTTCCTCCCATTCAATGCTCTGATCAAGAACATAAGGAAGATAAATAGGAGGAATATTCATGGAATGGACTGTGAACCTGTCAACATTTGTCAGATTCAAGTGGAGTAACTGCTTACTGTTTCTCTCAACAACATTATTTTGATCGAAGAATCCTATGGAAGATAATGGCTCTATAACAAAGCTTGTTTGTGTAGGCTTGTATTTTTTCCCGTCTATTTCAAAACCCGGTTTGAATATCAGAGAATATCTTTGACCCGCCTGGAAATCACCCTTTAAGCTAATTTGGTTGCGCTTTGTATAGCTGATATCCCAATCCAATTCTAAGGGAGGTAAGATTTTTGGTTTGTCTCTCTTAAACCATCCTATTAAAGCGGGATAAGAAATTGCATGATCGAGCTCAAGTGTGACTCGTCTCTCAAGGGGTCGGGCTGGTGCGATTTTCTTGATGGTAAAGTGCTGGCTAGAATTAGCATCAGCAGCATTTTGCGAAGCTTCGAGTGGCATAAAGCCAACTGTAAGCTGCATCGAGACAAAAACCGTGACGAGGAAGTTCCTGATATAAGTTTTCATAGTTTTATAAGGTTCCCGTTGATCCTCAGTGGATTGGATGAAGGCTTCCTTATTTTCCTTTGGCCTCCCATAGTTTCAAGCAGCGCATCAGCATGCTCTAAAGCTGACAGAGCTGCCTGCTGTGGTGTAAGTCTCAGCACCTCACGCTTAATAATGATTGCCTGCATGACCATGACTGCAATAGTGTCTCTTCTAGTTAAAAAGCTGCTCATTGAATTTCCTTTCAGATTGACCGGAGTTGTATAAATCGAAAAATAGAATCAGGCGCTCCTCGGATGATACAAAATATGGTCATTTGTCCTTGGAATCTGGGATAGCTCGATATTGTTGAAAACTGTTGAAAGCTTCAGCATCTCGAATATATCCTTAACTTTATTGTTTATGCCGATCACCTTGAATGATGCATTGGTGGTTTCACTGACTCGGATACATTCAACAAGTAGAGCGGCTGCGGATGTATCGATATCGTCAACCCTGGTGAGGTCAATCACTACATTCTGTTTTAAATCTTTAAGTGCGGTCATGACCTCTTCTCTAAGCTCCTTGTTCAAATGCCTGCCAAACTTGCCCTCCAGCCGAAAGGCAATTGTTTGTTTGTTCAATGTTGTTACCTTGAAGGCTGAATGTTCACAATTAAGCACCGTGATTCTCCTTTTTGAAAGTATGGAAGGCAGGTAAATTGTCCTACCTTGATCTTATAGTTCGAGATCTCGGTAAAAACGTTTTTCAATTTTATTTATGGAACGCTTGGGGTGAGACAGGCTGAATGGGGATTAATACTTAAGAGGAAAAGGGGTGACCCTTGTTCGAGAAACAGTTTCTCTCGAACAATTAGTCTTTAAAAATAAAACAGCCCCCGGACAAGACTGCCCGAGGACTGCTTTTAAGGTTAAACCTGAATGGATCGTTTAGCGCTGGATGATTTCCCTTACTCTCTCATCATGCCAGCCAAACTTGTTCCTTCCAACATTCAAGGCGGCTATAAGGAATTCAGGAGGATCATTATGCACAAAAGAATCCACTGAAAAATCATCATTGAGCGCCCAGATTTCCTTTACCAGATCACTCTCGTCAAGGGATAGGAAGCGTTTTTCAATATTATCCAAGGGAGCTTCTTCATCTTGTGACGAAGAAGATTTCACAATGAACTTGAAGTTCTTCTCTCCGTCCTTCCCGGTGACAGCATTCTTATACAGCTTGTAGCCATCAGGAAAGTTCCAGTTGAACTCTCTTTTGAAGAACGTGAGAAGTTTCTTGTTGAGCTCGTCCAATAGTTTCCACTTTGAATCATAATCCTTACACTTCTGCCTGTTCTTTTTACTTCCATCGGGGTAGATGTATGCGACCCCGAAGTTGAAAGTGTGTGGTGCAGAGGAAAGGATATCTATCAGCATTTTCCAGGTTTTCGTTTCCTGGCTCTGAAAACCCATTTGCCGACAAGTGTATTCAATGGCTGGTTTGCCAGGAAGCTCAAGAAGAATGCTCGAGTCATTCTCAAAGACCATCCTTGTCTGAGTTATTTTTTCCTCAAGCTTACTCAATGCTTCTGGTGAAAATTCAGCATCGGCGAACAAGCTTGTGGAAGTCACACTCTGCAAGTCTTCAATTGAAATCATGTTTTGAAGGATCTCAATATACTTCTGGCTTTGGGATATAAAATTCACCAGATCATTTCTATCAATACTTGGGTTAGATAAAGTATTCATCTTGTAATTCCCCAATTAAGGTTCAACGCAATAGAGCGGAATGATCCCTACTCTATATATTTAACTGTTTGGGTGAACTACAGAGATTTGGGTGGAGGACTTGTTGTGGCTGTAATGTGGGAAGAGAAACTATCGAGGAAAGGTGCTATCTCATCTCCATTTTGAAGCAGTGCTTTGACTGAAATGCTACCAGAATGGAGAAATGTCGGGCCTGTAGGAGGATCAAAGCTTGCCTGTCCTCTTGCTTGAG
>CALAGQ010000121.1 GCA_937891765.1 uncultured Nitrospina sp.
TCTAAGGAAACCGAAAAAACCGATCCTCTCCCTAAAGGAACCGAAAAAACCGATCGTTTCGCCTCAGCAGAAAAGCTTCAGGAAACTCCAAGAATCACCAATCAGGAACCGGTGAACGAAAAGGGTGGCAAAGCTTCCAATCTTGGCGAACTGCTGGGCGGTAAAAATGCCCAGGCAAATATTCTCCAAACAGAAAATTTTACCGATAGCAAAGGTTTGAAAGGTCTGGAAACTGCCAAGACAGGTCCCGACCTGCAAGTTCAGTCTCCAACCACTACCGCCAACACCGCGGTGAAAGCAGTGGAATCGAGCAAACCGATTTTACCCGAGAACCTGTTAGCCCGAGGAGCCACGGAAGCAAAAATTATCAATCAGATTGCCAACAGGATGACCGTTCGCTCCAATGGAGCGGAGAATGAAATCCATATCAAACTCGACCCGCCTTCTCTGGGAACAGTGAGGATGAATATCACCACTTCCGGAGATTCGGTAAGAACCGTGATTGTGGCGGAAAACCATGCGGTCAAGCAGGTCATCGAAAACAACTTTAACCAGCTGCGCGATGCCATGGCCGAACAAGGCCTTAAGGTGGATAGCTTCACCGTTACCGTTGGTGGAGAATCGGGCCATCAAAATCCATCAGGAGAATCTTTCGGCGAAGGAAATAATCCTTCATCGTTTGATCAAACAGCCGACACGAATGAAACTCCGGAAACCGGAACGGTTTCCATGTTTTTTGGAGACAATCAATCGATCAGCGTCATTGCTTAGTGAATTATAAAAATATTATTCAACGTTAATTTATCAGGATAAAAATATGCCAATAATCAATCCGACAGCCACATCCACCACCGCTGCTCAAGGCATAGCCGCCACCGGAGACAGCTCTCTGGGGAAAGATGATTTCCTAAAAATACTTGTAGCGCAATTGCAGGCACAGGATCCGCTTGCTCCCATGGAAGGCCAGGAATTTGCCTCCCAGCTGGCACAGTTCAGCAGTCTTGAGCAGTTGACCAACGTGAACGACAATCTTGAGACCAACCATGCTTTCGACCTCGCTTTGAGCAATAACTCCACCATTGCCCTGATTGGCAAAACTGTGGATGCGCCGGGTAATACGATCGACCTGAAAGCTGGCGAGGTGAAAAACTTGAGCTTCTCGGTCAATGGTGATGCCGCTGACGTGAGTATTGATATTTTTGACAGTACCGGAGTCAAAGTCTCCACCGTCAGCCTCGGCGCAACAAGCCAAGGGCTTCATGAATTTGTATGGAATGGCACGAACGCTTCTGGTGCATTGCTCCCTGCCGGTAACTATAGCTTCACTGTGACCGCTAAAGATCCTGCCGGCAATTTTGTGCCAGCGGAAACGTTCGCCGCCGGTCTGGTGACCGATATCATCTTTGAAGAGGGTCAGGCCTTCGCCATTGTTAACGGACAAAAACTCGCTGTAAGCGAAATTTCAAAAGTGAGCCTTTAATTAAGCAGTAATGATAATAGGAGATAAACCATGTCTTTAATCAGTTCATTATTCACCGGTGTTACAGGCCTGACGTCAAATTCCCAGGCCATGGGAATCATCGGTGACAATATTTCCAACGTCAACACGGTCGGCTTTAAAGCCAGCAAAGCCGTGTTCAGTGACATCTTCAGCACCATTCTTACTAACGGGTCGGTAACCAGCCAGTTGGGCCGCGGTTCGCAATTGCAGGGAACCATTCAGCAATTTAGTCAGGGTTCGTTTGAATCTTCGTCAAACGCTCTGGATCTGGCTATTGATGGTTCCGGTTTCTTTGTGGTCAATAATGGCCTCGGGAACTTTTATAGTCGCGCCGGGCAATTCAGAATGAATGATAACGGATTGGTGCAGGCCATCACTGGTGAAATTTTACAGGGCCAGCAGATCACTAATGGTATCGTCTCCACTAGCGTTACAGATATTGATCTGGCTGGAGTGCAATCTTCCCCAGAGGCCAGTACCGCATTTACGCTGGGCGCTAATCTCGATGGCGCCGCTACAGCCGCGACCACATTCAATTCACCGGTCACCCTTTTTAACTCGGTGGGCACTCAGGTTATCGCCGGCATTCAATTTTCTAAAGTTGCCAATGCTAATTCCTGGACTTATGCCATCACCACTTCTGAAGGCACTGTGACCTCCGGTGCATCCGGTACGGTCACCTTTGATAACAATGGACAACTGAGTCTGGTTAATGGAGCAACGGTGGCAGATCAAACCATTGTCATCGATTACTCCGCGGCTGCCACACCCGCCGCTCTCCAAACCCTGACATGGGATCTGGCCGCTACAGCCGGTAGCACCAACGGTAAGTTGACAGGGTTCTCGGCAGCGTCGAATAACAACTCGCTGGTTCAGGACGGGTTCACCACAGGAACCCTTGTTGGACTGACAGTAAGTGACACAGGTAAGATCTCAGGTCTGTTCAATAACGGACAGACGGATGAACTGTTCCAGGTTACCATGGCAGATTTTCTCGCACCTTCAGGGCTAACCCGGCAGGGTCAGAACCTGTTTGCGGAATCCTCCGAATCCGGGCAACCGGTTTTGGGAACCGCTCGCACCGGTGGGTTTGGGGCGATTGTGGGTCAGTCACTGGAGCTTTCCAACGTCGATCTGGCTGCACAGTTCGTCACTATGATTCAAACCCAACAGGCCTTTCAAGCCAGCGCCAGAATCATCACCACAACCGATGATTTACTCACGGAAGCGGTGAACCTTGTAAGGTAATAGTTAAAGAATGGTTGATCTCCTTAAGACCCGGGCTAAAAGCCCGGGTCTTTTTTTGCAACGATAACTTGCCTGTAGAACCTCGGCTTTGCTACATTAGGTCCATGAGTCGTGATGAACAAATCCGCGAAGTAAAATCCGCCACCCTGCTCCGCTTCAATCAAGTTTGGCAACAGAACTTCCAAGCCAACCGGAGTGCCATAGAACAAAACCCCGGTGTTATCGCCCTAAAAAATAAATTCCGCGATCTGCCCTGTATCGTAGTGGGAGCCGGGCCATCCCTCGATAAAAATATCCGCTTTCTTCATCGCGCTCAAAATAAAGCCGTTATTATTTCCTGTGACGCCGCTTTGAAACCATTGATGGGGCATGGGATCGTCCCTGACTTTGTGGTTTGTCTGGATCCCCAGGAAGATATCTCCCGATTTCTCATGAATGTTTCGCATAAAGGAATAACCCTTATCGTTCCTTCCATTGTGCATCCTCATGTTCTTGAGCTCTGGGAAAGTGATATTCTTTTTTTTAATAAATTCGCGCCGGATATTCCGGCCTTGGTGGAAATTCAAAAAATGGTTCCCCACGTCGGCATCTTAACCCCGGGTGGAACGGTGTTATCGGTGACCTATGACCTGGCCTTCCAAGCTGGGGGCAATCCGATTGTATTTGTCGGTCAGGATCTTTCTTATCCAAAAAATAAATCCCACAGCCATGAAAGCGATGCCGCAGGAAAAGGATTGAAGTTCATGATGGAAAAACAGAAAGACCATTTAGTCCTGGAAACAGACATCAACGGCCAAAGTCTGCGAACATTAAAATCCATGTCCGTATCCAAGCAGTGGTTCAACTGGGCATTCACAACCTGGAAAAGGGAGAACGCATTAAGCGTTCACAATTGCAGTGAAGCGGGGATATTGACCGACCACTGCACCCTTGAACCTCTGACTGAAGCCATTTACGAACACTGCACTCAGAAGCTAAATGTCGCGTGGATTTTGAAAAAAGCTCTTAAACGCCGGCGAGCCGCCGGTGGCAATAGGCAATAACCCGTTGAGCCGAGAAAAACGGTTGCCAGCCAGATAAAACCATTGCAGTTGCCACCGACGGCTCGCCCCACGCCTAGTAGCGGGCGCAGCGGAATCCTTGCCAGATATTGAATTTTTCGGGGCGTTCGTTGAAGCGGTAGGTGGTTCTCATGTAGTAGGCCTTGTAATACCAGTTGCCTCCCCGTAATACTTTGCTGATTCCGGTTTCGGGACCTTTGGGATCTTTGCGGTCATGATCTTCGTAAGCTCCTCCATCAAACCAGTCGTCAACCCATTCCCAGACATTCCCCGCCATGTGATGGATGCCATAAGGGGAAATACCCCGGCTCATACTATCCACCGGTTCCATCACTTTAAAACCCAGTTCAGAAAATTTACGCCGAAAAGTGACGCGGCTATTGTCGGGGAATTCGTTTCCCCATGGGAAAATTCTCTGGTCGGTTCCCCTTGCAGCCTTTTCCCATTCTGCTTCAGTGGGAAGGCGTTTATCTTTCCATCGGCAATAGGCATCGGCCCCATACCAGGAAACCCGGTTGACAGGAAGTTTCTCCAGTCCGGCACGGGGTTGGTATTTCCCTTCTACAAACTCAATCGTAACGCTTGGAGTGATTTCTATAAACTGCTGGACTGAACCTTGATGAGCATTGAGAAATTTGGCGAAGTCGGCACCCGTCACCTCATATTTATCCATCCAGTAAGCGCTGAGCGTGACTTCATGAACCGGGTCTTCATCCATGTCTCCCCATTCATGATCATTCTCTATTGCAAAACCCATGGTAAAGGGGCCTTCGGAGATGAAGACCATATTTTCAGGAGTATTTTTTTGCAGGCTGGTGGCACATGCTGATAAAAAAAGAACCATTATCAACCCGACCAGAGTATTAAAAACTTTCAAGAAACCGTTTTCCATATTAAGGGTCAGGATTTTTTAATTTTTTCGTGCGACCCGTCACAGAAAGGCCTGTTTTTAGTTCTGAAGCAACCACACAGATAATAGGTTTTATTTTTATCCAGCGTTAATATTTCTGGTTCGCCGCCAGTGGTATGATGCGTGGCATCACAAAACGGCCAATGGTTTGACTGCATGCAGGTGCAAACAGCAATTTCTGAAGTGTCGGTTATTTTAATGGGTCCCCTTTCTGACATGATCGGTTTCCTTTTTTTAGTTTTCTGTATTAATGAGAAGGCACAGCTTTTACACTTTCCTGATCCGGAAGAAAAACTGTAAACAACGTTCCTTTATCAAGAGTGCTTTGAACATCCACAACTCCTCCGTTTCGGTTGACAATTTGGTAAACCGTCGCCAACCCCAAACCCACTCCATCTTTTTTGCTGGAATAAAAGGGGTCATAAATATTATTGATCTGATCCAAGGCAATGCCACAACCCTCATCCCGAACCTCAAGAACCATGCCTCGGTGATTAGCTTGAAATTCTCCGCTCTGGAAAGAAAAAACCTCGTTGAGCGACAGGGTCAGGGTTCCCTGAGACATCGCCTGCAAAGCATTGATACACAAATTCCACACAACCTGTTTAATTTGTTCTTCATCTCCATTTAGAATCAAATGGTCTGTCGTTCCCTTAAAAACAATTTGTTTTTTAGCGCTCAGGTCCTCTTTGTTTTTTAACAGGGTGATTACATCCTGAATAAGTTGAGTTAAGTCTATGATGGTATCATTATTTTTTTTGGGCTGGGAATAATTGAGAAAATCGGAAAGAATATTATTCAGACGATCCGTTTCCTTCATAACTATTCCCATTAGTTTTTTATAGGAGTCTTCAAGTTTAAGACCTCTTGCCAGAACCTGAATGGAACCACTCAGTGAAGTCAGCGGATTTCTGATTTCATGGGCAAGCCCTGCCGAAAATCTTCCCACCGCCGCTAACTGTTCTGTCCTTAAAACTTTTGCCTGCATTTCTTTTACTTCGGTGAGGTCTTCAAATACCAGAATGTATCCCGGCACATTTTGATCAGCGAGATGACTGATTTTTATCCGGATAAAAATGATCCTTCCGTCTTTTCTTTGGTGTTCCCCTTCAATTTGTTTTGGGAGATCAAGAGCTCTATCTTCAGAAAACAGGTTGCTTAATCCGGCTAAAGGTATCAACTGTTCAATGGGATTCTTCAGACTCTCTTCAATAGAATAACCTGTCAGAACTCTCGCGGCAGGATTGATAGATGTGATCCTGCCCTCCGGGTCAGTGGTGATCAACCCATTTCCCATATTCTGTACAATATCCCGGTTAAAAGCCCTTTGCTCTTCGAGGTTGATACTTGCGCGAACCAGTTCCTCTTTAACCATTCGCAGTCGATGCGAGAGAAAACTGCTGAGGTAAGCCACCGTATAATAGGAAACAATATTTAAAAAAATTACATAAAAAACATAACCGCTCGCAAAAGACACCTTCGATTCTGGAAACAAATAGACCGGAGTAATGATACCAAAATACTCCAGATCCACCAGTAGCCCATAAATAATAATAGCGCCTGATGCCGCGAGATAAGCCGCAGCTCTAGGTAGAGTGACACTGGATGCAATAATTACAAATAAGAAAAGGAAGGAAATGGGGCTATCAATACCCCCTGTGGTGAAGAGAATGCCTCCTACCAGAAGCAGGTCTCCCGCGACCTGAAGCGAAGCATTCTCCGTCAAGGTCAAAAATCTGAAAAGAACCGCATAAATCAGGGACATGAAAAAACCCACCCCGATAACCATGCAGAGAGGCTCTACGGGTGCTGTGATTCCCAGGCGCTCTTGAAAGGTAAGCAACAGAGCCACAAACCCGGTCAAAAAGAAAACCCTTAAGAGCATTATTCTTCTGACTCGTTGCTCTAATTCCTGATCTTGATTGTGGGTTTCGCGTGTCATAGCGCGGCCGGATCGGCCAAAGCATTCGCCCTTCGTCTAAACAGCTTCTCCCATTTTAAATATGGGTAGATACATAGCAACAACAATGAACCCAACGATAAGTCCCAAAAAGACCATGAGCATGGGCTCAAGCAGAGCCGTCAAGCCTTCAACCGCGGCATCAACTTCTTCATCATAAAAGTCTGCGATTTTAGCCAGCATTTTATCGAGAGAGCCCGAGGCTTCCCCAACGTCAATCATTTGAATAACCATCGGAGGAAAAACATCTTCTCGCGAGAGAGGGGCGGCAATCGTTTCGCCTTCCTTGATCGCCTCAATGGTTTTGAACACGGCCAACTCAACGATTCTATTACCTGAAGTACGCGCACAAATATCCAAACCTTCGATCAAAGGCACTCCGCTTGAAATCAGAGTTCCCAGAGTCCGTGTAAATTTTGCCACCGAAACTTTACGAATCAACATTCCAAACACCGGGAGTTTTAAAGCGATCCGGTCTATTTCAATACTTCCCCGATCAGTGGCATAAACTTTTTTGAAGACGAAGAAGAAAGTGACTGCCCCAAGGAACATGACCCACCATTGGTGTTGGAAAAAACTACTGATATCCATAACGATTTGAGTCGGCCCCGGCAGCTCCTTGCCTCCTCCCGCAAACATGGTGGCAAACGCAGGGATAACGAAGACCATTAAAAACGCCACAACGACAAAAGCCACGGTCATAATGGCTCCCGGATAAACCATAGCGGCTTTTACTTTTTTCTTTAGCGCTTCAGCTTTTTCAATGTACTCCGCCAAACGCCGGAGGATAACGTCCAGGATTCCACCCACCTCTCCCGCTTCAACCAGGTTGCTGTAAAGCGAGTCCCAAATATGTGGGAACTTTTTCAGGGATTCCGACAGGTTGTTCCCAACTTCAATATTTGCTTTGACCTTTAAAATCGTTTCCCCAAAGGTTGGGTTATCGGCCTGTTTTCCAAGAATATCCAGGCATTGGACTAAAGGAAGCCCGGCATCGACCATGGTGGAAAACTGACGGGTAAAAATGACCACGTCACGGGTGGTGATTTTATGAACCTTGGGCCCGAATAAAGCGCTACCACCGCCTTTTTCCTTGACGGTGGTAACACGAATATTCTTCTGTTTCAGCTTAGAGATCGCAGACTTTTCGTCTTCCGCTTCCACTTCTCCGGCTTGCATTTTTCCCCGAACTCGCGACTTGTAGGTAAAAGTAGGCATAAGTTATTTGGGTTATTCCTGTTGTTTTAAAGTATAAGAATTAATCTTATCTTTTGTGTTCTCAAGCTCCAGTCCAATACGTGTCAGCAAATGCGTTGTGATCCTCAGGCGCTCTACCAATGCCAGAATAATAGGCTTCATGCCTTCCGAAAGTTTATTCATTTCAGTGTCAAAAAGTTCCTTGCCAATCACACCAACCGTCACATCGCCAATAGCAGAAATGTTGGCGCTCCGCACAGTTTCCGAGATCAGGCCCATCTCTCCGAAAACCTCTCCCTCCTTGAGAGTTCCTACGGTTACGACTTTTTTATCGACCTTCTGGGTGATGCGAACCTGGCCCTTGATAATCACATAGGCATTGTTGCTCATAATTCCTTCGGTAATGATGATATCGCCATCGGAATAATGTTGGTGAATAGGTGTGTCTTGTAGCTTCATGCTTTCCCCATAGAATGAAGAGTTTCTTTGAAGACCTTATAAAATATTTCATTTTCGGAAACCGATTTCTTTAAAATATCTCCCAGCTTATCCATGTCTTTTTCGTTGATCACGACATTGGCGCTTTTCTGGAAGGCCTGCATATTATTCAGAGTCTTAAAGTTAGCCCCCAGCAACGCCAAAAAAATATTCCTCCGGGTCACCATGGGCAATTCGATCAGGGTTTTATAAATAGGGTTGTTATCCAGACTCTTGCCTCTGTAATTTTCATGCAAGGCAACAAAATGGAAGTGGGTAAACTTCATTTTATGTACTGCATGTTCCGGTGATTTGGCGTATTGAATTTTATAACCCCTGCTTTCCAACGCCTCGGTCCAGACAGACTGGTTTTTTTCATCCAACACCAACGCCAACTGGTCGCCTTCCTCATAAATGACCAGTTCATCATCATCTTCAAATTCTTCATATTCCACGACCATGCTCGGCGCGTCCAACACTTCTTCGGGTTCGGAGGGTGTTGGCGACTCCGGGGCTTTCAGATGCTGGTCCACTTTGATCTTGTTTTTGCACCCCGGGCAAGTGATGGAGAAGGCCTGATCCTTCGGCAGTTTCTCATCCGGAATATTCATGGAACGCTGACACGCATCACACGCTACTTGCATTTTGGTTCACCCTTTCTTATTTTTTAGCTTGAGCTCCATACTCATCGTCCATATTAAGCCCTTCAATATCCGTGGTCTTTTCGCCTTTAGCCGATTTGAGGGTGTCAATGCCACGGCCGACTACAGCCTTGCGGGAAGCATAGGCCAGAGCGGTTTCTTCTGTGATGAGACCCTCCCCATATATTTTCATTATATGCTGATCGAAAGTCCACATGCCATATGCATCGCCGTTGGTAATGATTTCGTAATAAGATTTACCTTCGGACTCGCCATTGATGATGGTGTCTTTCACCCGCATATTTGAAGACATGATCTCAAGCAGAGCCACCCGACC
Source organism: uncultured Nitrospina sp. (assembly GCA_937891765.1). Classification (GTDB taxonomy): domain Bacteria; phylum Nitrospinota; class Nitrospinia; order Nitrospinales; family VA-1; genus LS-NOB. Next base: position 9,333 of record CALAGQ010000121.1, read on the forward strand.
CCCGCCAACTTTGGGAAGCAGCCGTTGACAAATGATCCAGCGAATGGTGTCAGCCAGGCGAATGCGTATTTGCTGTTCCTCTTCCTGAGAAAACATGCCCACAATGCGGTTAATAGTTTGCCCCGCATCGACCGTATGCAGAGTGCTCATGACCAAATGGCCGGTTTCTGCCGCGCTAAGACCTATCTCTACCGTTTCCCGGTCACGCATTTCCCCAACCAGAATAACCTTAGGTGCCTGGCGAAGAGCGGCTCGAAGTCCGCTGGAAAACGCGTCATAGTCGCTGCCCAATTCCCTCTGGTTAAAGGTGGCTTTTTTGTGCGGGTGCACAAACTCCACAGGATCTTCCAGAGTGATAATGTGTATGGATTTTTCCTCGTTCATCTTATTCAACAACGCCGCGAGCGTAGTCGATTTACCACTTCCGGTCGCCCCTGTAACCAGGATCAGTCCATTTTTTTCTTCCGCCGCTTTGGCAAACTGGCCCGGAAGCTTTAAGTCCTCAATCGATGGAATTCGCGTCTCCAGTTTTCTCAATACAATGGTGTAGTTTCCGCGCTGTGAAAATATGTTCACACGGAACCGGGCTTTGCCCACCAGAAAATAGGAACAGTCGCAGGAACCTTGCTGGATTAAAATTTCCGTCAGCCTTCTATCCGCATTGATCAGATTCAGGGCAAATATTTCTGCCTGAAAAGGTGTGAGCTCCTCAATGGGAGGTTCTATGGGAACCGCCGCCAATTGCCCCGACGACTCGACCTGGCAAGGTTTCCCCACCGTGATATTGAGATCGGAAATATTTCCGAACGCTTCCAGCATGGTGGTTAAAATATGATCAATTTCCGCTTTTCTCATAGGTCACTCATAAAAATTCTGGAGGTGTTTTTAGAAACTGAATAAACCGCTCTTTAACAATCGCTTTATCGTAAGCATCTTCGGGACTGATTTTTTTCTCTTCCAAAGCTATAAGAATGGCATCGTCCAGAGACTGCATACCATATTTTTTCCCAGTTTGGATTGCCGAAGGAATTTGAAAGGTCTTGCCCTCACGAATCAGGTTGGAAACCGCCGGAGTTACTACCAGAATTTCCAGCACTGCCATTCTGCCTTTTTTATCGATACGTTTGAACAGATTCTGAGCCACGACTCCTTTCAAAGATTCTGAAAGGGTGGTGCGAATTTGCGACTGCTGGTGCGCCGGGAAAACATCGATGACACGGTCAATGGTTTTTGCCGCGCTCTGGGTATGAAGCGTGCCAAATACCAAATGGCCCGTGGAAGCGGCTTCCAAAGCCAGCTCAATGGTTTCCAGATCCCGCATTTCACCAACGAGGATGATATCTGGATCTTCCCGCAAGGCTCCACGAAGGGCGGACTTAAACCCTTGTGTGTGCACTCCCACTTCCCGGTGATTTACAATACAACCCTGGCTTTTATGAACAAACTCAACCGGGTCTTCAACCGTAATGATGTGGCTTTTCTTATTTCTGTTAACATAGTCCATCATAGCAGCAAGCGTTGTGGATTTTCCGCTTCCTGTAGGCCCAGTGACCAAAACCATTCCCTTATGCAACATGGAAAGTTTTGTAACGACTTTGGGAAGCCCCAGTTGTTCGGCTGTCAGAATGGTGCTTGGAATTTCCCTGAAAACCGCTCCCACACCCCATTTCTGCTGAAAATAATTTGCCCGATAACGAGCCAGGTTGGGAATTTCATAGGCGAAGTCCACATCTCCGGTTTCTTCAAAAACCTTGATCTTGTTTTCCGGGGCAATCTCATACAACATCGCTTTCAGTTCATCATTTTCCAGCGCTTTGTATTTGATCCGCTCCATGTCCCCATGAACCCTGAGTATGGGTTGCGAACCCGAAACAAGGTGCAAGTCTGAAGCTCCCTGTTCATTCATCAGCTTGAAGAAGGCATCAATTTTAGCCACGGTTCACTCTACCAGTTTAGAGTTAATAATAAAGTCTTTGACCACCCTGTCTTTACTTTCCGGCAAAGTTAAGACTTTGCCGTTTAATAATAATTCCACTCCGGGTTTATTACCCACCGTCAACTGAAAGGTTTCATCACCCCAGAAGGTCTTTGCGGTTCCTGCGGGGAGAATAAAATCCTCTTCCCTGAAATCGTCAATAGTCATATTAAACCACGAATTTTCCTTCGCCCGAATTGTAAGTTTTAACAATTTTTCTACGTCCTTGAGATTTTGAGGATCCGGATCAGCCAGTGAGGCGGCTGGGGTCTGTGCCTCCAGTTCGACCGGTTCCTCAGGGGGCAAGATTTTTTCCTCGTCCAAGTCTTTGGCGGGTAGATCGGACAGGGGTAGTTCGGCGGTCTCAGGCTCGGCAAATTCCTGAGCATCCACATTTTCTTCCACTTCTTCCACAATCTGATTTTCGGAAACATCGGGACTTGTTGAAGGTTCCGGTATAGTTATCTCAGCCTGTTTTTGCATTAAGGGAACTTGTTCCTTCTCCGGGTCAACCCCCGTATTCATCAGGGACCCCACCCAAAATAAGAGGCCGGCAATCGCCAGAATCAACAGGCCAAATATCAAAAAAGTTTTGGGTTGAGTTGAAGGTATTTTTGAAGGGATATTTCCCTGATTGTTGAACTCGACAGATTCTTTATAGATATTGAGCATTTCCTCAACATCCGAACCAATAATGTCGGCATAGGACCGGATATATCCTTTAATAAAAACTTCGCCAGGGAGCTGATCAAAGGAGTTCTCTTCAAGAGCTTTGAGAAAACGGATATGAATTTTGGTGGCCCCGGATATTTCTTCCAAAGGCACTCCCCTTAATTCACGTTCATGCTTTAAATAAGAACCAAAGTTTTCAACCATTATTTTTTATTTGGGACGAACCAAGTTTATGTATTCCTGAGATTTTTTAGCCAGATCCCCTCTGGGGGAATAGAGAATCACTTTTTGAAAATGAGCCACTGCCTGATCTTTTTTTTCTTCCTTTAAATATAATTGTGCCAACTCAAAATGGGCTTGAGAAAAACGCGGCCTGAGGGACAGAGCCTTTAGCAAAGAGTCTTTAGCTTGATCAAAGCGCTCCCGATTAATATAAGCCAAGGCCAGATTAAGCCGAATTCCAGCATTATCTTTTATTTCAAGAGCTTTTCCCCACTCTATTTCCGCTTCATTCTTTTTTCCCAGATTATAGAAACACAGCGCGACCCAATTATAAATCTGTTGGGGTTGCCGGGTTCCAGGTCTATCGAGATCTTCGCGAAAGTTGTGAATCGCCTTTTCCCAGTGCCCCTGTTGCATGTAAATCAAACCCAGCTGCCGATAGGAGTCCTTCAAATTATTGTTTAATTTGAGGCTTGTTAAATACTCCTGTTCTGCCCGTCCGAGATCGCCCTGTGCAAAATAAGACCGGCCCAGGAAAAAATGGAAGTTTGGTTCCGTAGGATCCAGCTCCAAGGCCTCTTTGAGTAAGACCACCGCTTTATCCTGCTGCTTCAATGAGTCTGCCTGCAGGGCCTCCTTGAATTTTTTCTGCGCCAGAGTCTTATTATCATCCAGCTGCTGTTCGGTGGTGACACAACCTGTGGAAAACACAAATGCAAGGATACAAAATACAGTTCCACACCATTTTTTAGACATCAGAGTCCTGGCTAACAAAAAGCTCATAAGTTTTTAACTTTTATAAAGTTATTTATATGGCGGCTAAAAATTATACCAAATGGCTAGAGCTTTCTCAACAGAGTAAGCAACAAAGAATCAAAGGCCAAGCTCAAGAAAGATAAAAACTCCAAATAATTCTAAAGAATAGGACTCGTTAAGCCGATATGAGCTATGACAAATATTATCCAAAAACCCGGAATTGCGCCGGAAAACATGACAACTTATTGTAAATAAACATATTAACTTAGTTTTCTCGCATTTTGTGGTTCTCAAACAAGGTTTTGGGGAATATTTAGATCGAGGTTGTAGCATTATGGCTTTGAATTACATATACTATTTAGTATCTAAGGGGGCGTGGTTTTTGCGCAGTCCCTTAAATTATAGAGTGTCTTTAGCTCAATTAAAAATCTCACGAACCGAAAGGTTTGGAAGGAGGCGCCTGGAAAAATTTGTTTAAGCTATTCCTAAACTAGATATCACTTTCAATATGAAGCATATATATAATAGGAGAGAAGTATAATGAAAACCAAGCTGATTAAGCGATTTTCGAAATTATTCGCGGTTTTAGCTTTTCTGACCCTTCTGGCCGGAAACGCTTTCGCGATAGAGAATAAAACTAGGGTTGTATCTCCTTATTGGCAGTCTGATTCGGGGTCTTACACCTTTATTGCGGTGAGCCACACCTCACTTTCCGGTATGGCCTCCCAGATCGGTTTGACCCTTACCGCCCTCGGTAGCGATAATGTTACTTTTGGTTCGGCGGTTGAATTCACCGTTGAATCAGGAAACACAACAAGGGTGTTTATCGTCCGGACGAATCAAGCTACGATTAATCCGACCGGCATTTCGACGGCCAAGTTCATTTCTGGAACCACTAATTTTACGCACGGGCATGTTCTTATCGCGCCTCTTGCAACCGCACCAAATACTGCGACTGGCGATGCATCTCTGACTGGTGATGGGTACCGTGATGTTACGATGCTGTCCTATTGGGGTTCGGTGGTTATAGAACAGAATACCACGGGATTCGCCATGGAGTTTATCGGTGATATGTCTGATTCTGCGGCAACATCAGTACTTATTGGTAGTACGCCGGTCGCCGGTCCCGCAGCTCCGTAGGTTAGTGTTCTAAATTCAACTTGAACTGGAAAATTCATTAAGGAGAAAGATCCATGAAGAATATAAAACGATTAACCCTGTTGGCGCTTTTTGGGATACTGTCTTTTGCCCAAGTCGCCTCAGGACAAACAACGGCACGTGAGACTAGACTTAGTGCCGAAGTAGCCATCTCACCATACGCTCAGGCCGTCCCTAATGACAGCTACACCTTTATTGGTATTAGCCATCCGTCATTGGATTCTGCTTCAAGTGCGATCGGTGTGGTGGTGGAAGTCATTGGCATGACCACCACGGTTAACACTGTTGCAGGCCGGGCTACAATCTTTACGGTAAACGCGGGTGAAACCCACCGGGTGTTTGTTGTGAACCAGGGCCATGCAACCATTAATAGCTCTAACTCGTCATTCACGGATACTCAGACTCATCTGATTCCGACGGTTGACTCGGCTCAGTTCGGTGCAATCAGGGTGACTACTGTAGCTGAGGATCCAAACACAGCTGTGGTTGTAGGTACCAATAATACCTATGAAAACCTTGCTCAACTGAGTATGTGGGGAGTTGTTTATGTGGAATCCGGTGGTACCGGTTTTGCCATGGAGTTTGTCGGAGACATGGCAGATTCCACCATTGGTGGCGATAATACGCTTGGTGTAGGTCGGCTTAATGATGAAAATCCTACAGCTGGTCGAGGTATCAACTAGAACAGGTTCGTTAAAACTAAGTTATCATCTCAGGGGCCGGCCATTGATGGCTGGCCCCTTTTTTTTCACCTTATTGTTCAAAGGATCTGAACCATGAGACGCTTATTTTTCCTCGTTTTACTTTCTTCCCTGTTATTTGCCTGCACATCCCAGGACGTTAAAATTGACACGAAGCA
>CALAGQ010000122.1 GCA_937891765.1 uncultured Nitrospina sp.
GTAACAAGGTAGCCGTACCGGAAGGTGCGGCTGGATCACCTCCTTTCTAAGGAGTATCCCAGAGCGATCTGGGAGAAGGTCGAACGATTTGATGAAGTCCACGCATACCTTTTATAAAAAAAATTTGGGCTTGTAGCTCAGGTGGTTAGAGCGCATCCCTGATAAGGATGAGGTCCGTGGTTCGAGTCCACGCAGGCCCACATCAGCTATGTGTTCTATTACATTTGGGGCTGTAGCTCAGTTGGGAGAGCACCTCCCTTGCACGGAGGGGGTCGCAGGTTCGAACCCTGTCAGCTCCACTAACATGCTTTTTGACAATTTGGAAATTGATGCCGGTAGATTTATTGAAAATGATACTTTGATAAAGCTACTAAGGGCATACGGAGGATGCCTAGGTACATGAAGCCGATGAAGGACGTGGTAAGCTGCGATAAGCTTCGGTGAGGTGCAAACAACCTTAGACCCGGAGATTTCCGAATGGGGCAACCCATCTTGAGTTATGTCAAGATACTCCCATCTGAATATATAGGATGGGGTGAGGTAACGGGGCGAACTGATACATCTAAGTAGCCCCAGGAAGAGAAAATAATAATGATTCCCTGAGTAGCGGCGAGCGAACGGGGAAGAGCCTAAACCATTAACGTGCCAAGCTTGCAGGCGTTGCGTTAGTGGGGTTGTGGGATCAGTCTAGAGTCAGCTGCAATTGATTCGACAAGTCAAAAAATCTGAAGTTAGTTGAAGAGAATGGAAAGTCTCTCCATAGAAGGTGATAGGCCTGTAAACGAAAACTGAAGATCTTGTTGAGATTGACACCCGAGTAGCGCGGGACACGAGAAATCCTGTGTGAATCTCCCAGGACCATCTGGTAAGGCTAAATACTCTCATGTAACCGATAGTGAACTAGTACCGTGAGGGAAAGGTGAAAAGTACTCCTATGTGGAGAGTGAAATAGAACCTGAAACCGTATGCCTACAAGCGGTCAGAGTCCCGATTCGTCGGGATGATGGCGTGCCTTTTGTATAATGAGCCAACGAGTTGCTCGTATGTTGCAAGGTTAAGTCTAAAAGGACGGAGCCGAAGGGAAACCGAGTCTGAATAGGGCGTTTAGTAGCATGCGGCAGACCCGAAACCGAGTGATCTAGCCATGGCCAGGTTGAAGTTCCGGTAACACGGAATGGAGGACCGCACCCACCAGCGTTGAAAAACTGGGGGATGAGCTGTGGTTAGGGGTGAAAGGCCAATCAAACTCGGAGATATCTGGTTCTCGCCGAAATGCCTTTAGGGGCAGCGTCATAATAGTGTATCGGGGGTAGAGCACTGAATGGGCTAGGGGGCCTACAAGCTTACCAACCCCAATTAAACTCCGAATACCGAATACATGTTTTATGGCAGTGAGACTGCGGGGGATAAGCTTCGTAGTCGAAAGGGAAACAGCCCAGACCAACAGCTAAGGTCCCTAAATCTATGCTAAGTGACAAAGGATGTCAAATCACCCAGACAGCTAGGAGGTTGGCTTAGAAGCAGCCATCCTTTAAAGAAAGCGTAATAG
>CALAGQ010000123.1 GCA_937891765.1 uncultured Nitrospina sp.
AACTATTATGCTGAGATATGGGTCCCTGTTTTTTCTTCTACGGCCATAAGCAAATCATACAGGTTGGCGATGATGGCTTTTTGACCGCCCTTTTTTATAAAATCTATCGCCGCCTCCACCTTGGGCTTCATACTCCCTTCAATGAACTCACCTTGTTCTAAATATGATTCCATTTTACTGACTGTTATATTTCTAATGGGCTGAGGTTGGGATGATTTGAAATTTAAATAGGCAAAATCAACCTCTGTTAAAATGACGAGTTGTTCTATTCCCACTTCGTTAGCCAGAAGGGCACTTGTTCGGTCTTTATCGATAACCGCTTCGACTCCGCTTAATTCTCCGTTCGATTCTCGAATGACCGGAATGCCACCACCGCCGCCTCCTATAGCTATGAAACCCGCCTCCAGAATTTCATGGAAGATTTTTTTCTCCACTATTTCTAAAGGATGAGGTGAAGGCACCACTCGACGAAAACCCCTGCCCGCATCCTCTATTAATTCCCAGCCTCGTTCTTCAGTTAGCTTTTGAGCGTCCTCCTGTGAATAAAAAACGCCGATGGGCTTTGAAGGGTGGTCAAAAGCTGGATCTTTCGGGTCGACAATAACCTGTGTGATCACGGCAAATGATCTTTTATTGATACCCCGTTTCTGGCAAACATTATCGAAAACATTTTGCAGAATATAACCGATTCTTCCCTGGCTGTCGGCAACGCAAACATCCAATGTGATTTGACGGGGAAACGCATGCTTAGTGAGCTCCTGCTGCAAAAAAATTTGCCCGACCTGCGGCCCATTTCCATGCGTCAATATTATTTTGTTATAGCCTCTTTCGATAAGGTCCGCAACACCGTTCATGCTTTTTTGGGCTATTGCAAACTCCTCCTTTTGATGAGCGTGATTCTGATCCGGAACATTGAGGGCATTGCCCCCGAAAGAGATGAGTAAACTTGGCTTGTGATCCTTATTGCTCATTATATTCCAATTCAAACTCAAACGGAGTCATTCACGAAAGGCTGCAAAACCGTCTCCAGATTTGGAGTGCCCACTTCCTCCAGTTCATACGTTACCCTGATCGAAGGTTTTTGAATGTCGATCACCCTGGCCAAATCGATAGGGGTTCCAATAACAACACAGTCGCAGTCCGAGGCATTGATGGTTTGCTCCAGGTCGCTGATTTGTTCTTTGCCATACCCCATCGCCGGCAGAAGATTGCCTATCTCCGGATATTTCTCAAACGTTTCGATGAGAGTTCCCGTCAACCAGGGCCGCGGGTCCACAATTTCTTTCGCTCCATATTGTTTTGCCGCCAACGTCCCTGCGCCAAACCTCATTCCGCCATGCGTCAAGGTCGGGCCATCTTCCACCACCAACACCCGCTGGTCGGAAATCATTTTCCCCTGCTCGGCAAAAACTGGTGAACGGGCTTCGATAACTACCGCGCTGGGATTGCAGGCTTGAATATTTTCTTTTACCCGTTGGACAGCAAAATCCTCAGCCGTATCCATTTTATTAATGATGATAACATCGGCCCTTTTAAAATTTACTTCTCCCTGATAATAAGACAGCTCATCTCCCGCACGATGGGGATCGACCACCACAATTTCCAAGTCCGGCAAATAAAAAGAAAAATCGTTATTGCCCCCGTCCCAGATAATAATGTCTGACTCCTTTTCTGCTTCCCGCAAGATGGCTTCATAATCTACCCCCGCGAAAATAGGACAGTCCATAGCGATGTAAGGCTCATACTCTTCCATTTCCTCAATAGTGCAATCCTGCTTTTCCAGATCGGCAAGGGTGGCAAACCTTTGCACTCTCTGTTTCTCCAGGTTTCCATAAGGCATGGGATGCCGGATCACTCCAACTTTTTTGCCATAGTTCTGAAGAATTCGGGCTATTTTTCGAGAGGCTTGGGATTTACCGCAACCGGTGCGAACCGCACACACCGAGATGACTTTCTTTTCAGACCGGATCATGGAACCCGAAACGCTGAACAGCCAGAAGTCGGCTCCGGCAGAAACAATACTGGAAGCCTGATGCATGACATATTCATGGGAAACATCGCTGTAGGCAAAAACTACCGCGTCGATGGATTCATCGCGGATCAAATCTAGTAATCGGTGCTCAGAAAAAATGGGAATTCCATTTGGGTATAAATCTCCCGCTAAACTTGCGGGAAAGGTTTTGTTGTCAATCCCAGGAATTTGCGTTGCGGTGAAAGCCACCACTTCAAAGTCCGCTTCATTTTTAAAGCGGGTATTGAAGGCATGAAAATCCCTCCCCCCTGCACCCATAATAAGGATTCGTTTTCGTTTCATTATTTTCGACTACTAGGTGAACCTTTTTCTTTCAAAATAAATTTAACCGTCTCACAAATAAGATCTGTATTGATGATAGAAGTATTGAACGCAATATCAAATTCTGAACCGGCAATTGAATCCACCTTAAAATAAGCATTGATGAACTCGTTTCTTTCGATATCCATCCTTCTGACAAGCTGTTGAGCAGCAATTAAAGTGAGCTCCCGTACTTCCATAATGTTTTCGACCCTACTCTCAAACGGAGCTGTCAATTTTATTCTAAGTCCTTCCTTCCTTTCCTTTAGGATAAAATTGGCTCCCCGGCCCAGCAGGATGGCATTTTCGTTCCTCACAATAGTTTCCATCAATCGGGTGATTCGCAGAACATAATCTTTTTGCAGAATTGATCCTGAATGGATCAAGTGGTTGACCCAATCATCTATCTGAGTTTGCTTTTTCTCATCCAGGGTTTCAAGGAAGTTTCTGCTCAGTTCTTCCCTTTCAGCGATATGGTTGAGCAGGTTCTTTCCGTAAACTCGCCATCCCAGGGTTTCTTCCAGTCTGGGGATGATTTCCTCCTCGCGGCAACCAAAATCCCTCGCAATGGCGATGAAGTGATGGACTTCTGCCTGGCTGTTCTTGACACGTTTGCGATTATCGTTCCACTCTTTAATTTTCCCAGCAATGATTTGTTCGGCAATGGATTCCGGAATTACGTTTGACATAAATCACCTGTGAGCAAAAAGTTAAGTTGCTGTTAAAAATCAATACCTACATATGTGCGCGAAAAGCCATCGCCTCTTTCAATCGCTCTTTCGCCATCAAGATCGCCGCCGCATGCGGGTATTGCCCTTGCTTGAGGCTTCTTTCAAGCACTTCCCTCGTGTTACGGCTGATCGTTGACTCTATTCTTTCAAAAGCCTGCTTTTCACTCATTTTCTGATATTCGGTCGCGGCACAAATCACCCCGCCAGCATTGGCAATGACATCCGGGACAATAACAACTCCCCTATCCTTCATTATTTCAGCAGCCTCATGAGTGATGGGAATATTGGCCCCCTCTAACACCAATTTTGTTTTCAACCAATGCTGGTTATCCACCGTAAAAATATCAGGACGGGCAGAGGGAATGAAGATATCTGATTCCATCTTTAACATTTCCTCATGTGTCATCGGTTTGCCAAGCCCCGAGTCTTTCACCGAACCCCCGGACTTCTTAAACTCTGTGAGCGCCGGAATATCGAGTCCGCCAGGATCATGAATGGCGCCGCCGGTGTCGCAGGTAGCAATGATGGTAGCACCCCGTTCCGTTAAAAATCGAGCCGCCGCTTTACCGACATTGCCAAAGCCTTGAATAATTACCCGGGTATTTTTCAACGGCAGCTCAAGAACCTCGCTGGCAACATCTGCCGCGACTGCCACACCGTATCCCGTTGTACCGAGTTCGTCCAGAGGCAGGCCTCCCAGCACATGCGGCAGGCCCACGGCCCGGCCGATTTCATCATAAATATAGGCCATGCAGGTTTCATCGGTGCCCATATCCGGCCCGGGGATGTAGTCGGTCAGATGCTTGATGGACTGAGCAAACTCCCGAACCAGAGCCTCCTTATTGGCTACATTGGGAACTTCCAGAATTGCGGACTTAGCGCCCCCATGCGGCAGATCACTCAACGCATTCTTTAAAGTCATCGCACGCGCCAGCCTGAAAACCTCGCGGGTATCCACATCCGCTGCCATGCGACAGCCGCCTACGGCAGGCCCCAGAGAAATGTTGTCGATGACAACAATCGCCTTGAGTCTGGATTTGGGTTCATAGATATGCACAATTTTTTCTGGACCCAAGTCATCGGCAAAACTATCCACATAATGGGCGCTCATGATCCTCACCTTCCTTTCATGGCAAAAGTTTCATTTCGGCCTTAGCGTCCAAAACAACCAATGAATCCGAGTACAACCTGACCGGATTGAAATCGAGAGAGATCAATCTGGTATCCGCCTCAACCCATTTCGTCAGCCATTTCATAAACTCCAGCAAACTGTTAAGGGCCAAGGGCGGTTGCCCCCTCACCCCTTGAATGATCTGACCGACCTTAGTCCTCAAAATACTTGCAAGGATTTCCTCATCTGTCACCGGAAGCAGGATACGTTCAATATCATTTAAAATTTCCACATAGCTTCCACCTGCACCAAAAAGGAGTATGGGACCAAACGTCTTGTCCCGGAACATACCTACCATCAAGTCCAGCCCCGGTGGCATTTGCTCTTCCACCCACACCTGGCCGGGCCAGACTCGGTTCATAGTTTCCCATTTTCTTTCAAGCTCTGCTTTATCGTTCAAGTTGAGTTCAACTCCATGCAATTCCGTTTTATGCAGCAGGTCCGGTGCTACCGCCTTGAGAACTAATGGAAAACCTGTCTCCTCAATAGCCTGATCCATATCTTCAGACCGAGTAACCTGGAAACTTGCAGGCACTCGAATCTGGCATTCCCGCAAGAAACGCTTGATGCACACTTCATCCAAAGGAGGGGAAAGTTGCATCATCCCTTCGCATGTTGGTAGCGAATGGGAAACCTCGCTCACTGAAATTTTCCTCTTTGTTCCCAACCGGGCGAGCAGATTGACCGCCCAGGCTGCCTCTTCTCCGGTAGGAAAAACCGGAATCACTTCATTAATAAAAGCTTCGCTGAGAGGCACAAACATATTCCGTCCATAGGCACCCAGAACAACCGGAAAGTCTTTGGGTAAAACTAACCGTTTCGCAATATCAGCGTTGATGCCTTCCGTTCCGCCCAAGACAACTAGCAGAAGACAATCGTACAATCCGGTTTTGAGGATTTTATCAATGGACAGAGCACACTGCTCATTGGTGCCTGAACCCGTCAGATCGACAGGATTTCTGAATGAATAATATCCGGGAAGAATATTTTTCAACTCCTCCTGAATCTGCAAAGGAGTCTCGACCACATCGCAGTTTCCCTCTTCCAAGAGATCTGTGAGCAAAACTCCCATGCCGCCACCATTGGAAACGATCAGAACACGGTTGCCTTTGGCAACAAATCCTCTTTGCAGAACCTGCAAAGCATTGATCAACTCATTCAGTCCTTTCACCTCGATCATTCCGGTTTGTCGGCAGACCGCCTGAAACACCGTGTACTCACCGGCCAGAGAAGCAGAATGGGCCAATGTAGCCCGGCCCCCCTTTGCACCTTTTCCTCCCTTGTAAATCACCACAGGTTTTAGAGCTGCCGTTTTTCGGACGATTTCAAAAAACCTCTGCCCGTTTTGAACGCTCTCCAGATAAATGCCGATGACCTTGACCTTGGGGTCGCGGGCGAATGCTTCAAGCGCTTCACATTCCCCGATATCTATGCGGTTGCCAAAATTGATGGCGCGATGCACGCCAATATTACGACTGGCCAGTTGATCGAGAATGGCTGATAGGAACGCTCCACTTTGGGAAATTACAGCGACCGAACCAGTTCCCGGCAAACGAATGTCATCAGCGGAAAGGAAGAAACTGTTGAACTTATCAGCAGAACTGAATGTGCCGAGGCAATTGGGCCCCACGATTCGCATGCCAAATTTGTTTGCCGTATCCCGTAGACTGTTTTGCAGAAGTTCTCCCTCAATCCCGATTTCAGAAAAACCACCGCCGACCACGATCAAGTGGTGAATCCCATGATCGGCCAAAGGCTCGATCAATGCCTCGACCCGTTTGGCAGAAACTGCGGCAATAGCCAGATCAATACCCTCAGGAAGTTCTCGGACAGACCGTACAGAAAGGCACGGACCCAATGCCTTTCCGTCAGGATGCACGGCGATCAAGTGGCCTTCATACCCTTGCGCAATCAGGCTATCCACAATCCGCTTTCCCTGATTGCCCGGTTTTAGCGATGCACCAATCACCGCGATCCCTTTAGGCGCAAAAAAAGTCTCAAGAACTTTTTCTGCCGAAGAAGATCTGGTATTCAATGTGGCGGCCTCATTCATATTGCCTCCAGTAATCATCGACCCTTTTTTGAATCTGTCCAATAACCTCATCCTGCCGATGCGGTTCAAACAAATGGTGAAATCTTTTTTGCCGCTCGAGAAACTTTTCCGCCGGTAATCGTTTACGTGGACGCACGGTATGAACCACTTCCCCTTCAAAATATTCCTTAACCGGGAAAATTCCCGTATCGACAGCAAGCTTGGCGATCTCTTGCATTTCTTTAGGCTCAAAACCCCAGCCAGTCGGGCAAGGCGACATGCAAATGAACATGCGAGGTCCTTTCAACTCCTTCGCCCGGGCAAACTTATTCGACAAGTCAATAGGCTCACGTGGAGATACCGTAGCGAGGTAAGCCGGTTTCTGCGCTTTCCATATTTCAAACAGGTTCTTTTTATTTATTTCCGTTCCCGCTTCATGCACATCCGTACTGGGTGTCGTCTGAGTCGCGCTGCCATAGGGGGAAGCCGCCGACAACTGGAATCCCGTATTGCCATAAGCCTCGTTGTCGTAGCAGAAATAAATGAAATCCAAGCCCCGGTGAATCGCCGCCGAGGTGGCCCCGAATCCGATATCGTTGGAAGAACCATCACCGGCAACCACAATCACATTTAGATCTTCTTTTTTCTCCAGCCCTCGGTAGCGCATGCGAATGTCCAGAGCATCACGGACACCCTGCGCTGCAGGCACTGAACCACCCATGGTGGTGTAGAGCCAGGAACCTTTCAACGGAGTGAACGGATAAACCGAAAGCAAGGTGAAGCAACCTGCGGCGTTGCAGATCAAAAAATCGTCTCCCAGTTCTTTCAATCCCAATCGCAAACCTTCCAGACCTCCGCATCCGGCGCAAAGCCCGGTTCCCGGAGCAATAGCTTCATTTGGATGAAGGTCTTTTATTTTTTTATGAACATTCGTTGATGTCGTCATGATAACGCCTCTTTCAATTTCGCAATCTGCTGGAGCCGGTTAAAGCTGCTCACGTCCTTTTCGTCGTACAAGTAAAGCGGTGTTCCGCTATCCGGTTTATCCAGATGCTCAATGATGGCCATGAAATCCTGATCATCCATGTCCTTTCCTCCAAGCCCTCCGATGACCGACAGAATTTTTTCTGGCCGGTCTTCACGAGAGTAAAGAGACGTGACAATTTCCGGATAGGTAATTCCTCCCATACCCGGAGCCAGATTTTGATCAATCACAGCAACTTTGGCGTGCCCTGCAAGGGCCGAGGCAATCGCTTCACCCGGGAAAGGTCTGAAAAGTCTCAACTTCAAAAGACCGGCTTTAATCCCTTGCTGGCGAAGTTTTAGCACCGCCGATTTTCCTTTGGTTGCGAAGGAGTTACTCATCACAAAAACATATTCCGCATCATCGAGATGAAACGCTTCGACTGGTCCATAAAACCGTCCAAAGTATTTTTCAAAATCCTGCGCCGCCTGATTGAAACATTTTTCTGCATTGCGGCAAGCCATATCCTGCTGAAGCTTGAAGCTGGTATACGTCGCTCCACCAAAAACCGCCGACGCTCGGGCCATCGGTCGCGAAGCCTGAAACACCGGTTGCATGGCCTTGTACAAAGGTAAAAAGTTCCGGGCTTCCTCCTCGTCCGGGATCAAAACCGGTTCGCGGGTGAACGACAAATAAAATCCATCCAGATTAACCAGCACCGGCAGACAGACATCTGGGTCCTCGGCGATCCGGTACCCCATCAAGACAAAATCAAACACCTCCTGACAGGTTTCGGCATGCAGCTGAATCAAGCCGCAATCACGGGTGCTCATAACATCGTTATGGTCCGGCTCTAACGTGATCGGAGTGGCCAGAGCCCGGGACACATTAACGATAACCATCGGCGTCCTCCAACCAGTTATGGTGTAAAGAGATTCCATCCCATGCAAAATACCCTGACTCGAAGAGGCCGTAAAAACCCTCACCCCGGTAGCCCCTGCAGAACCCGCCGCCATGAACATGGAATGTTCCGAGTCCATATTGGTGAATTTTCCTTGCAGGGTTCCATCGGCAAACCATTTCGCCAGAGTCTCAACGATTTCGGTTTGCGGAGTAATGGGAAACGCCGGAACATACTCCACCCCCGCCATTCGTGCTCCCCATGCCGCCGCTTTGTTTCCCGTTAGCATTGTTTTTTTTTGCGTTTTCATGGAAATATTCCCGTTTCTCTTACCGTTTTAATAAAATGACCCGGGCATTCCTGAGCGCAAATCAGGCATCCCTTACAATGGTCATAATCAATTTCCGGCCTGCCGTCAGGAGCCAAGCTAATGACACCATCCGGGCAACGGGCATAGCAGATCAGGCATTTATTGCAATGGTCATAATCAATTTCCGGCCTCTCCACCCGCCAGTTTCCGGTTTTTCGCAGTGCCATATTTCCAGGATCTAAAATAATAGGAGCCCCGTCGACCACGGGCAGATGTTGAGGAAAAACCAGCGGCTTGGCGGTTAAAGCCTTTTCTACCCGTTGTGGAATGGCTACTGGTTGGACCATTTCGAAAACTTCCCGGGCCAGATCGAGATTGCCCTTCAGCATCTGGGAAGAAACTCCGGGCAATTCATCCTCCACAGCCTGCAAAAGATCCTCCAATTCAATGGTTCCGAGCAGACGGGCTCCCACAGCGGAAAGCGCAGAACTGTATATCGTTCTGCCGTTAAGGCGCTGAAGGCAAAGATCGGTCAAGTTGGCCGTGATCACCTCAAATTTCTGCGACAACTCTTTGGGCCTGTGGTTGGAGTTGACGAAAATAATGGTGGTCGGCTCTGCTCCACAAAGGGGAGCAGACTGGGGATCGTTCAGCAGAGTCTCATCTCCGATCAAAATAATATCAGGAGAAGAAATCGGCCCGCGCTCGAGAATAGCGTCTTTAGAAATACGTGTAAAAGCGATGACCGGGGCACCTCTACGCTCGGCCCCGTAGAGAGGAAAATCCTGAGCCTGGAACCCGGAATAAAACCCAGCACTACCTAAAATCTGGCTGGCAGTTTTTATCCCCTGCCCCCCACGACCATGCATGCGTATTCGCCACATTTGGCCCTCGCTCAGTTGATTGTTTTATTCATCGGCTATATATAAGACACCGCCCAAGAATAAATATTCCCTATTAATAAAATGGGGCCAGGAAGAAGGAATTACCACCCTCAACTATTTATTTTTGATGTCCTGCGCGGAAGAGATAGCCTGGAAAAGGCTTTCCAGCTTCTCAGCCTCGATAGAGCGATCCATTTTATGGAGCAAATGGGCATAATGTTCAAGAATGTTTCCGACCAGCGCATGCTCTTTGCCCAAAGACTCTTCCAGAATCTTCAAAGCCTGCTTCAATAGGGCTTCGGCTTCTTCGTATTTGCCGCGCATCCGGTAGTTTCCCGCCAAGTTATTCAATGCAAAAGCCACATTAGGATGCTTAGGTCCGAAGGCCTTTTCATCGACGGCCAGAATCCGCTTGAGAATACGCTCGGCCTCAACAAATTTAAATTGAATCCGATAAATTTCGGCTAATTGATAGAGGCTGAAATAAAGACGGCGATCTTGAGAAGGGAGTGATTCTGCTAATTCAAGGGCCTGCACGAAATGCTCTTCCGCCTCAGCGTAGCGGGATTCCTGAAAGGCCTTCACGCCCTCTTGATTATGGCTTTCCCATGTTTCCGGTGGATTCAAATAGCTTTGAACGTAAAGCAACGTGCCCACTACCGCCACAACAAGAGCAACAAGTTTTATTCGGGTCATAGAAACTGGTCTTGGATTGAGTGTTGAACATAGCTTTGATCATCTGGATCTTCTCACGGCACGAACACCACCATTATTACACTGATCCAAGGCGCGAAGGTGTACAAGTCCGTTGACAAAATAAAAGGTTTTGGCGCATCCTCTTTTTTCCCCACAATCTCGCCCTCACTACTCCAAAACCAATAAGCCGATCCATCTGCAAATCTTTCGTCCATCGCGAGGGGATACTCCAGGTTGTGGGTCCCAAGCCATATTATTTTCCATGGTCAGATCATAAAGCGTAGCCAGTTCCCTGATCGTAGGCATTCTCCAATCTGAAAATCCTCCAGCATCAAGCTTCTCCACATAATCCAAAGACTCCTGCCATGTGAGGCGTTTCCCAAGATCGGCGTAGCTATCTTTTTAGTCCACAACAATCTTGAATCTACATCGACAATGGTTCCATCGCCGTTATCAGTCAGGTTTAGACTTAAAGATTTTGGATTCTTTGCCGGCTCTACATATCGAGAGGCTTCGTAGGGCGGTTTAGGAGAACAACTGAAATCGCCTTCAGCAAAAGAGAAGTTAGGCACATCCAAAAAAGACAAAATAATCCCAAAAAAAAGACCCCACCCAGTAAAAGGAATTATTGAATATAAATTGATTCGACCATCATGAAACTCCCGGATTTTTCTATGCTCAAAAACCGACTCTGAGCGAAAGAACCGTATCTCAGTGTATACCGTGCTCATTCTCAAGTTTCCAGTAAAGATTTAAATCTCTCTGGACAAGGGCCAAAACTCCCCCCTGAATAAGAATCAAAACCATTTCCCAAAAAAGATAAAAAGATGTCGTCGGTAATAGAACCTTTTTCAATCCACTGAGAATAAAAAAGCTCAGGATAATAATAGGAACCGAAAAAGACTTCCTCAGTTTCTTTTCCAGAAAACTTGAAAACATTTGTAATTGGAAATACAAAAAGGCCGATTCTATTCCCGCCACAACCAAATTAAAAGAAACATCGACCACTTGGTTGACCCCTTGAATGTTCAAAGCATTCAGAATAACTCCATAAAAATAATAGGGAATAACCGTGAAGACGAACAACCCCAACGCCAACAGTTCCGGATTGAGTTTTAATTTTTTATAGCTGGCAAAGTCTCGATAATTTCCCAGAAACCAGAAATACAGATAAAGCCCAAAAGTCATCTGGTAAAAAATCAGGAAAAGTTTGACCGACATGCCGCAAAACGGGGTTTTGGGAAGTCCTTTATATTGGGAAATGATTTTTGAAGAAAATATTTCCCGGATCGATTTTATCTTGCCACTTTTTTTATCAATCAGGTTGTCTTCGGGAACCAGCTTTCCCTTTGACAGCAGACAGCGAATATCTCTCAGGTATAAAGGAACTTTTTTTCTGCGGCCTTTTAATGGAAAATATTGTTTTGCTGAAAATTCAATAACGGTCGCGAGTTTTTCCAGTTCCCTTTTGGCTTTCAATCCCAGGTAGATGCATAAAAAAATGATTGCAAAAATCAAATAACCGGACCAGAGGGTATTTGAAAAAGCGGCGGTATCATAAACACCATGAAGAGTGACCACAGCAACAAGGCCATGAATCAGGTGCCTGGCACGGTTAATACTGAACTTCGCCCGTCCCATAAAATAGCCCAGAATTATGCCGAAGAAAGCATGCCCTGGCACCGCTGTGAGCATTCTTAAAATCCCCACCTCATGCCCTTGTGGGAGGACATACATGATATTTTCAACAGTGGCGAATCCGCAACCGATCATACCGCCATAGATAATTCCGTCAAAAGGTTCGTTAAACTCCCGTTCATCAAAAACGAACGCTTTCAAAAACAGAAATTTGCATAACTCTTCCGCCAAGGCCACTCCGAAAAATGCATAGAAAAGAGTCTTTGTCCAGAAGAACGGAGAATGTTCCCCCTCTAAGGCCTGCAGGCCTATAAATTCTTCGACAACGCCTTCAAAATAATAGGCTGGGAAAACCGCCAGACCACCCAGAAAAAAACTTTTGATCACAAGTTTCTTGGGTTCCCTGTCCCACTTGTCGGAATAGTAGATAAAAACAGCGATGGCAATGCCCGGACCCATCGCAATATAGAGCAGCTTTAGAGTTTCCATCCCTTCGCTCATGCCCCGCCTTTCATCGTAAGCCGGTGATATCGTTTCCGTCGAAATCTATGTGTTCTGCCTGGGGGGTCTTAGGCAATCCCGGCATTCTTAGGATTTCTCCCGTTAAAGGAATGAGAAACCCGGCTCCTGCGGCAATTAAAATTTCCCGAACTGTGACGTTGAAATGTTCCGGTCGGCCTCGGAGTTTAGGGTCATCCGACAAAGAGGCTGGGGTTTTGGCAATGCAAACAGGAAGTTTCTGGTATCCGAGTTTTTCTATAGACCTGAGATCTCTTTCAGCTTTTGCGGTATATTTAATTTCATCAGCTCCATACATTTTGCTGGCGATCTTCCAGATTTTTGTTTTCACATCTTCATTCCAATCATAAAGCGAGCAGAAAGGCTGAGAATTTTTTTCTGAATGAAGAATAACTTTCTCGGCTAGTTCTATTCCTCCCTTTCCCCCTTCTTCAAAAACGTTGCTCACTGCAAAAGGAACCTGAAGATTGTTCTCACAATGTTTTCGTACCACGTCAATTTCTTCCGGATGGTCCCCCTCAAAGCGGTTGAGACAAACAATGGGAGGTTCGCAGAACTGTTTGATGTTTTCAACATGTCGGTCTAGATTGGGCAGCCCTTTTTGAACAGCCCCCGGATTATATTTTTCCAGATCAGGCTTATCAACACCGCCATGAGACTTCAGTGCTCTGCAAGTCGCAACCAAAACCACAGCGGCGGTATCGAGTCCCGCCCCTTGGCATTTGATGTCGAAAAACTTTTCCGCGCCCAGATCAAAACCGAAGCCCGCCTCCGTGACCGTCCAGTCGGAAAGTGCCAAGGCCATTTTGGTTGCCAGTACCGAGTTACACCCATGCGCGATGTTTGCGAAAGGTCCACCATGGATTAAGGCTGGAACTCCCTCTGTAGTTTGAACCAGGTTGGGGAGAAGAGCATCCTTGAGCAAGGCCGCCATGGCACCGGAAGCATTGAGGCTCTTCGCGGTGATCGGTTCCTCCTTGTAAGTAAACGCCACTAGAATATTTCCCAGTCGGGATTTTAAATCTTCATAGCTCTCCGCCAGACACAGAATGGCCATGATTTCAGAAGCGGCGGTGATATCGAATCCGCTTTCACGGGGGACGCCTTGCAAAACGCCTCCGAGACCAATCACAATATTACGAAGAGCGCGATCATTCATATCCATGACGCGCCGCCAGATGACGCGCCTCGGGTCGATGTCCGACAACCCTTCATGATAAATCTTGTTATCCAGCATCGCTGCCAGCAGGTTGTGGGCGGAGGTCACAGCATGAAAGTCGCCGGTAAAGTGCAGATTGATATCTTCCCTCGGCAAAACCTGGCTCAACCCGCCACCGGTCGCGCCGCCTTTCATCCCCAGGCAAGGCCCCAGCGAAGGTTCTCTCAGTGCAAGACAGACCGACTTGTTGAGTCGGGCCATCGCCTGACCAAGACCGATGGTGGTGGTGGTTTTTCCTTCTCCTGCGGGAGTGGGAGTGATGGCCGATACCAAGACCAGTTTTCCTCTGGCGGGATTTTTTTTTAAAACCTCAAGGCGAACCTTGGCTTTATCGCACCCATAGGGAATGATTTCACCTTCGGTCAGCCCCAGCTTTCTGGCAATATCAAGGATCGGTTCCATGTTCACGTAGGTATTGGACGAAAAGTCCCCGTCCGGGTTTTTGTTTCGCTTATCTTAACTCTTTTAAGCTTTAGATCATAATCTGAGCCAAAAATTCCATCAGGCACCCGAGTTTATTCATTATTAATAGAATATGCTGATGAATAGGAATATATTTAGTCTAGGGGATACCCATTTATATAGACGAATGTTTTGGGGTCAAACAGAATATGTTTAAAATTCTGAAAAACACACAGTTAGCCCCGCAGGTGTTTCATTACCTCCTGCACGCGCCGGACATCGCCAAAAAAGCGCTTCCCGGACAATTCGTCATCATTCGCCTGGATGAAACCGGGGAGCGCATCCCGATCACTATTTCAGACTCCGACCCGATTCAGGGGACCCTCACTTTTTACGTTCAGGCGGTTGGAAAAACGTCTCTCGAAATGAGTCACCTGAAAGCAGGTGATTTTATTTTGGATGTCGTCGGACCGCTAGGGAATCCCAGTCAAATCGACCTCTTTGGCACCGTCGTGTTGATAGGAGGAGGATTCGGCATAGCCGCCATCCACCCCATTGCACGCGCATTAACTCAAGCAGGAAATAAAACCATTTCGATTTTAGGTGCCCGAACGGAAGAACTGGTGATCCTCGAAAATGAAATGATAACAGCCTCCACAAGCGTTCACGTTGTCACCGATGATGGGAGTCATGGCACAAAAGGCCTGGTCACGGATATCCTGAAAAAGATGATCGAGAAGAAGGAGCCGATCGATCGCGTCATTGCTATCGGTCCTTTGGTCATGATGAAAGCTGTGACAAACTTGACGCGCCCTTATAATATCCCTACCCTCGTCAGCATGAACCCCATCATGATAGATGGAACGGGCATGTGTGGCGCCTGCCGGGTGACGGTGGGCGGTGAAATGAAATTCGCTTGTGTGGACGGACCGGAATTTGATGGTCATGCTGTCGATTTCGAGGGATTGCTCAATCGCTTGAAAACCTACATCTCGGAAGAAACCGAAGCCAAGGAAAAATACTTAAAAGATACCGGAGGAAAGTGCCGGATCGTAAAAGTATCCCAAATATATGGCTGAAATAAAAAAGGACTCACAACGAAATAAAACACCGCGCACTCCGGCTCCGGAGCAAAATCCGGATGTGAGGAAGAAAAATTTTCAGGAAGTGAGCTTGGGCTACACCCCCGCCATGGCTCAACTGGAAGCGTCGCGTTGCATCCAATGCAAGAAACCTAAATGCGTGATCGGATGTCCCGTGCGGGTGGCCATCCCCGATTTTATTAAACAGGTGGCTGAAGGTGACTTTCTTGAAGCCGCTCGCATCATTAAAGAGTCCAACGCGCTACCCAGCGTCACTGGCCGAGTCTGCCCACAAGAAGACCAATGCGAAAAACATTGTGTAATCGGCATTAAGGGCGAACCCCTGGCAATCGGAAAACTAGAACGGTTCGTCGCGGATTACGAACGCATTCACAGTGAAGTAAAAATAATTGAACTGCCACCACCCACCGGAAAAAAAATTGCCATCATTGGAGCCGGTCCAGCGGGGTTAGCCGCCGCGGGCGATCTTGCGAAGCTGGGACATGAAGTCGTTATCTTCGAAGCCTTGCATAAACCCGGAGGCGTTTTGTTTTACGGCATCCCAGAGTTTCGCCTTCCAAAGGAAATTCTAGAAGCCGAGTTGGACTACTTGAAGCGCCTGGGAATTGAGATCAAAGTCAATTATGTGATTGGAAAAATCAAAACTCTGGACGAGCTGATGGGAGAGGATGGGTTTAATGCAATCTTCATTGGCACCGGCGCGGGACTGCCTTATTTTCTCGACATCCCCGGAGAAAACCTCAATGGCGTGTATTCAGCCAATGAGTTTTTAACCCGGATCAATTTAATGCACGCCTGGGAGTTCCCGGTGTTCGACACGCCCATCCATCACCACAAAGTCTTTGCTGTGATCGGTGGTGGCAACACCGCACTGGATGCCGCCCGGACCGCCCTTCGCCTGCCGACGACCGAAAAGGTGATGCTAATTTATCGGCGTTCTCGGGATGAGTTGCCCGCACGATTGGAAGAAGTCGAACATGCGGAGGCTGAGGGAATAGAATTTCATTACCTGGCAAGCCCAGTAGATATCAAAGGTGCCAACGGCTGGGTTTCCGAGATTGTCTGTCAGAAAATGGAATTGGTCGAACCGGATGCTTCCGGGCGAAAACATCCACGACCCGTGGAAAACAGTGCCTTCCATTTAAAAACCGACGCGGTTATTATCGCTCTCGGCAGTGGAGTCAATCCGTTAATCGCAAAAAGTGCTTCCGATTTACAAACTGATAGCCATGGGCACATTGAATTAGCTGATCCCGATATCAATTTAACGTCCCGGCCTGGTGTCTTTGCCGGAGGCGATATCGTCACCGGAGCCGCAACCGTTATTTCGGCCATGGGAGCAGGAAAGAAAGCCGCCCATGGGATACACAATTATGTCATGAGCTTGTAATGGGTGATATGTTGCTCAAAGAAATTTGCTGCTCTATTTTTGAATAGCTGACTTAAATCACCAACCAAAATCTTTATATTTGGAATTACCAAATGGCTAAAAATAAAATTTTAATCGTTGGAGGCGTTGCGGGAGGAGCCACGGCTGCGGCTCATGCCAGACGACTGTCTGAAGAGGCCGAAATTATTATTTTCGAGCGTGGCCCTCACGTTTCGTTCGCCAATTGTGGCCTTCCCTATTACGTGGGTGGCGAAATTACCGAAAAAGAAGATTTATTGGTCCAAACTCCTGAAAATCTTCACGCCCGATTTAATCTAGACGTCCGTGTCATGTCTGAGGTCACGGCTATTGATCCGATTAGCAAACGAATTGAAGTTTCCTCCGTTAATTCAAACGATAAATATTGGCAGAGTTACGACGAACTTATTTTATCCACCGGAGCAAAGCCATTAAAACCTCCAATTCCGGGAATTGATAAGCCCGGTCATTTTACCGTCCATGGAATTCCTGATGTCGAAGCGATCAATAAATGGATCACGACTCAAAAAGCCCATAAGGCCGTGGTGATCGGCGGAGGATTTATTGGACTGGAAATGGTAGAGCAACTCCAAAAAAGAGGCTTAGAAGTTAGTGTGGTTGAAGCGCTGGCCCAGGTTATGCCACCCCTGGACCCGGAAATGGCGGGTTGGCTCCATAAGGAGCTGCAAGCTAATGAGGTCACTTTATACTTAGAGGATCCTGTTACTCAATTTAATTCTCCAAACAAAGAAAATCCAGCAACAGCCTCTATTGTTGAGCTTAAAAGTGGAAATCTTTTGCCTGCAGATATCGTCATTCTTGGTTTAGGAGTTCGGCCGGTTACTGAATTGGCAAAAATTGCTGGATTGGTAATTGGGGAAAAGGGAGGAATTCAAGTCAATGAATTTCTTAGAACCAGCGATCCTCATATTTGGGCAATTGGAGATGCCATAGAAGTTCAGGATTTCATAACTCAGGAACAGGTATTAATTCCTCTAGCTGGCCCAGCAAACCGTCAAGGGCGAATTGTTGCAGAGAATATTTTTGGTAACTCAATGAAGTACACGGGAACCTGCGGAACTTCGATTTTAAGACTTTTTGATTTAGCCGCAGCCTGCACCGGGGTCAATGAGAAGACCCTGCGTCGATTGAACTTGCCATATGATGTGGTTTATTTACATCCTCCGGCTCACGCGACCTATTACCCTGGGGCACATAGGTTAGCCATGAAAATTATCTTTCACCCCGATGACGGAAAACTGTTGGGGGCTCAAATTATTGGTGAAGAAGGGGTGGATAAACGGATTGATGTTTTGGCAACAGCTCTGAAGGCCAGAATGACCGTTCACGACTTGGAAGATTTGGAGCTGGCTTATGCTCCACCCTTTGGATCGGCAAAAGATCCTGTTAATTTGGCTGGGATGGTTGCTCAACATGTGGTTCACCATGATGTTAAAAATGCACAGTGGCATGAGATTGAAAATCTAAACACTAATCAATCCATTCTTTTGGATGTTCGTGATGAAGACGAACGTAGCCAAGGATTTATTCCCGGCTCCCAACATATTGCTTTACCCGAGTTGAGACAAAGAATTAATGAATTGTCGAAAGAAAAAGAAATCATAGTTTATTGCCAAACGGGTCAACGTTCTTATTTTGCCTGCCGGTTATTAACCCAAAAGGGATTTAAAACCAAAAATCTTTCTGGCGCTTTTCGAACCTGGAAAATTGCTACGAACAAAATGGCTCACAAGAAAATATGAAATTATTCAATAAAACCGGGTCATCCTCATTGTTATTAGCGCAACTTGATTTATATTTTATTAAGGGGCTGGTAAATTTTATAAAACAATCTTTATTCTATTCACTAAAAATTACGGTGTCCTTATGAAAGCCTTGGCTCTAGATATATCCCGCGATGAATGGGAGACCACAACGGGAATGAACATGATAGATGTGCCCGAACCAGAACTGAATGAAACTCAGCACCCTGCTGATTCCAACAAATGCATTATCAAACCTCTTTACACCGGATTTTGCGGCTCCGACAAAGGCATTTGGTTTCGCCACGCCTTTAAGGAAATGCTTTTCGACTCCCGAGACCGCGAGGATCAAGCATATAGAATTTGCGGACACGAACTTTTGGGAGAAATTGTCGAGACCGGTTCTTATTCCCAAAGCCAATACGGTTACAAGCCCGGCGATATTGTTTCCACAGAGTCTCACATCTTTTGCGGGGTTTGCCACCAGTGTAAAATCGGCGATGCCCATGTTTGCTCGGACCACCTCATTATAGGAATTTCCACCGATGGTTGTTTTGCCGAACAGGTAAAACTGCCGGCAAAAGAATTATGGCGCACCGATCTGGACAAAATCCGCCCAGAGGTCGCAGCCATTCAGGAACCCCTGGGAAACGCGGTGCACGCCTGTAGTCGTGTCGACCTGCGCGGCAAAACGGTTGCCGTGTTTGGGTGCGGAACAATAGGGCTCTTCACCATTCTTGTCGCCCGATCAATGGGAGCGACAACGATCATTGGTGTCGACCCATCAAAAACCAATCTTAAAATAGCGGAAGAACTTGGCGTGGATTCCACATTACGGGTTGCCACCGATTCGGCAAAACAATCAGGCCCGGCACCGGATCTCGAAATTGCCAATAAAATACGACAGCAATGTTTCGGGGAAGGTGTCGATGTCGCCTTTGAAATGTCCGGAAGCAACCAGGCTTTGAACACAGCGATTTCCTCCACCCGCGCCGGTGGGGATATTATTTTATTCGGTCTTTCTTCTGGCGACTACACCCTGACTAACTTTCAGGACATCATTTTGTACGGGAAATCCATGCACAGCGTTGTCGGCCGAAAAGTTTTCCAGACCTGGTACATTACCAGCAACCTGCTGATGTCCAAAGGCCATTCCCTGCAAGACAAAATATATGATGTTATTTTAAACCGAGGCCAGGGCACGGTTGTCCCATTTAAGGATTTCGATCAAGCGCAATTTGAAAAGGCCATCACCTCACATCCAAAAATTGTGTTGAAATATGACTGACAAGAATCCTGACAATTTTTACGCACATCTTCGATCCGAGTTGGAGGCGATCCATGAGTCCGACCTGTATAAGGATGAACGCGTACTGCTGTCCCCTCAGGGAGTCCATCTTTCCACGGCTCAGGGAAAGGTTCTAAACTTTTGCGCTAACAATTATCTGGGGCTGGCCAACCATCCAGAGATTCTCGAATCAGCCCGCAATGCTCTGGAACAATATGGTTATGGCATGGCTTCGGTACGCTTCATTTGCGGCACTCAAGACATCCACAAGCAACTGGAGCAGAAAATTTCTCACTTCCTACAAACCGAAGACACCATTCTCTATTCCTCATGTTTCGATGCCAACGGCGGACTCTTTGAAACCCTGTTGACAGAAAAAGACGCGGTAATCAGCGATCGCCTGAACCATGCCAGCATCATTGACGGGGTACGCCTTTGCAAGGCAAACCGATTTCGTTACAACCATGCCGACATGGATCATTTAGAAACTCAGTTAAAAAGGGCACAAAAATATCGACACCGGATCATCGCCACCGATGGAGTTTTCAGCATGGATGGACATGTTGCTCCACTGAAGGAAATTTGCGATCTTGCGGACCACTATGATTCCAAGGTCATGGTTGATGACTCGCATGCCACAGGTTTTTTTGGCAATACCGGCCGCGGCAGTGTGGAATATCGAAATGTAATGGGGCGGGTTGACATCATCACTTCAACCTTTGGTAAAGCGCTAGGGGGAGCTTCAGGCGGGTTCACCAGTGGCCGTAAAGAGGTTATCGATATTTTACGCCAGCGCTCACGCCCCTATCTATTTTCCAACAGCCTGTCGCCCGTCATTACAGCCACCACCCTTAAAGCCATTGACCTCATTTTAAACTCCCTGGTTTTAATACATAAACTTCGAGACAATGTGAAATATTTTCGATCCGCAATTTCCGAGGCAGGATTCGAAATCAGCTCCGGCGACCACCCCATCATTCCCATCATGATCGGCGACGCGTCAGCGGCAAAAAATATGGCCGATCAATTGCTCAAGGAAGGCATCTACGTGATCGGCTTCAGCTATCCAGTAGTTCCCAAAGACACCGCCCGCATCCGCATCCAAATCTCCGCCGCCCACGAAACTACCGATCTCGATCATGCAGTATCTGCTTTCAAGAAAGTCAAAATTGAAACCCGGAATATTTTCTGACACTGAAAGACCGTAATGAATCTTCCCTCATCTGACTCCAAAACGATCCCGACGTCTCCTGAATACTTTTGGCACACTCAAACAGAGACCGCTTTATTTTCAAAACTGAATACGACTCAAAAAGGTCTCTCCAAACAGGAAACCCTATCCCGTCTTAAAATACACGGACCCAACCAACTTCCACGAGCAGAACCACCAGCGTGGTGGAAAATTGCCATTCGTCAATTTCAAAGCCCTTTCGTTTATATTCTGGCTGTAGCCGCAATCGTTTCTCTTGGCATTGATGAGTTCATCGACGCCGGTTTCATCATTGGAGTGCTGTGCTTGAACGCCACCATCGGTGGAATCCAGGAATGGAAAGCGGAACAAAGCGCCCAAGCATTGCAGAAGCTTTTACAAATTCGCGCCACCGTGGAGCGCGACGGTCAGGTGTATGAAGTCGATGCCGAGCAGGTGGTTCCGGGTGATATCGTTTGGCTGGAATCTGGAAACCGGGTTCCGGCAGATCTACGTTTATTAATGACCCATGGATTGGAAGTTGACGAATCCCTGTTAACAGGGGAGTCTTTACCGGTTTTAAAAAGCTCAGTGTGGAGCGGTGAGCCTTCCGCGCCTGTCGCAGACAGGTTAAACATGGGGTATGCCGGTTCCATTATTATTCGGGGACGGGGTCGAGGCATCGTCATCGCCACCGGCATGAAAACCGAAATCGGACGCCTGGCAAAAGCCATGATGGAAGCAGGATCAGGAAAACCGCCGCTCATTATTCGCATGGAACAATTCAGTCAGACGCTGGCCTGGGTGGTCATGGTGGCTATCTTCGTAGTGGGATTTCTGGGTATCCTGTTTCAGGGCTATGAGGTATTGGACATGTTCATGTTCGGCGTCGCGCTGGCTGTCGCCGTGATTCCCGAAGGCCTGCCGGTTGCACTCACCGTTGCCCTGGCGATTGGAACCAAACGCATGGCCGAGAACGGTGTCATCGTGCGCCGCCTCGCCGCAGTAGAAGGGCTCGGTAGTTGCACGATGATCGCCAGTGACAAAACCGGAACGTTAACCTGCAATGAACTGACAGTCAAAGAAATCCACTTGCCAAATGGATCGGTGTGCCAGGTCAGTGGGCAGGGCTTTGCTCCCAATGGCAAGATCATGTTCAATGAGCACAATATAAGTTCCATAAATGAAGTTGAAGGGTTGGAGTTGTTGATAACCGCCGCAATGTTATGCAATGAGGGCGACCTTCACGCTCATGATGGGGAATGGTCGCACCGCGGAGACCCCACAGATATTGCCCTCCTCAGCCTGGGACAAAAAATCGAAGTTGGGCAGGAACAATTGTTGGAAACCTGCCCCCAGGTAAACCAGATTCCATTTGAACCGGAATACCAGTTTTCCGCTTCCTTCCATCAATTACCCACAGGAAAAATCAAGACCTTTGTTAAAGGCTCGCCTGAACAGGTGCTTTCAATGTGCCGGGAAGAAAAGAAATCCATCAAAACAATTCTTCAAACTGTCGAGGGAATGGCCGCAAAAGGTTATCGGGTGCTGGCCTTCGCCCAAGGCCCTGCACCAAAAAACCTGAACCCCCATCATCCCCCGGCAGAACCGACTAAACTGGAATTCCTCGGCCTTGCTGGGATGATCGACCCACTCAGAAAAGGGGTGCCTGAGGCCATCACCTCCTGCCGGGAAGCAGGGATCGATGTGGCGATCATCACAGGAGACCACCCGATCACAGCTTTAACGATCGCCAGAGAATTGGGGCTGGAGCTGACCCCGGAGCAAGTGGTCAAAGGAACCCAGTTGCAGGACAAGTCTCCCGAAGAAATGCAGGAGATCGTGAAAACCGCTCGCGTTTTCGCCAGAGTGGCTCCATATCAAAAATTGGAACTGGTGAACGCCATGCGTGCGGTGGGCCATTTCGTGGCTGTCACCGGCGATGGGGTGAATGACGCCCCAGCCCTTAGAACCGCAAATATCGGTGCCGCCATGGGTCAGTCCGGAACTGACGTGGCGCGCGAAGCCGCCGAACTGGTTATCAGCGACGATAATTTTGCCACGATTGTAAAGGGAGTGAAACAAGGCCGAATTGCTTATGAAAATATTCGCAAAGTCATTTTCATGTTGATCTCAACTGGTGCGGCGGAGGTTGTCGTGGTCACCCTGGCTGTTGCCGCGGGTTTCCCGTTACCCCTCACCCCGGTACAACTTCTATGGATGAATCTGGTCACACAAGGCATTCAGGATGTGTCTATGGGATTCGAACCCGGTGAAGGCGATGAGTTGAAGCGCAAGCCCCGTGACGTTGAGGAACCGATCTTCAATCGTCTTATGATCGAACGGTCTGCCTTCATTGCCGTGTGGATCGGGGGCCTGGCATTTATTCTTTTTCAACAACTGCTGCAAGCCGGGGTGGCTCTGGTATCCGCCAGAAATGTTTTGCTTTTATTCATAGTTTTATTTGTAAACATCCACATGTTCAACTGCCGATCGGAAACAAAATCCGCCTTTGATACTCCTCTGATGCAAAGCCCCGTTTTAATTTTTGGTGTGCTGGGTGCCTTTCTCAGCCATGTTCTGGCCATGTATCTTCCGGTCGGACAACTAATTTTAAAAACTCAACCGGTGGATGGCAAAACCTGGTTATTGGTATTGGGGCTCGCATCGACCTGCATTTTATTGATGGAGTGGCATAAATGGTGGTGGAACAAACGGCAAGCTAAAAAGGAATTGAAAATTATTTAAAATTGATACCTGAGAATAAGAAATTTTCATTTCAAACCCCTTATCAGGAAATTAATAAATGCAGATTGCTCATTAAAAATCCAGCAGGATACCGGGCCAAGATAGAGGAAGTTAGACACGGATTTGATGACATTAATGATTAAAACCTCTGGTTTTATACAAGACTTTTTTCAAAAACGAAAGTATCGCGACCTTCGTTTACTTCGACCTTGATCTTGTCCCCTTCACCAAAATCCTCTTGAAGGATTTTCAGCGAAAGTGGATCCTGAATGTATTTTTGCAACGCTCGTTTTAACGGTCTTGCACCAAAAACCGGATCGTAGCCCTTCTGCGCCAGCACTTCCTTGACCTTGTCACTCAATATAATTGACATATTCTTCTCGGCCAGCCGTGCGCAGAGGCCCTTCATCTGGACATCCACGATATCCCGAATTTGATCCTTTGTCAGATTACGGAACAGAACAATATCATCGATCCGGTTCAAAAACTCGGGGCGAAAATGGTTCCGGAGCTCCTGCCTGACCGTTTCTTGAACTTTCTCATACTGGCTTTCCCAAACTTCATGAGACTGTCCTTTCGACTCATGCAATGCGGCTTCCAATCCAGCTTCTTCAATAAACTTGCTGCCAATATTGGACGTCATCAGCACCACCGTATTACGAAAATCTACGGTCTTGCCCTGCCCATCGGTCAACCGGCCTTCATCGAGAATCTGCAGGAATATATTAAAAACATCGTTATGCGCTTTCTCGATCTCGTCAAACAACACCACGCTGTATGGTTTACGCCGAACCTGCTCAGTCAGATATCCACCCTCTTCATAACCTACATAGCCGGGAGGCGCGCCAATGAGACGGGCGACGGAATGTTTCTCCATGTATTCGGACATGTCGATCCGAATGATAGACTGTTCATCGTCAAATAAGAATTCGGCCAGAGACCGGGCTAATTGGGTTTTCCCCACGCCGGTCGGCCCCAGAAACATAAAACTTCCTATTGGTCGTGACGAGTCCTGCAACCCTGCGCGGGCTCGTCTGATTGAGTTGGAGACCAGACGTACAGCATCATCCTGCCCTATTACCTGATTGTGAAGCACCTCCTCCATCTTCAGCAGCCGCTGCTTTTCGGACTCCATCATTCGCTCTACCGGAATTCCCGTCCAGCGGGAAACTACGCGGCTGATATCTTCCTCACCGACCTCCTCGTTGAGCATCTTGTGTTCATCCTTAGCCCTGTTGGGAGCTTTCTCCAGCCCTTCCAATTCGCGGGTCAAACGAGGAATCGTGCTGAACTTCAGCTCCGCTGCCTGTTCGAGACGCCCTTCTCGCTCCGCCGCTTCGCACTCATGAGTGACAGATTCCACTTGTTCCTTCAAAGAACGTTTCTCTGCAATGATTTTTTTTTCGCTCTGCCACTGCTCCTTCATGATGGAACATTTTTCGTTCAATACGTTGAGATCCGTCCCAATTTTTTCCAACCGTTTTTTGGATTCAGAGTCGTTCTCTTTTTTTAACGCTTCACGCTCGATTTCCAGCTGGGTAATTTTTCGCTGGTACTCGTCTATTTCCACTGGCATGGAATCGATTTGTATCTTTAGACTGGACGCGGCCTCATCAATGAGGTCAATGGCTTTATCGGGTAAAAATCGGTCAGAAATATAACGATGCGACAAGCGTGCTGCGGCAAGAATTGCGGAATCTTGAATTCGAACTCCATGATGCACTTCATATTTACCCTTCAAACCACGCAAAATAGAAACCGTATCCTCAACGCTAGGCTCACCCACTGGAACAGGCTGGAACCGGCGCTCCAGTGCCGCATCCTTTTCGATGTATTTACGGTATTCATTCAAGGTGGTGGCACCCACACAATGCAGTTCCCCACGGGCCAGAGCAGGTTTGAGCATATTGGACGCATCCATGGAACCTTCAGCGGACCCTGCCCCTACAAGAGTATGCAGTTCGTCGATGAATAAAATAATTTCTCCATTGGAGTTGGTGATTTCTTTTAAAACAGATTTCAAACGATCCTCAAACTCACCACGATATTTGCTACCCGCTACCAACTGTGCAAGGTCGAGCATGAGGATGCGTTTATCCTTGAGACCTTCTGGAACATCACCCTTCACGACACGCTGAGCAAGTCCCTCAATAATGGCGGTCTTGCCCACACCCGGTTCACCAATGAGCACTGGGTTGTTCTTGGTACGCCGGGAAAGCACCTGAATGACACGTCGGATTTCTCCATCACGCCCAATCACCGGATCGAGTTTGCCTGAGCGGGCGGATTTGGTGAGGTCTAAACAAAATTTATCCAGAACCTGGTATTTGCTTTCGGGATTGGGATCGGTCACCCGCTGGTTGCCTCGAATGGATTGCAGGGCTTTCAACAGATCGTCGTATTTAATTCCCAATGACTTAAAAATGGAATTGGCTTTTTTATGGTTGGCTACCGCAAGCAAAATATGCTCGGCACTGAGAAACTCGTCCTTCATTTTCTGAGCTTCTTCTTCAGCCTTGGCGACCACATCGTTCAACGTTTCAGAAAGATAAACCTGACCACCGCCGGAAACTTTCGGGAATTTCGCAATTTTATCCTGCAGCGCGCCCAGAACCTGACCGGAGTCCACTCCAACTTTCTTCACCAATGCGTTGGCTATGCTGTCAGGCTCCTTGAACAGGGGTAACAACACGTGTTCGCACTCCATAGCCTGCTGCCGTTCAGAGGAGCACAAAGATTGGCCTGCGGAAAAAGCTTCCTGCAATTTTATGGTCATCTGTTCATAACGCATCACGTAACCTCACTAGAATTTATTCACTTCTACAACTAGATAAGATTGACATGATCATATGTCAAGCTTTGAACAGCAGAAGAGAATCTATGTGGAGGAGTCCAGTAGTCCTGAAGTTTAAGGAGAAGCACGCATTCGTCCCAGGCTTCTACGGCCCATGAGGAGAGGAGTGGATCCAGCGGGCGGAATCGAACCGCCAACCTACTGATTACGAATTTGAAGTTGACGTTTTAGAGAGTTGTTGAGTTTAGCTGGTTTCTCTTTTTTGCATCTTTTTAAAAATGAAAAACGCGCTGAACCTTCCAACGCGTTTTTACCTCTTTTGGCTGCCCCTTTTCTTTGCTTCGCGGGGCCGTTCACATTTATATGCGAACTTTTATTTTCGTCCTACAAAACTCTTGAGGCGGGCTCTTTGCTCCCATACCGACTCCTTTGCTAAGTGGGGTCTCAAATCCCTTACATCGCTAATATAGTCCCCCATCCCAGTTTTGCACTATTTAAAGCAAATAATTTTAACCCGTAGGTTGCTTGCTAAAATGTATCGCTAACTTTTACAAAAACTCCTTTGTATATCCTCAATTAGACTGTTCCAATTCCTCTCCCATTCATTAATTTAACTTGATCACTTGCAAGGACAGTTTCAATTTTTGGTGGGATAAGTGCAGTGAGTGTTGCCGTTTTTGATGGTGGTAAGAGTTGTCTGAGTAAGATTGTTGGATTGAGTTCATTGAAGAACTAAGTGAGGAACCACCAGTTTTTCAGTATTAATAATAGTGGTATAGTGTTGCAATTCACCTACAGGAACTATTCGTCATGGATGTAGTCGCAGAACTCGTAAGAGAAATCAAGAAGTGCAAGATCAAGGAACTTGAAAAGGTTTCCAATTTAATTAGAGAATTGCAGGTCTTTAGAGATACTTCCGATAACTCAATAGACCCCGATCTGATTTTCTTCGGACTTGCAACCGGACTTGAGAAGATTTCTGACTACAGGATATTTGAACTCCGTAATGATGTTCGGTTAAATGAGCTGAACACAAAGATCAAGAAAATACAGGGACGAGAAGGTCTGGATGACGATGAATATTTTGTCAGAGGTGATCCAGACTCTCCAGAGGACTATCAGGCACTCATTATCGAGTTTGAACACCGGATAGACGAAATCAGGATTGATATTTTGAGTGAATTTGATGAGGATGAACTTGCAGAGTTGTTTCTGAATAGCAGGATGCAATATATCAAACGATACTACAACGGATGGAGAGTTCTTGAGAAAGATGATCTTGACATGCTGAAAGAGATTGATCAGCGAGAGGAAGAAGAATTGGACGAGTTGGGATTGGAAGGACTTTGATTGATGAGTTAGCAATTATAGTAGAAGGTCGGGACGGTGGGAAAGTGTAATCAGTAAAACCGTGGGATGACTATCGGGAATGGGTGATCGGTAGTTATGGAAAATTGCCGTTATTTGCGAGACTGTCAGATAAACTGTGTAAACGGCCATAGTGTGAAGTTAAAATGCTTCGC
>CALAGQ010000124.1 GCA_937891765.1 uncultured Nitrospina sp.
CTTTAGAAAAACATTCAAGAAATACAGTGAAAACGCGCCCTATTTTTTGAAATGGGGTCTCTGGTGACTCGATAAGGTTTGAATTAAAACGCTTTAACGGTTATGATACCCGCCTGAAAAATATCTAAAAACAAAGTGGTTCAGGGAGTTTTTCTTTGAACTTAAAGGGTCTTAAAATACCGTTTATTGTGGAATGAAAGAATTTCGTAAAATCCTGAAATACGCCAGGCCGTATACCAAAAGTCTTATTTTTGCGTTTCTTTGCCTGGCTTTGACCTCGTTGATCAATCTGGTATTGCCTTTGATCGTCCGCAATATGATCAACGCCGTGATTGTATTAAAAGACAGCAAGGTGCTGGATGGCCTGGCGTGGGACTTGATCATTATCATCGGTCTGCAGGCGGCATTTGCGGTCACGCATAATTATATTTTTGGTTTCGTGGGTCACAGGATGACCACGGATTTTCGCATCGAATTTTTTTCCCATATTCAATCCCTTTCATTGCGCTTTTTTCAGGAACGCCGGGTGGGAGAAATTTTATCCCGCATGAGCAATGATATATCTGTGATCGAGAATGCTTTGGTGACTATTCCTGTCGCCCTGCTGCGCCAAAGCATCACCTTGCTCGGGGCCCTGACGATCATTCTGTATCTGAACTGGAAATTGACCGGACTTATTTTATTGATCCTGCCACCTTTGATGATTTTTGCCCGGGTGTTTGGGCGGCGGTTAAAAATGTTTTCAGAAAAACTGCAGGATCAAGTGGCGCAGGCGGTGGTGGTTCTTGAAGAGGTGATATCGTCCATCAAGATTGTTAAGTCCTTCACCCGCGAGCCTTATGAGCGTGACCGTTTTCAGAACAAAATTGAAACGGCTTTCGAAAGAGCAGTGGACAAGCTCAAGGTGTCGTCATTTTTTGGTCCGTTCATACTTGGGCTCACCTTTCTGGTTTCCGCGTTGTTGATCTGGTATGGCGGCTATCAGGTGATGCAAGGGACGACGACCCCCGGCGAGCTGGCGGCTTTTTTCCTGTATGCCCTGATCATTGCGGGCCCGATCGGAACGTTTGTCCGACTGTATACCCAGATTCAGGAAGCCTCGGGTGCCATCCGCAGGGTCTATGACATTCTCGATACCGTGCCGATGATTCAGAACCCGGAGAATCCTGTTGCGCTTGGAAATTTAACGGGACGCATTCAGTTCGAAAATGTTTCTTTTGGTTACCGGGACACTGCGGAGGTGATTCATGATGTCAGTCTTGATGTGCTGCCAGGGCAGACCGCCGCTTTGGTTGGGCCCAGCGGGGCCGGCAAGTCCACCCTCATCAAACTGCTGTTCCGTTTTTTTGATCCGTCTTCAGGGGCCATTCGCCTGGACGAGCACGATATTCGCACTCTGGATCGACAAAGTTTTCTCAGTCAGATTGCTCTGGTTCCCCAAGAAACGCTGCTGTTTGGAGGAACGGTGAAGGAAAATATTCTTTATGGAAAGCTTGATGCGACAGACGCGGAGCTTAAAGAGGCCGCGCAAAAAGCCAACGCGCATGAGTTCATCATGAATATGGAAAAAGGTTACGACACGGTTGTTGGTGAGAAGGGAGCGAAACTTTCTGGAGGAGAAAGGCAGAGGATAGCCATCGCCCGGGCCATTTTGAAGGACCCGAAAATTCTGGTTCTGGATGAAGCGACTTCTTCTTTGGATAATCGGTCCGAATCTCTCATCCAGGATGCTTTGGAAACTTTAATGGCTCACCGTACGACTTTTATTGTCGCGCATCGCCTGAGCACCATCCATAAAGCGGATCAGATTATTGTTCTGGATAAAGGGAGCATTGTTGAAGCGGGTCAGCATGAGGACTTAATGAATCACAAAGGCCTGTACCACAACCTGTATACCCTGAAAATGTTTGATCCTACTGCGCATGAGGCCTGAGCTTGTGATTTTGCCTGAGAGAACTTGAGTTCCCGCATTGCATATGTATATATCCGATTATCTGTTTAGAGTTGAACCATGTAGGTGAGAAGGGGGGTGGAAGAGGTTACTCTCCCGGATCGGCGCCAATTAAAAACCCGATCAAATGCGACTTTTTCTCTGCATCGCCGCGGTAATAGACGCGCACCAATCGTTGTATCAATTCATTCAATGTTGGGTCTTCCCCGTAAGTTTCCATGGCCTCATTAACGCAAGGCTCTTCGCCGCCCGGGACGTGTTGCGTTTTTCGGATAGGCCCCTTGCCCGTTAACAGCCAGATAATATTCAGGTCTGTATGTTGATAAAGTTTTGCGATCGTGTCAGCCGAAGGCAAAGACTTGTTATTTTCAATATCCGATAAAGATCCCTGAGAAATTCTGATCAATTTTGCCAGTTCGAAAGATTTGAGAGGCAAAGATTTTCTCCACTGGCGGAGTCGCGACCCCAAAAATTTTGCTGCGCCTGATTTTTTTTCTTGCATTTTACTGTACACCAAATTTAATTAATAATGCCCTAGCTGCAACCTTGGATAGTTTAGGCCCAGAAGCCCACAACCAAGCCTCAGGCGCATATCGATGCGTCTGCAACGAGAGTTTTTTCTAGTTTTTAGGAAAACTAGAGAACCTGATTCCCCAAAGCTTCAGCATGTAACCAAGTTCGAGCGGGAAAGCATAGGAACAAAACATTGGAGGCTATCTAACTTTACAATCGTTTGTACTTCTATCATTCCCCAAATTACCACAGCCGTCAATCTTTTTTCAGGTTTTTGCCGTTTCAAAATTTTTACATCTCTATATACATATTTTTATGACACAAAAGTTAGTGTTTATGAGTGGTTGTTCAGAAACCCAAGGGTGAGAGGGAATTTTTAGGCAGAAGGATTTGAAAAAAGCCCACTTGTTCCTGAAAGGAATAATTTTCTACCAAAAATTCGTAAAGACGGGGAGCGTAGCGGGAGAGCCTTCTCTCTTCCTTCCCATCAATAGCGATGTCCACATAAACCACCAATTTGGGTGGCCGATTTTTTAATAGTTTCACCAACTGCTTTTCTTTTTCCTCCTCAAGCATGCCTGGCAAAACCCATTCATAGGGAGTCGGGTTGACCCGATCAGAAAGAAAGTAAAAAACAGGGTTCAGCGGTAGAGCCAGAATGGTATCCCCTTTTTGGGAGTACAGATTTATTTTTTCTACGACCTCCTTGATCCATTTGGCTTCCTGGGGGTTGGTATAAACATCCACTTTATCCAGCGAGAGGCGGGTGGTCTCCAGCTTTATAGCGCCTATGCTCCCGGCATAAAAACCGTGATGGGTGTTCATCTCGAAATAAAACAGGAAGGGTAGAAAAACGGTGAGAAGGTTCAAGGACAACCGGGTGAAAAAGCCGTATTGTCCAGCGGCATCTCGAAAAGAAAGCATCCTGATTCGATACAACAAATAACAAAACAGCAGATAGAAAGGAGGCAGGGTTCTCAGCAGGTTGTCAAATCCTGCCCGCCATATTACCAGGCCAAAGGCGCAAACACCGAATAGCAGAACGGCAATGACCATCAGATTGTCGATGTGAAACGTTCTCTTCTTAAGTATGAGTTGGTAAAAAAGCAAGACCGCCACAACGCCATAGGTGAAAATGGGCAGGTAGAACAAAGCCCTTTCAAACATCTGGTGGACCCCCACTTCTTTGAGGAGCACGAGAAAGGGGAAAATTTCTGGAAACGGATTCCCCCAGACCTCATGCGCATTGACCACCAGTTTGAACACTTGCGTGAAGTAGCCATCCTGTCCCAGATAGATGGCGAACCCGATCACCACGACCGAAACCCCACCTGCCAGATAATAAGCCTTAGATGACGACGTTCCTTTTTCCGGTAAAAAATGCAAATCCCAGCATTTCTGGCTGAGCAACAAGGCGAGCACTGTCAGGCTGATAAGTATTGAAAAAAGGGTCACTTCAAACTTGAAATAGGCGCTTAAAAAAATGCCCACGCCCAACCACGCCAGAGAAGCCAGATTTCTTTTTTCCAAAAAGTTTGTAATGAGGTACAGGTTGAGAACGACAAAAAAAGTGTAGAAACGGTTGTAATACATCGAAGGCGCAGAGAGCATGCAGAAGGCCGCCAGCAGGGCGAAGCCGGCGGGCATGATTTTCCGCCCGATAGAATAGATCATCAAGACCATAGATGGAGTGATGAGCAGGACACCGATGCGCAGGCTTTGAATTTCTACCCCGAATAGCTTGAAAAACAGCATTCCATACCAATACCGACCGGGGAGGTAGCCATTGGGATTGAAGTCCACGAGAGCCCTTTCCCCGTTAAGAGTTCTCAAGGTCCCATTGGCGTACCCCCCTTCGTCCCAAATATTCAATCCATATCGGGAGAAGGACCAGAAGTAGGCCGCCAAGGCCACATAGAGTAAAGAAACCAGACCCCATCGTCTGGCAAAGGGCGGGATGTTTTCGCAAGGGTTATTCATTTTTATTCTTTGAAAAACGCCCGCATCTCCCGGGCGAGACTCTGGTTTTCCTTTAAGATATTTTCAAAATTCAGATCATCTTCTTTCGGGGCTGCCAGTTTTTCTTTCACCTTGAAAATTCGTGCCAGAGATTGGTCGATGCTGGTGCGGGGAATTTTCCCGCTTTCAATGTCGATCATCATTGCGTTCTGCAAGGCGCGCACTTTTTCCAAGTCATGGCAAATGAGGAAGAGATCAATGCTGGCCCGGGTTCCCAACTCAGGAATGGATTCCACCTGGTCTTCGATGGCTTGCATCTCCAGATCGTCAGACATAATCAGTCCGTCAAAGTGCAGAGAGTTTCTCAATACATCATTCATGATGGTGCGGGAGAATGTAGCGGGGCGCTCGGCATCCCAGGCCGGGTAGACCACATGTGCCGTCATGATGACTTCCAATCCCTGCCTGACGGCATGAGCGAAGGGGACCAATTCGGTTTGCTCTAATGACTCCAGCGCCCGCTCAACTCTGGGTAGAGTGAGATGAGAGTCCTGCGAGGTGTCGCCGTGACCGGGAAAATGTTTGCCGACAGGAAGGACCCCGGCGTCATAAAATCCGCGAATCACTTCAGCTCCCAACCGCGCCACCTTCTCAGGGTCGCTGTCCAGAGCCCTGTGTCCAATGATCGGGTTTGCCGGATTAGAATGGACATCGAGAACCGGCGCATAATCCATATTCACTCCGACCGCACGCATTTCTTTTCCCATTGCCAGCCCGAACCGGTAAGCCAGCTCATTCGAGTCGGCCTGCCCCAGAGAAGACATGGGGGGGAACTGGGTGAACGGTGCGCCCAGCCTGGCTACCCTGCCCCCTTCCTGATCCACCGAAATGAATAGCGGGGGAATCTCTGCATTGTCAGTGGTCAAGGACTGAAGGTCGGTGATCAATTGCCGCAACTGAGCGGGATTTTTATAATTGCGCTCGAACAAAATCAATCCGCCAATGCCCTGATCAATAATCAGTGCCTCGGTGCGGGCGTTGAGGGTGGTTCCCTCAAACCCTGATACAATCATTTGGCCGGTCTGTTGTTTCAGCGAAAGCAAATGGAGTCTTAAGTCAGGAAAGAGTTGATGAACAGGCCAGATAGGCACTGGGGCATCGTTGCCCGGTTCGGCACCCGTATGTTACCATAACTTAATAACATCAATTAGGAAGTCATTTTATATATGCTTAGAAGAGTGGTGATTACCGGACTCGGGGCCGTCAGCCCGAACGGGATAGGATTAAAAAATTTCTGGGAAAATACCTGCAAAGGTATCAGCGGTATAGACCGTATCGCCAGCTTCGATGCGTCGGCCCTGACCTGCCAGATCGCCGGTGAAGTGAGCCAGTTCGACCCATCGCTTTATTACTCGACATCAGATCTAAAAAAATTGCCGCGCTCTGTCCCCTTGGCGGTTGCCGCCACTCAGGAAGCGTTAGCTAATGGCGGGATTGATCTCACGGCTTTCTCCGAAGAAGATTTTGAGAGCTTGGGCGTGCTGGTCGGTAGCGGCGGGTCCGGATTCGACTTCTCAGAGAAACAATTCGAAATTTATTTTTCTAAACAGAAAAACAAGATCAGTCCGTATGCGATCTCGAACTCACTGGTCGGTATGTTGTCGAGCGAAATTTCCATGTACTTCGGCTTTCAGGGCCGTAGCCATGTCATCTCCAACGGATGCACCAGTTCCTCCGACGCTTTGGGTTATGCCTTCAACACCATAAGGTTCGGGCAGGAAGACTGGTTCGTTTCGGGCGGAGTGGAATCTTGTGTCACCCCGGCGATGATGTCGGGATTCGAAAGAATGAAGGTGAATCCCATGAACTATAACGACGCGCCGACACGGGGGTCGCGTCCGTTCAATAAAGACCGGGAAGGGTTCGTGTTGGCGGAAGGTGCATGGACAGTGATACTCGAAGAACTCGAACACGCCAAAGCGCGCGGTGCAGAAATCATTGCCGAAGTTGTGGGCTACGGCACCACCTGCGATGCCTACCACCGCGTCGCCATCATGCCCGACGGCAAACAATCATCAAGAGCTTTGAGCCTGGCTTTGAAAGACGCGAAAGTGAATAAAGATGAAGTGGACTATATCAATTTCCACGGCACTTCAACCATGCTCAACGACAAAGTCGAAACCTTGGCGGTCAAGCGCACGTTTAATAGTCATGCCATGAACATCCCGTCCAGTTCCACCAAGTCCATGGTCGGCCACCCGCAAGGCGCATCCGGAGCGCTGGGTGTGACGGTTTCTGCCTTGTCCCTGAAAAACGACATCATGACCCCCACCATCAATATGGAAAATCCCGACCCGGAATGCGATATGGATTATGTTTCGAATGTAGGAAGAGAAGGCAAACTGAATGTCGCCATCAGCAACTGCATCTCCTTCGGCTCAAAAAACTCCGCCATAGTCCTGAAGAAGTTCCACTAGCCACTAGGCGTGGGGCCAGCATGGCGGTCGCATAGCGTCACCGCCTATTGCCCCCGGTGGCTCACCGGGCAGGCTATCGGTAAGGCATGTTGTTGCCGGCCAGTTGTTTTACGATATCGGCTTCGAACTGGTTTTCGACTCGGACGAATTCTTCGAACTCACGCGGACTTTTGAACTCGAACACTTTCGGTTCTTTTTGTCCACAGATTTCTTCGTCTTGTTCTACGGTTAACATATTATTTTCTACCGACCGTATCACGAACTTTTTCCGCGTATTAAACTTGGTAAAAATTTCCCGATAGACCGGTTCTAGATTGAGTGCCATGAAACGTCTCCTGCTAAATATTTGTATCAGTTGTTGAGTATTATAATTTTAGCTTTCTGGGATTGCAAAATCAAACAAATTGCGGCGTGCCGCCGCTGGCGACTGGCAATAGATTTGTCCTGCTTTCAATGGACCTCTCGGCTTAAGATGCCTTTACCCCTTCTGGTTATCCCCTCCCTTCATAGGGAGGGGGCTGGGGAGGGTTGGCTGGTTTTGGGTTGAGGAAAAACTCTGCCTTGCTCAAGAAGAAATCAAACCCTCCCTATGAAGGGAGGGAATCATCTTTTTCATCTGCGTTCATCTGTGTTTGTGATATCCCCAACATTAACTTCATGCCCTGAAGGGGTACATCTGTGGTTAACAGTTTGAAAAAAATATGTTAGGCTGTGCCCAGTAACGCGGTGAGTGATTCCTTCCACCGTTCTGTCAGGTTTCACCTGCCGCCCTTTCTGGGCTCTTTTTATTATTTCTTCTTACTTTTCTTACCATGACAAATAGAATATCTCTCAACCGGTTAGCAGAAACACTCATTCAAGAGTCGAGCACTCCATTCAGTACGGAAGATTTTGCCAAAAATTTGGAAGGGCGCTGGCAGAAAGAAGTTTCTGATTCGGCCATGAAGCGGTTGAAGAAATTTTTACTCAACCATTCATCTTTGATCGGTGTTCATGACAGTAACTTCATTCCTTTCCGCGCGGTGGTCGAAAAAATCGGTCATGTTTCGTTGTCGCTGCAGTTGGGTGCCTGGGAGTTGAAGCAGGGTATTCTGATACCCGGTCATCGATTGGTCCCTTTCATGCCGACGAATCTGCAAGAGAGTGAGTTGACGTTTCTCGATGAGAATGACAATGAAATTCCCAAACTGAAAAAATCTTATTTCATTCAGGATGTGGTTCCTTTCTATCAGTACTGTTCGCGGTACCCGGAAGAGATCAAGATCAACGAATGGATCCCCGGGAAAAGCTGCATGACAGTCACGGCATGGGACATGCGTTCCTTATATAAGAGTTTTTCATCCCGGCCCGGTGACGCTTTGTTGATTGATCTGGTTGACTATGAAAAAGGAATCTATCGGGTGCGCCCTTATTCTTCGCGGCAATACCGGTTGGATCGGTTACGCATGCGGGCGCTCTATATTGCGCTGGCGACTCAGATGGACCCGCTTTGTCAGGATGAAAAATTTTGTTCGACCGGATTGGAAAAACAGTTGCTGCGGATTTTATTTTCCATGGACGCGAAAGTGTTTCGCGAGGTGGAGGTTTTTTCTGTGACGGATTTTTTGGAGTCTCTCGAGGAGTGGACGGTGGTTGGGCGTGAGGCTGGCGGGGTGCAAATGATGCCTGTGTGGCAGACCGACCCCGGACCCTTCATTCGTGCGGGTGCCAACCGGGCGGTCAAGGGCGAGTTGGGGTCGCTGAACAAAATATTTCAGGATTTACAGTTGGCCTTTGACGCGCTGGAATTTAAGTCTATGCTTTATACGGTCATGGCTTCGGACAAGTACAAGCTGGA
Source organism: uncultured Nitrospina sp. (assembly GCA_937891765.1). Taxonomy (GTDB): domain Bacteria; phylum Nitrospinota; class Nitrospinia; order Nitrospinales; family VA-1; genus LS-NOB. The sequence goes on from CALAGQ010000124.1 coordinate 8,738, forward strand.
GGCGGTCTTTTTTCTACTATTCGGTGGGCAAGGAGATTTGTTCACCGACAAGAAACAGCACGAAGCGTTTTACGGTTATCTGCGCGAGTTGTTGTTCAAAATCTGCGAAGACCTCAAAACCCGCGAGTCGCATTTGATCGCGAATTTGCGCGAACAATGTGTGGATCTCAAGTTCAGCCTGGTCGGGGTATTGCGTTTTCTCGAAGATCAGGAGGTCGGGTTGGAAGATTTGCCCGCCGACTTATTGAATCAGATCATCGAACTGGATCATTTTTGCACCGATGCCCTGCACCGGTTTGCGGATAGAGAGTGTCCGCCGGATTTAAAATTTGTCCGTGATTTGCGTGTGGCTTTGAAAGTGGTGCTGCCGCAATTGTCGATCGTGGAAGAGGAAATCTATTCCCGCCTGGCCATCTATTAACCGGCGCCAGCGTAAGGCTGAACTCATCTTGCAATAGCTTTTTGCTGCTAACAATCGTTCTTCTCAGCTGAATAAGCTTTTGCTATTTGCCTCCACGGCTAGTGGCCAGCGTAAGGCTGAACTCAAACTTCTGTCACCCTGAGGCCCTCGAAGGGTGGGAAAACGAGAGAAGCTCATTCAATCCCCCTCATCCTACCCTTCTCCCTCCAGGGGAGAAGGGATTTCTTGCTTCCTCTCGCGTGAGGGCTTTACCGTTGAGGGAGTGCCCCGACACCTTTTCGACTTTTACGTTCACCGTATCTCCGGGCTTGACGCCCTCCCTCTCTTCGATGTTCGCGCTCCAGTAGTGTGGCGTTCTCCCCTTGAAAGCATAGCCGGGTTTGGGTGACCGTCCCTCGATCAGCACTTCGACATTCTTTCCTATATAAGATTGGCCTTGTTCGGCGGTTAATTGGCTTTGCAGTGCGATGGTTTCTTGCAGTCGTTGTTTTTTGGTTTCCAGGGGAACGGAATCGGTCAGTTCATTGGCCGGGGTTCCGGGTCTTGGACTGTAGGAAAACATGAAGCTACTGCTGTAACCGATCTCCTGCATAATTTTCAGCGTGTCTTCAAACGCTTTATCTGTTTCACCGGGGAAGCCGATAATGACGTCGGTGGAGAGGGCGATATCGGGCACTTCCGATTTCAGTTCCATCAGTAAATCGCGATACTCTTCAATTGTGTGGTCGCGGCGCATGGCTTTGAGCATTTCATTATTACCGCTCTGCACGGGAAGGTGCAGGTGGTTCACCAGAATGTCGATGTCGCGGTAGGCGCGAATGGTCTCGCGGGTGAAATCATTAGGGTGGCTGGTGGTGAAGCGCAACCTTTCTATTCCGGGAATTTCGGCGACGCCGTATAAAAGTTCATGGAACGGTATCGGGTTCTCGAGTCCGCGTTTGCCGTAAGAGTTCACGTTTTGTCCGAGCAGAATGATTTCTTTGGCACCGTGATCGACGAGATGGCGGATTTCTCTATAGAGTTCTTCTGGCTCTCTGGACTTTTCCCGACCTCGGGTGTACGGAACCACGCAGAAGGTGCAAAATTTATCGCAACCTTTAATGATATTTACAAAGGTGCTGGGTCCCGGGGCTTTGGGCAGGGGCAGATCGGGAATGGTGTAGGCTTTTTCCTGATCAAATCCGGTCCAGACAAAAGGTTTGCCAGTATCGTGCACCCGATCCACAGCCTGGGCGATGCCATCTACCTGATCTGGCCCCATAACGAAATCCAGATAGGGCATGCGTTGCAGCAGTTTTTTCCCATCCTGCTGGCCGAGGCAACCGGTCAGGCCCAGAATCAGGTCTGGATTCGCCATTTTTAAAGGCTTTAGCTCGCCAAACAGGGAGAATGTTTTTTGTTCGGCTTTTTCCCGAATGGAGCAGGTATTGACCAGAATCAGGTCTGCATCCTCTTTTTCCTGTGTGCGCCGGTAGCCGGAATGGAACAGGATGAGTTCCATCCTGTCGGTATCGGCGACATTCATCTGGCAGCCAAAAGTATCCAAATAGACTTGTTTCATAAGGGAGAATGTAAGGGAATCGCCCGGTCTTTGCAACTGGCATTTGGCTAGGACCGGAAAACAGGCTAAAGGCCTCTGTAGGGCTAAAACATCAAATTTAAACAAATTTATATAAATTTATATTTAATCTATAAAATTTCTGGAATTTTGTTGACAAATTGGTCTATTTCAAATAAGATTGTTGCATTCCATAAAAGTATTTAAATAACAGATAGACCCACTAGCGCCAGAACTAATTTTTTTAGGAGGGGATTTACTGTGGCCGACACTAATAGCGTCCGAAAAATTCGGGAAGCTAAGATGATGAGCAAGGCCGAGTTGGCTCGAAAGGCGAGCGTGACCGTTCAAACGATTGATCGTATTGAAAAGGGAAACGATTGCCGACTCGATACAAAACGGAAGATCATTTTAGCTCTCGGGTACAAGCTCGCAGACCGGGCAAGAATTTTTGATTCCGGAAACGACAATTCTGCTCCAGCGGCGAAAAAAGAAAAGTCAAAAAAGATCTGAACTTTTTTAGTGGGGTTTCTATTTTGAAGGTCAGGGCGGGTTTACGTATGTCGAGAATGCAGAAATTTAAATTAAGCCGTCTCTTAACGCTTATCGGAACCAGCGAGGAGGACTTGAGCGCTGTACTAAAAAAAGTTTAAACATGAGCCCGAATGATTTTTTATGAAAAGTGATAAAAAATCATTCACTTGTTGGTGAGGGGCCGTTGAACAATAATTTTTAAATACCTTATTTTTAAAGAGGTTGTAGCTAAAAAGCGGGTTTGGTACAGGGTTTGCTATTTAATAGAATAGATAAGCCCTTTAAGTGGTGAATATTAAAGAAATTTTTTTTGGGATTTTATGTTCTTATCGAAAAAAAGTCCATTAGTGGCCATCGACATAGGGTCTTCTTCCATCAAGCTGGTTCAGTTGACGGAACTCAAGACAGGAAAATATGAACTGACCCATTTTGGGATGATGCCATTGGCTGAGGAATGCATTGTTGAGGGGGCGGTTAAAAAACCCGAGTTGGTGGCAGAGGCCCTGAAAAATTTAATCAAAGCCGAAAAAATTGAAAGCCATTATGCCGTTTCTGCGGTTGCCGGAGAAGCGGTTTTCATAAAGAAAATAAAAGTTCCGATAATGTCGGAGGAGGAGCTTTCTGCAAAGATAACTCAGGAGGCGGAGCAGTATATTCCTTTCGATATTGACGATGTGGCGCTCGACTTCCAGATATTGGGCACAATAAGTGCTGGTGAGGAAAAGGAATCCCGAGATTCGGGGGAATCCGAATTTGAGGGCGAGTCTCAAGATGATGAGCACAAAGAGGACTCCGAGGATTCAAATGATGAGGCAGAGGGGGAAATGATGGAAGCCCTTCTGGTGGCGGTTCAAAAGGATGTCATTGATGAGAGGACGAATATTCTTCTGGATGCGGGTTTGAAACCGGCCATCATTGATCTGGATGTGTTTGCCTTGATGAACGCGGCACGGCTGACCAACGATTTGTCATCAATGGGGACTATTGCGCTGATTGACCTAGGGGATTCTTTCACCCATATCAATATTATTCAGGATGGTGCTATGGGTTATACCCGGGATATTCCTGTTGGGGGAGGGTATTTGACCAGTATGCTCATGTCAAAATTCCAGGTTCCTTTTAAACAGGTTCTTGAAATAAAGCGGGGCAAGTTTTCTTCGGAGGTTAAGGAAGAGGAGGTCATCAAAACCATTGTCCAGGCCTATAAGAAAGTATTAGAGGAGGTTCAAAAATCTTTCGAATATTTTAGCACCCTGTCCAATCACCAGATTGAGAGAGTTTTATTATGCGGAGGGGGAAGCATGATTCGGGGATTAGATGGTTTTTTTGCCGACTATTTAAAGGTGCCCGTAGAGATTCTGGATCCCATGCAGGGGATCAAAGTTAACCCCAAAGATTTTGACCAGTCGTTGATCGATGAGATGAGCGGGTTGTCCACGGTTGCCTTGGGGTTGGCCACAAGGAGGTTTGACTACACATGATTCGAATCAATCTTCATGATTATCGATATGAACTGAGGAAGATCGACATCCAAAAGCGGGTGGTCAAATGTTCCGCGATCATCATTACCGCGATCCTATTAATCATCGTGAGCTGGTTGGTGGAGCAGGTTCGTCTGGATTCGATAAAGAGTGAGACAAGCAAAGTGGAAGCTCAGGTCGCGGCTTTGCAAAATCAGGTTAAAAAGGTTCGCGCCATGGAAGCCAAGCAAAATCGCATGGAGACTATTATTACGGGAATTGAGGATTTGAGAGAAAAACAACTTCCCGCAGGCACCATTGTCAGCGATTTGAATATGGCAATTCCTGAAGGCCTTTGGTTGAGCTCTATCATACAGAAGGATGCGGGGGAGCTTCAGGCAAAGCAGGTTCCCGTCATCATGTTTGGTGACCCGGCAGAGAAGAAAAAGAAGAAAAGGAAGAAAAAAGGAGAAACTGCAAAGCCTTTAAAAGAGTTTGTGGAGGTTTCGGGCTATGCCCTGGCTGAAAAGGAAGTGGTGGAGTACATGAAAAGACTGCAGCAGATTTCTTATTATGAAACAACGTTCCTTCATAAATCAACGCAGTCGATTCTTGGGGGCCAGCCAATTTATAAATTTATTATTTATTGCTATATGCCGGGAGAAAAGAAAGCGGCTTAATTTATTACACTATGGAAAAACTTTTCGACAAATTACCCTACGATGATCTCGAAGGGATTCAGGTTACCCATTTGTTTGCAGGAGCAATAGGTATTGGTTTTGCGTTATTCCTCGCCTATTTTTTCACTTTGTACAGCGCCACCGGTGAGGAATTTGCGCAGTTGACCAAGCAGAAAGAAGGAGCAGAGAGAACCTTCAAGGAATATAAGGCGGTCGTAGCGAAGGAGCCCTTGGTGGCAAAAAATATGGCCCGCGTTAAGGGCCGGTTCGACGCGTTCAAAAATCAAATGCCCAGTCAAGATGAAATTCCCACTTTGATGCGAAGATTAACGGCGTTTGGCAAGGATAGAAATATCAAAATGACTGAGCTCACTATGGAAGAAGGCGCGATTGAGGATTTTTATAAAGAGATTCCCTTTAAAATTGAGATCAAAGGGGAACTATGGGTCACGCTCGATTTCATCGAATATGTGCAGAATCTTTTGCGTCTGGTGAGTTTTGAAAACCTGATATTGCAGGGCCAGGGTGGAGCAGTGGCTGAGGGGGCTCCCGTGGGTTCACTGCGCACCACCTTAACGGCAAAGACTTACTCGTTTCTGGAAGGCTCTGAAAATCGCGCACCGAAAAAACAGGAGCCGCCGAACTCTGCGCCGGCAAAAAAGAAAACGGGTCATTAAGTTTTTTAAAGGATGATGTTGAAGATGAGAATCAGGTCTTATATGAAAATTTTATTTTTTCTGTGGATAGCTCTGACAGGGGCTCAGCCTCTATCGGTTTCTGCGATGACTCCTCCTGTTCAGGAAGACCTGATTTCCCGGAACTATAAGCTCAATGTTTTATTCAAAATCAGCGGGCTTAAAGATGCTTTGGGAAACATCGAATCTGTTGTGGAAATGTCAGGGAATATTGATGAAGGTGCTTTGGTGCCGGGGCAGGGCGAATTTGCCAGGAGAATCATGCGCCAGGCCTATTCCCATGAAAAGTTTTACCGCATGTTGAGACGGCCCTTTATTGAAGATTACAAACCTCAACATGTTCGCTCGGTGGTTGAATGGTATCGAAGCGCATTGGGGAAAAAAATATTAAGGCTTGAAAATGAAGCCATTGATCCAGCCAGTCGGTCAGCGCTGGAGTTGTTCGCAAAAAAATTATTGAAGTCGCCCCCCGATGAGGAGCGAGTAAGTCTGGTGGAGAGAATTGAGGGCTCGGCCTATAGGACGGAGGCTGGAAAAACACTATTTCTGGGATATGTCAAATTGATGCATCCCTTTAATAAAAAAATTGATGCAAAAGGGCTCCGCAAAATGTTGAAAACTTTAGAGGGAAGTATTACCGAACCCATGCGGGAAGTTGTTTTACGCAGTCTGCTCTTTAGTTACAAGGATATTAAGAATAAAGACCTTGAAAAATATGCCGAGTTTTTAAATTCCCCGGCTGGTCAATGGTTTAGCCAGACAACGTTGACGGGTTTCAAAAAAGGGATTAAGAAAGCTTCCTATAAGGCAGATCTCATTCAGGTTGAGTTGTTAAAGGAAATCGATTCCGGTGGGCCTGACTATCCTTTGTTAAAGGACATAGTCCCACCGGGACAACGATACCTGCTGATTGGGAGGCGCGATCCTTTCCAGCCTCTTGTTGACGACAAGGGACTGGTAGATTTCTCTGAACCAGAGCGCAGGTCCGTGGCTCGCTTGTTCGGGGATGAGTTTAGAGATATTCCGCCGCTTGCTTTGCCGGTATTTGCGAAAATTGAAGACCAGTATCCGAAGCTCTATAAGGAATTGAAGCATTTCGAGCGCTTGTTTAATAACCGGGAAGAATTGGAAGAGCTCGAAGATGAGGAATATGCCGATTCCGTAGTAAATTATCGCGATGTTCTGGAGAGGTCTGCTGATATCAAAATGGATGTGTCACCCCTGCAGGTTGAATATGATTCCCTTCGAATGACGGGAGTTATTATGAAAAAACTGGAAGCGGTGGCTATGTTTGAGATTGAAACAACTGGATATGCGGTGAAAAAAGGGGACCTGGTTGGTCCTTCTTTCGGCACTGTGGAAGAAGTGCGGGACGGTCAGGTAATTGTGATCGAAAAGTTCAGAGATTACCTCGGTAATATCCTGACGAACCAGAAAGTTATCCAATTTTATCAGAGCCCATCTAACGAGGGTAATAAGAACTCATGAGAAAACAAATGTTCAAAAAATCCCATTACTTAAAGATAACTTTTCTTTTGCTACTTTTAATTGGTTGGCCGGTGGTTACCGCACATTCTGCAGTCTTGCCTGTGGACCGTCAGTTGGAGTCCGCGTTACTTCAGGAGCGGGGTATTGACCATGAAGTTAAAAATGTGGCGCCATTAATGGTATTAGCTCAAAACCAGAGCGGAGACTCAATGGGTGAGCCTTTGGGCGAAATTGTTTTTCTCAACACAGAAGAAGACGGGCAAAGTGCTATCGTTTCCATCGAATCAAGCCAGCCTGTCCAATATACGGCGTTTAAGCTTCTGAATCCGCTCCGGCTGATTTTAGATTTTCCGAAAATGGGTCAAGGAAATCTGGCCAGCCGCATTCAGGTTGATAAAGGGATCATAGACTCCATCCGCCCCATCCATTTTAAAGAGGCAGGTGTATTGCGTCTAGAAATCGTTCTCAACCAATCGGCAGACTATGAAATTAAAAAACCGGAAAAAAATAAACTGATCGTTCGTTTGCAATCCTCGGAGCAGGCATCCGGTCAGCAAATGGCTCAGTCTTCGTCCAATGGGTCTACTAACAAGTCTGACAATGACGCGACATCCACAAAGGGTGAGGAGAATCAAGACACGTGTTTCCCCATGCTATACGGAGAGAAGGAAGCAATTTCTCTGGACTTTCAAAATGCCGATGTCCGCAACCTTTTTAGAATCTTCGCGGAGATCAGCGAGTTCAATGTCATTCTTTCTCCTGAAGTGGCAGGCGCCGTAAATATAAGAATGATGGATGTGCCGTGGAATCAGGCTATGGACATCATTCTCACTAACAGCAACTTGGGACGGGAATGCTTTGGCGATAATATTGTTCGCATCGTCAGCAAAACGGTTCTTGTGGCAGAGGAGAGCGCCCGAATAGCTGAAAAAGGCCGCATAGTAGCCGACAAGGCTAGTGAAATGGATGGGCAGGATCTGGTCACCGAGGTGGTCCGTATTGACCATGCAAATATTGCTGAACTTTCGGCAAGTCTTGTTGCCTTAAAGAGCACCCGCGAAGACGCTAAAATTACTGTGGATACTCGTACCAATACCCTGATTTTAAATGATCTGCGGAAGTATGTGGATAACATGCTGGAGACCATAAGCGTTCTGGATGTTCCTACAGCCCAGGTTTTGATTGAAGCGAAGATTGTTGAGATCAACAAAAACTATGCCGAGGAATTGGGAATTCAGTGGGGTATGCGTGGTGACCTGACTAATATCCCAGGTACTGCAAACATCCAGCCGTCTGCCAATTCTACTTCAACTTCTGTAACCACCCAATCCGCATCTAACACAACCGGAAGTGCTGTTCTTGTCCCTACTACTACAGTTACACAACCATTTATGGTGGATTTAGCCCAGACTGCAACTTTAGCGGCAGGGACTCTATCCGGTTTTGATCTCGCTTTGGGAAGTCTCTTTAGAAATGGGTTGAATCTAAATATCAGGCTGGAGGCTATAGAGACAGAGGGTAAAGGGCGGATTCTTTCCAGTCCCAAAATCACCACTGCGGACAATAAGGAAGCCAGAATACAAAGTGGTTCGAGGATTCCCTATCAGATAACTTCGGCAGAGGGTAACTCGGTTGCTTTTATCGATGCTGAGCTCGCTCTTAAGGTGACGCCCCATATTACTTCGGATAATAAGGTTTATATGTCTATTGACGCAACCAAAAACTCTCCCGATTTTAGTAGGCTCGTGGTTGGTGTACCGACCATTAATACTAAGGAAACGCATACGGAAGTTTTAGTGGGGAATGGAGACACTACTGTTTTGGGTGGAATTTATGAAAGCTCTGAAACTAGTAGCAAGAAACAAGTGCCATTTCTCTCTCAAATACCTTTACTGGGCCTTCTGTTTCAAAGCCGTGGCGAGTCCGATATTATTAATGAGCTTTTGGTATTTATCACTCCCACCATAATTGAAACAAATTGATTTCTGTGCTTAAGCCTGATTAAATTAGGGCTGGAAAAAATTCACGCACGGAAACCTTACATATAGAAAATAATAGGAATATGCAACGCTTAAGCATTGACCTGGGTGAAAGAAGTTATGACATTCTCATTGGCCCCGGTCTAAGAAAGCAGGTGGGTGAGTTCCTCAAGCCTATCTTTAACCCCAGCCGGGTTGTGGTCATCACCCACCCTTCTATCAACAGTCTCTATGGCGAAGAGGTGGTGGAGAGTTTTGTTGCACAGGGATGGACCACCGACATCATCGAAGTTCCCGAAGGCGAATCTTCCAAGAACCTGAGCCAGACGGAAAAATTATACGACCGCCTGCTGGAATTGAATTGCGACAGAAAATCCGTTCTGGTGGCTTTGGGCGGTGGAGTGATTGGAGATCTGGTGGGTTTTGTCGCGGCGACTTATCAGAGAGGAATTCCCTTCATACAAGTGCCGACAACTTTACTTTCCCAGGTTGACAGCAGTGTTGGAGGAAAAACAGCGGTCAATCATCCCAAGGGAAAAAATATGATTGGGGCGTTTTACCAGCCGCGCCTGGTCGTGGCGGATCTGGAAACTCTCAGGACGCTTTCCCAGAAAGAATATCGGGCGGGACTGGCAGAGGTTGTCAAATATGGCGTCATTGCCGATGCCAGACTTTTTGAATTTCTGGAAGCTCATTATAAGGAAATTCTTAACCTCGACCACAAATCCCTTGCCCATATCGTTGAGACCTCCTGCGCCATAAAGGCGAGAGTGGTTGAAAAGGATGAGCGGGAAAGCCATTATCGGATGATCCTCAACTTTGGTCATACTTTCGGTCACGCCATCGAATCGTTGACGGACTATTCTCAATTTGTTCATGGAGAAGCGGTGGCGATGGGAATGGTGCGTGCAGCACAACTGTCTCATTCTGTTGGAAAATGCTCCGAAGAAGTCCCAAAACGCCTGGAAGCCTTGCTGAAAAATCTGGGCCTGCCGGTCGATATGCCGGAGTTGGATTCCTCAGCCGTGATAGAAACTTTGTATCATGATAAAAAAACCATGGACCATAAGATAAAATTCATTCTGGTCAAAGAAATCGGTTCCATCGAAATCATGGACCAAATGTCGGAAGCGGAAATTTTAAAAGTGCTTTGAGTTAGTTCCATCGAATCTGCGTCGGTTGTCAGGATTAAACTATGTCGGTCAGACCAACAATTTTAAAATCAGTATTGATTTTTTTTGCATTGATATGGCTTGCCGATGCGGAGGCCGCCATTTACAAATGGAAAGATGAAAATGGTAAAACCCATTTTACCGACGACTCCACCAAAGTTCCGCAAGAATTCCAGGACAAACCTTTTATAAAAGGTCGCCAACCCCAAAGAGAAACTCCAAAGCCTAAAGAGGAAAAAGCGCAGGGTGAGGGAGGTGAGACCTCTGCAGAAAAAAAGCCTGGCGAAAATGAAAAAAAAGAAGACGATAAGAAGAAGGAAGGTATAACGGAGGCACAGCGTTCTGCTCTCGAAGCCGCAGTCAGTTTCCTGAAAGCGGATATCCCTCGGTACGAGAAATTTTATACCTACCCGCCCAGCCGGAGCAAATTTCGTGTTCTCAAACAGGCCGTGGCAGGTGCGACTGCTCAAAAGCAGGGTCTATTTGGGCAAGTCAAACAGCACGATCTCCCCGAACTCAAAGCCGTTGCCGGGTTTCTGGACGCAAGCATCGCGGCAGATGAAAAATCCCAGAAGATTATGCCGACCACCATTACATCAACCCGCCAAACCCAAGCGCTGGTAAGCCGGCTGAAGGGTGAAACTGAGACGGAAAAAAAGCTGCTGGAACAACTGACCGCTGCCCTCAGTGCCAAAAAATAATTTCCGTGCCTTTTTCTTTTGCTAAAATAAGATGAGTTCCAGTTTGGAATCATAATCAGGTTTTTGTCGAGGGCTAGTGTGCTCATTATCTTCTTTAAAAAAAGTGTACCCAGATCGATGAAGGCTTTTCTGATAATTGGATTGGCGTTATGTTGGGTGTTGGCCAGCACGCCTGCCCACGCCAAAATTTACAAGTGGAAAGATGAGAATGGTAAAACCCACTTTACCAATGACCCTACCAAGGTGCCCAAAGCAGAAAATACGGAGGTGGAAACTTCTCAAGAATTGATGGCCTCCCCTGCCTCCGTTGCAAAGCCAGACCTCCCCCAGATAAATGAGGAGCCTTCTGCCGAAAAGGAAGAGGAGGGGTCTCTTGAAGATATATACAAAAAATTTAAAATAGAAAAACCCGATAAAAAACAAAGTTCTGAGCGGGAACAAGAATCCACTCAAAAGCTTCTTCAAAAGGCAGAGGCGTCCCGCGAGCGCCAGCTCAAAAAACTTAAAGAGATAGAGAATCTGGATCACAAGCCAGAAAGCTGGACCAATGAAGGGTCTCTGGAAGAAATTGCGGATGGGCTGAAAAAAGGAGTTGAAAAGTCTGACCAAGAGATCAAGCGCTATAAAGAAAGACTAAATCCAACAGCCCCTGAAAACTAACGGGTTTTTCAAAAAGTTCCAACCAATGTCAGTGCTTCGGTGTGGCACTGCTTCCTAATAATCATTTCTTCGATTCACAAGATCCTGCCCAATACCTTCTCATGTGTCGTATCTCTTCACTTGCTTTTCATGCAGGGGTCTTGCCAATCCTGATCGGTGGGTTTAAATTGATTAGGGCAGACGGTGCTTGTTCTATTTTATTCTCCTTCAATTTCCTGAGGATCTGGCCATGGCAATCAAAACCTATAAAAACTATATAGATGGGAAATGGGTAGCTTCTTCCAGCGGTGAGACTTTCGACAATATCAACCCCGCCAACCACAGAGAAATTCTCGGACGTTTCCAGAAATCTAATGCGAATGATCTGAACAAAGCGGTGAAATCAGCCGTCAAAGCCCAGGAAGGGTGGAGAAATCTGCCGGCCCCAAAACGCGGCGAAATTCTTTTCCGGGTGGGTGAACTTCTGACCAAACATAAAGAATCTCTGGCAAAGGACATGACCCGTGAAATGGGAAAGGTCCTCAACGAAGCCCGCGGAGATGTTCAGGAGGCGATCGACCTGACTTATTACACGGCGGGAGAGGGTCGGCGATTGCAGGGAGAAACCGTTCCCTCTGAATTGAATGATAAGTTTTGTATGACCGTGCGAATGCCAGTGGGAGTGGTGGCGGCGATCACGCCGTGGAATTTTCCCATAGCCATTCCATCCTGGAAGCTGATTCCGGCCCTGGTTTGCGGTAATACTGTAGTGTTCAAGCCAGCCAGCGACACGCCCCTTTCGGCATATCGTTTTGTGAAACTATTTGAAGAGGCGGGCTTGCCACCGGGGGTGTTGAACTTCGTCACCGGTACAGGGGCAGAAATCGGCGAACCTTTGGTCGAGCATCACAACATCAAACTGGTTTCATTTACGGGCTCAACCGACACCGGATCGAGGGTGGCGCAAAAATGTGCCTGGAATATGAAACAATATTCTTTGGAAATGGGCGGGAAGAACGCCATCATCGTGATGGACGATGCCGATCTCGACCTTGCTGTGGAAGGCGTAATATGGGGAGCGTTTGGGACAACCGGGCAACGGTGCACCGCCTGCAGCCGTGTTGTTGTACATAAAAAAATACTTAAAAAATTTACCAGCCGTCTTCTCAAACGCACGAAAACGCTTCGGCTGGGAGATGGGCTCAAAAATACCACCGATGTTGGACCGCTGATCAACGAGGCTCAACGGCAGAAGGTTTTGGGCTACTGCAAGATAGGTATGGAAGAAGGTGCCAAACTACTTCTGGGCGGCAATGCTTATAAGAAAGGTAAATGCAGGGAGGGGTTCTTCTTTGAACCGACATTGTTTGCGGGGGTGTCTCCGAAAATGCGCATAGCGCAGGAAGAAATATTTGGCCCGGTGTTGAGCATCATGGAATGCAAGAGTTTGGAGAACGCGGTGGAGATCGTCAACGATTCGAGGTTTGGATTGTCATCGGCGATTTATACCCGGGATGTGAACCGAGCTTTCAAGGCCATCGAAAAACTCGACACCGGACTCACCTATATCAACGCGTCAACCATAGGGGCGGAGGTGCAACTCCCGTTTGGTGGTACCAAGGGAACGGGCAACGGTCACCGCGAAGCCGGAACCACTGCGCTGGAAATTTTCACCGAATGGAAATCGGTGTTTGTCGATTACAGCGGCGTTCTGCAAAAAGCCCAGATAGAGGATTGAATATTTCTATGTTAGAATTGCTGTCACCAGTCGCTACTCGTTTTAGTAGCCACCAAGTTTACTGCAATCCTTAGAAATGCTCTAGTGGGGAAAAGTTATCATCCATATCCCGGAAGCAAAACAAACCTCGTCCGATCATGAAGATCGGTCTTCCCGTTTAAAATTCTCTATATTGTCCAGCGGTAGTGGTGGCAATTCTGTTTATATCGAGGCAGACGGAAAACGTATTTTGATTGATGCCGGGTTGAGCGAAAAAAAACTCTCTCAACGCATCGCTCATATCGACCGATCCCTAAATGGACTGGACGCGGTGTTCGCCACGCATGAACACTCCGATCACATCCGTGGTATGGGGCCCCTATTAAGAAAACATCAACTTCAGCTCTTCACCACTGAAGGGACTTATAAACAAGCCAGCCCTTCCATGGGAAAGCTTCCTGGTTTCAATCCGATCCGAGCCGGGCAACCTGTTGAGTTTGGCGAGTTGGTGGTAGAACCTTATGCCACCCCTCATGACGCGGAAGAATCGGTGGCCTTCGTCATCCACTATCGGGGATTGCGTCTTGGCCTTGCGACCGATCTTGGCAGAGTGACGCAAGAGGTCACAAACAAACTGCAAAATCTGGATGCCCTACTCATCGAGTCCAATCACGATGTGCACATGCTGGACGCCGGGCCCTATCCCTGGGTCACCAAGAGAAGAATTAAAAGCGATGTTGGGCATCTTTCCAACGAAGCCTGTGGCGAACTGTTGTCATCGGTCAAGCATTCCGGGTTACGGCTCGTCGTGTTAATGCATATGAGCGAGACCAACAACCATCCCGAGCTGGCTCGAATCACCGCCCAGCAGGCTTTGGGAGAAGACTCACCGAAAATGATCATCGCCGAACAAAATCACCCCACCCCACTAATGGCCCTCTAGCCACTCGGCGTGGGGCCAACTAGCAATGGCTCTGTCTCGCTGGCAAAGAGTTGTCTCGGCTTGAAAAGCCATCACCCCGTTCAATCTAGAAAAATAGTTCATGAATGATATTCGCGAAAAAGTAATTGGCAGTTGGTTTGGCATGGCGGTGGGTGATGCCATGGGCCGACCTGCGAAAGGATTGAAGCCCGCCGCCATCCGACAGATTTTCGGGGCGATGGACGACTTCAAGGATGTGCGCCCGATCATGGGCAAGGGAATTAAAGGTTACCGCATGCAGGGATTGTATGGAGCCCCTACCCAATGCGCCCTGGCGGTGGGCGATGCCTTACTTAAAAACAAAAAACAGTTTCTGGCGGAATCGGCGAAAAACTTTCAGGAGCTTGCGAAATCTGGACCGGAAGGTTATTTCGGAATCTACCGCAACCACTCGGCTTGCCTGTGGCGGGCGGTGGATCTGCTGGACGACCTGGAGGAAGAGAAAGTCTCGGAACAGAACTCTTCAACTGCCCTGTTTGTCACTTTGGCTGTTCCTCTGGCTTTGTTCCAGGGCAAATGGTCCAAAACTCTGGCGGGACAATGTTTTGATGTTTGCCTGTTGATGAACCGGAACCGGTTTGAAGTTGTAGGAACCGTATTAAGCGGATTTTTAGTGACTCGGTTCCTGGCTTTAAATCCTGAAGAGATTTCTGCCATCGATATTTTGCAGGAGGCGGAGGAAGTATGCCGTCAGGCGGAAGCGGACTATCAGTTGAGGTTCCCGGAATCGCAAGACGGAGGTCTTAAGGGCGCGAACGCTTTGAGCGGAGCTCTGAAAGGTTTGGCGGAAAAATTTAATGAGCCGGATCTCTTGCAATGGCTCTCAGAATATTCCAACGCCTTTACCAAATTGGAAATCCATCACCCTTCGCAAGGGTTTGTGGTGACTTTGCTGCCACTGGCTTTGTATTGCGTGCTTCACCCGCCGGAGCCAGGTTTCGCCGCCAGCCTCACGCATGCCTTGAGTCACGGGCGGGAGACGGAAATGCTGGGTGCCCTGGTGGGGGCCTGGGCCGGAGCGCTTTATGGATTCGACAATATCCCGGCTTCCTGGAAAAGTGGATTGGTCAACGCCAAGGAAATCCGACTGCGGGCAGAGGCTTTATCGATCCGGCGCGGGAAAAAAGAACAAAAAGATCTGTTCAATATGGAAGCGGGACTGACTGCCAAAGAGTTTGAAGAAGGCAAACGCAACTTGCCGAAAGATACGAAAAAAGGCATTCAGCTAAAATCGCAAGACCTTTGGGATGATGATGGGGAGGAGGGTCCCGTTCCCTCGAAAGAGGACCGGGCGGAGTGGAGAAAATTTCAGAAGGAAAAAACCAAATCGAAACGAGATCGGCGCAAAAATATCCCCTCATTGGACGATGTTTAGCAATTCCTGGCCGTAAAACCGGCGCAAAAACAGACCTCCCCGAGCCTACTGGCAATCCCTTAAATGATTGAAAATAAATGTTTAATTTTTTTTCATCTGGGGTATAATAATAGTATCCAATTATGGCCTGACTATTAGATCGTTGCCTTTTGTTTTTGAAAGGAGAACCCGGTGAATACTTTGAAGTCTACAGTTTTATTTATTTTTTGTTTGATGCTCCCACAAGGGGTGTTGGCAGACACGTCGCCGACTGAAAAGCAAACCACGCAACCCGCGGTGAAAGCTGAAACGGCAAAACCTGCCACGATGGCTAAGGTTGAAACCACGAAACCTGTAGCAGTAAAAGCTGTGGCTCCAGCCAAGGCCGAAAAGAAAAAACCCGAAGGTCTGGTCATCGGCAAAAATCTCAAAGTAGGCATGTCTTTGGAAGAGGCGATCAAATTGTTGGGTACCCCTCGCTCGATCAAGACCACGCGTGGAACGGAATCCAAACTCGACAGTATTTCCATTGAGTACGCCAATCATGGCATCGTCATTCATTCTCTGAACGACAAAAACCAAATTGAGGCGTTAGAAATTCTGCCCGGATTTGCAGGAAGCTTTGCTGAAGGCGTCAAAATAGGAGCTAAAGTCGCGGCCATGATTGACAAGTATGGCGTGCCCGACACTATGAATACCAGCTTGGCTAAATACCCTAAACGAGGAATCTATTTCTCCCTCAAGGAAAACACGCTGGTCTCGGCGCAGGTCTTCGCCAAAAACAGCAAGCTCCTCAGCCACCAACTCTACAAAAATCGCTAGGCGCAGGGCCAGCGTTACACCGCCACGCGCCCCTTTACAGGGAAGCAATGGGCAAGAGCTCTTTAAGCCAAGACAATTTTTTAGTCAATAAAAGCTATTGCTAGTTACCACTGGGCGTTGCCCGGGGCTAGAGAGTGAGGGCGAAGATGGCGTCTCGGGTTAGTTCGAAGGTGTTGTTGCCGTTTCCTGAATGTTGTGCTTTTTCCAGCAACAAAGAGTGAAGCAGCGGGTGTTGCGGCGGGTTGTTCTCCAGCAGTTCCCGGGCTTTGTCTGCCAGTCCATGTTCCAGATAGAGAGTGGACAATAGCAGCACCAGCAGGGACCGTACTTCTTGGGTGGCGGCTTCCAGAGACTCTTCATAAGTTTGCAAAAGTTCCTGATAATTATCTGAGTCTCTGAGTGCGATCTGCGCACGTACGAGGCAGGCTGTATCCCCGGTTTTTTGAAATCCGGTATTCCATATTTTTAATGCCTGTTTTTGCTTTCCAGATTCCAGATAAGCATCGCCCAATGATAAGTAGGCCGGCAGGCATTTTTCGCAAGTTCGAATCGCCTGTTTAAATTCGGAAATAGCGCTGTCCCGGTTTCCCGCTTGCAGACTTTTCTTGCCGAGTTCAAAAATAAACCGACCCAGATTGCTTTGTTCTTTTTTCCATTCCTCATTGTTGTCCCGCAGAAGAGGCAGAATTCTTTTTTGCAGGATGCAAACCTTTTTCCAGTCGTCCTGTTTCAAATAAGTATCGCGAAGGTGGAGTAAGGGGGCGACCGTTCCCGGATTCATCCCCTGCATTTTTTGCAGGAGTGCGATTTCTTCGCTTTTGCGGCCGGTTTTAGAATAGATGTCTGCCAGATCAAAGAGCGCGTGGATATTTCGCGGATCCTGGGCGAGAGCTTTCTTATGAAAGTTTTCTGCCTGATCGGGTTTGCCCGTGGCAGACAGGATTCGCCCTATCAGGTTGAGCGCGCCGACATGTTCTGGAGATATATCGAGGACCTTTTCAATAAGGTCTTGGGCTTTATCCGTTTTGCCACAGATAAAAAAGTTTTCTCCCTTTTTGAACAGGGCTTCAACCTTGCGGCTCTTTTTTTCGATCTGGTTATTTTTAAAACCAACTTTCCAGCGTTCCAGCGCGCTTTTGAGATTAAAAGTCCAGAACAGGAAAACAGTGACGATCACACCGATAAGGATAGAACCCAATAAAAGCAGAACGGTTGGTAGCTTCAGTGACTGGCTTTGGGTGATGTGAACCACCGAATCGTGAGGATTTAGAAACGCCGTATAAATGGAGAGTAGCGCAAAAATCAGAAAGACGATGATTTGTTTCAAGGACACGCTTAATTCTCCTCGAACGGATCTTCGTCAATGATGCTGGTGGCTTTGGGGTTCTTTTCCATTTCGCTCAGGCACTGGGTGCAGAACTCTGTGTAGGGGACCACTTGCAGCCGGGCTTCGGGAATAGCGCTTTCGCATTGGGCACATACGCCATATTCCCCTTCGCCAATTTTTTCAATGGCCGTGTCAACTTGTTTGAGTTTTTGCCACCCCTGTTCGCCCAGTTCTCCCTCCAATTGACGGCTGTAGGAGCGTGCGGCGTCATCGCTGATGTCGGCGATTTGTCCGATTTCGCTTTCTTTTACATTCTGGTTTGACTTTTCAAAGCCCCCCAGTAACTCGGATCGGATGGATTCCAATTGGGAACGAAATTGAGCCAATTTTTTTTTGTTCATAATATGTGGTTTAAGGTGAAAGGGGGATCTTTATTGGCCTACTGCCTTGATAACAGGAACATCACCCCATAGACGTTCGAGGTCGTAGTGAAGGCGGGCTTCTTTGTGAAAAACATGCACTATCAAATCTCCAAGATCGACCACCACCCAAGTGCCCCCCGCATAACCTTCTATGGCATAGGGTTTATTGCGAGTCTCGTAAAACCTGTCGAGGATAGCATCAACAATAGATTGAACGTGAACCTTGGAGTTTCCACTGCAGATCATGAAAAAATCTGTCAGGTCCGAGCGGTTCCTCAAGTCCAGAATGAGAATGTCAAAAGCTTTCGTGTCTGCGGCAGCATCAACGGCTAATTGTTGAAGAGCGCTTAATTGTTCTGTCATTCAAACCATAGTTGGAGGGGAATCGGTCCGGTATAATCGGTGTTTCATAATATAATGATCAACCGCAGGGGGCAACAAATTTTTAATTTCTTTTCCTGCTTGCACCCTGAGCCGGATTTCTTTGGATGAAATATCTTGCGTTGGAATTTGGTAGAGCCGTATGGTTTTCCCGGTAACCGGGTTCAGAGTTATCGGCAGGTTACTATTTTCCAGCGCAGTTTTTTTGATTCCCAATGCCCGGCTCAATTTAGCCGGAAGCTCTAACTTCACGCCTGGCCGTGTGCTTACCAGCACATGGCAAAGCTTCAATATATCGGCAAAGCTTTTCCAAGTATCCATCAGCATGAAGGCATCGGCCCCAAGAATTAGAAAAAGCTCCCAATCGGGATGACTTTCCTTTAATCGGGATAATGTCTCAATCGTATAGGAAATGCCCCCTTTTTCAATTTCCAGCAAATCTATGGAAAACGCGTTTTCCCGTTCGAGGGCCCGTTCAAGCATGGCAACTCGGTGCGGCGAAGAGGTGGGCCGGTCATGTAGCTTGTGCGGAGACTGGCTCACAGGTATGAACAAAACTTTTTGCAAATCAAAGAGTTGTATCGTTTGTGCGGCAAGGCCCAGATGCCCGTTATGGACGGGATCAAAGGTTCCTCCCAGCAACCCCACTCGCTTTAATTCGCTATTCATATGCAATAAATCGTTTCATAAACCGCTATATATGGCAAGGGATAATGAGTTTTTTGGACCCCATTCTTTTAAAACCCGCTCATTTCTGACAAAATTTGGCAATTAAAACTGACAATTTTTGTCAGTTTTGACTTTGGAGTTCAGGGTTTAAAATTCCCTCCGAAGCAGAAAAAATTTATAACACATTCAAAATAAAGAGGTTATAATAAAAGATCGCGTTGGTCATTTTAGAAGGCATGGCTTTTGCTAGATAATAGGTAACTGTAAATATTGCTTATCCAAAGTTTATTTTGTTAACCATAAAGAGGAGTAGAAAATGCTAGCCAAATTTAGACGGGTTCAAGGAGAAAAGGGTTTCACTCTTATCGAGTTATTGATCGTTATCGCCATCATCGGTATTTTGGCGGCCATCGCAATTCCCCAGTTCAGTGCCTACAAAAACAGGGCTTACCAATCTGATACGAAAGCTCATCTGCATAACCTGTTTCTGGCTTGTAAAGCTTACTGGGCAGATAACGGAGCAGCTGCTGCCTGCAGTTCAGCCGCTGTTGATGACGCGACTTATGGTTATACCACGTCATCAAAGATTACCTATACTGCGGGTGCGGGTGCCGGTGAAGGTGACTTTGCTGTGTCGGCGTTGCATGGTGATGATGTGTCTAGTACGGCATACAGCATAGATGTAAATGGCGCAATTACCCCATAGGTTTTTGTGATAAAATTTCTCGCTCCCCGCCTGTTTGGCGGGGGGAGGGGAATTTTTCTTTTAGCTGGTCCCAAAATCCCCTGATTAAGAGAACCCCTGCCTTTGCTAATTTTTTAGTCCTTCTCCCTGCGGATTTTTTTCCAGACCTTTTTTCTCATAGAATGTTATGAAAGAAAACAACAAACATCTCAAGGTCTGATGAGAATGAAGAATGATTTTCTATCCCGTTATGGGATGTTCCTCTTGCCCATCTGTTTTCTTCTGTCTATTTTTATCTTGTTCTTCTATCCGGTTTTGTTCGAAGGAAACACTTTCTTCTTCCGGGACATCAAGCATTTCGCCTATCCCATGAAATTGTACCTTGCCCAGGTATGGGCGGAGGGGGAATGGCCTTACTGGTATCCCTACCTGTTTCAGGGCACGCCTTTGATGTCGTTGATGCACCCGGGAGTGTTCTACCCGCCTTCGGTCCTGTTTTTATTGAACGATTTTCATTTTGCCTTCAACGCTTACTTCCTGTTTCATCATTTGCTCCTGATGGGTTCGGTCTATGGCCTTTGCCGGTATTGGGGTAGGTCGATTCCAGCATCCCTGGCGGCATCGCTGACCGCTCTTTTGGGAGGGTATTTTTTATCGCTATCCGCCGTTTACAACCATTTCCATGCTGCCGTCTGGTTGCCGCTAATGTTGCTGATGTGGCAGAAGTTCATGGACGAAGGAAGAGGGAAACATTTTTGCGGTGCTGTGGTTATTCTGGCACTTCAGGTTTTAGCCGGTAGTCCGGAAAGCGCGATTTTCTCTGTGCTCCTGGTTTATGCTCATTCACTTTATCTGGCGAAGGAGGATGACCGGCTACAAGGTTTCACCCGGAAAAGTCTGGCCATGCTGGCACTTGTACTGCTTGCGCTGGCTCTTTCGGCCCTGCAATGGGTACCCACCTACCAGTTGTTGCAAGAGTTGAAGCGTGGCAAGGGACTGGCCTATGTTGATGGCACTGCCTGGTCTTTACCACCCAGTGCTTTGCTCGACCTGTTCCTGCCCGAGAAATTCGCTAATCTTCTCGAACAGGACGGAGGGGCAATGAATTATTTTTTGCAAAGTTTTTATATGGGCATTATGCCGCTGTTTTTTCTGCTCGGTGGCCTACTGGTCGGCAGGGAGCAAAAAGAGATTCGGTTCTGGCTGATGGTTTTTGGTGTGGGCGTATTTTTTGCTTTGGGAAAGTATAATTCGCTCTACGCACTGTTTCATGAATGGGTCCCTGTGTTCAGTATGTTTGCATACCCGCAAAAATTTTTTTTCCTTTGCGCTTATGGGTTGGTATTTCTCTCCGCCTTTGCTCTGGACAGGTTTGTCCAAGCTATCATCCACAAAAAATCGGAAATGAAAAAACTCCTGTTCGTTCTTCTGGCTATTGCGATGGTCGTCGCTGGAATGTTTGGCACCCATGCCGATCGGGCTGGACTCGAAAGCCTGATGATTTTATTGCTCCTGGTGATCGCAATTTTTGCCCTGCATTTAAAAAAAATGAACCGTGTCGGGTTCTTCTCTCTCCTTCTGCTTTTAATGGTGATGGACCTGATGGGCAAAAACTCCATGCTGATACCCATGATCGACGGAAAGTTTTATACCGAACCTCCTCCACTGGCAAAACGCCTTGGGGGAACGGCAGACTCGTTCCGCACTTACTATGGAAGTCTTTTGGAAAAACCGGAGCACAAAATTGCTTCTGATAAACCTGCCAAAGTTGTGCCCCGGCCACCCGAGCTCAAGGCACCCTTTTATAATATGTTGAGCATTCAGTTGGCCTTGCGTGACGAACTCGCGCCCAACGTTGGGGCTATTTATGGGATAGCTTACGTTGAAGGCGCAGCCACCATGGCTTTAAAGGAAGGCGTCTATTGGAGCGACTCGTTTCTTTCGTTTGATCCCACGAAAAAGAAAAGAATTTTAAAACGCAGTAATGTGAAATATTGGGTGACAGAAGACTACGAACAGGCGCCGTCAGACCAATACCCCAGAGGACTCAAAAAGGTGGAGGTGCTTGAGGATGTCCTGCCACGTGCTTTTCTGGTTGGTGAATCAGGGCATGTGCCGTATAGGGAGAAACTACTCGATGTTTATTATGATGCCAGGTTCAACCCGCTTCGGCAGGTTCTGTTGACAGAACCGGTCGGGATGAAAAAGGCAAAAAACTTTTCCGGCCAGGTTCAAAAGATCGAATATAGCCCGAACCGGGTCAGCCTGAAAACCAATCAGAATGAAGAAGGCTTTCTGGTTTTGCTCGATACTTATTTTCCGGGTTGGAAAGTGGAAGTGGATGGAAAGCCCGAACACATCTACCGCGCCAATTATTTTTACCGGGGCGTCCGATTAGGACCGGGGAATCACAACATCGAGTTTTCGTATGAACCCCCAGGACTAAAAATAGGCGCCACCATCAGTGGCGTGACAGCACTGCTTTTGGTACTATTATTTTTTATGCCAACAAGGAAAATATAATGAAACTGGTCAGTCTTCTCCCTTCAGCAACAGAAATACTGGTGAAACTCGGGTTGGAGGAAAACCTCGTTGGTGTGTCGCACGAATGTGATTATCCCGAATCGGTCCAGTCACTTCCTCGTCTTACATCTACTCGTGTTAATCCGTCGCTCGATAGCACAGCCATTCATAAATCAGTTCTTGAGGTGATGAAAAACGCCGTGTCGGTTTATGACCTTGATGTGGAGCTGTTGAAATCCTTAAAACCCGATTTCATCGTGACGCAAGATTTGTGCGATGTCTGCGCCGTTTCCTTCTCGCAGGTGGAAGAAGCCTGCCGGGAACTGCTGGGCGCAAAAATTATTTCTCTCAGGCCAAAAATGTTAGGGGATATCTGGAATGATGTTCTCAGCACCGCAGAGACGCTGGGGGTGAAACAAAAAGGACAACAGTTTCTGGAGGAAGTCGATGTTCGGGTCAAGTCTGTGCGCGACCGTGTGGTCAAAGCGGAAAACAAGAGGCCGAATGTTTTGACGATAGAATGGATCGACCCCATTTATGTCGGTGGCATGTGGCTTCCCGAAATGATCGACATTGCCGGGGGCCAGGTGTGCATCGCCGAGAGTGGCCAACCCGCGCCGGTTGTGGACCGGGAAGCCTTAACTAACATCAACCCTGACGTTGTGATCGTGAAACCCTGTGGTTATAAGCTGGACCAGACATTGAAGGAAATGGATTTGCTAAAAACACAAATTCCCTGGCAGGACTGGGAGGCAAAATTAGGAACTCGATTTTATTTGGTGGATGGGAACTCCTATTTCAACCGCCCCGGCCCGCGCATTCTGGACTCACTGGAAATTCTTGCCCACTGCACCCACCCCGATCTGTTCCCGGAATTTGGAGAACAATATGCAGATGGGATTATTGAGTTAAGCCCTAGGCTAGAAACCCCGTAGGACATCTTCGCGAGCCACAAAGTGGCGTGGCGATCCAGGCTTTCTGGATTGCTTCGATTCGCTCGCAAAGACGGCCAACCTTCTTCAATCCCCCCCCCTTATCAGGGGGTAAGCATTTCCTTTGCCTTTGGCGGTCGCGTCAGCGTCACCGCCCCATTGGCTCTGGCACCTAGCCAGTTGATTTTAAAGGAGTAATTCGGTATAATCCGGGCATGAGTATCGAAAAGGATTTCATCGTAATAGGTTCTGGTGTTGCCGGGCTGACGTTTGCGCTCAAGGTTTGCAAGTTTGGTTCGGTTGGCATCGTTACCAAGGACGCGCTGGAGGAGTCGGCCACCAAATATGCTCAGGGTGGTATTGCCTCGGTGATGGCCGAGGACGATTCGTTCGAACTGCATGTTCAGGACACGATGCAAACCGGGCGCGGACTCTGCCATGAAGATTTCGTACGTATCGCCTGCCGCGAGGGGCCAGCACGAGTTCGTGAGTTGATCGACCTCGGTGCTCAGTTCGACCGCATTCGGGGTGCCGGGTTTGATCTGGGAAAAGAAGGCGGACACTCCAAACGTCGCATTCTGCACGCGAACGACCTGACCGGCTGGGAGATTGAACGCACCCTCATCCAAGCGGTTCATGCTCAGGACAATATCGAAATATTTGAACACCATATGGCCATCGACCTCATCACCCAGGCCAGGCTCGATGAAAAAATTCAGCCGGGCAGCGATGAAGACGAGGCGTTGGGACTTTATGTCCTGAATCATCAGACACAGAAGGTGGTGACGATGGTGGGCCGGGTCATTTTTATGGCCACCGGCGGCGCAGGCAAAGTTTATCTTTATACCTCGAATCCGGATACGGCTACGGGGGATGGTGTTGCTGTGGCTTATCGGGCCGGAGCAAAAATTGCCAATATGGAATTTTTCCAGTTCCACCCTACCTGCCTGTTTCACCCTAAAGCAAAATCGTTTCTCATTTCAGAAACGGTGCGGGGCGAGGGCGGAATTCTGCGTTTGCAAAACGGCGACACGTTCATGGAGAACCATCATGATTTAGGTTGTCTGGCTCCGCGTGATGTGGTGGCGCGGGCCATCGACTACGAAATGAAAACTAGTGGCGACGACCACGTCCTTCTCGATGCGACGCATCTTGAGGGTTACCGTATTCGCGAACGCTTCCCAAATATTTATAAAACCTGTCTGGAATTCGGATTCGACATGGCGCGGGAACCTGTACCGGTAGTCCCAGCGGCGCATTATATGTGCGGTGGACTGGTGGTGGATGCCAACGGTCAGACCAACATCAAACGACTTTTTGCTAGCGGCGAGGTGTGTTCCTCCGGCTTGCATGGCGCCAACCGGTTGGCCTCCAACTCTCTGATGGAAGGACTGGTGCTCTCGCATCGGGCGGTGGAGAAGGTGGTGAACTTGTTTAAGGAGCCCAAAAATTTTAAAAACTCGTTGGACCGGATTCCTGAATGGGACCCCGGAAGCGCGGTGGACAGTGACGAGTCGGTGGTGGTGTCACACAACTGGGACGAAATCCGCCGGTTGATGTGGAACTATGTTGGTATTGTTCGTACCACCAAACGTCTGAAACGGGCCGAGCGTCGCATTCAACTTCTGCTGGAAGAGATTCAGGAATATTACTGGAACTTTAAAATCACTAAAGACACTCTGGAACTGAGAAACCTCGCCATCACGGCACAGTTGATCATTCAGGGAGCCATGACCCGAAAAGAAAGCCGGGGTTTGCACTATAACCTCGACTACCCGGAACCCGATGACGCGAACTGGAAACAGGACACGGTTTTCCAGAACACGGTTCATCGATTGATAACCCAAACCAACCCGAGAATTGTGACCCATGAGTGAAGAAAAAACAGTACATATATTGATCCGAGATTTTTTTGGTGTGGTTGCGCTTGCCTTCACGGTGTTTAGCTTGATGGCGTTGATGACTTTTTTCCCTGATGATCCGTCCTTCAATAAAAGTATTGCTGGGGCGCACGTGGCAAACTCTGCCGGCATAGTTGGAGCTTATTTTGCCGACGGACTGGCCCATGTTTTTGGCAGTGGTGCATTTTTCTTCCCAGTGATCACGGCGTTTTTAGGGTGGGCGCTGGTTCGGGGGAAAGATTTTCACAACTGGTCGTTGATTTTAACATCGGGAATTTTGTTTTTGATTGGGCTGTGTTCTCTATTGGCGATCCAGTTTGAGGTCGATCCGTTTTTTGGCTCAGCGGTTCCGGTCGGTGGTTTGGTCGGCCATGGACTGGGCGGATTTCTCGTGGCCTGGTTGAATGCTTCGGGAGCGGTGTTGACCCTGCTCACCTTATTGTTGGTGGCTTTTCTGGTGATGACGCGTATTCCAGTCAATGCGCTGGTTGAAGGAATTGGAAAAATATTCAAGGCTCTGGCCGCAGTGGCGATATTGGGGGCGGTTGCAATAAAAAATATGGCTTCGAAAAGCCTGTTGGTTGCAAAAGAATGGATCGAAAAATTTCAAATAGCGCGTGAGGAGATGCGGGAAATTAATAAGGTGGCGGTGCAACCAGTGATCGTCACCCGCACCCAGCCGGTTATTGTGAAGCTTGAAGAGAAGGCAAAGAAAGCCAAGGAAGAAAAGGAAGCAAAACCTGAGTTTGTGATTCAGGATCATTTTGCTTTCATGAGTTCGTCGAGCAATTACCAGATTCCTCCACTTTCGTTGTTGGAAGACCCGCCGCCGGGCAGGGATACGCAGGACGATAAAGCCCGCGATGAGATTCTCGCCAGCAGTGCCATTCTGGAAAAGAAATTATTGGACTTTGGTATTCAGGGGCGGGTGGTGCAGGTTTTGCCAGGTCCGGTCATCACTTTGTTTGAATATGAACCGGCACCGGGAATCAAGGTCAGTCGAATTGTCTCTCTGACGGACGACCTGTCGCTGGCTCTGCGCTGTGTAGGGCTCCGCATTCTTGCTCCAGTACCGGGCAAACCGGTGGTGGGTATCGAGATCCCCAATACGCGGCGTGAGACCATTTACTTTAAAGATGTCATGACATCCGACGTGTTTCAGGAATCGTCATCTAAACTCACTCTTGTAATCGGAAAAGATATTACTGGCGAACCGGCAGTGCAGGACCTGGCGACCACGCCGCATTTGCTGATGGCGGGTTCGACCGGATCGGGCAAAAGTGTCGGGCTTAACGCCATGATCTGCAGCATTCTTTTGAACGCCACGCCGGATGAAGTCAAATTGATCATGATTGATCCGAAGATGCTGGAGCTCTCGATTTATGATGGCATTCCGCATCTTATTTCTCCGGTGGTTACCAATCCTAAAAAAGCCGCCGCCGCACTGCAGTGGGCGGTCAACGAAATGGAATCGCGTTACAAAATGATGGCCGAGTGCGGAGTACGCAATATCGGCGGCTTCAACGAGTTTGCGGGGAAACTGCAAAAAGAATATGAGCTGGAACTAAAAAAACGCGAAAAAGCCAATAAAGGGGTCAAGCCGGTAAATGACGAAGACGGGGAGGATGAGGAAATGATGCCGGAACCACCGGCGAAACTCCCGTATGTTGTCATTTTGATCGATGAGTTGGCCGACCTCATGATGGTCGCGTCCAAAGGGGTGGAAGATTCGTTGACCCGGCTGGCGCAGATGGCACGGGCCGCAGGCATTCATCTGATCGTTGCCACGCAACGGCCTTCGGTGGATGTGCTGACGGGAATCATCAAGGCCAATTTTCCCGCACGCATGTCTTATAAAGTCACCTCCCGGGTGGACTCCAGAACTATTCTGGATGCCATGGGTGCTGACAAACTTCTCGGTAAAGGCGATATGCTGTTTCTGCCTCCGGGAACCTCCAAACTTCATCGACTGCATGGAGTAATGGTCAGCGATGCGGAAATTCAACGCATTGTGGACTTCATCAAGAAGCAGGCGAAACCGCATTATCAAGAAGATATTTTTGAGTCGGTGGTTCAGGAAGAAAAGGGCGGAGGAGAAGAGGAAGAACCGTTTGACGAAAAATATGATGAAGCTCTTGCCATTGTCGCGAAAGACCGGCAGGCTTCCATTTCTTATATACAACGGCGTTTAAGAATCGGCTATAATCGGGCGGCACGAATCATTGAAACCATGGAGAAAGAAGGGGTCGTAGGCCCGTCTGACGGAGTCCGACCCCGCGAAGTCTATGTCAGCCCGATCGAAATTGAATAAGTTTTTCGGAAAAAATTTGGTTGTCCTGCTGTTTCTTTTAGTTGCCTTTTGCGCGGCGCAGGTTAGCATTGCAGGCGTCTACACTTATCGGGATGACAAAGGCAAAATCCATTTTGTCGATGCCATCTCAAAGATTCCCAAACAGTATCGCAAAAATGAAAAAGGAGTTCGCAAGATTCCTGATGCGCGAAAAGTGGCGCCTCAATCTTCTTCTGCCTCAGGGCAGCATATGCAACTTCCAGGGGCGGTTGCTTCAAACGGCGAAATTGAAGTTCCTCTCATTCCTACGAGCGGTGGAAATTTTCTCGTTGATATAGTCATCAATGGCAGTATTGATGCGCGGTTAATACTTGATACCGGAGCCTCCTTCATCACCCTTACCGAAGACATTGGCAGTCAGCTTGGAATCACACCTTTCTCCGACACCGCCGAGATGCCCTTCGGCACTGCGGGTGGAACAGATTGGGGGAAGCTGGTGGCGCTTGACACGGTTAGGATAGGTGGCGCCGAAGCCCGGCTGGTGGAAGCTTCTATCAACAGCCATATCAAGGATATCGATGGGCTGTTGGGAATGAGCTTTCTTGGGGACTTCAAGTTTGAAATCGACCGCAACAAAAATCTGCTCACTTTAAGATCTTTGCAGGACCCTAACGAACTAACATGGGATGGCAAGCCGGGAAGCTGGTGGGAAAACCGGTTTATTTATTATAAAAAGAGCAAAATGAATTTTGCTGATCAAGCGAAAGCCTACAAGCGCAAAGGGCATGCAAAGGCCCGGAGTCTGGAAAAGGCAGCAGATTTTTATGAGGACCTGAAGAAGAAACTTTTATCCAGGGCTTCCACTTCTGGCCTGCCGGACCGTTTTCGGCCGTCTTCGTAACCGGCGGGCCATGCAAGGCTCCGCTGAACATGACGGTTTTCTCTTTGTCCTGCTGGGGGCCAGCAATCTGGCACGGGGCTACTCTGCCCTGACCCAACAAATTTCCCAAAATATTTCACAAGTCGAGTTTGTCAATGCGATGGGACCAGGCCGAGGTTATTGCGCCCGGGGAGGATTGCTCAATTTTACTTATTCTCCCATTGGTGAATGCCGGGTTATGGAATCTGCCGAAGTTTATGCCAAGCAGGGGCGGCGCATTGCGGTACTCCTTACCGATATCGGCAATGACATCATGTATGGAGTGCCCGCCCCTTCTCTCGTTGAATGCCTGGACATCCTGATCGAAAAATCCCTGCAATGGAACGCCGAGGTCTTTGTGACTTCCATTCATGTGGACGTGTCCAAGGATCTGGGAAAAACATCCTTCAAATTATTGCAGACCATCTTTTATCCAAAAAGTCCGGTGACTTTGGAGCAGGCCGATTCGGCGGTAAAAAAGGTGAATCACTATCTTGAAGAAAAAGCGCAGCAGAACGAACGGGTGCATTTGGTGAGCGGCCTGAGTGCGTTCTGTGGCATGGATAAAATCCATTACAGCCTGTTAAAAAGTCATCTTGCCTGGGGGCATGTCGGCAATGTCATGCTTTCGGCGCTGGGCGTGGCATCCGTTGGGAATATTGGGCTGGGTTCCATGGTGATTTCCCTGTACAGGAATCTCAACCGTCTGATAGTTTCTGATATGCTGAGGAGCAGAAAAAAAACAAAAGGATTTTTCTAAATTTTTTTATGTCACTTTGTCTAGCGGTCATTCGAATAGGGGCATACATCGGCGTGTTCGTCGTGTTCGTGGTGATCGGAGCGTGCGGACATGTTCTGTTTTTTATGTCAAGGACATGTCTTTTAACGTGGATTGCTTTTTTTGCACGATGGTGGGCCCGCGTGACTTGCAGGGTCTTCAATATTCAGATTCAGATTGAAGGAGATGCTTCACTAAAACCGGGATCGCTGATCGTTGCCAACCATGTTGGCTCGCCAGATATTTTTGTCTTAGGCTCGTGCTTCAAAGGGTTCTTTGTCTCCAAAGCCGAGATCGCCGACTGGCCACTGTTTAATTGGTTGGCCCGGCTGGGGCAGACCATCTTCGCCGACCGGAGCAAACGCCATCAGGTGAAGGCTGTCATTGGGGAAATTGAGGCGCGATTAAACAGTGGGCATTCCGTGATTCTGTTTCCCGAAGCTCAGGCGACCGATGGAACCGATGTGGTGCCTTTCAAGTCAGCGGTCTTTGAGGCGGCGGTTCTTGCTAACCGGCCTGTGGTGCCGGTGGAGATTCGCTATCACGATGGGCATCAGCCGACGATTGCCTATTATGGAGATAGTTTCATCAGCCATATTATGACATTGCTGAAAACACCCCGACTCTCGGTGACGGTAATGGTGCTGCCGGAAGTTTCGGCAGGTGCAGATCGACAAACCCTGGCAGCAATAAGTTATCAGGCCATACGCGATAAGCACCAGCGTGACGCTGGACTCAATGGGCAATAGCTTATTGCGCCGAGATGCCGATTGAAGGTAATATGAGGCCATTGCAATTTATACCCCTACGGGGCACGAGAGCTAAGGAATTACATTATGCCCGTGAAGGTTCTCCACTATTTGTAAGGGATTCAACATGATTCATCCGTTTAAAGGTAAGAAACCGGAGATTGACGATTCTGCTTTGGTGGTAGAAAGCGCGCAGATCATCGGTGATGTGAAGATTGGTGAAGAGAGCAGTGTGTGGTTCAACGCGGTGATCCGCGGCGACGTCAATCATATCCACATCGGCAAGCGCACAAATATTCAGGATGGATGTGTTCTGCACGTAGCGCGCAAAACCCTTCCGCTGATTGTCGGCGATGAGGTGACGGTGGGCCACAACGTCACCTTGCACGCCTGCACCATCGAATCTCAATGCCTCATCGGTATGGGGGCGATTGTTATGGATGGCGCGGAAGTGGGGGGGCAGTCCATAGTTGGTGCCGGTTCTCTGGTGACCCCGAACACGAAGATTCCTCCAAAAAGCCTAGTGCTGGGTTCGCCAGCGAAAGTAAAACGGGAACTGACCGAAGAAGAAATTCGCGGCATCCGCGAATCGGCCGCCAATTATGTCGGCGATATTGAAACTTACCTCGATTAAGACTGATGACGGAATCTGTTCCCATTGCGGTGCTCGGCGGCAGTGGGGCCTATCACCTTCTCACCGGGCAAGCCCTTGGCCAGGAAAAGGGTTGCGAAGTTTTAGAAACTCCTTATGGGAAAAGTGCGCCCATTCACCATTTCAGTTCTAAAAGCCGGGACTTTTTATTTTTATCCCGCCATGGTGAAACCGATTATTCCCTCACCGCTCCTTTTGTTAATTACCGCGCCAACATTCATGCCCTGAAACAATGCGGAGTCGAGCGGGTCATCTCATGGTCCGGCCCAGGAATTATCAACACGGCTTTCAAGCCGGGAGATTTTGTGGTGCCGCACGATATCATCGATGAAACGCGCAACCGGGAGACCACCTTTTTTAAGGACACGGGAATCGGGTTCATCCGCATGAACCAACCGTTCTGTCCGCAGATCGCCAGCGCCCTGCACGATACCCTTCATTCTAGCGGACTGCCCCACCATGAACAGGCGGTCTATGCCTGCACCGAAGGGCCGCGTTTGGAAACCCCGGCGGAGATCCGCAAACTGCGTCTTCTGGGTGCCGATCTGGTGGGCATGACCCTCGCGCCGGAAGCCTTCCTGGCCCGGGAAATGGAAATGTGCTACACGCCATTTTGTTATTTAACCAATTATGCCGAGGGTGTAAAACCCAGAGAATTTAAAAAGGGTGAGTTATTTGAAGGTATGCAGACAGAAGAAGAGCGCAAGCAGGTTGACGCGGCGATACAAAAATTCCCGCAACTGATCAATGCGGTCTTCGAGAGCTTGGAAGGAGTCCCACGTACTTGCGATTGCCCGGAAGCAATGCGTCGTTATAAGGATAAGGGTCTGCTCTAAGATTACTGCTCCTACGTCTGATTAAGCCGAGAAGAATTATTGCTAGCAGTATTAGCTATTGCTCACTAGCCCCACGCTTAGAGGGGCCAGGCGGAATAGCCGCCAGTCATGCTATAGACCTCTTTGAACCCGTTTTGCGAGAAGTATTCAGCGGCTCCCTGGCTGGAGTGGCCGTGGTAGCAGCAAACCACCAGTGGTTTTTCTTTGTCGGTCGATTCGATATACTCTTTAACATTGCCATCGTTCAGGGAAACGGCGTTGGGGATGTGGCCGGCGGAGTAGGCACCGGGATCGCGAATGTCGACCACGTTGACGGAATCTTCTTCCAGCATTTCCTGCACTTTTTGCGGTGCAATTTCTTTAAACATGGTTTGCAATCCTTTATAAGATTTGGGCATCTATAACTAGGATGACCAACCCGAAAAAAAGTTCCAATAAAATGCCACTTTCTGATCTGGAAAAATCTTTTACTAGCGCAAAAGAAAGCGGCTTGTCCACTGAGATCGTTGCTGCGATCATTCCATTGGTCGATGCTTATCAGCAAGTGCGGAAGTTTGATCCTGCGGTGCGCTGCTTGAAGGATGTGTTGCCTGTGATTAGGGAAAAGGGCGAGGCCGGTCAGGAGGCAGTGATTTTGACTGCGCTAGGTACTGCTTTTTGGGAAATGGCGCAACTGCAAAAAGCTTTGGACCAGTTCAGTCTGGCTCGGGATCTGTTTAAACAGTCTGGTGACAAAATGGGAGAGCGGGCCATTCTTGCGATGGTGGGCATCACTTTCTGGCGCAAATGCGACTGGCAAAGAGCGTTGGAAATTTTAGCCGATGTTTTCGCGGATGGACTGGTCGTTGATGACAGATTCATGTCGGTGCGAGGCGCATTGGAGAGGGGCATTGCCACTTTGCAGAATCGGGTGCGCATGGGACGCGAGCTTGTCGACCCTTTGAAAACCCTGCAACCTTTGTTTTCTGGGTGCGCCTTGTATCGGGTTTTGGGGAACCACGAACAGTTTGAACTTTGTTTGAATGAATCGGTAGCGCTGGCAGAGTCTTTAAATAAAACCGATATCCTTGATGCCGCTAAAGAGTTGAAGCTGCTCGGCGCAGGGCCAGCAAGTCAGGGTCGATAGCTCTTAAGCAAAGGTTTTCTTGCCAAGGAAGTTATTTTTTGTAGCCCCTACGGCTAGTAGCTGCTCGGCAAAGAGCCAGCAAGTCAGAACCCTAAGCCGAGATAAGTTATTGTTTGTTACCACCGGGCGTGGCCCGGTTGATCCAGGTCAATTCGTTTTTGTTGTGGAACAGATGCAGAACCCGGCTACCGGGAATGGCGGCAAACTTATCGGCAATGGCAAGATTGAGTTCGCCTTTGAACTTGATGGTGCAGATGAAGTTTTTGCAAAGTTCAGACTCCACCCATTTGATGACCCATCCATAAAGTTTTTCCGGGTAACAGATCACATCCGAGAACAGCCAATCGACGGACCGCCCTTCTCGCTGAAATTCCTCGGGCAGGAGCGTGAACGCATCGCGTTTTTGAAACGAGATGCCCTTTAATCCCGCGATTAGGGGAGAGAGCGGCGAACGGTCGACGCTCAATACCTCGGCGCCGCATTTCTGGATCACCCAAGCCCAGCCTCCCGGACTTCCCCCAGCGTCTATGCAAAATTCTCCCGGTCGGGGTGTCCTGCCGATGAGAGTGAGTGCTTCATAAAGTTTTAAATAGGCGCGGTTGGGCGGACCATTTTTGTCTTCGACAAAATGCGCTTCGCCGTTCGGGAATGGATTTGAACATTTCGTTGACGCGAGCAGCGTATTTTCATCTAGAAGGGTGAAGGTCCCTGGCGGGACTTTCGGTAAAGAAGAAGGAAAAATTAGTGGTTTAAAATTTACCGGCGGCAGTTTATCCAGAATCAGTTTGGCGCGGCGGTGCAGAGTGTGCGAATAGAGGTACCAGTTGCGTTGCAGGGATTTCAGTTGTTTGGCGGCGTCGTTGATCGAGTCGATTTTAAGGACGACAGGATTCTCCCAGATATTCTGCGCCCAGTGCGCCTGCCTGGCGGGCTGGGAGGAAAGGACGAGTTGGTCATGCACCGCAACTGCTCCATCCAGTTCTTTTAATAGAGGATCGAGAAGTCCTTCCGCCGCCAGATAAGCTGATTGTATTTTAGGAGTCATAGAACGCGATCATACCGGTTGGCAAGGGCAGGCTCAAGTTTTAAGGTTGCTCATGCCGGTACCTGAAGAGTTACAGGTTATTTAAAGCCACTTTGCTCAAAGAGGGGCAAGAGGTTTTCAGCAATCTACCAGTCATATTGAGCAAAGACGGCGTTAAACAGGCGACTTTTAAACCCCAGTAAAATTTTTCATTACCGATAAATTTATCCGTGACAGGCCTGTTCCCGAGACTGGGTCGGGCCAAACTACTAGAAGATCTTTTTATGGGGAAATCCGCTTGTCGAAAATTTTGGATAAGTATAAAACCTAAAAAATCAACTATTTAGCGGATATTTTTAGAAATTGTATTATAATGCCCGTCAGTTTTGATGTAAAAAAAACTATTATTTCCCCGGCTTGAATGGGGATGGATAAAAGCACCTGGCTTGACGGGATGAGAGGGGCAAAAATGTTGATATATAGTCCTTTATTTAAGTAGCTAGATTTGAAATGCCCGTCAGAAATTGATATACACAGACTGTTAATTTTTATTATCGGTAAGGAGATTAAAACTTGCGACTTAACCTGAACAAGAGAAGTAAGTTGTTGATCAATATCCCAACGAACTGTATTCATTTGTCGAAAGTTTAATTACGAATGTTTTTATTGCGGATAAGGACTTCAATCTTGTTTTCATGAATGCCTGCGCCAGAAAATCCCTCAAAGTTATTGAGCCAACCCTTCAAGATGTGTTTCAGATAAGTGCCGACGATGTCCTTGGTGGGCCCATTCATCGGTTTCACAAGGACCCCGATAAAGTAGAAGCGATTTTAAAAAATCCATTGGCTCTTCCCCATCAGGTTGATTTTGAATTTGGAGATGTGATCTTAAGGTCTGCAATCAATGCGATCCTCAATGAGACAGGGCAGTTGGAAGGCTATGTGATGAACTGGCTGGACATCACTGAAAGTAAAAACCTGAAAAGAAACCTGATTATTAAACTGGCTGAATTGAAACAAAGTAATCAGGACCTGGAAAGTTTTGCCACTATTGCCTCGCACGATTTAATGGCTCCGGTTAGAAAGATCATAAACTTTGCCGAGATATTGCTTGAAAATAGTTCCCGTTATACAGAAAGCGATCAATTGTTATTGGATAAAATATTGCATGCTGGAAAGACAATGAGATTACTGACAGATGACATTCTCGAATACTCCAGATTGGCAGGTAATTCCAGTGTTTTTGAAAGGGTCAACTTAAACGATGTGGTGACCGAGGTTCTGGCTACTTTGTCAGACCAGATTATGGAAACAGGGGCTAAGATTCAGTTTGCACCATTACCGGTTATTGAAGCTAACAAGACCCAAATGGTTCAGTTGCTGCAAAATCTCATTTCCAATTCCCTTAAATACACGCGAGCAAATATTCCTCCTGTGGTAAAAATTTTATCTTCGAAGGAAGATGATGGATTCATAAAGGTTTGTTTGAAAGACAATGGCATGGGAATCAAGGATGAATATACAGACCTTGTATTTCAGCCTTTTGAGCGGCTCTACCCCGAGATAGAGGGGGCCGGTATAGGGCCTTGCCATTTGTAAAAAAGTTGTGGTCAGTCATGGAGGGGAGATAACGGTAGGAAATTTACCGGGTGATGGCGGGTCGGAGTTTAACATTAAGCTCCCAGAGAGGCATAGCAAATGACTAATTCGGTTAAAAGTCTTAAAGGCAGAGTGTCGGTGTTGGTGGTGGAAGATGATGCCGACGATTACAATTTATTGGAAGACACTGTGAAGGGCTGTTGCGACAAAGCTGTCATACAGTGGGTGCAGGATGGTGATAGGGCGATAGATTATTTGTTCCGGAAAGGGGAATACCAAGATGAGACCCGGTACCCTGCGCCGGATTTGATTTTTCTGGATATCAGAGTTCCCAGGAAAAACGGATTGGAGATCGCGAAAATTATCAAAGGGGATCCTGGTTTGAAAAGGGTTCCTATCATCATGTTGACCACCTCTTCTTCTCCCGCCGATGTTCTGAGTGCCTATGAAAATGGAGCTAACAGCTATTTAAAAAAACCGGAAGGTGCCGAGGAAATGGAACAATTTAAAAAGGCCATTTCCTTTTTCTGGTCCCCGGTCTTACTTTTCCCCTTGGCAACATTTTAGCAAACCAACATTGGGAGTGGTGGGGACCCTTGTCCCTCTGCTCTTCCCCGGCGAAAACCGGGTTATTCTGCATGGTCCCCCGCCAGATTTCTAGATCAGACTTGAATCAGGTTCGCGAGCAGGCTACTATGTACTGGGAATTCTTAAATAATCTGCATTGCTGATCTCAAGGGATTAGATAATTGCACACGGAATATCAGGACTTTTTGATGACTAAAATCCTTCTCGTCGAAGACAATGAAATGAATCGGGACATGCTGTCCCGGCGGTTAGAGCGCAAGGGTTTTGAAGTCATCATTGCAGTGGATGGCCTTGAAGGTGTGAACATGGCCCGCACGGAATCGCCCTGCCTGATTCTTATGGATATGAGTTTGCCGGTGATGGATGGATGGGAAGCCGTCCGCGCGCTGAAAGACAATCCCGAAACCAAGTCTATCCCTGTTCTGGGCCTTTCGGCGCACGCCATGACTCCGGATCGGGACAAGGCCCTAAAAGCCGGTTGCGATGACTACGATACCAAGCCGGTAGATATCAAACGCCTGATGGAAAAAATTCAAGCTTTGCTGGATCAAAATGATGCCGGATGAACAGGAACCCGTTCTTAATAAGAAGGCGGCCCTAGAGCTTTGCGATGATGATGAAGAACTCTTTTTGGAAATTGTAGAGGCCTACCTTGAAGATGCCGCCAAGCATTCCGAACAACTTCTTTATGCCTTGGAAGCAGGAGACGCCCACGAGGTAGAAGAAAGGGCGCACGCGCTAAAAGGGGCTTCGTCCAATATTTGTGCGGGACCGGTGCGAGAGGCGGCGCTCCATTTGGAGCGGGCGGGTCGAAATAAAGACCTGAGTCAGGCGCCCCAGCTTTATAAGGTATTCAAAATAGAGTTCCAGCGGTTGATGGAGTACCTCAAGTCCCTGCCTTCTCCAGAAGACGGATAAAGCCTTGGGTTTGTGCTGCAACTTGACAACCTGAAAGGAATAAAGTATAAAGCTCAATTCACTATTATTTGTCTCCCGGTTCGGGATGACGAGTTTTCAACGTTCAATATAGAGGGACAGTTTTTGGCTAATCATAAATCTGCATTGAAGCGCAACCGGCAAAACCTGAAGAAAAATGAAAGAAATAAAGGTTATCGCACCTTGGTCAGGACGCTATCCAAAAAAGTGCGTACCGAAGCTGAGGCAGGCAACAAAGAGCAGGCACAGAAAGAATTAAAGCTTGCTACGAAAGTCATCGCCAAGGTTGGTGGTAAAGGCATCCTCCACGCTCGCGCTGCATCCCGAAAAATTTCCGGTCTCACCCGTTTGGTCAACCGCACTCCCTAACCAGCGTAACTCTGGACTTAGTTAGCAATGTCTTCACTTTACGGGCAAAAGCTGTCTCGGCTCAACGAGTCATTGCCAATTACTACCGGGCGTTGCCCGGTGCTTAGTGGGAGAGGTTTAGGATTAGGGTTTGCATCACAGCCAGAGGGTTCTGTGTAGTGGACTTCAAACTTCTATCGGCTTTTGCCAATTCCAAATATCCGTTGCGCAGTTGTTGTGTGCTGAACCGGCCAGTGTGTTGCGCAGCTTTATCGACGACATAAGGATTGGCTCCCATAACTTTCGCAATCTGGCTGGGTGGCAGGTTTTTTTTCTGATAATGTTTTACTTCCCAGATCATTCGAAATTGCCAGGCAATCGTGCCGAGGATTTTTATGGGTTCTTCTCCGTGATCGATTTGGTTGTGGAGCAGGTGGAGTGCCTTTTCCGGGTTTTTTGTTTTCAATGCATCGGTGAGGGCGAAAACATTTTCCTGCTTGCTTTCTCCCACCACTTCAGCGACATCCCGTTCCGAAACGGATTTGTTTTTCCCCGCATAGAGTAGAGTTTTTTCCAATTCTTTCGCCAGAATTCCGGGTCGGGCTCCCACTCTGTTCACTAGAAAACGTGCCGCATCAGAGGATAGCGAATAACCTTTCTCCTCAGCTCGTTTCCGGAGCCAGTTTGTCAGTTCATTTTCTTTTGGAGCTTCGCAGGCGACTGCGGTTTTTAGTCCTGTTAGTGTTTTAAATAATTTTCTTTTGCGGTCGACCTTGTCGGCAGTAATGACCAGACAGACATCGGGAATGGGGGACTCGGCGTAGTCCATGAGGGCCTGGGCATCCTGATCTGTAGGAACGGCCTCGTGCAGATTGCGCACCACCACCAGTTTTGTTCCACCCATGAAAGAGAGAGTTTTGGCAGATCCCAGCCAGTGGTTCACCGTGCTTTCCCGGGCATCGAAGGTTTCCAGGTTGAAGTCCCGGTTATCATCGGTGATCCACTTTTGCAGCAGAGCCTGGATAACTTCGGTTTGATAAAAGGTTTCCGGCCCATAGAGAAAATAGAAAGGCTCTGTTTGGCCTTTGGAAATTTTCAGGATTGAGTTGTCAGGAGTCACGATGGCATAACGGATTAAAACTGATCAATGAGCAAGCTCACTAATCGTTTGCCCATCTCGCTATAAGCCTCTTCCAAGGCGGCGAACCGGGCCGATTCTGTGTCGACAATATCAGCGGAGGACTTGTAGTCCCATTGGGTTGTGAATTTTTGTTTCAGGTAGGGTTTGTCATTAGCTTTGTCGACCACCTTAACATCCACGCCCAGTTTTACGATGTAGCCTGAAGCAAAATCATCGGAGCTGAAGGAGACGGCATCCAATTCATAATAATAAAGGTTGCCCGTCATCACCATGTCGGCCTGACCTTTGCGGACAACTTTAAGCCTTCCATCCGTAATGAAGGAATTAATAATGGCACTTGTTAATTCCCGGTGGATTTCCGGTTCTGTAGAGCTATTGGCGAACACGGGAATGGAAATGGTTTTTAAATGCTCGGGCAGGGAGGAACCGGTTCCCACCAGATGATACCCGCACCCGCTAAGGAGGAGGGCGAGCAGTATCCCGAATTTGAACGGCAGTCGTTTCATTAGATAACGATGTTCACAAGTTTTTTGGGAATGATGATAACTTTTTTGATTTCTTTACCCTGGGTCCATTCCAGAATTTTGGGATCTTCCAGAGACCGGGTTTTCAAATCATCTTCGCTGATACCGGACTCGACAGAAATTTTCTGTCTCACCTTACCATTGACTTGCAGGACGATCAACATTTCATCAGTTTGCGTCAGGGCCTCTTTGTATTGAGGCCAGGTCCACTGATCCAGAGTTTTAGCAAGCCCGATCTCTGATGCCATTTCCTCGGCAATGTGTGGAGCGAAAGGCGATAATGTCAGGACCAATGTTTCCAGAGCTTCCCGCACGGCCATCCGCGCTGTTTCATCCTTATTGTTTTCCCACCATTCCTTGAAGCTGAAGAGGTGGTTGACCAGTTCCATAATCGCGGCAATGGCGGTGTTGAATTGCATTCTTGTTTCAATATCATCCGTCACCCGTCTTATGGTGATATGGGTCATTCGCCGAAGAGCTTTGATTTCGGGAGCGGTAGTGGTGAAGGATTTGTCCGGCAATACGGTCGTTTTGACGTCTCCGATAAATTCGCCGAAAATGCGCCACACTCTTTTTAAGAACCGTGAGCATCCTTCCACGCCCTGGTCACTCCACTCCAGATCTTTCACAGGTGGGGCGGCGAACAGAATGAAGACGCGGGCTGTGTCGGCACCATAGTTGCTAATAATTTCGTCCGGGTCCACAACATTGCCTTTGGACTTGGACATTTTGGCGCCATCCTTAATGACCATACCCTGTGTCAGCAGATGAGCAAAAGGTTCAAGAACCTCGGTCAACCCAAGATCGTTCAACACCAGATTGAAGAACCGGGAATAAAGCAGATGCAAAATGGCGTGCTCAATGCCGCCGACATATTGATCGACCGGCATCCAGTAGTTACTATTCTCTTTGCTGAAAGGCGCTTGTTCCGACCGGGGCGAGGTGTAGCGGTCAAAATACCAGGAAGAGCAAACAAAAGTATCCAGCGTGTCGGTATCGCGGCGGGCATCGATTCCACATTTCGGGCAGGAAACTTTATAAAAGGACTCAAGAGTGTGCAAAGGCGATTGGCCGTTTTCTCCCAATTGCGCGTCGAGGGGCAACTCGACCGGCAGTTGGTCTTCGGGAGCGGGCACGATTCCACAATTTGAACAATGGATGACCGGAACGGGTGTTCCCCAATAGCGCTGTCGGGAGACTCCCCAATCGCGAAGCCGGTAATTGATCGTGGCTTTTCCGATGCCCTCTTTTTCCAGATGTGCGCAAACTGCCTTGCGGGCTTCCGGGCCGACTAGGCCATCGAAAGAACCGGAGTTCACCATAGCGCCATCGGCGGTGAACGCCTCCGCATCCACGGTTTCAGATTGAATGACCACCCGGATTGGTAAATCATATTTACGGGCAAACTCCAGATCGCGCTGATCGTGAGCGGGAACAGACATGATCGCGCCGGTGCCATAATCCATGAGCACAAAGTTGGCCGTCCATACAGGAATGGATTCTCCCGTTAAGGGATTCACAGCATAAGCGCCGGTGAACACACCTTCCTTTTCGCCGCCCTCGCTGGTTCGGGCGATAGTGTCCTGAATTTTTACCTTTTGCACAAAAGCGTCGATATCTTTTTCCTGTTTGGTTCCGCGCGAAAGTTTTACGGTGAGCGGGTGTTCGGGAGCCAGCACCATAAACATCGCCCCGTATAATGTGTCGGGGCGGGTGGTGAATACTTTGACGACTTCATCGCTCTCCCGGATTTTAAAGTCTACTTCCGCGCCGAAACTTTTGCCGATCCAGTTGGTCTGCATGGTCAGCACCTGTTCCGGCCATTTTCCTGCAAGGGTTTTACAACCTTCCAAAAGTCGGTCGGCATAGTCGGTGATTTTGAAGAACCAGCCCTCCTGCTGTTTCTGCAGGACTTCGTTGTCGCATCGCCAGCAACAGCCATCCACAACCTGTTCATTGGCGAGCACGGTCTGGCAGTCTTCGCACCAATTAATTGTGGAGTTTTTTCGGTAGGCGATACCTTTTTCGAGGAACTTTAGAAAAAGCCACTGGTTCCATTTATAATAGCCGGGGTGGCAGGTGGCGATTTCGCGGTCCCAGTCGTAGCTGAGTCCGAGTGCCTTAATCTGCTTTCGCATGGTGCGGATATTTTCAAACGTCCATTTGGCAGGGTGGGTTTTATTTTTGATGGCGGCGTTCTCAGCCGGCATTCCAAACGCGTCCCAACCCAGGGGGTGAATGACGTTAAAGCCTTGCATGCGTTTGAATCGGGCCAGTGCATCGCCGATAGTGTAGTTGCGCACATGGCCCATGTGGATTCTCCCGGAAGGATAAGGAAACATTTCCAGTAGGTAATATTTTTTTTTGGAAGAATCCAGTTCGACTTTGAACGATTTATTTTCTTCCCAGTAAGCCTGCCATTTGGCTTCGATGGAATTGGGTTCGTAGGGGGTCATAGAAAAAGTGTTATCCGTAAAGAAAGGGTGAATCAATTTTAAGAATACGAATTTTAACACATCCGCTAGGCGCGGGGCCAACTGCAATAGCGTTTTACTTCTAGCAATCGTTTTTCTCGGCCTAATGAGGGATTACTGTGACTGAGCTATCTGGGACTATTGCGGTTGTTTTTATAATTTATGTGCTGGCCATGCTGGGCATTGGTGTGTGGACGTCCAGAGTGACTCGCTCGCCGCTGGATTTTTTTCTCGCTGACCGGTCGTTGAAGGCCTGGGTGACGGCGATTTCTTCCACCGCCAGTTCCGAAAGTGCATGGGCCGTGCTGGGAACGGTAGGCTTGGCTTATAAGGATGGTTTGTCGGCAATCTGGTTTCTGCCCGGTTGCCTGTTGGGTTATCTCATCAACTGGTTGTTCATTGCCGAGAAACTGCGTAAATACTCTGAAGAGAATCACGCCATCACCCTCCCCGATTACTTTGAAAACTATTTTGATGACAAGACCCATGTCTTGCGCGTGATTTCGGTGGTGATCATTTTTTCCTGCATGATGGCGTATGTGGCGGCGCAGTTCACCGCTATCGGAAAAACCTTCGACGCTATTTTTGGGATTCCTCATATCCTCAGCATTTCCATCGGCGGAGCGATTGTGCTGGTCTATACCATGATGGGCGGAGTGCGTGCTGTGGCCTGGACCGATTTTGCCCAAGGCATCATTATGGTATTAGGGCTGATCATTCTTTCGTTGGTAGCACTGACCAGCCTGGGCGGTTTTTCAGGAATGCTGGTGGAAGTGGGGAAAGTCTCGCCCGAAACTTTAGAGTGGATGGGAGGGAAATCCACCGCGGTTTTTTTTGGTTCCACAGTGGGTCTGTTAGGGATCGGGCTCGGCTACCCCGGTCAACCACATGTCATCACCCGATACATGGCGGCGAAAAATACGGAGGCCATCAAAAAAGGCACATGGATCGCTTTAGGCTGGGGACTGATGGTTTATTCCTCATCTATTCTATTGGGCATTTGTGGTCAAGCGCTGTTTCCCGGGTTGGAGGACCCCGAGCACCTGTTCCCTAAAGCGGCAGAACAATTATTACCAACCCTGTTAACAGCGGTGGTCCTGACAGGGGTGTTGGCCGCCATCATGTCCACGGTGTCGGCGCAGATTCTGGTTGCCGCCTCGGCGATTGCGCATGATGTTTATTCAAAAATGCTTAAGAAAACTTTTTCGCATGAAACCATTCTTTTAGTCAGTCGGGTAACGGTACTGGTGCTGGGGCTTGGGGCCATGCTTATTGCGCTGGGTGAGACGCGGGTCATCTTCTGGTTTGTGCTGTTTGCCTGGTCGGGATTGGGGGCGAGTTTTGGTCCGCTCATTTTGTTCACGCTGTACTCAAAAAATACAACCCGGCAGGGAGCTATAGCAGGAATGCTGAGCGGATTTTTAACGACCCTTATCTGGAAAGCCACCGGACTTTCCGATGCTTTGGTTTATGAATTGGTTCCGGCTTTTCTTGTTGCCACCCTGTCGATTTATTTCGTCAGCAAGATGACCAGAGAATAATGTTTGGTAGGTTGAGGAAAAATTACAAAACTGTAACCCTCTAAGGGTTTTCGGCAATGGGCAATTTGATATAAAATTGGCTTCCCTGACCCAGGTGACTGACCAAACCTATAGAGCCCCCCCCCCATCAGTTCGACCAACTCTTTGGTTACAGTAAGGCCGATGGCCCCTGCCTTCCACATCCGAATGCTCATTTCCCAGCCGGTTAAAAGGCTCAAACAGTTTGTCCTGATCTTCAGCGGATATACCGGGGCCGGTATCTATCACATCGATCTGAAGGGTTTTCTGATTTAAAGGTTTGCAGGCCACGGTGACGTTGCCTTCCTTGCGGTTATATTTAATGGCATTGGAGACTAGGTTCAAAAGAACCTGTTTTAA
This sequence comes from uncultured Nitrospina sp., assembly GCA_937891765.1. GTDB lineage: Bacteria > Nitrospinota > Nitrospinia > Nitrospinales > VA-1 > LS-NOB. The sequence goes on from CALAGQ010000124.1 coordinate 51,682, forward strand.
ACGGGTTTTGTCGGCCCGGGCTGTAAGCATCATGGAAGGGTCCAGCGCGGTGGATAATCGAATGCCATATTCATCGGCGACAGACTGGAAAATTCCCTCCATTCCTTCTATCAAGTTGACGACATTTATGGGCTGGAGGTTCAGAGTGATATTTCCCGATTCCACCTTGGCGAGATCAAGCACTTGCTTGGCAAGTTGTGAGAACTTTTTGATGTCCTGTTTAAAATGGTCCGCCCATCCCAGAAATTCTTCTTTTTCGTGGACGTCACCTGAAATCACATAAACGAAACTTTCTTGAACCGCCCCGTTCAATTTTGAATTAAGGGATTGTATGGAATAAAGAGCAGCCGAGTGGGACCAGTCATTTTTTTTAACTAGTTTTCAATGGGCCGGACACTCAGGAAGGTTGCAATAATTATGAAAACGCCTAATATCACAGAGCCTAGAATGATGCGTGTGTTTACTTTCATGAGCCGGGATTTCCCATACGAGCATTAAAATTCTTAGAAATTAGTCCTGATAAGACAAATCTTCTTTTGTGACGTGTCATTTGTCTCACGTTTATGATGCAGGGCTTACTTAATAGTCTAAGGCTTTTTCGGGGGGTGCAATGCTTAATTAGGCGGGGGGTTGTTCGACTTCCAGATATTGCGTGATGGTTTCAGCCATTTTTTCAGAGGCGCCTTGTTGCTTCGTGATGAAGGAACGGGCCTTTTCCCGGAGTTCCTGACGCAGGCTTTCATTTTCCAGCAGAGTTTGTGCTCTTTCTTTTATATCCGTAGAATTTTGTACCAGGGAAGCCAGTTCATGGGCGTTGTCGGCGACATGGCCGATGTTCTCGATAAAAGGCCCGTGCATGACTGGCAGGCCATAAGATAGAGGCTCGATCAGGCTATGGCCACCGCCCGGCTTTACAAGGCTTCTGCCGATAAACGCGACCTGCCCCAGCGAATAAACCTTAGCCAGCTCACCCATCGTATCGAGGAGGATGACAGTTTTTGCAGGTTCCGGCGACGACCGCAGGGCGAAAGAAAAGTTTTCTTTTTTAAGCAGGCTGATCACCTCTTGCACCCGTTCTATTCTTCGTGGCGCAAGAATTAGGACAAGTGTAGGGTGCTTCGCCAGCAACTGTCGGTGCGCGTCCAGAATAATTTCTTCCTCACCGGCATGAGTGCTGCCCGCTATCCATACCGGCGTGTCTGCCTCCAGCTTGAAAGTTTTCCGTAACTGTTCTCTCTCCTCGTTGGTCATGGGTTGCAGTGCGTCGTATTTCGGGTCACCCATCACCTCGATATGTTCGCGGATCACACCCAGCGCCAGTGCGGCTTTCTCCCCATTGGTGTTTTGCATGCCGAGCCGATGAAATTTTTGGAAGGTGTCTTTGAAAAGGGAGCCGGCTAGAAGATACCGTCGGGCGGATCGTTCCGAGATGCGGCCGTTGCATAAAAGAGCAGGAATATTTTTTCGATGTAACAGATCGATCATGCCGGGCCAGAATCCGGTATCCATGACGACATAAATATCCGGATTAATCCGGCTCAAAGCCAGTTGGGTGAACGGCAGGCAATCCAGTGGATGAAAAAACACGCTGTCGACGCAATCAAGATTGAGAGCGGTTTGATAACCCGAGTCTGTGGTGACGGAGAGCGCGATATAGAGATCAGGATTTTGCTCACGCACCCGTTTGAGAATCGGTGTCGCGGCCACGACTTCTCCCATTGACAGGGCATGCAGCCAGAGGGTTTTTTTGCCCGGCATTTTCGGAACCCATCCGAAATGATGGGCCAGTCCTTTCCACTTATGTTTGGAGAGCAGGGCGATCAGTGAGAACAGGGGAATCAGAAGGACAGCAACGAAAAGGGATAGGAAGTGATAAAGAGCGATCATCAAAATGGGTGTCCCATCAGGAAATCTTATGTTGAGCGGATGAGTTCAATATTCCTTTTTAAGGCGCCGCTGTTGGCCCTGACTGTTGCTTCTGCAGACTGGCCGAGCTTCTGGCGTTCGTTCACATTCGTCAGCAACCGCTTTAAAACATCGTAGAGTTCTTCTATGTTTTGCAGTTGCAGCCCGCCCCCGGACTGTGTGAGAAGTTTCGCTTCTTCCTCAAAGTTGTTCATGAACTTGCCGAACAGCACTGGTTTTCCCAGAGCTGCCGGTTCGAGAATGTTATGGCCGCCAAACCTGGGGTTGAATCCGCCCCCGACATAAGTCACGGTTGCGCTTTTGTAAAAGGCGTTGAGTTTTCCCAGGCTGTCTACCAGTAAGACAGCGCAGTTTTTCAGATCATCCTGCTTGGAGAGCAGGGCATAATCCACTTCGAATTCCCGGATCAAGTCTTCGACTTCCCGGCATCTTTCCATATGTCTGGGTGCAATCACCCCGATCAAGCCGGGAAACTCTTTTTGCAGTTTCACCAATGCTTCCATGATCGGGCCTTCTTCGCCTGGGCGGGTGGAACCAAAAACCAGAATCTGGGAATCGGCTTTCCATTGAGGATGATATTTCTCTTCGGTCTCGACGGAGGTTACATCGAATTTTATGTTTCCCGTTACCCGGACTTTTTCTTGCGCCACGCCCAATTGCAAAAACCGGTCTGCATCGGTCTGGGATCGCATTGAAAACTGCCCGATCGCCTCTGTCATCCATAAAAGGAAGGCTGGGAGTTTTCCATAGCGCTGAACCGATTTCTCCGAGACTCTTCCGTTCACCTGGATGGCAGGAATGCTGCGGCTCTTACATTGACGAAGCAAAGCTGGCCATAACTCCGCTTCGATGAGAACCAGTTTTGAAGGTTGTAAACGCTCAAAGACCGGATTCAGCCAGGTGGGGAAATCCAGCGGCAGCCTGAATACATTGGGAAGTTTTTCTTCCAGCGCCAATGCATAACCGGTGGGGGTAAACGTGGACAGGGCAATCGGGCGGGATTCCCCCTCCTTTATAAGACCGGCGATGAGGATTTTGGCCAGGCGGACTTCTCCTACCGATGAGGCGTGAATCCACAACGTGTCTTTTAATTGCGGCAGAGAGCGGGCTCCCGCCGTTCTTTCCTTGATCTGATCGCGGAAAGAGGAAGAGACCAGCGCTCTTAAAATAAGAAAAGGAGAAGCCAAAAGCACTAGCCCTCCTGTCAGAATATAATACAGAAAATCCATAGGCTGAGAGTATACTCCTAAAATATTAGGGGCTTCCAGAAATTGTGTGCAAAATACCAAGTACTGGATCAGTAGAGAGGCCCCTTATAAATTTATTTGAAAAATGATGTCTGAAACTTTTTATAAAGTCATATCGCCTGAGCGCGAATGGTACTGGTTTCCGGTTTTTGCGATCTTGAAACTCATTTCCTTTGTTTATTTGCTGGGTCACCATTTTCGTCTCTGGGCCTACCGTTGGGGGGTGTTCCCCAGCCGCAAACTCGACTGTAGGGTGATCAGTGTTGGCAACCTGACGCTGGGCGGAACAGGAAAAACCCCCTTTGTCATGATGATCGCCGAAACCCTCAGAGGGAACGGATTCAAGCCCGCTATTCTCACTCGGGGCTATGGCGGGAAATCCGGTGACCCGGTCAATGTGGTCTGCGATGGAAAACAAACGCTGCTTTCTCCCGAATGGGTCGGTGATGAAGCTGTCATGATGGCGGAAAAACTCAAAAACGTTCCGGTTTTAACCGGGTCGGACCGGTATCAGACAGGGCGCTATGCACTCGATCATTTTGGCGTCGACACGCTGGTTCTGGATGATGGATTTCAACACCTGGCTTTAAATCGCGATCTCGACATTTTACTCTTCGATCATTTAAGGCCGCTTGGTAACGGTCATTTGTTTCCGGCAGGGGAGTTGCGCGAACCGGCAAGCGAAACAAGAAGGGCCGATATGGTCTGCTTCACCCATTATTCCGGTGGTTCCATCAATTTTGATTCACGTCTTTTGGGTTCCGTTCCTCAGATCAAAACGCACCTTCGTCTGGATTCCATAATTCGCATGGATGATGAAGAAGTGTTGGATATGGAAATATTAAAGAATGAACCGGTCGCCGCGTTTTGTGGAATCGCCAAGCCGGAAGGGTTCAGGCAGATTTTGCTGGATTCGCAGATCCAGCTAAAATTTTTCAAGTCCTTTCCCGATCATCATGCGTACACCTTTCAGGATATTAGAGAGATGGAATCCTGCGCGATAAAAGAGGGGGCACGGTTCATTCTGCTCCCGGAAAAAGACGCAGTGAAACTCAAAGACATGAAATTCACGCTGCCTTTTTTTAAAGTGGTGATCGAACTCGAAATTCTCGAAGGACGCGAAATCTTCAACAAACAACTGCTCGCCGGGCAACGCCCGGTGGAGACTAGCAATAACCGTTGAGCCGAGATAAAAATATTACAATTTCCTTCCCACGGGAGGAGAGCTTTACACAGCCCGTCGTTGCGAGGAGCCAACTGCGACGAAGCAATCCAGAACACCTTTGGTGAGCATGAAGGTTACTTAAGAAGCATCACGATGCTGGATCGCCGCGCTCCTTTCAGTCGCTCGCGACGACGAATAGTGTGATTTAAATGTTGCAGTATGCAGCGGGCGCTTAGTTTTCTATGATTGATTTTAAATCCCTCAGTTCTAATCAGAAGTTAGTGTTGAACATTCTGGTGCCGTTGGCTTACCTGTTTCCTCTGGTGCTGGCTTATCTCGGGCCAAAAAATTTTGGCTTTGGGGTTCCCGCTCTGGTTTATGTGGGACTGTCCATCGGCGCGGTGGGTGTTCTGTTGTGGATAGCCGCAATGTGGTCACTGGGTTCTTCGCTTGCCGTTCTGCCGGGAACAGACCATTTGGTCACGGGAGGGGTTTACAGGGTTTTTCGTCACCCGATTTATATAGGAATTATTTTGACCTTGGCCGGATTGTTTGTGGCCTGCGGTTCTGTACCGTGTCTGGGCTATGTGTTTGTGGTGGTGATCCCCTTGAATATTTTTAGAGCCCGTGCCGAAGAGCAGGTACTGTTGGAACAATTGGGCTCTGCCTATCAACAGTATAAAGACTCCACACTTTTTTGAAAACGCGATCATGGCGCTGAAAATAAAATTTCGGGCTTTGCTGACAATGTGTGGAGACCCGATTGAAAACGGTGAGCTGATTGTTGATGACGGCAACATTGTCGAGATTGCAACAACGCCATCGAACAATGAAGGTGTGCTGGATCTTTCCGACTGCCTGCTCATGCCAGGGTTTGTCAACGCGCATTGCCACCTTGGTTTGACCGCCCTTGAAAAAAAACTTTCCCCTTCTGATTCTTTTGTCGATTGGATTCGTGCATTGATCCCTTTGAACTCCACTCTTGATAGCGAGAGCCGGGTGCGGGGAATTCGTGCGGGGGCTAAAGTGATGAAACGTTCCGGCGTGACCGGGCTGGGAGATTTTGTCGCCGAGCCTGAACTGTTGCCGGTGATTGGCGGGTTGGGTTTTCGCTCGGTATTGTTTTTGGAGACGATAGGGTTTCATTCCGAAAAAGCGTTAGAGCTTAGCAAAAACCTGGAAGAGGTTTTAAAACGTGAATGCCTTTCTCCTCTTTACCAGTTGGGCCTGGCGCCGCATGCTCCTTATTCAGTTTCTCCTGATTTGTTCCGCCATCTTGCAGCACTGGCTGAGAAATATCATTGTCCGTTTTCCTGCCATGTTGCGGAAATTAAAGAGGAGTCCCGGTTTCTTGTGATCGGTGACAATTCACTGGAAGAATTGTTAAAAGAAAGATTTGCCTGGGACCCTGAATGGCAACCGCCCTATAAAACGCCGATGCAATATCTTTATGCTCTGGGTATTTTGGATCGTCTTATCGCCGTCCACTGCAATTTTGTTTCTGACGACCTTGATATTATGGAAGAGAAAAAAATCAGCCCGGTGTTTTGTCCCAAGAGTACCGAGTGGTTTGGCCGAACGCAATTCATGCCGGTTCGCACTTTGCTGGACCGGGGAATGAGCGTGGCTCTCGGAACCGATTCACTGGCCAGCAATGATTCCCTTAATTTTCTCGACGAGTTGCGTATGGCAGATAAACTTTTGCCCGATGTCAGCCGAAGGGAAATACTTACCATGGCTACCCGCTTTGGCGGAGAAGCCTTGGGATTAGAGTGCGGTACTCTTGCGCTCGGACAAAAGGCCGATTTGATTGGATTTCGCGTCCCGCGATCCTTTTCGGGGCCCTGGTCGGATGTTCCCTTCGAATCCCATCGCCGTGAAGTGGATTTTTATATGGTGGATGGCCAGCGTGACGCTGGACTCGGAGTGAAATAGCTGTCTCTGGCGAGCAAAGAGTTGTCTTGGCTCAAAGCGTTCTTGCCCAGTTGCCTCCCCGGCTAGGGGGCTTGACGGGAAACGGAGATTTTCGTATAATCTATTGATATAAAAAGAATTATCTCATTTGGAGTGGTATGCCAGGATTGCTTAAAATCATTGGGGTAGCAGGGATGGTGTTTTTTCTGTCCGCCTGCGGGGTCAAAGGTGGGGGCCATTCGCCCCTGCGTTTCAAGCAGATAACCCCTGCCATGGAAATGGAAATGGAAACGCTCATCCAGTCGGGGTGTGACAAGGAATACGCATATTTTGACCGGGATATAGCCATGTTGTATTCATTGATTCCCGGTGGTGGGCAGTGGTATACCGGCGAAACTCGTAAAGCGTGGATTTATTTAGTATCTTTTCCTTTAATAGTCCCTTATATTGTCTCCTTCCAAGATGCGCAGAATTCGGTCGATTATTATAATTTCCGTTACACGGCGCATTTTTGCAAAACCAAGCTCCAAGCAACCAAGGAATTGCAGCAGGACAAGAATTATTTAAAGAGACCTCCCAAAAAGCGGAAAATGGCTCGACAAGGCTCTGACTTAGACCAGTTTTGAAAATGACTGGTAGGCAGGACTGATGGACGGGAAAGCGGTTTTTTTTTGAAATTGGGACAAGAAAGAAAAAAATCTGGTATTTGCGGATTTTCGGTGTTAAAATTCTTCGCTTAATAGTGCAGGGAAGATGTTTTTTTTCTATTAAAAGACATTTAGCCATGCTATAGTGCGTCACAAATCACCCTTTCGCGGCAATATATCCTGTTAATCTGAATGAAATAGCTGAAAACCTCCAATTTACATTGAAACTTTGGAAGTCAAAGTGTAATATGGGGGTTTTTATTTGCTGAGCTGGCGTAGCTCAGTTGGTAGAGCAGCTGATTTGTAATCAGCAGGTCGGGGGTTCGAGTCCCTTTGCCAGCTCCAGTTTTAATTGACTGGTTTGAAAAGGATTCCGGTACCCTGCAATGGAGGTTTAGGCTGGGTAAGCGGGCCGACTGTGGGGTTGTGATGGTTTACCCATAATGACGGGGAGGTTCCCGAGCGGCCAAAGGGAACAGACTGTAAATCTGTCGGCTCAGCCTTCGGAGGTTCGAATCCTCCCCTCCCCATCCTGAATTTAGGTTGGATGAACTTGCGGGAATAGCTCAGTTGGCTAGAGCGTCAGCCTTCCAAGCTGAGGGTCGCCGGTTCGAATCCGGTTTCCCGCTCCACCTTTGGCCGGGGTATTGTAGTTAGTATTTAACGCCCACGTAGCTCAGTGGTGGAGCACTTCCTTGGTAAGGAAGAGGTCATCGGTTCAATCCCGATCGTGGGCTCCAGGTTTCCATTGGGCGATTCCTGGGATTTGATAGAGATTTTTTTTTAATGTCTTGCAGCCAGTAGGGGTAAGGCTGTCGGATGCAAAGGCTGGGTAAATAATTATGAGAGTTATCGTTCAATTGGCATGTTCTGATTGTAATCGGAAGAATTATTCGGGGACTAAAAATAAGAAGACCACCACGCAAAGGTTGGAATTCAAGAAATACTGCAGATTTTGCAGAAAACACACCCCTCATAAGGAAACCAAATAAAGAAAAATCGGGCGGTTGGGTTTGAGGTCGAATGTCCGGGTGATCGGGCAGACGGAAATATTCCTCTCCTTCCTTAAAACTGGCGCGGATTCCGAATTAGGTCAGTAGCTCTAACGGTAGAGCATCGGATTCCAAATCCGAGGGTTGGGGGTTCGAATCCCTCCTGGCCTGTTGAAACTTGGTTGAGGATATATGATTGCAAAAGCTTTTGAGTTTTTGACTGAGGTGAGAGCTGAGGTCAGGAAAGTAACATGGCCCTCCCGTGCGGAGGCGCTGGGAGGCACCGCCGTAGTGGTTGTAGTGGTTTTGATAATGGCCGTATTTCTTGGGGTTGTTGACGCGATTCTCTCGAAGATTGTGCAGAGCCTTATATGACAACTGACGGAGGTACCTTGTCCACCAAACAATGGTTTGTTATTCACACCTATTCCGGCTTTGAGCGGAAGGTGAAATTAAGTATAGAAGAGCAGTTTGGGCGCTCCAGCTACAGCGAAAACTTTGGTGAGGTGGTTATCCCGACCGAAGAAGTGGTTGAGGTGCGTAAGGGAAAGAAAAAAGTTTCCTCAAGGAAGTTTTTCCCGGGATATATCCTGATCAATGTCGAGATGAATAAGGATATCTGGTACATGATTAAAAATACTCCCAAGGTCACCGGTTTTCTGGGTGGGGGAGGCGAGGCTGTTCCTCTGGCAGAGGAAGAGGTCAAGTTGATCATGGATCAGATTAAGGGAGAATCTGCACGGCCCAAGCCGAAATTCTCTTTTGAGAAAGGCGAGAGCGTGAGGGTTATAGAGGGGCCGTTCCTGAACTTCAATGGAACTGTCGAGGATGTCAACCATGACAAGGGTAAGGTTAGGGTCATGGTTTCGATTTTTGGGCGCGCCACTCCGGTGGAATTGGAATTTCCCCAGATCGAACGGGTGTGACCCGAATAGGTTTAATCAGTAATCAGGGCGAGGAGCCTCGCGATGTCTTTAGGTTGCGGGCAAACGGATTCTCAGTCTTATGAGGCTATTGCTTGCTGGCTCCATGCCGAGTGGGCGGATAAATAAGGGGTAAGATTGTGGCAACAAAAGAAGTGACAGGTCAGATCAAGCTGCAAATTCCTGCTGGGCAGGCCACGCCGTCACCGCCAGTTGGGCCGGCGCTGGGTCAGCATGGTGTGAACATTATGGAATTTTGTAAATCCTTTAATGCTAAAACCCAGGGTCAGGAAGGCAGCATCATTCCTGTAATCATTGAGGTTTATAAGGATAAAAGCTTTTCTTTTATTACAAAATCTCCTCCGGCTTCGGCTTTATTGAAGCAGGCGGCGGGGATCGCAAAAGGTTCTTCGAACCCGAGTAAAGAGTTTGTGGGTAAGGTCACCGAGGAGCAGGTTCGGGAGATCGCAAAAGTTAAAATGGAAGACTTGAATGCTGAAGATATTGAAGCCGCGATGCAGATCATCAGGGGTTCGGCAAAAAGCATGGGTCTGAAAGTTGAGAATTAACCGCAAGTAGGCAGGTATAAAATTATGGCAAAGCATGGAAAAAGGCATAGGTCGGCTGCAGAAAATGTTGACCCTGATGCCAAGTATGAATTGAAGGAAGCATTGGGGCTGGCGATTGCTGTCAAATCCGAAAAATTTGATGAGTCGCTGGATGTGGCTGTCCGGTTGAGCGTTGACCCCAGGAAGGCCGATCAGAATATCCGCGGTAGCGTTGTGTTGCCCAAGGGTACGGGGAAAACATTTCGCGTGGCGGTGTTCGCGAAAGGTGAAAAGGAGAAGGAGGCCAGGGATGCCGGCGCGGCAGTGGTTGGCGGCGATGATCTGGTCGAGAAGATTCAGGGGGGGTGGATGGAGTTTGACCGTGTGGTAGCTACTCCCGATATGATGGGTCAAGTGGGAAAACTGGGGAAAGTTCTGGGTCCCCGAGGGTTGATGCCTAATCCCAAGACGGGCACGGTGACCTTTGATGTCAGGCAGGCCATTGAGTCTATTCAGGCTGGTAAGGTGGACTACCGTGTTGACAAGAGCGGCATCGTTCATGCTTCTTTAGGCAAGGCTAGTTTTTCGGTGGAAGCTTTGGAGGAAAATTTTCATACCCTGATAGCAGCTCTCGTGAAGGCCAAGCCGGCTTCAAGCAAGGGGCACTATGTTAGGGGGATTTCAGTGTCAACGACTATGGGTGTTGGGGTTAGGGTAGCTTACACGCCCAATTGATTGAAAAATTTTCGTCCCTTTGGGGCGGATGAGAGGGGTGGCTAACGTGCCAAACGCAGAAAAAATAAAGAAAGTTGAAGAGTTAAACGGGATATTTCTGAAGGCCAAGTCAGCGGTTCTTGCGGACTATCAGGGAATTGAAGCTCCTGAGTTGACCTTGTTGCGCAGTCATATGCGCTCCCGGTCTGTGGACTTTCGTGTGGTTAAAAATACTCTGGCCCGGCAGGCTGCGAAGAATACTCCTTTTGAGTTATTGGATGAGGATCTGAAGGGTCCGATTTCTCTGGTGGTCAGTTTTGAGGATGTGGTTGCTCCTGCCAAGGCTCTGGCAGAGTTTGCAAAATCAGGGGCTCCGAAAAGTCCTAAAGTGATTTGTGGTGTGATTGAGGGGAAGAAGATTTCTCCTGCGGAAGTTAAGGCTCTTGCAGACTTGCCTTCCAAGGAAGTTCTTATCTCCCAGATGCTGGCAGTTTTCAATGGGCCTACGACAAATTTTGCTGGAGTTTTCAGCAGCTTGTTGAGGAAGTTGGTTGGAACGTTGGATGCTGTCCGCGAGAAAAAGGCGTCAGAATAAACCGGCCTGTAGGAGGCCGTTGTAAAAATATTTTTTAATAAAAACACGGTTTGAGAGACCACAATTATTGAAAGGAGGGCGTAATGGCCGTCACAAAGGAAGAGGTAGTTTCCTTCATAGATACTATGACAGTTTTGGAAATGTCTGAGTTCGTGAAAGAATTGGAAGAAAAGTATGGAGTAACTGCTGCAGCACCTGCGGCTGTAATGGTGGCACCTGCTGGAGGCGGAGAAGCTGCCGCTGAAGAGAAGACAGAGTTTGACGTGGTTCTGACTGTGGTAGGCGATAAGAAAATTCAGGTTATCAAGGAAGTTCGAACCATTACAGGTTTGGGTCTGAAAGATGCTAAGGATTTGGTAGAGGCCGCTCCTAAGCCAATTAAAGAAGGCGTGAAGAAAGAAGAAGCTGAAGAAATCAAAAAGAAAATTGAAGAAGCTGGTGGAACGGTGGAGGTTAAGTAACGGAAAACTGGGATAGTAATTTTACCTACGCCTTAAAAGGCAAATTTTCCGTTAATCTTTCTTTTCGAAGGATGTAACCTTATGTCGAAGAACCATTCCCAGAGAGCGCTTGGCAATTTCAGAAAAAGAAAAAACTTCGCTGGGATTCCTACGGTCATAGGTATTCCTAATCTGATCGAGATCCAGAAAAAATCATTCGAATATTTCCTGCAATGGGACGTTGCTCCCGCCGAACGTGGGTTGAGGGGGTTGGAAGAGGTTTTTAGTGATGTCTTTCCAATTTCTGACCTGAACATCAATGCTCGCATCGAGTATGTCGGCTTTGAAGTCGGCATCTGGGAATGCGGTTGCGGCGAGTTCAAGGAGCTCGGCGGCCCTGCTGTCGTGTGTTCTACCTGTAAGCAGGAAGTCACCTATAAGGAAAAGCATAAGCTTAGCGAATGCAGGCAGAAAGGCCTCACCTATTCGGACCCAATAAAAATCATGGTTCGGCTGGTTCTTTTTGATCGGGAAGTGGTTGATTTCGGCCCCAAAACCTTAAAGTATCTGCAGGATAAGATTATTGTCGAAGAGGTCAAGCGTCCTTCGACCACGAAGACCTTGGTCTCCGCAAAAACACCAGTCACCGATGATATCCTGAAGCTTTTGATGGCCGAAAAGGTTTCTCAGGTCACCGTTAACTCTGTCCGGGAAGTCAAGGAGCAGAAAATATTCCTCGGTGAAATGCCGATGATGGGTCCAACCGGAACGTTTATGATAAACGGGGTCGAGCGGGTCATTGTCAGCCAGATGCATCGATCTCCTGGTGCGTTTTTCTCGCATGATAAAGGCAAGTCCCACGTCAGCGGCAAGATTCTCTACTCGGCAAGGATCATTCCTGACCGGGGTTCCTGGGTGGACTTCGAGTTCGACATTAAAGATATTCTGCATGTCAAGATTGACCGCCGCCGCAAATTGCCGGCGACCATCCTGCTTCAGGCATTTGGCATGGACAATAAGACCATTCTGGAAACTTATTATCCGATCGAAAAAGTCACCATTGGTAAAGATTCTCGATGCTTCATGGGTAGTAAGAACCTGATGGTCGGGTTCAAGGTTAAAGAGGATGTGATCGACCCCAAAACCGACGATGTTTTGCTTAAGTCGGGTAAGAAGGTCACCGTGGCTGTCACCAAGAAGCTGGGTAAAATGTCCAAGTCGGTGAAGGTTGAGATTGATCCGGAAAGCCTGTTCACCCGGTACCTGTTTGACGAAATCATTGACCCTGAGACCGGTGAGATAGAGGTCGAGTCCAATCAGGCAATTACCGAAGGCGTTTTTGAGATTATAAAAAAGAATAAGCTTAGTGAGATTCGGATTCTTCGTATTGATGAAGAAGCCTCCGATACCACGATTCGCGATACCCTGGTTGCGGCCAAGACCCAGACTCAGGATGATGCTATTCGCGAAGTTTACAAAAGACTGCGTCCGGGAGATCCTCCAACGCCTGAAATTGCAAGGTCGCTGTTCGGCAACCTGTTCTTCAATCCCAAGCGATATAACTTGTCTGTTGTCGGTCGGATCAAGATGAACCAGAAGTTCGGGTTGGATGTTTCTCTGGAAAACCGGTTGCTGACCTTGGAAGATTTGGTCGCCGTGGTGAAATACATTGTCGATCTTAGAAATGGCATCGGTGTTATTGATGATATCGACCATCTTGGCAACCGCAGGGTTCGCGCTGTCGGAGAATCTCTGGAAAACCAGTTCCGCGTCGGAATGGTGCGCATGGAGCGGGCCATTGTTGAGCGCATGTCTATCCAGGATCTGGATGTTTCGATGCCGCATGATCTGATCAACTCCAAACCTGTGACCGCCGCCATCAAGGAATTTTTTGGCAGCAGCCAGTTGTCCCAGTTTATGGACCAGACCAATCCTCTGTCCGAAGTGACGCATAAGAGGCGGTTGAGTGCTTTAGGGCCGGGTGGTTTGACCCGGGAGCGGGCGGGATTTGAGGTGCGGGATGTGCATCCGACACATTATGGACGTATATGTCCCATTGAAACCCCGGAAGGCCCGAATATTGGACTGATCGCTTCCTTGAGCACTTATGCCAGGGTGAATGATTATGGTTTTATTGAAACGCCCTACCGCAAGGTGGAGAATTCAGTTGCGAAAGATGATGTGGATTTCCACACCGCCTTGATTGAGGACAAATTTATTATCGCTCAGGCTAACGTCGAGCTGGATGCGAAGATGAAATTCGTCCAGCCTATCGTGTCGGCCAGAAAGGGCGGCGATTTTATCTTATCGCCCAGTGAAAAAATAGATTATATGGATGTTTCGCCTAAGCAGTTGATCAGTGTGGCGGCATCTTTGATTCCTTTTCTTGAAAACGATGATGCCAACCGGGCTCTGATGGGTTCAAACATGCAGAGGCAGGCAGTCCCGCTTTTGCAGTCCGAAGCGCCTTTGGTTGGAACCGGCATGGAAGCGATCGTGGCTCACGATTCTGGGGCGATGATAATTGCTGAGAATGATGGCACGGTCATTAGTTCTGATGCGACCCGCATTGTTGTCCGTACCGAAAAGCCGCCTGAAGGCAAGGTTAAGACCAAGCGTAGTCAGCTGGCTTCGAATGTGGATATTTATACGTTGAGCAAGTACCAGCGCTCGAACCAGAACACCTGCATCAATCAGCGTCCCCGCGTGTCTTCGGGAGACAAGATCAAGCGTGGTGACGTGCTTGCAGATGGACCTTCCACCGATCATGGCGAACTGGCTTTGGGTAGAAATATCCTGGTGGCGTTCATGCCTTGGGGCGGGTACAACTTTGAAGATGCCATCATCGTCAGTGAAAAGCTGGTTAAGGATGATGTGTATACCTCGATTCATATTGAAGAGTTTGAGGTGGAGGCTCGTGACACCAAGCAGGGTAAAGAGGAAATCACCCGCGATATCTCCAATGTGGGCGAAGATGCTCTGAAAAATCTGGATGAAAGCGGAATCATCCGCATTGGTGCCAGTGTCAAGCCTAATGACATTATGGTTGGTAAAATCACGCCTAAGGGTGAGACCCAGCTGAGTCCGGAAGAAAAACTTCTCAAAGCGATCTTTGGCGAAAAGGCCGGAGATGTGCGCGATACTTCTCTCCGGGTTCCTCCCGGAGTCAATGGAACGGTGATCGACGTCAAGGTCTTTTCTCGTAAGGGGATTGACAAAGACTCGCGAACCCTTGCTATAGAAGAGGAAGAGATAGCACGCGTTGAAAAGGACTATGGCGATGAAATAAAGATCGTGAAAAGCGAAACCGAGAAAAGTATGCGCTCTCTTCTCGTGGGTCAAGCAGCCACAAAGTCCGTGGCAATAGGGAAGGTCGCTATTAAGAAGGGGCAGGAGATTGATGAAGCGTTGATCGCGAAAATGAGCATTAAGGATCTCGTCAAAGTTCCGGTCAAGGGAGCCGATGAAAAAGAGCTTCTGGAAATGGAGAGTAGTTCCAAGGATCAGGTTCAGATTCTAAAGTCCATGCTGGAGGAAAAGGTTGAGCGTCTGAAAAAAGGCGATGACCTGGCCCCGGGAGTGATCAAGCTGGTTAAAGTATTTATGGCCATGAAACGCAAATTGCAGGTGGGCGATAAAATGGCAGGTCGCCACGGCAATAAGGGTGTGGTTTCGACCATCGTCCCGGAAGAAGATATGCCTTATATGGAAAGCGGTCAGCCGATAGAGTTGATCCTCAATCCTCTGGGTGTGCCTTCGCGAATGAACGTGGGCCAGATTCTGGAAACCAATTTGGGCATGGCTGCCAAAGCTACTGGTGTGCACATGGCTACACCGGTGTTCGATGGTGCCAATGAAAAAGAAGTCAGGCAAATTTTGGCCGAGGGCGGCTGCTCTGAATCAGGAGAAATCGCTCTTTATGATGGCAGAACCGGACATTATTTCCGACAAAAGGTGATGGTCGGTTACCTGTATATGCTCAAACTGCATCATCTGGTCGACGACAAGATCCATGCGCGGTCTACCGGCCCGTATTCTCTTGTGACTCAGCAACCTCTTGGAGGTAAGGCTCAGTTTGGTGGGCAGCGACTCGGGGAGATGGAAGTCTGGGCGCTGGAAGCTTATGGTGCAGCTTATACTCTGCAGGAAATGCTCACGGTAAAATCTGATGATGTTGAAGGTCGCAAACGCATGTATGAAGCGATCGTCAAAGGAGATACCCATCTGAATCCCAGCCTGCCTGAATCGTTCAACGTTTTGGTTAAAGAGTTGCAGAGCTTGGCCATTGATGTTGAGTTGATCGAGTCGGTAAAGTAGGTTCCTCGTGTAGTTTTTAAAGCCCCGGGTTAATTCCCGGGCGGCTTGGATCATATAATTAAAGAAATTTTTAGCGGTTTGCGAAAACCTTAAAAAGGAGAAGTCCCTGGTGGATAGCCTGACATATTTCGATAAACCAAAAAACCCCATTATGTTTGATGCCCTCCGCGTGCGGATTGCGTCCCCGGAGAAAATTCGCTCCTGGTCTTATGGAGAGGTTAAGAAACCGGAAACGATTAATTACCGGACTTTCAAGCCGGAAAGAGACGGGCTGTTCTGTGCCAAGATTTTCGGGCCGGTCAAGGATTGGGAGTGTACCTGTGGTAAATATAAAAGGATGAAGCATAAGGGTGTCATCTGTGAGAAGTGTGGCGTTGAAGTCATTCTCTCGAAGGTGCGCCGGGAACGTCTGGGGCATATTGAGCTGGCCACCCCGGTTGCCCATATCTGGTACTTCAAGGGTTTGCCCAGTCGCCTTGGGCATTTGCTGGATATCCCGCTGAAAGATCTTGAGCGCATTATTTATTTTGAAAACTATGTGGTGACCGATCCGGGTGACTCGGATATGGAAATCGGCCAGATTTTGACCGAAGAAGAGTATCGGGAAATGGAAATGGAATTCCCCGATACGTTCCGAGCCATGATCGGCGCTGAAGGCGTTGCGGAACTGCTCAGGCCGATGAATCTGGAAACTCTTTCGGTGGATCTGAAAGAGGAGATGATCACCACCAAGTCGGTGATGAACCGAAGAAAAGTTGCCAAGCGGCTGAAGATTGTTGAAGCGTTTCGTAAGTCAGGCAATAAGCCGGAATGGATGATCCTTCAGGTTATCCCGGTGATTCCGCCTGAATTGCGTCCTCTGGTTCCTCTGGATGGCGGTCGGTTTGCCACCTCTGACCTGAACGATCTTTATCGGCGCGTGATCAACCGGAATAACCGGTTGAAACGCTTGCAGGAATTGAAAGCACCGCAGATCATTATCCGTAACGAAAAGAGAATGTTGCAGGAGGCCGTTTCAGCCCTGTTTGATAACGGGCGTAGAGGTCGTACCCTGCGCGGAACCAACAAGCGTCCCTTGAAATCTTTGAGCGACATGCTCAAAGGTAAGCAGGGCCGGTTCCGGCAAAACCTGCTGGGTAAGCGGGTGGATTATTCCGGCCGTTCCGTTATCGTTGTGGGTCCTCATTTAAAGTTTCACCAGTGTGGATTGCCAAAGAAAATGGCACTCGAGTTATTCAAGCCGTTCGTGTTCAACCGGCTGGAAGAAAAAGGTTATGCGGCGACGATCAAGACCGCGAAAAAAATGGTCGAGCAGGAACGCGCCGAAGTCTGGGAAGTGTTGGAAGAGGTGGTGAAAGGCCATCCGATTCTGCTCAACAGGGCGCCAACACTGCATCGATTGGGTATTCAGGCGTTTGAGCCTTTGTTGATTGAAGGCAAGGCCATTCAGGTGCATCCGATGGTGTGTACCGCTTTCAACGCCGACTTTGATGGTGACCAGATGGCGGTTCATATTCCTCTTTCCATGGAAGCGAGAACCGAATGTAAGTTGTTGATAATGTCTTCCAACAATATTTTGTCTCCTTCGAACGGAAAGCCTATCGCCGTTCCCACCCAGGACATTGTTTTGGGTTGTTATTACATGACCAAGATTCGTGGTAATGTTAAAGGGTCCGGTAAGGTTTTTTCAGGTCAGAAAGAAGTCGTCGCGGCCTACAATGCGGATGAACTGGATTTGCAGGCTCAGATTATGGTTCGCCTTGAAGGGGTGCTGGTTCAGACCACAACGGGACGGGTACTTCTTGGTGGAGTGCTTCCTGAGGGATTGCCGTTTGAATATGTGAATCGCCTGATGGATAAAAAATCCCTGTCAGATCTTTTCTCTAAGTCTTTCCTTATGGTAGGGCGGGAAAAAACCGTGTCCCTGTTGGACGAAGTCAAGGAGCTGGGATTCAAATACGCCACCGAGGCGGGTCTCACTGTCTCCATTGACCAGATGCGCATTCCCAAAACCAAAGCTAATTTGGTGGAAAAAACCAATGAAGAGGTTCTTAAGGTTCATAAGCAATACCGGGATGGACTCATCACCAATGGTGAAAGATATAACAAGGTTATTGATATCTGGGCGCATGTCACTGAAAAAGTATCCGAAGAAATGTTTAAAGAACTGGAAACGGAAGATGAGTCCACCGTTATTGGAAAAACCAATAAGGATTTTAACTCGATCTTTATCATGGCGGACTCGGGAGCCCGGGGAAGTGCGCAACAGTTGCGGCAATTGGCTGGAATGCGCGGCCTGATGGCTAAGCCGTCGGGAGAAATCATCGAAACGCCGATCACCGCTAACTTCCGCGAAGGTCTTTCGGTTATTCAGTATTTCATTTCTACGCATGGAGCTCGTAAGGGTCTGGCGGATACTGCGCTTAAGACGGCAAACTCAGGTTACCTCACCCGCCGATTGGTGGATGTGGCGCAGGATATGATTGTTCAGGAAGAAGACTGCGGAACCTTGAAGGGGATTGACGCAATATCTCTGGTGGAAGCCGGTGAAATCATCCAGCCTCTGGGAGAAAGAATTCTCGGGCGGACGGTTCTTGAAGACGTGGTCGATCCTTTTACCGGGGAAGTTCTGGCTAAGGCAGACAGCTTGATCATCGAGGAAACCGTGCTGGAAATTGAAAATGCCGGGATAGAAAAAATTAAAATGCGTTCTTGTCTGACCTGCGAATCCAAGCAGGGGGTTTGTATCAAATGTTACGGACGCAATATGGCTACTCTGCAATGGGTGGAAGTGGGCGAGCCGGTGGGTGTTATCGCGGCACAGTCTATTGGTGAGCCGGGAACCCAGCTTACCATGAGAACTTTCCATATCGGCGGAACAGCCAGCCGCGTGGTTGAGCAAACTACTTTGAACACCAAGCGAGGCGGGTTGGTCAAGTATATGGGCCTTCGCACCCTCAAAAACCGAAACGGAGAAATCATTGTCATGAACCGCAACGCAAGTCTTGTGATTCAGGATGAAACCGGTCGTGAAAAAGAGAAGTTCTCGGTTGTGTATGGGGCCAAGCTTAAAGTTAATGATGGGCAGGAAGTGCAGGAAGGCCAGACTCTGGTTGAGTGGGATCCTTATACCAACGCCATCCTGACGGAAGTTTCCGGAACCATTGCTTTTGGTGATATAGCGGAAGGCATAACCATGAAAGAAGACTTCGATGAGATTACCGGTCTTTCGACCAAGGTTATCATCAGTCATCGTGACGAGAAAAAACAACCGCGGATTTCACTCAAGGATGAAAAGGGCACCACGATACGTCGCTATATTCTGCCTGCCGGCGCCAACATCAACGTCAGCGAAGGCGATGTGGTGAGTGCTGGCGACTTGATCGTAAAGATTCCCCGCGAATCGGCGAAAACCAAAGACATCACCGGTGGTTTGCCGCGTGTGGCCGAGCTTTTCGAAGCTCGCAAACCGCATGAGCAGGCGACGATCACGGAAATTTCCGGCAAAGTGAAGTTTGGTGGATTCGTAAAAGGCATGCGCAAAGTCATCGTGGAGAGTGAAACCGGTGATGAGTGCGAATACCTGATTCCGCGCGGCAAACATATCAACGTCCACGAAGGTGATGAGGTGGTTGCCGGTGAACCGCTGATGGACGGCGCTTCCAATCCGCATGATATTTTGCGGGTATTGGGAGAAGACGAATTGCAGAAATACCTGGTGAACGAAGTGCAAGAGGTTTACCGTCTCCAGGGCGTGCAAATTAATGATAAGCATATTGAAGTTATCGTCCGGCAAATGCTTCGGCATTTGGTCATAGAAGATTCCGGCGATACGGAATTTTTGGTTGGCGAGCAGGTGACGAAGAAAGTCTTCAACTTGGCTAATCAGGAAGTCATCAAAAATAAGAAAAAACCGGCCAAAGGCGCTGCAGTGCTTCTGGGAATTACCAAGTCGTCGCTCAGCACGGAAAGCTTTATTTCGGCGGCATCTTTCCAGGAAACCACTCGTGTTCTCACAGAAGTGAGCGTGAGCGGCAAGGTGGATCATCTGGTCGGATTGAAAGAGAATGTGACTATGGGAAGGTTGATTCCGGCAGGTACGGGATGCCGGGCGTATAGCGGAATTCGCATTGAAGAACCTGAAACTGAAGGGGCTGAACA
Source organism: uncultured Nitrospina sp. (assembly GCA_937891765.1). Lineage (GTDB taxonomy): Bacteria > Nitrospinota > Nitrospinia > Nitrospinales > VA-1 > LS-NOB. Next base: position 71,271 of record CALAGQ010000124.1, read on the forward strand.
GACGGAAGAACAGGCCCCGGTTGCGGCGGAATAAAAAACCAAGAAAGCCCTTATTTTTCGCTTGACTAAGTTAGTTTCGGTGCTACAATTAACCCTTTTTCACGCCTATATCTGCCTGATATAACCCTTTGTTTTTATTGACATCAATGGGTATTTTCGGTTTTATTTGGTAACCCGTTTGCGTGGATTTTGCGTGGATTGCCTTTTAGGGAGGTCTATTTTTTGCCTACGATTAATCAGTTAGTAAAATCCGGTCGGAAAACGCCGGTCGTTAAAAGTAATAGTCCGGCTTTAAAATCCTGTCCGCAAAAGCGGGGAGTTTGTGTCCGGGTTTACACGTCAACGCCTAAAAAGCCTAATTCGGCCCTTCGAAAAGTGGCCCGAGTAAGGCTGACAAACGGGATGGAAGTGACTACTTATATTCCCGGCGTGGGTCATAATTTGCAAGAGCATTCCATCGTGATGATTCGCGGTGGCCGAATTAAGGATTTGCCTGGGGTTCGATATCATGTTGTCCGCGGGAGTCTGGATGCTCTTGGGGTGGCAAATCGGATGCAGAGTCGGTCCAAGTACGGCACAAAAAAACCTAAAAAATAATATTCGATAACTATTATGGCGAGAAGAAGAGAAGCTCAGAAAAGAAAGATCACTCCTGATCCGAAGTTTAACGATCTCCTAGTCGCCCGTTTCATCAATTGCATTTTGCGCAAGGGTGAGAAGGGGAAGGCGGAAAGCATTCTTTATACGGCGTTGGAAAGTGTTGCCGAGAAGAGCAAGGAAGAGCCTTTGCGGGTTTTTCGTAAAGCGGTGGAGAATGCGGCGCCCATGTTGGAGGTTCGCTCTCGCAGGGTCGGTGGTGCTACGTATCAGGTGCCTGTTGAGGTGAAGGAAAGTCGCAGACAGGCTCTCAGTATTCGGTGGATGATCCAGAATGCCAAGTCACGGGCCGGTAAATCGATGGCTGAAAAATTGACTGGCGAGATTCTGGATGCATTTGGAAATTCGGGTGGAGCGGTTAAGAAAAAAGAAGAAGTCCACAGGATGGCAGAGGCGAATAAGGCTTTTGCTCATTACCGTTGGTAATTGGAGATTATTTTTTCTAAATGAGTAAGAAAACACAGCCTGAGAAGACCCGTAATATAGGAATCATCGCTCACATCGATGCCGGTAAAACGACAACGACTGAGCGCATTCTCTACTACACGGGCAAAAGCCATAAGATTGGAGAAGTGCATGATGGTAATGCCACGATGGACTGGATGGAGCAGGAGCAGGAGCGGGGGATCACGATCACCTCGGCCGCGACAACTTGTTTCTGGCTGGATCATCAGGTCAATATTATTGATACGCCCGGTCATGTGGATTTTACGGCTGAGGTGGAAAGGTCTTTGCGGGTTCTCGACGGAGCTGTAGGCGTGTTTGATGCTGTCAGTGGTGTGGAGCCTCAGTCTGAAACAGTTTGGCGTCAAGCCAGTAAGTACAATGTTCCTAGAATTTGTTTTGTCAATAAGATGGATCGAGCAGGAGCGAATTTCCTCGGTTGTGTTCAGCAGATGGTCGACAAATTGAACGCCAGCCCTGTTATTGTTCAGCTTCCTCTGGGGGTAGAGGCGAGTTTTCTGGGTGTGATTGACCTGATTAACATGAAGGCTAATGTGTACTCGGAAGCCAAGGACAAGGGTGAAACCTATGATGTGGTGGATATCCCGGCGGAGTATCAGGATGAGGCAGAGGAGTACAGGGAAAAGTTGATTGAATCGGCTTCGGATGTGGATGACGCGATTATGGAAAAATTTCTCGCTGGCGAGGAGGTGTCGCGAGAAGAGATTATCGCGGCCTTGAGAAAAGGAACTCTGGAGAACAAGATCACTCCGATTTTATGTGGCGCCGCGTTCAAGAACAAGGGTGTGCAGCAGCTTCTGGACGCCGTCATTCTTTACCTCCCTTCCCCGCAGGAGCTCAAAGTTATCACAGGCACCAACCCCAACACTCAGAAAGAAGAAACCCGCAAGCTGGATTCCACGGATCCGGTTTCGGCGCTGGCTTTTAAAATCATGACCGATCCTTTTGTCGGCCAGTTGGCGTTTGTGCGTGTTTATTCTGGCCAGTTGACCAGCGGTTCTTATATTTATAATTCGACGAAGAATGAAAGAGAGCGTGTGGGCCGGATATTGAGGATGCACGCAAACAAGCGAGAAGAAGTTGATTTTGTGCGGGCGGGCGATATCGCCGCAGTGGTCGGGCTGAAGAAGACTTATACCGGGGATACGCTTTGCGATCAGGATAATCCGATTATTCTTGAAGCGATCTCGTTTCCTGAGCCGGTTATTTCTGTCGCCATTGAACCCAGAACCAAGGCTGAGCAGGACAAACTCTCTGATTGTCTCGTTAAGCTTCTTCAGGAAGATCCTACGTTTAAGGTCCGTGTTGATCCGGAAACTAATCAGACTGTTATGTCGGGAATGGGTGAGTTGCATCTTGAGATTTTGGTTGACCGGATGCGTCGCGAATTCTCTCTGGATGTGGATGTGTCCAAACCTCAGGTGGCCTACAAGGAAACCATTACCAAGGCTGTCGAGCACGAAAACAAATATGTCAAGCAAAGTGGCGGTCGTGGTCAGTATGGTCATGTCGTTATAAGGGTCGAGCCGAGAGAAGCTGGGGCGGGTTTTGAGTTCGTCAATAAGGTTACTGGCGGTGCGATTCCGCGTGAGTTTATTCCTGCTGTTCAGAAGGGTGTTGTGGAGGCGATGAGCCGGGGCATTATGTGCGGGTATCCTACGGTGGATGTTTCGGTAACGTTGCTGGATGGATCGTATCATGATGTCGATTCTTCTGAGATGGCATTCAAGATTTGTGCTTCCATGGCTTTTCAGGAAGCTTGTAAAAAAGGATCTCCTCAATTGCTGGAACCGGTTATGAATGTGGAGGTCGTTACGCCTGAAGAATTTATGGGCGATGTCATCGGCAAGCTGAATTCTAAGCGCGGCAAGATCAAAGATCTTGCAGATCGTGCCGGTGCTAAAGTGATTCAGGCGGAAGTTCCTCTCTCTGGGATGTTTGGGTACTCTACCGATCTTCGGTCGGCAACTCAGGGGCGTGCGAATTACTCGATGGAGTTTGCCAAGTATGATGGTGTTCCCGCCGCGATTGCCGAGGAGCTGATAGCCAAGGCAACTGGGTCTAAAGAGAAATTAGCGGTCTAATAAAAATTATTTGAAAATACTATTGGAGTGAATCAGCATGGCTAAAGAAAAATTTGTTCGAGATAAGCCGCACATAAACGTTGGAACCATTGGTCACGTTGACCATGGGAAAACGACTCTTACGGCGTCGATCACGGAAGTTCTGAGTAAGAAGGGGTTAGCAGAAAAAATCGCCTTTGATCAGATTGATAAGGCTCCGGAGGAAAAGGAGCGTGGGATTACCATCGCGATTGCTCACGTTGAATACAATACCGTGAACCGGCATTACGCGCATGTTGACTGCCCGGGTCATGCTGACTATGTTAAGAATATGATCACCGGTGCGGCGCAGATGGATGGAGGGATTCTGGTGATCTCTGCCAACGACGGCCCGATGCCACAGACTCGTGAGCATATTCTATTGGCCCGTCAGGTTGGTGTGCCTAAGCTCTGCGTATTCATGAATAAGTGTGACATGGTTGATGACCCTGAATTGCTCGACCTGGTTGAGATGGAAGTGCGCGAATTGTTGAGCAAGTATGATTTCCCTGGAGACGATGTTCCTGTCATCCGCGGAAGTGCTCTGCAGGCTTTGGAGAATCCGGAAGATGAAGAAAAGACCAAGTGTATCTGGGAATTGATGGAAGCTCTTGATACTTACTTCCCGGTTCCGGATCGTCCTGTCGACAAGCCTTTCCTGATGCCGATTGAAGATATCTTCAGTATTTCCGGGCGTGGAACCGTTGCGACCGGGCGTATTGAGACGGGAATCATCAAGGTTGGTGAAGAAATTGAGATAGTAGGGTTTAAAGATACAATGAAGACCACGTGTACCGGTGTTGAGATGTTCCGCAAGCTTCTTGATGAGGGGCGTGCCGGTGAAAATGTGGGGATTCTGCTTCGTGGAACCAAGCGTGATGAAATCGAGCGCGGTCAGGTTCTGGCTAAGCCCGGGTCCATCACGCCGCATACTAAATTCAAGGCGGAAGTTTATATTCTGACTAAAGAGGAGGGTGGAAGGCATACTCCGTTCTTCAATGGTTACCGTCCGCAGTTTTATTTCCGAACCACCGATGTTACCGGTGTTGCGACTTTGCCAGCAGGTGTTGAAATGGTAATGCCCGGAGACAATGTTGCGATGGAGATAACACTTATTACGCCTGTAGCGATGGATAAAGGTCTTAAATTTGCTATCCGCGAAGGTGGTCGTACGGTGGGAGCCGGAGTTGTCGGTGAGATCGTCGAATAATGAGTGACCAAAAAATAAAAATCAGGCTCAAGGCTTACGACCATAAATTATTGGATTGGTCGGTAGGGGAAATTGTGGAAACCACTCGGCGCACAGGTGCTAAGGTGGTCGGTCCTATTCCCTTGCCCACAATGAAGAACAAGTGGACTGTTTTGCGTTCCCCTCATGTGGATAAGAAATCTCGTGAGCAATTTGAGATTCGAACGCATAAGAGGATTCTTGAAATCCTTGAACCCACTCCCCAGACGGTAGACGCGCTGATGAAGCTGGATCTGTCGGGCGGCGTGGATATCGAGATCAAGCTTTAACATAGAGAAAATATGAGTGTTTTAATTGGAAAAAAAATTGGCATGACCGAGGTGTTCTCGGATAAGGGAGATTGTGTTCCTGTCACCGTGATTCACGTAGAGCGTTGTGTGCCGGTTTTGAAACGGACTGAAAAAAAAGACGGATACCAGGCTCTTATGCTGGCATATGGAACCCGCAAGGCGAAACATACTAATAAGCCTTTGCAGGGATTTTATGACAAGCTTAAGGTGGAACCCGCAAGAATTCTCCAGGAGTTCAGGGGTCAGGATGTGGATGACGAGGCCATGGGCAAACCGCTTAGTGTGGATGTTTTCAGCGAGGGCGATAAGGTTTCAGTAGTGGGTGTCTCCAAGGGTAAAGGGTTTGCCGGGGTTTTCAGGCGATTCAATTATGGCGGCGCGCCAGCTTCTCATGGTCATCATGAAAGTTATCGCGGAACCGGTTCGATCGGTATGCATACGTATCCGGGGCGAGTTTTCAAGGGCACCGGTATGCCGGGTCGAATGGGCGGTGATACGGTCCGCGTGAGAAATCTGAAGGTGATCCGGGTGGATGTGGAAAATAATGTACTGTTGGTCAAGGGGGCGATCCCCGGAGCCAATGGCGGAATCGTCAATATAGTTAAATCTTAAGAAACGAGTTTTTGGTCATGCCAGCAATAGATATTGTAGATAGTAATAATAAGAAAGTTGGAACGGTAGAGGCTCCCGAGAGCATTTTTGAGGTTCGGGTTCGCGAAGAGCTGGTGCAAAGGTATGTGACCATGCAATTGGCAGCCCGTCGTGGTGGAAACGCGGCGACCAAGCAGAACAAGGGAGAGTTGCATGGCAGCAATGCCAAACCCTGGAGGCAGAAGGGGACAGGCCGTGCCCGTGCAGGGAACACTCGATCGCCGCTCTGGCGTGGGGGTATGACGGTTTTTGGGCCCAGCCCGAGAAGTTATGCGTTCCAGCTTTCCAAAAAGTCTAAAAAACTCGCGATCAAATCGGTTTTGACAGACAGGCTTAAGGGGCAGAGCTTTACAGTGGTTGATTCGCTGAATCTTGCGAATCCCAAAACCAAAGACGCGGTGGCCTTGCTGGCCAGTCTGAGTCTTCCTGAAAAAACGCTATTTCTCATTTCGGAGGCAAATACCAATCTGCAGTTGGCGGTTCGTAACTTGCCCCGGGTGGATGTGCTTCTGGTTGACGGGCTTAATGTTTTTGATCTGTTGGCCCATGATCGGATTGTTTGTACTCCCGAAGCGCTTAAAAAGATTGAGGAGCGGTTGAACTAAATGGATATGTATCGAATTATAGAGAAACCACTGGTTACGGAAAAGGGCACCGGTATGCTTGCCGATGGAAATTGGGTGGTGTTTCGTGTTCACCCCGAGGCCAATAAAATCCAGATTCGAGAAGCAGTGCAGAAAATTTTTGATGTAAAAGTCCTTCACGTTAATACCCAGGTTGTGGGGGGTAAGCGTAAGCGGTTTGGTAAGTCCATGGGCCAGTCGAAAACTTGGAAAAAGGCTATGGTTCAGTTGAAAGAAGGCGAGAAGATTGAAATTTTTGAGGGAGTGTAAGTAGTAATGTCTATCAGGAAGTTAAAACCCAGATCACCAGGCGTCAGGCACCAGACTATTTCCGGTTTCGATGAGGTCACCAAATCGACTCCTGAAAAGAGCCTTCTCGTTGCCATTGCAAGAAAAGGCGGACGCAATAATCACGGCCGTATCACTGCCAAGCGGCGAGGTGGCGGGCATAGAAAGCAATATCGGATTATTGATTTTAAGCGGCAGAAGGATGGCATCCCGGCGAAAGTCGTGGGCGTTGAATACGATCCTAACCGTAGCGCGCGCATTGCCCTTCTGTCTTATTCGGATGGCGAGAAGCGTTATATCATTTCTCCTGCCAAGTTGAATGTGGGGGATGTGTTGATGTCGGGTGAGAATGCTGATATCCGCATCGGTAATTGTCTTCCTCTGAAAGATATTCCCGAAGGTACCCTGATTCATAATGTAGAGATGCGTCCCGGCAAAGGAGCGCAGATTGCCCGCAGTGCTGGCAGCGGTGTTCAGTTGATGGCTAAAGAGGGCGAGTACGTAAACCTCAAGCTTAAGTCGGGGGAAGTTCGGTTGATTCACAAAAACTGCCGGGCAACGATTGGCACAGTGGGTAATGCCGATCATGAAAATATTTCCATTGGTAAGGCTGGGCGTGTGAGATGGATGGGGCGTCGGCCTCGTGTTCGCGCGGTGGCGATGAATCCGGTGGATCATCCTATGGGTGGTGGTGAGGGTCGTTCTTCAGGCGGTCGGCATCCTTGTAGTCCATGGGGACAGAGTGCTAAGGGATTGAAGACGCGTAACGTTAAAAAATTATCGAATAAATTTATTCTCAGTCGTAAAAAGAGAAAATAAACTGTTTGTAAACTGAGGTTTTGGAATGGCTCGATCGTTAAAAAAAGGCCCGTTTGTCGATTCGCATCTGCAGGATAAAATCGATGAGATGAACCGGAAGAATGACAAGAAGGTGTTCAAGACGTGGTCGCGTCGGTCCACCATCACTCCGGACTTTGTCGGACATACCTTGTCGGTACATAATGGTAAAAAATTCTTTCCCGTTTTTGTGACGGAAAATATGGTCGGCCATAAGTTAGGTGAATTTTCGCCCACGCGCACATTCAGGTCGCACGGCGGTAAAACCAAAAAAGCAGTGACTAAGTAATAGGGGCATCATGGAAGTTAGAGCTTCACTCAGACATACGAGAACGACACCGCAGAAGGCGCGGTTGGTGGCCAATTTGATTCGCGGCAAAAACGTGAACGAGGCCATCAATATTTTGGCATTTACCCGCAAGCGGGTAGCAGAAAAGTTTCAAAAGCTGCTGAAGTCTGCGATCGCCAATGCAGAAGAGAACCATAAGGTTCTTGATGTAGACGATCTGGTGATTAAAAACGTTCAGGTCGATGAAGGTGCGACTTGGAAGAGGAATATGCCGAGAGCGCGAGGATCAGCTACTACGATTCAAAAGAAGACCAGTCATATCACTTTGATACTGGAAGAAAAAGAATCTTAAGGAGATAAAAGCGTGGGTCAAAAAGTTCACCCTTACGGGTTCAGGCTGGGAATCACCAAGACTTGGGTGTCTAACTGGTATGCCAGAAAAGGATATGCCGAGCAGTTGGTTGAGGATATGGCTCTCAGGAAGCACATCTTCAAAACGCTTTCGCATGCGGGCATCTCCAAGGTAGAGATTGAGCGTTCGGCAAACCGCGTAAGGGTCAATATTCATACTGCGCGCCCAGGTATCATCATCGGGAAAAAGGGTCTTGAAGTAGACAGGCTGAAAGCGGAATTGCAGAAGGTCATGTCTGGAAAACAGGTTAATCTCAATATTAAAGAGGTGCGTCGCGCCGAGTTGGATGCGGCTTTGATCGGACAGAATATCGCTCTGCAATTGGAAAAAAGAGTTTCGTTTCGTCGGGCAATGAAAAAGAGTGTGGTCTCGGCGCTGAGGTTTGGGGCTAAGGGAATTAAAATCCGGGTATCGGGTCGGCTGGGCGGTGCGGAAATTGCCCGCAGTGAATGGTACCGGGAAGGCAGGGTTCCTCTGCATACTCTGAGGGCGGATATTGATTATGGGACCGCAAACTCCAACACCACCTTTGGGATTATTGGGGTGAAGGTGTGGGTTTATAAGGGGGATATTCTCCCGGGTAAAGGGATTGAGCGGCCACAGGGATTCCAGGAAAAAGAAAAAGAAAAGGGAAAAGCTTCGGCCTGATTTGGGCGAGGTCTGAGTTCGGGCGTTGGCCTGGCTATAAATGTTTATTGGAGATAATGCATCATGTTGATGCCCAAAAGAGTTAAGTATAGAAAACGTCATAAGGGACGGATGCGTGGCACGGCCTACCGGGGAGGTTCTCTGGATTTTGGTACTTATGGCCTGCAGGCTTTGGAATGTGGTCGCATCACCAATCGACAGATTGAAGCCGCTCGTATTGCGATGACCCGCCATGTTAAGCGCGGAGGAAAAATCTGGTTACGGATTTTCCCTGACAAGCCGGTTTCCAAGAAGCCATTGGAAACAAGAATGGGTAAGGGTAAGGGCAATCCGGAATTTTGGGTGGCCGTTGTAAAACCGGGTCGCATGCTTTATGAAATGGAGGGTGTGCCGGAAGATGTTGCCAAGGAGGCGTTTCGTCTGGCGGCGCACAAGTTATCAGTATCTACCCGGTTTGTCACCAAACAGACCTAATTGGAAAAGTGAAAAATATATTATGAAAGCTGAAGAAGTTAGAGGTCTTTCCGAAAAAGAGCGGGAAGAAAAGATAGTCGATATCACTCAGGAAATATTTAACCTGAGATTGCAATTGGCCACGGGAAAGATAGAAAATCCCAGCCGCATTCGGTTTCTTAGAAGAGATATCGCCCGGTTGAAAACGATCCAGAAGGAAACTCCGGCTTCGGCGGAAAGTTCGGCGAAGCAAGAAAATAAAGCAGGTTCTGATAAATAAGCTCGGGTCTATTGAATAAATCCGAACATTAAACAGGAATAGGTAAAGCTTTTGCAAACATCGACTAGAAAAACCCAGATGGGCCTTGTGGTGAGTAACAAAATGGATAAAACCGTGGTTGTGCAGGTGGAACGGAAATTCATTCATCCCAAATTCAAAAAGGTGGTGAAGAGCACCCGTAAATTCAGCGCCCACGATGAGAAGAACGAATGCTGTCCTGGTGATTTCGTCAGCATCCGCGAAACCCGGCCCTTGAGTAAAACAAAGCGCTGGCGTTTAGTAGAAATCATCAAGAAAGGCGAGGAGGCAGATAAAGCGTCATGATCCAACTACGAACTGTATTAGAAGTGGCAGACAATTCCGGAGCCAAAGTGGTTCAGTGTATCAAGGTGCTGGGTGGCTCACGTCGCCGTTATGCCCGCATTGGGGATATTATTGTGGTTGCGGTTAAAGAAGTTGATCCGCAGAGCAGTCTTAAAAAAGGTGAAGTGAAAAAGGCTGTGGTGGTGAGAACCCGTAAGGAGATGCGCCGCGCTAATGGAACCTATATCAAGTTTGACGGTAATGCCGCTGTCCTGATTACTGACGCTAATGAGCCGGTGGGAACGCGAATTTTTGGTCCGGTGGGCCGTGAGTTGCGTGCCAAGCGCTATATGAAAATTCTTTCGCTTGCTCCGGAGGTGCTGTAGTGAAAAGGGCTCCTTACAAGCTTCATCTGAAAAAAGACGATATTGTTCAGGTGATCTCCGGAAAAGAAAAGGGCAAGAAGGGAAAATTGCTCGCTATCTTCCCGGAAGAGCAGCGGGTGACGGTTGAAAAACTCAATATGGTCAAACGCCATATGAAGGGTGATGGCAAGTCCCGACAACCCGGCATTATAGAGAAGGAAGCAAAGATTCATATCTCCAATGTTCTGCTGGTCAGTGACAAGGTGGGCAAGGGAGTGCGAACCAAGTTGAAAAAACTTGAAGATGGAAAACGAGTCCGTGTTTGTGTGAAAACCGGCGATGTCCTGGATAAGGTGTAGCATGGCAAATTTTAAGACAAGCTATTTTGAAAAGCATCAGGCCGCTATCCAGAAGGAATTGGGTCTTGGCAATGTGATGGAGGTTCCCAGGATGACAAAGATTACCGTCAATATGGGATTGGGTGAGGCGTTGCAGAACTCCAAATTGATCGAATCGGGAATCGAGCAGTTGCGCGTGATTACCGGGCAACAGCCCATAGTCACCAAGGCAAAAAAATCCATCTCCAATTTTAAATTGCGAGAAGGGGTTCCTATCGGCATTAAAGTAACTCTCAGGGGAATCAGGATGTATGAGTTTTATGAGCGGTTGGTATCGTTCGCGCTCCCCAGGGTTCGAGACTTTAAGGGTTTGCCTCCCAAGGCATTTGATGGGCGGGGCAACTACACGATTGGACTTAAGGAGCAATTGATCTTCCCGGAAATCGATTTTGATAAAATCGAGAAGGTTAAAGGAATGAATATCACCATCACCACCACAGCTCGCAACGATGAGCAGGGCCGGTGTTTGTTGACCCATATGGGACTACCGATTAGAAAGTAAAGGACTATGGCAAAGAAATCACTAGTCGCTAAGGCGAAGCGGGAACAGAAATTTAAGGTGCGCCAGTATAACCGGTGTCACATTTGCGGCAGGCCGCGGGCGTTTCTTCGTAAGTTTGGCATGTGCCGAATTTGCTTTAGGGAAAGAGCCTTACGCGGTGAGATCCCAGGTGTTACCAAGGCGAGTTGGTAGTTTAATATAATTATTTTTTTGGGAGTATAGTTTCGCATGATGACCGATCCCATCGCTGACCTCTTTACCCGTATAAGAAACGGGTTGATGGTCAGACATCCGAGGATTGATGTCCCCGGCTCAAAAATGAAAGCTCGTATCGTGGAGATTTTGAAGGACGAAGGTTATATCAAAAATTTCCGAATTTATGAGGATAATTTGCAGGGGATCATCCGTGTATATTTGAAATATAGTGGTGACCAGTCGGTGATTCGCGGAATCAAGCGGATCAGTACGCCCGGACGGAGAAATTATGTTAAGCGGGATGCGATTCCCAAGGTTCTTAATGGGCTGGGGCTTGCCATCCTGTCCACCTCTTCAGGGGTGATGACCGATCAGGAATGCAGGGAAAAAGGCGTTGGGGGAGAAGTGCTGGGCCACGTCTGGTAAATCCCTAAGCTCTTGTGGGAGTTAACATTCCCTGTTGAAAACAGATATTTAATTGAAACCGAAATTTTAAAGAAGTGTTAAAATGTCTCGAATTGGAAAACAGCCGATCAATGTACCTTCCGGGGTAGATTTAAAAGTCAACGGGTCAAACGTCGCGGTAAAAGGACCCAAGGGACAGTTGCAGCGTGATCTGCATCCCAATATGAAGATTGAGTTGAAGGATGGCGTGGTGAGCGTGGTTCGTCCGACCGATGGAAGGCTGGATCGTTCTTTGCATGGGCTGACGCGCACCCTGATCAATAATATGGTGGTCGGGGTTACGGATGGTTACTCCAAGCAACTCAATATTGTCGGGGTGGGTTACAAGGTGGATCTCAAGGGGAAAGATCTGTTTTTGAATCTTGGGCATTCGCATCCGATCACTTACCCGGCTCCTGAAGGCGTTGAGTTTGATGTGGATAGCAAAAAAAATACGATTGTTATAAAAGGAGCCAATAAGGAACGGGTTGGACAGACTGCAGCGGAAATCCGCAGTTTACGCCCACCGGAGCCTTATAAGGGGAAAGGGGTCATGTACTCCACCGAAAGAATACGCAGAAAAGCCGGTAAAACGGCGGGTAAAGGATAATTTATGAAAACATCTGAACGGGAACGACTACGACTGCAAAGAAAAAGAAGAGTTAAGCTCAAGGTGCAGAAAAATGCGAGCCGACTCCGGTTGACAGTGTTCCGAAGCAGCAAACATATTTACGCTCAAATTGTCGATGACAGTGAAGGCAAAACCCTCGTGGCCATGTCAACGCTTTCGCCAAACTTCAAGGAGCAGATGAAGGTCGGGGGCAACCTCCAGGCGGCAACGTTGGTCGGTTCTCTTGTCGGTGAAGCGGCTGCAGCCAAGGGCATTAAAGAAGTTTATTATGACCGAAACGGATTTCTGTATGCCGGGCGCGTCAAGGCTTTGGCCGATGCGGTTCGGGAAAAAGGAATAAAATTTTAATCCATAACGCAGGAGGAAGTGTTGCGACAACGGGACCAAGATAAACCCACAGATTTTGTTGATAAGATTGTCAAGATCAACCGTGTGGCCAAGGTTGTAAAAGGTGGCCGCCGTTTCAGCTTCAGTGCGCTGGTGGTGGTTGGCAATCGGGAAGGCAAAGTGGGCTGGGGTTTGGGAAAGGCCAATGAAGTCCCGGAAGCAATACGAAAAGGTGTGGAAAAAGCCAAAAGAGGCATGGTGACGGTGAGCCTCGAGGGTGCTTCCATCCCCCATGAAGTGATCGGTGCTTATGGAGCAGGCCGGGTGTTGATGAAGCCAGCGTCACGAGGTACGGGTTTGATAGCTGGTGGTGCTGTCCGAGCGGTTTTAGAAGCGGTTGGTGTTCGCGATATTTTGACTAAATGTTTAAATACCAATAACCCGCATAACGTGGTCAAGGCGACCATTCAAGGATTGATCACTCTGCGTAGCGCAAAAGAATGTGCCCGTTTACGCGGCAAATAATAGGTCCGAATTTTACTGAGGATAGGGAATGTTGCATTTATCAAATTTAAAGGGACCGGACAGAAAAAACAGGAAGCGGATAGGCCGTGGCATTGGCTCCGGGACCGGGAAAACTTCCGGCAAGGGTCAGAAGGGCCAGAAGTGTCGGTCCGGTGGAAGTCCACACCCGTGGTTTGAGGGTGGACAGATGCCGATTTATCGAAGATTGCCCAAACGCGGTTTCACCAATATCTTTAAGAAGCAGTTTGAGATCGTTAATGTGAGCGACTTGGCTCGCTGTGCCGGGATTGATCCGGTGACCCCGGAAGTGATGAAAGAGAAGGGGCTGATCAAAAAAACCGGGTTAGTGAAAATTCTAGGATGTGGTGAGCTGACGGAATCGTTAAATGTTCACGCGCATAAATTCAGCGGCTCAGCGCAGGCTAAAATTGAGAAATCCGGCGGAAAGGCTGTAAGCCTTTAAATGAGCGGAGCTGATAGTTTTGGCAACATTTTTCGTGTACCCGAGCTGAAGAAGCGGATTCTTTTCACGCTTGCTCTTTTAGTTGTTTATCGGATTGGTGCTCATATCCCGACTCCGGGAATCAACTCTGTAGCGCTGGCGGAATTGTTTGCCCGGGCCCAGGGCACCATCCTGGGGTTTTTCGATATGTTCTCCGGCGGCGCATTGAGTCGGTTGACGATATTTGCGCTGGGCATCATGCCCTATATCAGTTCGTCGATCATTCTGCAGTTGATGACGATCGTTTCTCCCTATCTGGCCAGGTTGAAAAAGGAAGGGGAGCAAGGACAGAAAAAAATTACCCAGTACACCCGGTATGGAACGGTGGTGCTGAGCACAATCCAGGGTTCCGGAATCGCTGTGGGGCTGGAAGCTATGAAGAGCCCGAGCGGGGGCATGATTGTCCCGGAGCCGGGTTGGTCGTTCCGCATGATGACGGTTTTGACTCTGACCGCTGGAACTTGTTTTTTGATGTGGCTCGGTGAGCAGATTACCGAACGGGGAATCGGGAATGGAATTTCCCTGATCATTTTTTCCGGAATTGTTGCTGGAACTCCGGCGGCAATTTTTCAGTCAATGGATTTGATGGGTACGGGCGAAATGTCGGTGCTCGTTATGTTGTTCCTGCTGGTACTGATGATTGTGGTGGTTGGGGTCATCGTTTTTACCGAAGGAGGACAGCGCCGGATTCCGATCCAATATGCGAAACGGGTGGTGGGTCGGAAAATGATGGGTGGCCAGTCAACGCATTTGCCTTTGAAGGTCAATACATCGGGGGTTATCCCGCCGATTTTTGCTTCGTCCATCATCATGTTCCCGGCGACGATTGCTCAGTTTATTAGTCATCCTTGGATGCAGTCGTTTTCGGCAATGTTGACCCCCGGAACCATTGTGTACAGTTTGATTTTTGTTGGAGCGGTATTTTTCTTTTGCTATTTTTATACGGCTGTCATTTTCAACCCGGTTGATGTGGCGGACAATATGAAAAAGCATGGTGGGTTTGTGCCGGGAATCCGGCCGGGAGCCAAGACTTCCGAGTACATCGATACGATTCTTTCAAGGATCACGTTTTACGGGGCCATGTATCTTTCTTTAATCTGCATTTTGCCGGATTATTTGATAAAATACTTCAACATCCCGTTTTACTTTGGCGGAACTAGCCTGTTGATCGTTGTGGGCGTTTCTTTGGATACCATGCAGCAAATTGAGTCCCATTTGGTCATGAGAAATTACGACGGTTTTGTTAAAAAGGGGCGATTAAAAAGCCGAAGAGGCTGATTGATGAGATTGATTCTTTTAGGCCCGCCAGGCGCCGGAAAAGGCACCCAGGCCAAAATGCTGAAAGAAAAGTTTCTGATCCCGCAGATATCCACCGGCGATATTTTAAGGCAGGCGGTTAAGGATAATACGGAGTTGGGCATTCAGGCCAAATCGTTTATGGATGTAGGCCAGCTGGTTCCTGATGATGTGGTCATCGGCTTGATAAGGGAACGCATCAAACAGGCCGATTGTGAAACAGGATTTATTCTGGATGGGTTTCCCAGAACCATCGTTCAGGCCGAAAAGCTTTCGGAAAGATTAACCGAAATGGGCTTGGAGATTGACAAGGTGGTGGATCTGGAGGTCAATGCCGAAGAGGTGATCAACCGATTGACCGGACGAAGCACCTGCCCGGATTGTGGCGGCATGTTTCATGAGGAATCCCGACCGCCAAAAGTTCAGGGAGTTTGTGACGGTTGCGGCGGCACTCTGGCCCAGAGGCAGGATGACAATGAAGAGACGATTATGAAGCGGTTGGATGTTTATCAGGAGTCCACCGCTCCCTTAAAGCAATTTTACAAGAAACAAGGGAATCTGAAAACAGTAACAGCTCGAGGATCTGTAAAAGAAATTTTTTCCCGCGTTTTAGAAATGGTGAAGTAACGGATGTCTAAAGAAGAATCTATAGAAGTTGAAGGCACCATACTTGAGCCATTGCCGAACGCGATGTTTCGGGTGGAACTGGAAAACGGCCATAAGGTACTGGCTCATATTTCCGGGAAAATGCGTATGCATTTTATCCGTATCCTCTCCGGAGACAAGGTGAAGGTGCAGCTTTCTCCTTATGATTTGACCCGGGGACGGATCACCTATCGGTATAAATAGAAAGAGGACGGAATCATGAAAGTCAGGTCATCGGTTAAGCCAATTTGTATGAAATGTAAAGTAATTCGCCGTCGCGGTGTCGTGCGGGTCATTTGTGAAAACCCGAAGCATAAACAACGACAGGGTTAATTTCCTAAAGGAGAAGCAGTGGCAAGAATAGCGGGCATAGACATTCCCAAGGATAAGCAGGCAATAATCGCTTTGACCTACATATATGGAGTGGGGCCAACCACTTCCCGAAGCATCCTGAAAAAAGCACAGGTTGGGGAAGAAGTCAGGATGAAAGACCTGACCGAAGAAGAGGTGACCCGGATCCGTAGTGTTATCGATAAAGAATTTGAAGTGGAAGGTGACTTGCGGCGTAATGTCAACATGAACATTAAACGCTTGATGGATATAAGCTCCTACAGAGGGCTTCGCCATCGTAAAGGGTTGCCGGTCAGAGGGCAAAGGACACACACCAACGCCAGAACCCGCAAAGGTCCCAAGAAAACTGTGGGCGCACGCGCAAAAAAATAAGGACGGAAATTAATGGATAAGAAAACAAAAAGCGGTAAAAAAAAGCAAAAGACGGTGCCGGAAGTAGGAGTGGCTCATATTCAGGCTACGTTCAATAATACTATTGTCACCATTTCCGACATGTCCGGGAATGTGGTGTCCTGGTCCAGCGCTGGCGCGCAGGGCTTTAAAGGTTCAAGAAAAAGTACCCCGTTTGCCGCACAGGTGGCGGCTGATAAAGCCGCTGTCAAAGCACGGGAAATGGGAATGAAAAAACTGGAGGTCCATGTAAAAGGCCCGGGATCGGGACGAGAGTCTGCAATACGATCTTTGCAGGCTGCAGGAATGGAAGTTCTCGTCATTCGTGACAAGACTCCGATTCCGCACAATGGGTGCCGCCCAAGAAAACGTCGCAGGGTTTAATTGCGTAAAACCGAAAGGAGTAGCTGATTTTGGCTAGGTATACAGATTCTGTTTGTCGACTTTGTCGGCGAGAAGGCATAAAATTATATTTAAAAGGTTCCCGTTGCGAGACGGCAAAATGCGCGATCGAAAAAAGAGCGTACCCGCCGGGCCAGCATGGTCAGGGCAGGAAGAAGTTCTCGGAATATGGGACACAGCTGCGTGAAAAACAAAAGGTAAAACGGATTTACGGTGTGTTGGAAAAACAATTTCGTAATTACTTTTTTGCGGCAGATAAGAAAAAAGGTATTACCGGCGAAAACCTTCTGCAAAACTTAGAGTTGCGGATGGACAATGTTATTTTCAGGATGGGACTGGCTTCATCCAGAAGCACAGCCCGCCAGTTGGTTGGGCACGGCCATTTCACCGTTAATGGGAAAAAGATGGATATCCCATCCTATGCTCTCGGGCAGGGAGATACGATAGCTCTGAATCCCAATAAAGTGAAAAAAGCACCGGTTAAAAATGCGATTGAGAATATTAAAGAAAAAACCTTGCCGGATTGGCTGTCGTTTGATGCGGATAGCAAGCAAGGTGTTGTCCAAGCTTTGCCGACAAGGGAGCATGTAACTATGCCGATAGAAGAGCAGTTGATCGTAGAGCTCTACTCGCGCTAAATGCTGAACCTGATCGTCAAAAGAAACTAATTAAAAACTGTTTAAGACCCTAATCTAGAGGTCGGAGGCTTCATGTTCACAGCCCAGGGAATCGTTAAACCTAAGCGATTAGAATTTGATAAGAAAAACAAGTCTGAATATTACGGTAAGCTCAGCGCGGGTCCTTTCGAACGCGGATATGGGGTGACCATTGGTAACTCTCTGAGAAGGATGCTGTTGTCATCCATTGAAGGAGCCGCCATAGTGGCCGTAAAGTTTGAGGGAATCTTTCACGAGTTTTCTTCCATTCCAGGAGTGGTTGAAGATGTTACGGAAATTATCCTCAATCTCAAACAGGTCAACCTCAAACTGACCGGTGAAGCGGACTCTAAACGGGTTTATATCAAAGCCTCGAAATCGGGCACGATTTGTGCCAAAGATATCACGGCTGACCCGGATGTAGAGGTGCTGAACCCTGACCTTCCTATTCTCACCATTGATCAGAGTGGCGAAGTGGAAATTGAGATGATTGTGAGAAAGGGCCGGGGCTATGTTCCCGCCGACCGACACAACATTGAAAATGAATCTGTGCAGATGATCCCTGTGGATTCCAGTTTTTCCCCGATCGAAAAGATCACCTATCATATCGAGAATACCCGCGTCGGACAGTCGACGGATTATGATTCGCTGGTCATGGAATTGTGGACCAATGGAGGCATCACACCTGAAGATGCGGTAGCTCATGCTGCCAAGATTGTTAAAGATCATATGCAGATTTTTATCAACTTTGATGAAGAGCCGGAACCGGTACTACCCCAGGTCGATGAGAAAAAGCAGAAGGTGCTGACAAATATGGCCAAATGTGTGGAAGAGCTCGAACTATCGGTGCGCTCCTACAATTGTCTTAAAAATGCCAACATCCAGACCATCGCCGAGCTGGTTCAAAAAACTGATGGCGAAATGCTGAAAACCAGAAACTTCGGCCGAAAATCGCTGAATGAAATCAAGGAAATCCTAGAGGACATGGGACTTCATTTGGGAATGAAAGTCGATGAAGATGATCTCAAACAGATCCTCCAGGCCCAGAAGAAAAAAGAAATTGATACCGAAGTCGAGCTCTAGCAGTTCTGCTCGCTGAAGTCATAACAGGAGTGATAAATAACCATGCGGCATTTAAAAGCAGGTAGAAAATTCGGACGAACCTCTGCTCATCGAAAAGCATTGTTCAGAAATCTTGTTGGGGCTCTTATTCAAAGAGAGCGCATCAGCACCACTTTGGCGAAAGCTAAAGAGCTGAGGAGCAAGGTGGAAAAAACAATCACGCTGGGTAAGAGAGGTACGCTTCATGCTCGTCGCCAGGCTTTCAAGCTGGTTCCTGCTAAAGATGCCGTGCAAAAAGTGTTTGGTCCGCTGGCGGAGCGTTACGCAACCCGTCCCGGCGGATATACCCGCATCATTCGTATCGGTCACCGCAAGGGCGATGATGCACCAATGGCTTTTATCGAACTGGTAGACCGCGAGGGCGAGGCAAAGCCTGCTACCAAAACCAAAGCCGAGACGAAAAAAGAAACGAAAGATGCCAAGCCAAAAGTGACGGAAAAAAAGAAAGCCGAACCCAAAGCCAAGGAAGCGGCACCGAAAAAAGCCAAGGCTCCGGTAGATAAAAAGAAAGATGAACCGAAAAAAGACACCGCTAAAAAAGACAAGCCCTAAGACCACTAGCCATGGTGGCAACGAGCAGTAGCCCGTTGAGCCCAGAGTACGTTTGCCCACAAGATAAGACATTGCAATTTGCCAGCGGTGGCTACACCGCGCTATAGGCAGTTGGGGGGTATCCCTGTTGGTTCCTGTTTAAACCTGAAGTTCGTATTTTCTTTCACATAAATCAAAAGATCGTCATAACTCTTGAAGTGCTCGGTGAAGCCGTAATCGTCGCCGGTGTATTCGCACGATTCCGTGCTGTGTTCGCGGCACATATAAGGCCGGTGATCGTAGATGGCGCATTTGTTGTCCGGCATTAAAAAATTGCACCGGTTGTGGATCATGATGTACCAGTCTTTTCGATAGATATAAATCGAAACGTTTTCGTGTGCGATCTTCCACATCAAACTTTCATAGTCACGTCGGTCTTCAGGTTCATCAATCCCAAACGCGAAATAGTTACAACAATAAGCCGGCAGGCATTTTTCGCACTGGCTGGTGTCGTCTCGTTTGCTCTTTGTCTTTTTTGCCATGAATGGATCCTTACTGGGTTAAGAATGAAAAAAGTGAATCCGGTTTTCAGGAAGATTCGCCCAGCGGCTATTCTGCCTGTCTGACTCCGCAGAGTCAACCCACCACTCGCCGTGGAGGAAGATAAAGGTATCGCGCATTTCCTCAAGGCGTAGACTTGCTGCGATTTGCCAGGGATTGGTTTTTCCGTATTTGTTCTCGCGCACACTTTGCCTGCGGGAAAACATTGGCCCATGATGTTTTTGGTGTCTGCCCTCTGGTGGCTCACCAGATTGCCGTGAAAATTTGAAAGAACGAATAAAAAACGAAAATTTAGGATAGTAAAAACTCAAGCCACGGGTTTTGTCGGGTGTCTCAATGCTACCGCGCTTGGATTTGTTCTGGCAGCCTGAGCCGGGGTCGGGCCAGGGTTCGTTGGGGCAGAAATATTGGCAGATAAAAGCAGTTGACAAAGAGCCCAGAACTGGATACAGTGAATAAGCTTAAAAAGCTCCCATACAAAATCCCTGATAAAACCAATCAATCACCCAGCTAATTTTTCCCGTGCTTTCGCCGTTAATCATAGAACAGACTCTACAACATTATAAAAATACCCAATTAATATCGAATCTTCCCTCGTCTTTGAACCTGAGCTCCATTCCAAGGGCGTAACTATTTACGAGAAAATCATTCCTAATCTCCCTCAAAGAAGCCACAAACCATGACCCAGATGAACATTGAAGAACTCAAGGCTAAAACCATATCCGAACTCACCAATATTGCCAAGGAACTGAAGATTCAGGGTCACAGCGGGCTTAGAAAGCAGGATCTGATTTTCAGGATTCTGGAAGCCAAGACCGAAAAGGACGGTCTGATGTTTGGCCAGGGCGTATTGGAGATTCTCCCTGACGGGTTTGGTTTCCTTCGAGCACCGACTTACAATTATCTTCCGGGTCCTGACGATATTTATGTGTCTCCATCCCAGATTCGCAAGTTTGACATGCGAACGGGTGATACCATTTCCGGCCAGATCCGTCCGCCCAAGGACAGTGAGCGTTATTTCGCCCTGTTGAAGGTGGAGGCGATCAACTTTGAGAATCCGGACAAAACCAAGGACAAAATTTTATTCGACAATCTGACGCCGTTGTATCCCGAAGAGAGGATCAGGCTGGAGACGCCGGGCGGCAAAGACTACAGTGCCCGAGTCATGGACCTGATGACCCCTATTGGCAAAGGCCAGCGCGGATTGATCGTGGCACCGCCGAGAACCGGAAAAACTATGTTGCTGCAATCCATTGCCAACAGCGTCAGCACCAATTACCCGGAAATAGCGTTGATCGTACTGCTCATTGACGAGAGACCGGAAGAAGTCACAGATATGGAACGGTCAGTTCGAGGCGAGGTCATCAGTTCTACTTTTGACGAGCCGGCGCAAAGGCATGTGCAAGTTGCGGAAATGGTTATTGAAAAAGCCAAGCGCCTGGTAGAACACAAACGCGACGTGGTCATTCTGCTCGACAGCATCACCCGTTTGGCGCGCGCTTACAACGCCATCGTTCCGCCCAGCGGAAAGGTTTTATCGGGCGGCGTGGATTCCAATGCCCTGCAGAGACCCAAGCGATTTTTTGGTGCCGCTAGGAACTTGGAGGAAGGTGGAAGCCTGACCATCATCGCCACGGCGTTGATAGACACGGGTAGCCGCATGGACGACGTTATTTTTGAAGAATTTAAAGGAACGGGTAACATGGAAATTGTCCTCGATCGTAAGTTGGCAGACAAGAGAACCTTCCCCTCGATCGACATCAACCGTTCTGGAACCCGAAAAGAAGAGCTCCTTTTGCCCGAAGAAGACCTCCAGCGTGTCTGGTTGTTGAGAAAAGTTTTGATCCCCATGGGCATCCATGATACGATGGACCTTCTCTTACAGAAGATAAAAGAAACTAAAACCAACGCCGAATTTCTGGCGACTATGAACTCCTGACGGTGAGATTGAGATAATGAAAGACAGCATTCATCCTGAATATTTTGAGACCACAGTGCGGTGCGCATGTGGAAGCGAAGTGCAAACCCGTACAACCTTGAAAGACCTCCATGTGGAGATCTGTTCCAAGTGCCATCCCTTTTTCACAGGGAAACAGAAGCTCATGGACACTGCTGGTCGCATTGAGAAGTTCAAACGCAAATACGCCAAGGCGGCAAAACCTGCGGGCATTCAGGAACCAGTCAGTCCCGAATAAGCGCGTTTACCTTCTTTCCCCCTATACCCTGTCCCCCCGGGGTTTTTCTAGAAGCCACCCATGTTTGATAAGCTGAAATCGGTTGAGAAACGTTGTAACGATCTCAACGATTTGCTGAGCGATCCTAAAGTCATTTCCCAGCAGTCCGAGTTCCAGAAGTATGCCAAGGAGCAGTCCGATCTGTCTCCAATCGTAAGTCGATTTCAGGATTGGCAGAAAATTAGCCGGCAGTTGGAAGAAAGCAAAAAAATCCTGGACGAAGAAAAAGATCCTGAAGTGATTGAAATGGCCCAGGAAGACATGGCCGATTTGAAAATTCAAAAACAGAAAGCAGTAGAAGACTTGAAAATTCTTCTGCTTCCTAAAGACCCGCGCGATGATCGCAATGTTATTATTGAAATTCGTGCGGGTACAGGCGGCGAAGAAGCGTCGCTTTTTTCAAACGACTTGTTCCGCATGTATTCGAGATATGCTGAGGAAAAAAAATGGCAGGTGGAAATTTTGAGTTCCAGCTTGTCTGCGAAAGGCGGATTCAAAGAAGTTATTTTCAGCATTGCGGGGAAAGGGGCTTATAGCAAACTGAAATATGAAGGAGGCACCCATCGCGTGCAACGGGTTCCGGATACAGAAAGCCAGGGGCGCATCCATACCTCGGCGGTGACGGTGGCTGTTTTGCCGGAGGTGGAGGATGTGGATATCAAAATTAATCCGACGGATATAAAAATTGATGTCTATCGTTCATCCGGGCCAGGAGGACAGAGCGTCAACACAACAGATTCGGCGGTGCGCTTGACTTACATCCCGACCGGAATGATAGTGACCTGTCAGGACGAAAAATCGCAACATAAGAACCGGGAAAAAGCCATGAAGGTATTAAGAGCCCGGTTGTATGACGAAGAGCAAAGAAAGCAACAGGAGTCCATGGCCAGTGAGCGCAAAGAGCAGGTCGGTTCCGGCGACCGCAGTGGACGCATCCGCACTTATAATTATCCGCAAGAGAGAGTGACCGACCACAGGATTGGCCTGACCCTGCATAAGCTATCTTTAGTGATGGAGGGAGACCTCGTTGAGATCATTGACGCGTTAACGCTCCATTTCCAGACACTGGCTCTGAAAGGAGAATAAGGTGGAGGTGCTTGAAGAGACAAAAATAACCCTCTCCTCTTATCTTGATTGGGCTCAACGTAGGCTTGCAGAAGTTGCATCGCCCCGGCTGGACGCCGAAGTCTTGATGGCACAGAGCCTTGATATCTCACGAACAGAATTGATGACATATCCTGAGCGGATTTTGAATCGCGTTGAGGCCGAAATTTTTTGTTCGAAAATCGAGAGAAGGGTTTTACGCGAACCGGTTTCTCACATTACCGGAGTGCAGGAATTCTGGTCGCTCGAATTTGCAGTGAACGAAAAAGTTCTGACACCTCGTCCAGAAACGGAAATTCTGGTCGAGCAATGTTTGAAAGCCTTGGCGAAAGAATTCTCACCAGTGAAAATTCTTGATCTTGGTACCGGGTCGGGAGTTCTTGCAATTACCCTGGCAAAAGAGATTCCACAAAGCCGGGTCACTGCGATTGAAAAGTCAGCACTAGAAGTCGCCAGAGGAAATGCCTTGAGCCATGCTGTGGCAGATCGGGTTCATTTTGTGAACGGTGATCTGAAGAAGCTCGACTGGCAAGGCCCGTATCACCTCATTGTTTCCAACCCCCCTTATATTGAATCGGAAAACCTGTCAAAGTGCATGCCCGAGGTCCGGCAATACGAACCGGTCGAGGCTTTGGATGGTGGCAGAGATGGTTTGGATTATTATCGGTTCATCGTTCCTATGGCACTAAAAAAACTAAAAAAAAATGGCTGGCTGGTTTTAGAGATCGGGCATACTCAAGCTTCGGCTGTGGTCGCGTTAATGGAAAATGGCTATCAGGATATTCAGGTGGTTCAGGATTATTCCGGTTATGACAGGGTGGTACTGGCGAGGACTCTGAATGGATAAGATTGTCATAGAGGGCGGACGGCCTTTAGAGGGCACTGTCACGATCAGTGGAGCCAAGAACGCGGTTCTTCCTGTTCTGGCCGCAACACTTTTGACCCGCGGACGGAATATCATTGAAGGGGTTCCAAAAGTTCGCGATGTGGCGACCATGATTCAGCTTCTTAAAGATTTGGGTGCGGAAGTTGAAAGCAACCGCAATGAAAAAGTTGTTTTGGATACGTCCCGCGCCGACAACCCGGAAGCGCCTTATGATCTGGTTTCCACGATGCGAGCGTCTTGTCTGGTTCTGGGACCGCTGTTGGCCAAGTTGGGTCGAGCTCGGGTTTCCCTTCCCGGAGGGTGTGCCATAGGAGCACGACCTATCGATCTCCATATTAAAGGACTTGAAGCAATGGGGGCGAAGGTCTGGCTGGAACACGGTTATGTGCACGGAGCCGTCGATGATGGTCTTAAGGGGACTCAATTTTATTTTGACACGGTTTCGGTGACAGGTACCGCGAACCTGATGATGGCGGCCTCTCTTGCGGACGGGGAAACCATTCTTGAAAATGTGGCCAAGGAACCCGAGGTCGTATTTCTTGCGGATATTTTGAACCAGGCCGGAGCGAAAATTGAAGGGCAGGGCACCGATATGATCACCATTCAAGGGGTCTCATCGTTGAAGCCGATCGAGTGCAGAATTTTTCCTGACCGGATTGAAGCAGGTACTTACATGATCGCGGCCGCTATCACTCAAGGGGAAGTGTTGATTGAGAATTGTGTTCCGCAACATGTGGAACCCATTATTCTCAAACTTCAGGAGGCGCAGGTTGATGTGGAAGTCCAGGGTTCCTCAATTCGAGTCCGAGGGGGTCGTCCCTTAGTTGCCGTCAATGCTAGAACGCATCCGTATCCGGGATTCCCCACTGACATACAGGCTCAGTTCATGGCCTTGATGACTTTGTCGCACGGACAGAGTATTATCATGGAGACTGTATTTGAGAATCGGTTTATGCATGTTGCGGAATTAAAAAGAATGGGAGCTGACATTACGTTGGATGGACATACGGCGATCATCAACGGGGTGCAAAACCTTTCAGGCGCTCCTTTGATGGCTACCGATCTTAGAGCCAGTGCTTCACTGGTGCTGGCGGCTCTGGCGGCGAAAGGCCAGTCCGTTATTTCCCGTGTTTATCATATTGACCGCGGATATGTGAGTATGGAAAAAAAGCTATCCGACCTGGGCGCCCGAATAAAAAGAGTCAAATGACCGCCCACTCGGCGTGGGGCCAGTGAGCAATGACCCGTTGAGCCGAGAACATTGTTGCCCGAAAAATAAAGATATTGCAATTTGCCAGCGGTGGCTACACCGCATGGTAACCCTTAGGTCACGTCTATGGATACAACACGCCCCCTTCATAGTCAGGATATCCAAAGCTTTTTATTGTGGATGCCCAACTGGATAGGCGATGTGGTGTTGACTCTACCGGTAATACAATCCTTGCGTCGTGCTTACCCCGCGGCCCGCATTTTTGTTGTCGCGAAATCCCCTTCCGAAGAATTGCTTCTCGGGCACCCTTCCATCGATACGGTTTTAACTTTACCTTCCGGCCAGGAAAACGGATTTTGGCAGAGAGTTAATTTTGCTCGCGACTTGAAAAAATATAATTTTGATGTTGGGGCGGTGTTTCCCAATTCCTTTGGTTCGGCATTTCTCCTAAGCCTGACAGGAGCGAAATGCCGTTTGGGCTATAACACAGAGGCAAGGGATATTCTGCTCACTCATCCTGTTGCCACAACGGCGCATTTAAAAAAGGCGCAATATCGTGTTGAATATTATTTTAAAATCCTTTCATCTCTGAAGCTGGATACTCCCGACCGTAATTTTTCTCCACTCATCTCACAGGAAGGGGACATCACAACTCGGGAAGTTCTGCTGGATATGGGTTTGGATGAGAATGAGAAATTTATCACCCTACATCCAGGAACTTCGAAAGTGGAACGGGGCTGGCATGCCGAGAGATTTGGCATCTTGTGTCAGAAGCTGATTAAAGAGGATGGCATGCGGATGGTTCTTTTGGGCACGGAAAAAGAATCGGAATTACTGAACCGGATCAGAAATTTTGGTTCGCCAGAAGCGATCAAGATCATTCCTTCGGTTAACTTGAGGGTTTTGACAGGACTGTTACGAAAAAGCCAGTTGTTCATTGGCAATGACAGTGGAATGATGCACCTTGCGGCAATGGTTGGGGTTCCGGTCTTGGGAATTTTCGGGCCGGGAAGCCCGGAATCGACCGGCCCTTATATGGCTCCGGAAAAGCAGGAAACGGTGACGCGAAACTTTACCTGCTCCCCCTGCAGGCAGAAATTTTTTAAAGAGTGCAAGCCTTCCCCCCTTTACAAGCCTTATTGCCTGGAAGACATTACGGTGAAAGATGTCCATGAGGGAGTGCATCGACTGCTGAAGCGGCTTTAGAAAAACTAAAGCGCAATCATTGTTCCTGGGTTTTTG
Organism: uncultured Nitrospina sp.; assembly: GCA_937891765.1. Classification (GTDB taxonomy): domain Bacteria; phylum Nitrospinota; class Nitrospinia; order Nitrospinales; family VA-1; genus LS-NOB. The sequence goes on from CALAGQ010000124.1 coordinate 97,337, forward strand.
AGGGTTCGGGTCTTTGCAGAGGCACGCCGTAATAGTCACGTATCAATTTTTCTTCCCGAGTTGTCACGCTCATGATGTCGATGGGAGCGGGTGCTCCCAGCATGGATTCTTTGGGCCACTCGGTTTTTACTTTCCCCAAATCCTTCACCTCGCAGATTTCAACAGGAAGGACCACAACCTTCCCCTTTACCTGAAGAAAGCCTCCCAGGTTTATGACCAGATAATAGCCATGATAGATCTGACTATCGGCCAGTACCGCATCGATTCTGGCAATGGATTCGTTAAACTTATCATAGAGGTAGAATCCGATGACGCGGTCTTTTTTTCTTAGTTTAAAAACATTTTCTGCTATATGGGTCAAGGGTGTCATGTTGACGTCGATGGATTTTTATTTGTTTCTAAAATTATATCAAACGAGAATAACCTGAGTGACGATAAACTTGTTTTATGAGCCTCTTGAAATGCTATAGAATAATAGTATGCGAACTTGCCCGAAATGTGATGAACAATTTCCTGACACGCATTCCCTTTGCCCGGAATGCAATGTAGAACTTGTACCGTGGGTGGCGCAGAAGGAGATTCTTGATCTGGTGATCCTTTGCACGGTTTTAAACGAAGCCAAGGCTCATATTATGCGGGGTTTTCTGGAAAACGAGGGCATTCCCTGCCAGTTGGAGAACATATCTTTTCACGCAGAGCCCGCGCCGGTCGCGGATCTCATGAAGGTTCGGCTTTGGACGCTGAGAGAAGATGCGGAGCAAGCTCGTCAATTACTGGAAGAACGTGAAAGCATGAAGGTTTGCTCCGTTTGCGGAACGGAAGTGACGGATCAGGATGAGGTCTGCCCGCATTGCGGCGAGCGGCTGGGGGAATGTTAAGCGGATCAATCCGAAAATCTGAACTTGACTATATACCAGATGGCGGCGAAGCCGTCTTTCCAGGTAATTTTTTTTCCTTCTGAATAGTCTCTGCCACTGTATGAGATGGGGACTTCATAGACCCGGAATTTATTCTTTGCGACCTTGGCGGTGAATTCGGGTTCAAAGCCAAAACGGTTGCACTTGAAGGTCAGGGTATCGTTCACTTTTTTTGTGAAGACCTTGTAGCCGGTTTCCATATCGGTCAGGTTCAGGTTGGTGAACATGTTCGACAGGGTGGTGAGGAATTTGTTGCCGAGGTAATGCCAGAAAAACAATACTCGATGAGTGCCTCCCGTAAATCGGGAGCCATACACGACATCCGCCCGCCCATCCAGAATGGGTTCCAGCAATATTCCATAGTCGATGGGATTGTATTCAAGGTCCGCATCTTGAATGATGATGATGTCTCCCTGAGCCTTGGAAAAGCCGGTTCGCAATGCGGCGCCCTTGCCTTTATTGCGATCATGGTAAAGCACCTGAAAATTTTCCCGGTCCTCATATTCTTTCAAGACATCCCGTGTTCCGTCGGTGGAGTGATCATCGATAAGGATGATTTCCTTCGCGTGGTCCACAGCCTCGACCCTGGAAATCAGGGTGCGGAGCGTATCGCGTTCGTTATAAATTGGGATAACGATAGAAAGCAATTTAAGGTCTAGAATAGAGTGTAAATAAAGGGGGCAACGGCGCTCCCCTCTGTCAGGACGATAAGCAGGCTCATCAGTAACATGATGAAGACAATGGGCCCCAGCCACCACTTTTTCCGGGTTTTGAGAAAATCCCAGAATTCTGCTAATAAGGCGACTTTACTGTCTGGATCGGATGGGTTACTCATTAAAAGATTCCAATTTTAATTAATACAAACTCGATTCTAGAACAAGAAATGCCTAAAGTCTAAAAAAACTTATCGGGATTTATTTGTAAAACCTTTAACGGGCCTAGGGCTGCTCAGGTAGAAACTCCATTTTCCGGGATAAAAAATTGCCGGCTACTCCGGTCAAAATCCCGGTAATCAGGGCCAGCGAGAAGAAAAAGGGCAGCAAGACGAAAAAGGAGGATTGCTTTATAAGGAAAAAATAGACACAGATTGCGGTCATGAAAGTATGGGTGTAGGCTCCACAAACACTGACGCCAACAAGGCTGAAGGGCCCCTTCCCACCGTTGTAAACTCCACACATGATTGCGGTGCCGGCCAGACCTCCTGTCAGGCTGAGAAAAAAGGTGGGACCTAAAAATGTTCCCGCGAGAATGGAGCCCAGTATGACTCGGAGTAGGGTTACTATAAAAGCCTCCCGGCTTCCTAAATAAACCAAGGCCATAAGTGTCATCAGGTTGGCCAGTCCCAATTTGATCCAGGGTGAGGGCAAGGGGAGCAGGGCTTCAAGGCGGTGCAATATGACCCCCAAGGCCACCATTAAAGCCATGATGACTATTCTCTTGTTGTGCGCAATGCTATCGGGCATTTCAGGTTTCATTTTCCATTGGAGAAGGTGTATTTGCCACCCTTGAGTGCCACTTTTATTTGATCGCCCAACTCGAAGTCTCCGGTCAGAATTTTCATGGAGATAGGATTTTCGATTTCACTTTCTATTAAACGTTTTAAAGGTCGGGCACCATAAACTTCGCTGTAACCATCCTCTGCAAGTTTATCGATGGCTTTGGCTTTCATGCTGATGGACAGGTTTTTATCGTTCAGGCGTTTATTGAGATTTTGAATCATCAAATCGGCAATGGCGCGAATATTTTCCTTTGTTAAGGTATGAAAGACAATCAAGTCGTCAAGCCGGTTGAGGAATTCAGGCTTGAAGAGTTTTTTGGCTTCGTTGATCACCAGAGTTTTAATAACCTCATATTGTTTGCTGGCTTCGGTTTTTCCAAATCCGATGCCTTTATTGGGTTCAGAAATGGACTTCGAACCGATATTTGAGGTGCCAATGATGATGGCGTTTTTGAAGCTGGTCACTCGACCATGGGCATCTGTCAGTCTGCCGTCATCCAGTAGTTGCAGAAGAATATTGAATACGTCAGGGTGCGCTTTTTCCAACTCGTCCAGAAGAATGACAGAGTAGGGGTGTCTGCGAACTTTTTCGGTCAGTTGGCCTCCCTCGTCATATCCGACGTAACCCGGTGGCGATCCAATGATTTTTGAGACGGAATGTTTTTCCATGTATTCGGACATGTCGAGCCGGATCAGCCTGTTCTCGTCATCAAGAAGAAATTCTGCAAGAGCTTTTGCCAGTTCCGTTTTTCCTACTCCGGTGGGGCCAAGCAGGAGGAAGGACCCGATGGGTTTATCTTTTTCCTTAAGGCCCGCCCGGTTTCTTCGAATGGCATTGCTGACCGCTATGATGGCGTTGTCCTGCCCGATGACTCTTTTGTGCAGGTTGGCTTCCATATGGGTCAGCTTATCCTGCTCGGTCTCCTGAATTTTATTGACAGGAATTCCCGTCCACTCTGCCACCACATTAGCTATGTCTTCGGCAGTGACATTATTGTCCATCGTTGCGAGAGTTTTTTTCCAGTCTTCACGTTCCTTTTCAAGCTTATTATCAATGGTAATAATTTTCTGACGCACCGAGGCGACAGTCTGAAAATTTTGTTGCCCAAATGCTTCTTTCTGTTTGAGGTTCAATTGGTTTTTTTCGTTTTCCAATTCCCGGATATGAGTGGGGACATTAATCAGGGCCAGGTGTTTCTGGGCACCCGCCTCGTCCAGCAAGTCCACAGCCTTGTCGGGCAGAGCCCGGTCGGAAATATGTTTTTCAGAAAGTTTTGCGGCGGTGACCAGGGCTTCATCCTTGTACAGGATCGAGTGGTGTTTTTCATAGCGCGACTTCAGTCCATCCAGAATCTTAATGGTGCCTTCAATAGAAGGTTCCTGAACGAGAACAGGCTGAAACCTTCGCGACAGGGCTTTATCTTCCTCAATATGTTTTTTGTATTCATCCAACGTGGTGGCTCCAATGCACTGAAGTTGTCCCTTGGAAAGGGCGGACTTGAGCATGTTTGAGGCATCAACGCCTCCTGCTCCCGCTCCGGCGCTGACAATCGTGTGGAGTTCATCAATGAAAAGGATGATGTTTCCCTGCGCGGCGATGATTTCGTCTTTCACCGCTTTCATACGTTCTTCGAACTCTCCACGCATTTTGGCGCCGGCTATGAGTTCTGACATCTCCAACACTTTGACCCTTTTGCCCATCAAAGTTTCTGGCACTTCGGCGTTGACGATTCTCTGCGCCAGCCGTTCTACGATGACAGTTTTCCCCACTCCCGGTTCGCCGATGATCACGGGATTGTTCTTTCTCCTGCGGGAAAGAATCTGGATGATGCGGTTGATTTCTTTTTCTCTCCCGATAACAGGGTCCAGAGCCCCTTTGCGGGCCAGGTCGGTCAGGTCGGTGGTGAATTGCGCCAGGATGTCGGATTTACCTTCGGCGTCTTTTTCGCCGATGGTTCGGCCCCCGCGCATGCTATCAATCTCGCCTTTGACTTTGTCGTAGGAGATTCCCATCTCCTCAAGAAGGGCGGGCATCCTGCCCAGGTTTTTGTCGAAGAAGGACAGGAACAAGGCTTCCAGCCCGATAAATCTATCACCCAGTTTTTTGGACTGCTCCTGGGCCGCTTTAAATAAAGCTTCGGTTTCTTTGGGAACCTGAATATGTCCGATAGCGGCACCGTGAAACTTTGGTTGGTCTTTTTGCAGAGAATAAATTCTATCAATAATTTTTTGGGGGAGCTCCAGATCATGAGGGTAGGCGGCTTCAAGAATTTCCATGATCATGGAATCCTCCTGCGCCAACAGTCCTAGTAAAACAAAATCTGGAGTCAATGTATCCTGATGCAGGTTGATCATTTCCATCGAACCTACATTGAGCGCCTCGATCACCTTGTCCGTAAAATTACGAATATGTTGTTGAAGCATATGTCAATTCACCAAATTAGAAGTTAACAAGGTTTGCACATGAAGCCGGACCGAGTCGCCTAGCGCATCATAGTCATAGCCGCCCTCCAGCATGGAAAGCAACCGCCCATTGCAAACATCCCCGGCAACCCCCATTAGTAACTCGGTCATTTTTCCAAAGCAATCGGTGGTTAGTTGGATTTGAGCCAGAGGATCGTTCTGATGGGCATCAAAGCCAGCGGAAATAATTATCAGGTCGGGTTTGTAGCGTTGGATTTCCGGGATCAGTTTGTGTTCAATAGCGGATAGGTAATCGTCATCCTCCGAGTAGGCATCCATGGGCAGGTTCAATGTGGTTCCCAGTCCATCGCCAGTGCCGGTTTCTTCTTCTGCGCCGGTGCCCGGATAAAAGGGGTACTGATGGGTGCTGCTGTAATAGATGGAGGGGTCACTATAAAATGAGTGCTGGGTGCCATTGCCATGATGAACATCCCAATCGAAAATAAAAATTTTATTCAACCCCTTTGCTTTCTGTGCATACCGGGCGGCAATGCCGACATTGTTGAACAGGCAGAATCCCATAGCATGATCTTGTTCGGCATGATGGCCCGGAGGCCGTACAGCACAAAAGGCATTATGGATACTGTCATCGATGAGCTGGTCGATGGCTTGAAGTCCCGCCCCGGCACTCAATAACGCAGCATTATAGGAATCGGCGGAGATGACGGTGTCTGCATCCAAATGCCGCACCTCGTCAGCGCAACTCTGCTCAATGCTCGCCACATAGCCCGCATCATGCACCATGGCGATTTCTTCTGGAGTGGCCTTGCGGGGTTGTATTGCAATGAGGTTGTTGTAGAATTCAGAGGACTCCAGCCGACGCTGAATGGCTGTGAGTCGGCCAGGGTTTTCGGGGTGCGGTTCGGTTTCATGCCTAAGATAAAATGGATCCGACACGTAACCCGTTTTATTCATCTGCTAGTTGCCTTCCTTAGTTAGAGACTCGAGAATATCAGAATCCTCAAACCGAAGCAACTTCCTTAAAGTTCATGAATCCTGTAGAAAAAAAAGAGAAATTGGCGGGCCTGAAGTCATTCGCCGAGAGTTTAGGCTTTGACGGATTCGGAGTCGCCAGCCCTCAATTAGGCTTGGCCGGGGAGCGATTCGGCAATTGGCTGGATGCGGGTTACGACGGTGAAATGGCCTATCTGCGGCGCGGTGAGGAGAAGCGGAAAAATCCTGATCTCGTGCTGGAAGGGGTGCAAAGCATTCTGTGCTTTCGCACCAACTACTACACAATAGAAAAGGATATGAGTTATGTAGAGCATCGTGATATTGCGGATATTTCCATTTATGCTTTGAACAAGGATTATCATGATACCATCACGCCACGTTTGCGGCAGATGGAGGAAAAAATCAAAGAGCAGTTTGAGGGATGCCGGACCAGGATTTATGTGGATACAGGGCCCATCCTCGAAAAGCCTTTGGCCCAACAAGCGGGCTTGGGATGGATTGGCAAGCATACCAATCTTCTCACTCAGAGTACGGGGTCCTGGTATTTCCTTTCTGAAATTCTCACCGATATAACTCTTTCTCCGTCTCAACCGGCTGACGACCATTGCGGCACCTGCACTAGTTGTATTGATATTTGCCCGACAGATGCCATCATCGCTCCTTATGTTCTGGATTCGAAGCGCTGTATTTCCTATCTCACTATTGAGTTGAAAGGGGTCATACCCGTTGAGTACAGAAAGGCAATCGGCAACAGAATTTATGGTTGTGATGATTGTCAGATTGTCTGCCCGTGGAATTCACATGTGGTCAAAACCGATGACCCAGACTTTCAGCAGAAGCAGGACACACTCAAGTTGATGGATCTGATTCAGATCAGCCAGGAAATGTTCAGCCAAAGATTCAAAGGCAGCCCGATCAAACGAATCAAGCGAAGAGGACTGCTTAGAAATGTAGCCGTCGCCTTGGGCAATTCCGGCAACCGGCAGGCCATCCCTATCCTGCTCAAGGTGTTGGATGACGAAGAACCGTTGATCCGGGCACATGTGGTCTGGGCATTGGGCGAACTTTCAGGGCCTGAGGTTCTCCCTGTTATTCGTGAGAAAATGAATAACGAAAAAGAAAAAATCGTCCTCGAAGAACTGGCGAAGGTGGTAGCCCGATTTGCGTAGAGAGCAAACGTTGGCAGGTATCTTTAAGCGGCTTTTAATTTTATTGTAGGGACTTTATGGAACAAACTCGATCTTTGTGGGTTCTTTCAGGACTTTTCCTGATCGCTCTGGCCGTTCGTGTTATATATTTTATCGAGCTCTCCCAGATTCCCTATTTTGATACGGTCCTTCCTGTTTACGATCATTTTAATTTTGATCAGGGCGCGTTGAATTTCGCCGCAGGTGACGGGCTGGCCCAGTCCCCCAATAACAGCTATTCCCCTCTGTATAAGTATTTTCTGGGCAGTCTTTATTTTCTCTTTGGCAGAAATTTTTATGTGATTTACGGCCTGCAATTTACACTGGGAGCCGTGGGTGCTGTACTAATTTTTCTGATTGGTAAAAAGCTGTTTGATGTTCCTGTTGGCCTCTTGGCCTTTGCAGGATTTGCTTTCTATTCCACGGAAATTATTTATGAAGGCATCATCCTCCGGGCGGCCTTCATCACTTTTCTTGGGATTCTTTCGTTCTATATGTTGATTCGCTTGCGCGAATCTACCACCCCGCTGATGCTGACAGGTTGCGCCTTGACCCTGTCTTTGTTTTTTCAATCGCGTCCCAACACCTTTCTGTGTCTGCCGTTTGTCATTTTTTATATTCATCAATATGTCTTTGAAACCTGGGACCCCCAAAGGCGGTTGAAGGGGTGGGGAATGTTTTTGATCCCTTTGTTACTTTCGTTTATTCCTTTGTTGGTTCAGTGCTATCTGGTGCATGGCAGGTTTGTATTTTTTGACTCCAGCGGCTCCACTGCGTTTATGGCTGGAAACTTTATTGATTATCCCGGTGTGGGATTTGATCCAAGTCTTTTGACCTTGTTTCAGGAAAAGCACCAGATGGAAAATCTGTCTCCCGTATCGTTTATTTTTCAGCAGGTCATGAGCGATCCTGTTGGATTTTTAAAAATGATCGGGCGTAAGTTTTATTTTTATTTTAATGCTCTGGAAGGGGCCTCTAACCTTTCTATTTATCTTTACCTGGAAAACTCCAGAATATTGCCTTTTATGATCAACCAATTTTCTTTGTTTTCCGCTTTAGGTCTGATGGGGATTGTGCTGGCGCTCCAAAAGCGGGAGAAAATTTTTCTGTTGTATGCCTTTCTGGCCAGCCTGATTCTATCCGTGGCTATTTTCCATGTGGTGGCTCGTTTTCGTATTCCGTCCGCACCGTTTTTAATTCTCTTTGCCGCCTACGCGGTAGGCAGGGCCTGCACTTGGTGGGGGCAGAGGCAATACAAGTCTATCGCAGTTTTTACTATGGTCTTTCTGGCTTTGTTCTATGGGTTGCGGGCCCCAGAGGGTTATACCAAGGTCCGTTATGTGGATTATTGTAATTGGAGCACGGCCTATTTGCAGGAAGAGAAATGGTTTGATGTGGATAAAGCTGAGACTTATGCAATTCAATGCGTGGAAGCGAAGAGACAATTAAGTTCCGATTTGGGAGTGACCAATGCGAGTTTGGCTTCTATTTATAAACTTTATGGGGCGTATTTAATTCAGCAGCAGGATGAAACCGCAGACAAGATTTTGCAGCATGCTTTTTCTGTCGACCCATTTGACTCCGAGTTATACCGGATGTATTCCGATTTCCAGGCGGGACGCAATGAAACCCGGTCGGCGATCCGCCATCTGCAAATCAGCCGTGTGGCGAATAAAAACGATGCAGTACCGTTGAAGACCCTTATCCAGCTATATTACAAAAATGACAGTGATCCGGGCAGGCTATTGGTGGTTTTGAAGACGGTATTGCCCGCGGAAAAAGATCCGGGGATCGCTCAAAAAGTGAAGGATGAAATTCACCGGCTGGAAGGTTTGCTTGCGACAAAAAAGGATGGGGTAAAATCGTCTACTGCAAAGGCTCGAAAATATCTTTCAGAGGGGAAATGGCAAGCGGCTCTGGATGAGTATGAAAAACTGAATGCCTTCAATGCTTCCGATGCCCGTCTCCTCATTGAGCAGGGAGTGGTCTACGAAAACTTGAATGATGAAGAAAAAGCGCTGGATTCTTTTTACGATGCGTTACTGATCCCGGGAGATCATTCCGAGTTGAATAAAAATCTGGGGAATTATTATTTGTCTGCCGGAAATCCGGTTCTGGCGATGCTGCACTGGACGCGATATTTGGAAACTTCACCCAAAGAAGACGAATATCTTCCGGTTCAGGAACGGTTGAAATTTTATTCTCAGCAGGTGAGGATGAAGAGCCTGTCGAAGCATATTTTTGGCCTTTCCGACGAGCAAAATCGGCACCTCTATAAAATCTACCGCAATATGAAAGTGGAATTGGGCTGATAAAGAGGATTCCAGCGCAACAAACAAAACAACCGTTGATCCCACATAGGTTCCCGTCCTATAATCAATAAATTCTAACTGCTAACGGGCAAAAGCCCATTAAGCCGAGATAATGTTTGCGAGTCCGACCGGAGCGGTGGTTCATTATCCCCTTATTTTGAAAAGGTTTATGGAAAATTCAAGCGAGTACCGTTTTATAAAAGCCTGCCGGGGCGAACCGGTTGATAAAACTCCGGTCTGGTTCATGCGTCAGGCAGGCCGGTATATGAAAGTCTATCGGGACCTCAAAGAAAAATACACTTTTCTGGAGTTGTGCAAGAACCCGGAATTGGCGTGCGAAGTCACCTTGCAACCCCTGGAGGTGTTGGGGGTGGATGCGGCCATAATTTTTGCAGATATTCTTCTTCCCTTGGAGCCGATGGGGACGGGTTTGGAATTTTCGGCGGGGGATGGTCCTGTGATCCCGCGTCCGGTGAAAGATAGAAAAGCTGTTGAAAAACTTATGCCGGTAAATGTGGAGGAGCAGTTGGGTTTTGTCGCCGACGCGATCCGTAGGGTGAGAAAGGAGATCAAAATTCCTTTGATCGGTTTTGCCGGCGCTCCGTTTACCCTGTGCAGTTATATGATAGAAGGCGGGAAGTCGCGGGACTTCACAACCACCAAATTGATGATGTATGACGCCCCCGATGTGTGGGAGATGTTGATGGACAAGGTTTGCACCATGCTGGTGGATTATTTGAAGATGCAGGTTTCTGCCGGAGCTCAGGCTCTCCAGCTATTCGACAGTTGGGTCGGGTGCCTGGGTCCCAACGATTACGAAAAATATATCCTTCCTTATTCTCGCCGGGTTTTTGAAGGACTGAAAGATACCGGCGTCCCTGTCATCAACTTCAGCACCGGAACCTCGACGATGCTGGACCTGGTGCAGAAGGCTGGTGGAGATGTGCTCAGCTTTGACTGGCGAATCCAGATGGATACTGCGCGAGCCTTGCTGGGAAAAGACCAGCCTGTTCAGGGCAACCTCGATCCGGTGACGCTTTTTGCGCCCTTGCCGGTGATTCGAGAACGGGTTCATGACATTCTCAAGCGCTCTGGAGGCAAAGGCTATGTCTTCAATTTAGGGCATGGTATTTTGCAACACACGCCGGTAGAGCATGTCAAGGCAGTGGTGGACATGGTCCATGAATACCAGCATGAATGATTCCACCGAGCCGCTGACCGGTGTTTTCCTTATGGCGCACGGGGCTCCCGAGTCCGTTGATGACATCCCGGAATATTTGAGGAACATCCGCGGCGGAACGGAATCCACTCCAGAGACCATCGCAATTATCCGCGACCGCTATGAGCAGATCGGCGGAAAATCTCCTCTGCGGAAGATCAGTCAGGAACTTTGCGTCCGGCTGGAATCTTTTCTCAATCAGCAGGGGCCGCAGTTCAAAGTCTATTGCGGAATGCGCAACTGGAGTCCGTATATCTGCGATGAAGTCAAACGGATGAAGGAAGACGGGGTAGAAAAAGTGGTGGCGCTTTGTCTGGCTCCGCAATTCAGTACCTGGAGCACGCGCTTGTACTTCAATGTTTTTAAAGAAGCGTTGAAAAGCTGCGATGCGGAGAATTTGGATGTGAGTTACATCGGCAGTTGGGCGGACCATCCGCTTCTCATTGATGCGTTTGAAGAAAAATACCGGGAGGCCCTTAAAAAGCTGGGACCGAATGCAGAAGAATCGGTTCACACGATATTCACGGCGCACAGCATTCCTGCCGAATCTTTAGAGTTTGGCGATCCTTACGCAGAAGAGTTTGACAAAACCGTTACAAAGCTCATGGAACGGGTGCAAGTAAAAAACTGGTATAAAGCTTACCAGAGTCAAGGGATGATACCGATTCCCTGGTTGGGACCCACTGTGGAGTCGGTTCTGGATAAGATCGCCAAGCGGGGCCCGAAAACAGTTTTAATAGTTCCGGTTGGTTTTGTTTGTGATCATGTGGAAATTTTGTTCGATATTGATATAGAATTTAATAAGTATGCCAGTGAACGCCAGTTGAGTTTGCACCGCACCGAATCGTTGAACCTTTCCCCGACATTTATTGAGGCACTGGCTTCCGTCACTTGGGAAAACCTGATTTCCCCTTAGCAGGAGTGAGCAATATCTTTCTCTGGCGAATAAAGAATTATCTCGGCTTGACGAGTTCTTGCCCCGTTGCCCCCACGGATAGTGGGCGGAGGCACTCTGCGTGAATCTTGAAAAATTAAATCCCCAGCAGTTGCTGGCCGTGCGCCACAGTCAAGGTCCGCTGATGGTGGTGGCAGGGGCAGGCTCCGGGAAGACCCGTGTCATCACCTGCCGCATTGCCAACTTGATCAAGGAGGAGAGGGTTTCTCCAGACAGTATTCTGGCGATCACCTTCACCAACAAGGCCGCCGGAGAAATGAAAGAACGTGTCCGGAATATGCTGGACCTTCGTGGAGCTTCCCCTTGGATCAGCACCTTTCATTCCTTTTGCCTGAGAATACTCAGGATGCATATTTCGGAATTGGGTTTTTCCAATGACTTTGCCATCTACGATTCACAGGATCAGTTGACCCTGATCAAGCAGTGTATGAAAGTGGCGGGGATCAGTGCCGACGCGTTCCCTCCCAAAACCCTTCTGGGTCACATCAGCAGTTTCAAGAATGATTTTCTCATGCCCGAAGATTTGCGGCCGGATGAGATGCCTTTTGGTAATCAACTCAAGGCGGCGGGCCTTTATCCTGTTTATCAGGCGGCTCTGAAAAAAAATAATGCGTTGGACTTCGACGATTTGCTGATTTTTGCAGGCCGACTGTTTCAGGAATATCCTTCTCTCAGGGCGCGCTACAACGAAAAGTTTCAGCATATTCTGGTTGATGAGTTTCAGGATACTAATGCGGTTCAATACAAGCTGGTACGTCTGCTGTCGCAATCGCACAACAACATATGCGTTGTCGGTGATGATGACCAGAGCATTTACCGTTGGCGAGGGGCAAACATAGAGAATATTTTAAAGTTTGAAAGTGATTACCCCGGAACAACAGTGATCAAGCTCGAAGAGAACTACCGGTCCACGCAGAATATTTTGAATGCGGCAGGAAGTGTGGTGAAGGAGAACAGGAACCGGAAGGATAAAACATTGTGGACGCAAAATGAAACAGGTGCGCCGGTGTTGTGTTATCGGGCTAGAGATGAAACGGATGAGTCGGAATTTGTTTGCGAAAAAATCCAAGAGTTGAACCGTGACGACGGTTTTAGCTTTAATGATATGGCTGTTCTTTACCGCACCAATGCCCAGTCCCGAGTATTGGAAGATGTGCTAAGACGAAATGGGTTGCCCTATCAGGTGATAGGGGGGTTACGCTTTTATGAGAGGAAAGAAATCAAGGACGTGTTGGCATACATGCGGGTGGTTTTGAACCCGAACGATTCTGTTTCTTTAAAGCGAATTATCAATGTTCCTGTCCGGGGAATTGGCAAGACCTCGCTGGAAAAAGTGGAGGAGTATTGTCAGGAGAAGGGAGTAACGCTTCTGGAGGGTTTGCGCGATAACGGGCAGACAAGGTTGACGGCTCCCGCAGCAGGCAAAAAGATTGCTCAGTTTCTGCAAATCATTGATGACTTGGGCGCCATCTTCCGGCAGGGAGACCCCTTGGAGCTTTTGACTGAAGTGATAGATCGGTCAGGGTATGGGGAAATGTTGAAAAAGGAGAATACCCGCGAGAGCAAGGGTCGTGTCGAAAACCTGAACGAATTGTTTTCGGCTGTGGAGCAATCCATCGAGAACGGGGAAGGTTCCCTGCAGGAATTTTTGGATTCTGCAGCTCTGGTGGCGGACCTGGATAACCTTGATGACGAGCGCGGGGTGCTTCCTTTAATGACCCTGCATACCTGCAAGGGGTTGGAATTTTCTTCGGTATTTGTGGTGGGTATGGAAAATGGACTCCTCCCTCATGCCAGTTCCATGTCGGACCCTGAGGAATATGAAGAAGAGAGAAGGTTGTGTTACGTAGGTTTTACCCGGGCCCGGAAAAAACTGTTCATCACCCATGCCCGGCAGAGAAGAATCTATGGCAATATCTTTAATTACCAGCCATCAGATTTTCTGCTCTCTATTCCAGATGAAGTCATGATCCGTGAATCGAGCGGATTTAGCAGTGAAACCGCACCTCGGTTTGGTGGCAGATTCCATGGTGGAAGCCGTGACGCGGCCCCTTCCTACCAAAAACCAAGGGACGATGCTTATTCGATTGGAACAAAGGACGGTGCTTACTCGATTGGGACAAAAGTATTACACGCGAAGTTTGGATCGGGAATTGTGCTCAACCTTTCAGGTGGTGAAGAAAATTTAAGCCTGGAAGTATTTTTTAAAGCCCCACATGGGAAAAAGAAGCTCTCAGTCAGCCACGCCAATCTGATTGTTCTTTAGGGAACAGGTTTGTAAACCCTGTGGGTCAGTTGGGGTTTATAGATCGTTTCAGAATGGATTCCAGTTTAGCTTTTGCCTCAGGAGAAAGCCTTAGGTTTAATGCGATGCCGTTGGGGGTGTAATCCTCCTTCAATATCAGGGCATGTTTCCGTATTTCCTGAATGAGCATGGCCTGAGAGTGCTCAAGTTCGAGACGGTAGGGAGCCAGGTTTTTCTCATAGTGGAAGACCATTTGCTGGCGGAGCAAATCAATGCCTTGTCCCGTTTTGCAAGAGATGCCGATCGCAGAAGGATAAGCATGAAGGGCACGATCCAGAATTTCCGTGTCCGACAACGCATCAACTTTATTGAAGACGGTGAGAATATCGATATCGTCCACTCCCATTTGTTGGAGAAGGTCATCAGCGGTGCACATCTGTTTGGCGTATTCACGATGGCTGAGGTCTACCACATGAATCAGCAAGTCGGCATCACGCACTTCGTCCAGAGTGCTCTTAAACGAGGCGACCAGATCGTGAGGCAATTTGCTGATCAGCCCAACGGTATCTGAGAGCAGTACCGGGTAGGGAAAATTTTTCTTTATCTTGCGCACGGTTGCGTCCAAAGTTGCGAAGAGTTTATCCTCGACCAGCGTGTCGGCACCTGTCAGGCAATTCATCAATGTCGATTTTCCCGCATTGGTGTAACCGACCAAGGCCACTTTATAAGTTCCCTGTCTGTTTTTCCGCTGGGTCTTTTTTTCCTTGTCGATTTGAACGAGTTTTTTTTCCAGCTTGTGGATTTCATTGCGGATCATTCGCCGGTCCAACTGGATCTGCGTTTCCCCCACATCTTTCATACCAATTCCACCGCGCTGCCGGGAAAGGTGGCTCCACATCCCAGTAAGACGAGGAAGAGAATATTTCATTCTTGCCAGTTCAACCTGGGTTTTTGCTTCACGAGTTTGGGCGTGATCGTTAAAAATTTCCAGGATGAGCCATGGCCGATCCATGACCCTGCATTTCAGGATCTTTTCCAGTTCCCGGTTTTGTCGAGGTGACAGTTCTTCGTCAAAGATGACTGCTTCGGGGTCATGGTGTTCGACGGCTTGCCTGAGCTCTTCCACTTTCCCACTGCCCAAAAAGGTTTTGGGATTAATCTCCGCTAAGCGCTGAGTCAAAGTGGCTACCGGCTCATAATTGGCGGTGGTCGCAAGGCCTTCCAGTTCTTCAAGTGAAACTTCAGAGGACGGGGTGCCTGGCAGGCTAACCCCTACCAATATGGCTTTTGGTTTTGAGGTCTGGGCATTTATGTGGGTGGTGTCTTTGGATTTCATGGGTCAAAACAATTATAACGTATAACAGGAAGCGAAAGGGATGGATTTTGCGTAAATAAAAATGAGAGAGAAAATTGGAAAAAGGAAGGGAAGGCGTCAGGCTTTTTCAGCCCTTTTGAAGGCCGGATTTTAACTTAATGAATTTGGTGTTCATGTCATCTAATCTTTGGACGAGGACCTGTATCAGCTGTGTATGGAATTTCTTTTGAATGGTCAGGTTAAAATTTTCTACGACTTCTTTGGTGATTTTCATGACCACAACCTCGGCTGAACTGGCAAGGGCGCTGGTATTTCTGGGGCGGTCGCTGATCAATGAAACTTCCCCAAAAATCGATCCGGCTTTTAATTCAGCGAGGGTGATCACTTCTGGCTCCTGAAGGGAGATGTGCCCTTCTTTAACGCTGGCGACGGTTGACTTGACAATGCGAATGGTGCCCGTCAGAACCACGAATAGAGCGGCTCCGGTGTCTCCTTCTGAAATAATGCTATCCCCGTCCTTGAATTTTTCGAAAACCCCACTTGCTTGTACCAGTTTGGATTTTTCTTCTTCGGAAAACTCCCGAAAAAAGGGCAATCGTTCAATGAATACCAGAATAGGATGCTTTTCCAAGTTACACCTCTCTACCAATAAGATTAATGAGGCCAGCCGTGATGACCATTCCTACTATAAAAGATAAGTTAACTTCTGCGTACTACTTTTTTTGCAGATCCGTTCTCATATTTTGTGGTCAGCATTTCAATGAAGGCCTGCGTTTCCTTCATTTGGTTTGAATTATCGCGCTTTTTAAAGATTTGGTGTGCCAGTTTTGCATGCATGAGTGCGTTTTGTCCATCTGCCATTTCGTCATAAATTTTTCCGATTTTGAGATGGGTTTCAGCGCTTTTTTTAGTGAAATTGAGGGACAGCTTATAGGCCCAGGCGGCCTGTTCGTAACTTCCCAACAGCAGGCCCTGATCCTCAGAGAGGTCGAATAATTTTTGTCTTTCCTCTTCACCCTTTTGCGAACTAATGAAACGCTGGGCTTCCAGATAGGCGTCCCCCAATTTTGCCAGCAAAATTCCGGGATTGCCGTTTGCTTTTTTTAGTTCCTTTTTCAAATCGGTAATATTTTTACTGAACCGGGAGACTTTTTCCTGGGATGATTTTTCAGCAGTTTTGGCTGGGGCATCTGACAAGGAAGCCACGACCAATTCTTCCTCCACAACTTTTTTCTGCCTTGGTTTCTTTTTAGTTTCCTTTATCTCTGGTGCTTCGAATCCCT
>CALAGQ010000125.1 GCA_937891765.1 uncultured Nitrospina sp.
AACAAAGGGTGCGCCGCCTTCTCAGATCTCATACACCAGAAATGAGCATAACTCCAATTACCCTCACCCAAAGTTAAGGCAGGGCTCTACGCCGAGCTTATCGGCTAAAAACCCGTAAACTTTAGTTTTAATTTACGTTTTTTTGCAATAATATCAAGGCACCCACCCTAACTATCTGAAAAAGTTAAACTAAAGCCGTAAATATTTTTAAAATAAAAAGACTAAACAGGTTTACTCAGGCCAACAACCCTGCTTCAGGCATTGATTTTGGAAAGCACCTCTTGCCAGTCCGTATAGAAGGGAACCATTTCATATTCAAGTAAATCGGCCAACAGGACCCAGTCCTGATTCTGATTGGCCTCCAGCATTTGCGCCATGAGGTCGGTTAATTTTTTCTGTCGGCCTTCAAAGCTTGGTCCTTCGGCTTCATTTTCCTGGGCGTTAACGATTGTCAGGACGACCTGAGAGAACCAGTCAATTCCATCGAGAATTTGCAGATAATATTTGTTGGCCTCCTGCTCGTTACCCATGCGAAACAGGTCTGCGGCCTGCTGAAATCCGGGAATCAGCTTTTCAAGATACTCCTTCGCATTGACAAGGTTATTGGCCAACAAGTCTTTCAGGTGAGCCAGCTCCAACGTAAGCAACCCAACGCTTGTCGCAGAAGTCCTTAAGGTGTCCTGAGTGGTGGAAGAAACTTCCTGCCCATCCAGCCAGATTCTTCTTATATAAGAATCCTGACGGCTTTTTAAAATCGCGTTCAGCACTTCCCCCAGGGTTTCTCCCTGAAAAGACGGATCTTGCGTTTCAGCCCCATTGATGGAAATTTTCATTGCCTCTCCTCAAATAAAATTCATGGTAATTCTAATCTGCAAAGAAAGGCATTGCAACCGGCAGTCTTTCTTTCCACCCTCATTGACAAGCCGGTAGGATGGCTTTATCTTGAAAAGACCCGTCCATAAACTCTGAGGAATCAAAATGGTCGACCCTATAAGTGGAACATTCAACCAATTGCTGAACACGATCAACCGCAACCGGTCCGGATTACAAGACTCTTTAGAACGCATCTCTTCAGGCCGAAAACTAAACAGGGCAGGCACCGACCCTGCCGCGAGCGCATTATCGGCTCAGCTACGATCAGACATCAGCGCCCTGACCCAGTCTGTCAGCAATGTCGAATCGGGCGCTAATTTCGTCCGCACCGCCGAAGGCGGACTGGCCGGAATCGCCGACCTGGTAAGCCGGGGACGGGAGTTGGCCATACAATCCAGCAATGGAACCTTGAACGACTCCCAAAGGCAAACGTTGAATCAGGAGTTCAGCCAAATCCAGGACGAAATCAACCGCGTCACCAAGTCCCTTCAATTCAACGGCCGGAACCTGCTGGACGGCACTCTGGGGCAAAACGCCGACCCGGTTAATATCCAAGCGGGAACGGGATCAGGGCCGGACAACCAGATCAGCCTCAATGTGGTGGAAAGCACCAGCACCCAATCTCTGGGAGTTTCCAATTCTGACATTTTGACCTCCCAAGGTGCGTTGCAGGCGGTGGATGATTTTGAACAAGCTTCGCAAGCTCTGAATGCCGCCCGAGGGCAAGTGGGCGCTGTCGGCAACCGCTTGGTCAGCACCGCTAACAGCTTGAATATTCAGATAGAAAACCTAACCCATAGTGAATCCGGCTTGGCCGATACCGACCTTGCCGAAGAGATCAGCAACCTGCAACAAGGGTTATTGCGATTTGAAACTTCCATCCGGTCCCTCGCCTCACAATTGCAAAACGAACAAAGCCGAGCCCGCCTCCTCGATTTCACCATCTGACCCCGGCGAGCCGCCGGTGGCAAATAGCAATAGCTTTTTCTGGCTAGAAAACAGCTATCTCGGCTTTAGGGGCTTGACCGTCCTACCCTGAAATGATATTAAATACTCTCCTCAATGAGAGAGGTATCATTAAAATTTATTGTCGTTTGTCTATCGTTTAATTCGGAGAACAACCAATGGAAGTCAATGAAATTAGAGTGGAGATCAGAAAACATCACGTGACTCCCGGGGTCAATGTCCTGGATCTTGTCGTTGACGCAGATGGGGAACAAATCCGCAGACAAACCCAACACAAAGACGATGACAAAGCCTTCGAAAAATTTGTCAAAGATATCACCAAAGTAGCGCAAGAACTCGCCAACGCCCGCATCGAATAGTCCCTTGGCAGGGACGGGCAATGGGTAAAGTCCCATTGAGCCAATAGCATCGTTGCTAGCTGTAAAAAACTATAGCGAGCCCCCCCTTGTGGTCAATCACCCCAGCCGCTCTTTATAAAAGATGGAGCAAGAAAACCCTTCTCCTCTGAAGGAAGTTTGCAACAGCATCTCAAACCAAGATAACTCTTTGCTCATCAGATTGAGCTATTGCTAGCTGAGTCCAGCATCACGCCCCTTAGCAGGGGAGGCAGATAGCCAGGGCCCGCTAAGCCAAGAGCGCGTTTGCCTGCCAAAAATGACATTGTCTATTGTACCCCTTCGGGGCATGAGATTTATAGAAGGGGATATCACAGCCACACGCCTTTGGCGGTCGCGACAGCGTCAGCGCCCCATTGGATCCAGCGTCACGCTGGATTGGTGATTTTTAGTTTTTTTAGTTTTTCTACGAGGGTGGTGCGGTTAAGGTTCAGTAGAGTTGCCGCCTTGTTTTTGACCCAACCGGTTTTTTCCAGTGCTTCGATGAGAAGTTCCTTCTCGAAATCTTCCACCAGTTTTTTCAGGTTGATACCTTCATCGGGGATGCCTATATGGAAGGATTGTTGTAATGACTGTTGCAGCATCTGGGCGGGATTCCCCTCCGGCTGAGATTCTGTTGCCAGAGGAGTCCATTTTTCTCTGGGGACTTCACCCAGAACTTTATCCGGCAAATCTCTCGGGGTGATCGTAGAGCCAATGCTCAGAACGACCATACGTTCGACAAAGTTTGCCAACTCGCGAATGTTTCCCGGCCAGGAATAGTTCACCAATACATTCATCGCTTCATCGCTAATGGTTTTAGAACTACCCGACCCATTACACTGCTTGAGAAAATAGTTGGCCAAAAGCGGGATGTCTGTTTTCCGATCACGCAAAGGAGGAAGGTTGAGGGGAATGATGTTGAGTCGGTAATACAGGTCTTCGCGGAACCGGCCTTCCTCAATCGCGACTTCCAGGTTCTGGTGTGTGGCGGTGATCACCCGGATGTCGATCGGCGTGGACTTGGTGCTGCCAATGCGATCGATCTCCCTTTCCGCCAGAACTCTTAATAACTTTACTTGTAAGACCGTAGGCATATCACCGATTTCATCGAGGAAGATCGTCCCCTGATTCGCCAGTTCCATGCGGCCAATACGAGTGTTCACAGCACCGGTGAACGAACCCTTTTCATAACCAAATAATTCGCTCTCCAACAAGTCATGTGGAATAGCGGCACAGTTGACGGCAATGAAAGGTTTGGAGGCGCGCGGACTATTTAAATGCAACGCCCGGGCGATCAGTTCCTTTCCGGTTCCGCTTTCTCCATAAATCATCACCGTGCTTTGGGAGCCCGCAGCACGGCCCACAATGTCAAAAACCTCGCAGATCTGTGGGCTTTCACCAATAATGCTGAAACTGTCTGTGTCGAGTTTTATTTTCATAACAGGCCCCATTATAACTAAAACCTAAAAACTGTCAACTTTTTCAAGATGTTATGAGATGTGCGATGATGGGGGGAAACGTCAAACATCCAACATCGACCAAAAACCCGTTGATTTTAAAAGAAACCCAGTTTGATGGATAGTTTGACGTAGGCTGTATGGCTAGGGATTATACGGCACGACATTCTCGTGCTCGTTGGGGTCGTTACGCGAAACGATGGCCAGAGCCGGTTCGCTATCGGACAGGTTCACCGGCTTGTGCGGCACCCCGGGAGGGATGTATACAAAATCGCCCTCTTCGTTGATCACCGACTCCTGAAGGTTTTCACCGAATTGAGTTTCGACCCGGCCTTTGAGTATATAGATCGCCGTCTCGAAACCTTTATGGTAATGCGCTTTGGGCGACCCGCCCGGAGGAATCACCACCAGGTTCATCGACAGTCCCATGGCCCCGGTGGTTTCAGTGGATATGCCGACATAATAGGGTAGGTTTTGTTTGGTCGCGATCGTTTGATCGGGACGCACCGTCACCACTTTTTTACTCAAGTCCAGACTCATAACGCACCTCCCACTCGGCGTGGGGCCACCAGCGTGACGCTGGACCCAGTGGGCCGAGATAACTTTTTGTCCACATGATAAAGATATTGCACTTTGTCCCTGCGGCTAGTAGTTAGATTTCGATGTAGAGGCCGTCTTCTTCGATGGCGACTCTATAAGTAGGGGTGGTGTCGGAGCGGTTGAATTTGCAGTATCCTTTTTTAATATTCCAACCGCATTCCTCTTTAGCGCAGAAGGCAAACATTCCTTTCAAAAAACCCAGCCCCAGACTTCCTTCGCAACAGCGGCACTGGTCGGTGAGGCAATAAAATTTACCCTCGAACTGGAACAGTGCAAGAACGTAGTCGATCTCCGTGTACACGTGTTTAAAGTGAATTTTTTTGCCAGTCCCTTCTGGCGGGGCATCGCTGAGTTCTGAAATTTTGAGTTTTGACATGATCAGTCCTGCGGCAGGTAGGGACCGTAACGGTCACGATAATATTTTTCCAGATCCCAGCGGAACCGGTCCTTCAGGTGCGGGAGTTCTTCGGCGGCCTGATGGTCATACGCCACGTAATCCTGTGATTTCTTCTCGACATCTTCTTCCCTTTTCACATTAGGGTCTAAATAGGAGTCGCCCAATGCCGAACTCCCAACTATGAGGCCTTGACCCATTTTAATCCATCGGCCCAACATGAGCCGTTCTTCATCAGTTCCTGTTTCTATTGGCATAATAGCTTTCTATTTGTTGATACAATTTTACAGGAATCTATTGATTTCCTGCACTCAATCCACACGGACAATAAACTTTCCCCCCGGACGGGGTCCGGGTTGCATTGGTAGGGGGCAATAAGGTAGCATAAGTACCAATCCATTATCAATTTTGTCGTCAATACTATC
This sequence comes from uncultured Nitrospina sp., assembly GCA_937891765.1. Lineage (GTDB taxonomy): Bacteria > Nitrospinota > Nitrospinia > Nitrospinales > VA-1 > LS-NOB. The sequence goes on from CALAGQ010000125.1 coordinate 5,093, forward strand.
AAAGTTAGAGGAAATTATGTCGTCAGAACAGCAAGCGGAAAAAACTGCGGAAGAGCATTTTAAAGATGGCCTGGCATTCAGCAAACTGGGTGATGACCGCAGAACTTTCGAATCTTACAAGAAAGCTATTGATCTCGACCCGGACCACTTTCTGGCCCATTTCAATATTGGCATACGTTATGGAAAACTACGCATGAACCTGGAGGCCTCAAAATCTTTTCGGGAAGCGTTGCGCTTGAAGCCAGAAGCTCCGATGGTTCATTACAGTCTGGCCGTGGTCAGCAATTTGATCGGCGAGATGGACGAAGCCTTCAAACATTATGAAGAAGCCATTCGCATCAACCCGGATTTCGGCCGCGCCCACAGCAATATTGCCATGCTCCATTATGGACTTAAACGAGGCAAGGAGACCATTCATCACCTTGCCAGAGCAGCGGAACTTTTCAAGCAGACAGGTGACGAGTTCATGGAGAAGAATGCCCGCGACCTCATTCAGGAATGCGGCAGAGAGTTCGACCTGACCCCTGAAGACTGCCAGACTCTCTAAGATTTATCAGCCATGGATTTTGATGTCGTTATCATTGGCGGAGGTTCGGCAGGTTATTCCTCGGCTTCGACCGCGCAGTCGTTGGGAGCCCGGGTGGCCATTATCGATCCCGGCCCTTTAGGGGGATTGTGCATTCTCAAGGGATGCATGCCGACCAAGACCATCTTGCGTTCCTCCGACATTATGGCATTGATGCGTCGGGCCAAGGAATTCGGCATCCAGCCTGTTGACCCGCATGCCCGCCTTTCTGACATCAACGACCGAAAAAATAAACTCATCAAAGAGTTTGCCGATTATAGAATCGAGCAACTGAACGACCCTCGGTTCACCCTCATTCAGGAACAGGCTCATTTCATCTCGCCTCACGAAATCCGCACTGGAGACCAGACCCTCAAAGCGAAATCCTTCATCATTGCCACCGGCTCGGTTATTGCCGACTATCCGGTTCCCGGCCTTGAGGAAACCGGATTCGTCACCAGCGATGACGTGTTAACAATGCGCGAGGCACCCGAGTCGATCATTGTTCTGGGTGCAGGAGCGGTGGCGGTCGAGTTGGCCCAGTTTCTATTGCGCATCGGCGTCAAGGTGACGCTGCTGCAAAGAAGTCCGCACATTTTATCGAAAGGCGATGAAGACTTGGCGCGACCGGTCGAAACCCGGTTCCGCGAAGAAGGTATGGATCTTTATACCGACACAAAAATCCTGAAAGCAGAAAAGGACGGGGGAAACTCTGTCGTTTATTTCCAGCATGAAGGAAAAGAAAAAAGCGTCCGCGCCCAACTCATCCTTCAGGCGCTGGGACGCAGGCCCAATATCGACGGACTGCAACTGGAGTCAGCAAGTGTCGATGTCCAAAATGGCCGCATTTCTGTCGACGCAAAGATGAAAACCAATCAGCCGCATATTTTTGCAGTCGGTGACGTGAACGGAATTCATGAAGTGGTGCATATCGCCATTCAGCAAGGGGAAGTCGCTGGCTACAACGCCGCGCATCCCGAGAACGAACGTGAGGTCGATGACCGTCTTAAGGCTTCAGTGGTCTTTACTGATCCGGCCGTGGCCAGTGTGGGGTTGAGCGAAAAAGAATGTCAGGCTGGCAAGATCGCTTATCTGGCGGCCTCCTACTCTTTTGACGATCACGGCAAGTCGATGTGTCTGGGAGAAACTCACGGGCATGTGAAACTGCTCTGCGACCCTGTTTCGGGGGAAGTGTTGGGAGGACATATCGTCGGCCCGGAAGCGGGGGAATTGATTCACGAGATCATCACCCTCATGCATTTTCGCGGTACGGTGAAAGACCTCTCAGAGATACCGCATTACCACCCTACCCTGGCAGAAATTTTGACCTACCCTGCCGAAGAACTGCTCGAACAATTGCCCGACAGTTGACAGCTACATCGCTTCCAGTTTTTCGGCCAAGCGGTCCATTTCTTCGCGAGTGTTCAATTCTGTCACGCAAATCAGCAGGCAGTTTTTTAAGTCCGGGTAATAGGATTCCAACGCATAACCGCCGATGATGCCATCCTGTTTCAAAGCATTTAAAACTTCCTCCACCGGGCGGGGACATTCGAGGACAAACTCATTAAATGTGTCGGTAGCAAAACGAATTTTAAAATTCGGCACATGCGCCAGTCGGTTTTTTAAATAGTCAGCTTTTCTCAAGTTCAGCACTGCCAACTCACGAAAACCCTGTTTCCCCAGAGTTGCCATAAAAATAGCCGTGGCCAGAGCGCACAGTCCCTGATTGGTGCAGATATTGGAAGTGGCGCGTTCGCGCCGGATATGTTGCTCGCGAGTGGACAGGGTCAGGACATAAGCGCGCTTGCCATTCTGGTCCACCGTTTCTCCAGCGAGTCGCCCCGGCATTTGTCTTAAGAATTTTTCCCGCGTTGCGAAAAACCCGACATACGGTCCACCATAAGAAACCGGCAATCCCAATGACTGACCTTCGCCCACGACGATGTCCGCACCATGCGCTCCCGGCGCTTGCAGAATCCCCAAAGACAAAGCTTCTGCCACGGCGACGATCAGAAGAGTTCCGTTTTCTGCGAGTTTTTCTTTTAGCGATGCATATTCTTCCACCGTTCCCAAAAAGTTTGGCGATTGCAGAACGACGGCAGAGGTGTTCTCGGTCAAGTTCTCGGCGATGGCAGAGAGATCGGTTTTTCCTTTTTCATCAAAAGGGATTTCTTTAAGGCTGAAGTTGCTTCCACTCGTGTAGGTTTCGGTCACTTTACGGTATTCGGGGTGGACTCCTCGGGAAACCAGAAATTCTGTGCGGCGGTTAACCCGGTTGGACATCACCACCGCTTCGGCAAGGGCGGAAGCCCCGTCATACATCGAGGCATTGGCAATTTCCATCCCAGTCAACAGACAGATCATGGTCTGAAATTCATAGATGGCTTGAAGTGTGCCCTGGCTGACTTCCGGTTGATACGGCGTGTAACTGGTGGAAAATTCGCCACGCGAAATCAGATGGTCGATCAATACAGGAGAAAAATGGTGATAGGCTCCAGCACCGAGAAAGATGGAATGATCCTCGGCGGTGGCATTTTTTTTCTGCAGCCGTTTCAGGTATCCGGTCAGCTCGGTTTCGGACAGACTCTCCGGCAGCCCCAGAAGGGTGTCGCCCAATTTCAAAGAGTCGGGAATGCTGTCGAACAGAGCATCAATATTCTGCACACCGATTTCGGCAAGCATCAGCCTGATATCCTGTTCTGTGTGGGGAATATACCTCATAGGCCGGGGAAAAGAATTTTACTCCATCTCATTCTTGCATTGTTCACTGTAGTCATCTGCATCGAGAAGGGAATCAAGATCTTTTTCGTCAGAAAGTTCAATCTCAATAATCCATCCGTTCTCATAGGGTGAGCTGTTGACCTGTTCCGGGTGGGTCTCCAACTCCTTATTCACGGCCGTGACCTTACCACCAGCCGGAGCATAAAGGTCGGAAACGGTTTTCACCGATTCCACAACCCCGAAAGGATTCCCCTGGTCGATCTGGGTACCCACTTCCGGCAGTTCGACAAAAACAATATCACCCAGTTGCTCTTGTGCAAATTCAGAGATGCCGATCACGGCTTTCTTGCCGTCAACGCGGATCCATTCATGTTCCTGCGTATACTTCAAATCCTTGGGGACCTCCATGACGCCTCCGTTAATTAGCGATTAATCTTTTTTGACACGAGTTGGAAAAAAGGGCGGCTTGACGACCTCAGCGGGCACGCTCAATTTCCTGATTTCCACTTCCAGTTTTGTTCCAGGTTCCGCATATTCAGGGGATACATAACATAATCCGATCCCTGTATTCAAGGAGGGGGAAAAAGTTCCGCTGGTCAGCTCACCAACGGGAGCCCCATTTTTCAAAATCCGGTAATGCGGGCGCGGCACTCCCCGGTCCAGCAGTCGGACACCTACCAGCCTGCGTCTGTTTCCCTCATCTTTTTGTTTTTTAAGCTCTGCCTGCCCTATGAACTCATCCTTGCCGAGTTTGATGACCCAGCCCAATCCGGCCTCCAGCGGCCTGGATTCCTCATTAATTTCGTTACCATAAAGTGCATAGCCCATTTCCATTCTCAAGGTATCTCTGGCCCCCAGACCAATGGGCTGAAGGTCGAATTCTTTGCCGGCATCAAGTATGGCCCTGAAAAGGGTTTCAGCGTGGCCCGCATCGACATAAACCTCAAACCCATCTTCACCTGTGTATCCGGTGCGTGCGATGATACTTGCAAAATTATGGATTTTTTCTTTTTTAAAATGGTAGTATCTGATTTCGCTCAAAGGGGTTTCACATAATTTTTGTAACAGGGCCTCAGAGTGTTTCCCTTGTATCGCCAGTTGCGCAGTTTCATGACTGGTATTTCGAATCGTGGCATTGCAAGATCCGGCATTTTTTAAAATCCATTGAAAATCTTTTTCCGTATTCGCGGCATTCACACAAAGGAAATAATGATCTTCAGTAAAACGGTGGACCAGCAAGTCATCCACCACGCCGCCGTTCTCCATGCACATCAGGGTATAAAGAGCCTGATTGTCCTGCATTGAATCGATATCATTGGTCATCAGTTTTTGAATCAGGCTCTTGGCAGAAGGTCCCTGTATCTCGATCTCGCCCATATGGCTGACATCGAATATGCCGACACCATCGCGGACACATTGATGCTCCTGCATGACCCCTTGAAACTGAATGGGCATCTGCCATCCCGCAAAAGGAACCAGCTTACCCCCAAGTTCTTTGTGGACAGCGGTCAAGGGAGTGGTTTTCAGGTTTGAGGAAGTTGCCATGTTTAAAAAATCTGGTATTTTAGATGAAGACTGTAAGCTCTGTGTATAACCAATTTCATTAAAGAGCGCAAGGTATTATAATAGAGTCGTAACAGAGAGGATTCTTTTTGTATGAGTTCCATGAGTTTAGTGAACGGCCATAAAAAATATGATGTGATTCTGGTTGCCGGAGAAGGAAAATCCAGTTACAAGGTTCATCATCAGAACAAGGCTTTTTTGACCATTAATGGCAAGTGCATTGTCCATTACATCGTCGAAACTCTGCAACAGGTGAAATCCATTCAGGATATTTATGTTGTGGGTCACAAAGAAAAACTGCAACAGGTTTTTCTTTCGGGACGGGTCGACCTGGAATCCCCAAAACGTATTCACATTGTCGAACAAAAAACCAATCTCTACGAAAACGTCTGGCACACTTTCCTCCAGTCTTTAAAGGACGAAAGTGGAGAAGCGCCAAATACCGAGTCCCACCGCGACCGGGCGGTCCTGATCGTGCCCTGTGACGCTCCGCTGATGACACCGCAGGAAGTGGAGTATTTTATCTCCCATGCGGACATGGAAGATTATGACCACGTTTTGGGATTGGTTTCCCGCGAGAAATTAAAGTATTTTTATCCGCAGACAGGGAAGCCCGGCATAAAAATGGCCTACCTTCACATTAAAGAAGACAGCTACCGGATTAACAATCTGCATTTGGTTAAACCTCTGCGCATTGAGAACCGGGAATACATCCAGAAAATGTACCAGTACCGTTACCAGAGAAATTTTAAAAACCTGGTGCTTTTTGCTTTATCGCTTTTTGGAAAAGGCCGGGTTCAGCATTATAAAAACTATATCGGCCTGCAATTATGTCTGTTTTTTACCAGCCTCCGGCTGGATTTTCTAGTCGATTTTTTTCGCAACTTGAACCCAAAAAAAGAATTGGAAAAAAGCATCTCCACCGTCATGAAAACCCGGTTTGCAGCTTTGGAAGTTCCCTACCCGGGAGCGGCCCTTGACATTGACAATGCTAAAGACTACGAGGCCATGAAAACCCGGTTTGATGAATGGTGGAAATATTTACAGGAAGATAAAGAACCGCAGACCTTTACCGGAAACTACAACGAGGTTTCTCACACCACCGAGAAAGTGACACGACCATCTCCCACACACTGACTGACTGCTAGCCGCAGGGGCAACTAGCAAGAGCTTGTTGAGCCAAGAAAAATCTTTGCTCGCCAGGGATAGTTATTACTCATTGGCCCCACGTCGAGTGGTGCCCGGGGATATTTGACAAATTATGACACAAGACCGATTAAGAAATTTTTCCATCATTGCCCACATTGATCATGGCAAGTCCACTCTGGCCGACAAGCTGATTGTCGCCACCTCAGCGATCCCCAAACGGGAAATGAAGGAACAGGTGTTGGACAATATGGATTTGGAACGGGAGCGCGGGATCACCATCAAGGCTCAAACGGTGCGCCTGAAATACAACTCCAAAGACAAGCAGAGTTATGTGTTCAACATGATTGACACTCCCGGCCATGTGGATTTCACCTATGAGGTATCCCGCAGTCTTGCCGCCTGCGAAGGGGTGTTGCTGGTCATCGACGCAACACAAGGTATTCAGGCGCAAACCATCGCCAACCTCAATCTGGCCATGCAACATAACCTGACCGTCATACCGGTGATCAATAAAATCGACCTGCCCAGCGCTAATCCGGATTTCATCAAAGAACAACTGGAAGATGTCCTGCAAATAGAATCCTCAGAAGCGGTTCTGGTCAGCGCTAAGGAAGGAATCGGGATCGATGAGTTGATGGAGGCCGTGGTTCGGCAAATCCCTCCTCCGACCGGAGACGCTTCCAAAAAATTACAGGCCCTGCTCTTCGACGCATGGTATGACGCGTACCGCGGAGTGATCATTCTGGTCAAGATACAGCAGGGTGTCCTGAAGTCAGGCGAGGAAATAATGATGATGGCTACGGGAAACAATTTCATGGTCGAAGAACTCGGCACGTTCAATCCCCGAGAAGAGAAAGGCACCGAGCTCCGGGCGGGAGAGGTGGGCTATCTGGTTGCCAACATCAAAGAACTGGACCAGACCAAGGTGGGAGACACCATCACCCACACCAAAAACCCTGCCGAAGAACCCTTGCCCGGTTATAAAGAAGTCAAACCCATGGTTTTCAGCGGATTGTATCCGATCAGTGGTGACGACTATGAAGATTTACGCGACGCGCTAAAAAAACTCGCGTTGAACGATGCCTCGTTTTCTTATGAAGCGGAAACCTCCACAGCCCTGGGTTTCGGGTTCCGTTGTGGATTTTTGGGATTACTGCATATGGAAATTATAAGGGAACGCATTGAGCGTGAATATAAGGTTGACCTTCTCACCACCGCGCCCACCGTCATTTATAAAGTCGTCACCACCGATGGTAAAACGTTGATGATCGACAACCCTTCCAAACTGCAGGAACAAAAAAACATCGACCATCTTGAGGAACCTTACGTCATAGGAACCATCATCGTTCCGGAAGAGTATATCGGAGTGATTATGGCACTGGTCCGCGATCGCAGAGGAATCCAGAAAAAAATGGAATACATGAGCCCGGAAACAGTCTTAATGGAATATGAACTGCCATTTAACGAAATCGTTCTGAATTTTTATGACCGCCTCAAATCAGGCACCAAAGGTTACGCTTCGTTCGACTATGAATTTATAGATTTCAGGACATCCAATCTGGTAAAGTTGGACGTTCTTTTGAATGGAGAACTAGTCGACGCGCTGTCTTTGATCGCCCATAAAGATAAAGTGTATTATCAGGGTCGCGAACTGGCTAAAAAACTCAAGGAACAGATACCGCGTCAAATGTTCGAGGTCGCGATTCAGGCGGCGATAGGCAGCAAGGTCGTCGCGCGTGAAACGGTCAAGGCGCTCAGAAAAAATGTTCTGGCAAAATGTTACGGTGGCGATATCACCCGCAAACGCAAACTGCTGGAAAAACAAAAAGAAGGTAAGAAAAAAATGAAACAGATTGGCAGCGTGGAAATTCCACAGGAAGCCTTTCTTGCAATATTGAGGACCGATGACAAATAAAACCGACGCTCCAACCGAAGGAACTAAAGTTCAAGAAAAAAGCCTGACCCGCGAGTACACCGAGGCCATTTTAATCGCCCTGCTTCTGGCCTTGTTGATTCGCACGTTTATTGTTCAGGCGTTTAAAATTCCTTCTGGCTCCATGGAAACCACATTACTTATCGGCGATCATATTCTGGTTTCCAAGTTTCCTTATGGAACGCATATCCCTAACGAAATCCCTTTCCTCAACATCAAACTATTTGACGATATCGTTTTTTTTACCAAAGTTCCTGAAAGAGGAGACATCATCGTTTTTAAATTCCCAAAAGATGAAACCCGGGATTTCATAAAACGCGTGATTGGTGTGCCCGGGGACTTGTTGGAAGTGCGGCGGCAAAAAGTTTATATCAATGGCAAGCCTTATGAAGATGTCCATGCCCGCCATACCGAAGCGCCCTCAGACAGTCCGTTTGTACCTCGCGATGACTTCGGCCCCATTCTGGTTCCGGATGGGCATGTCTTTGCTATGGGTGATAACCGGGAAAACAGCCAGGACAGCCGCTATTGGGGTTATGTAAATGTTAAAAAAATACGCGGCAAGGCGCTTATGATTTACTGGTCCTGGAATCAAATTGAAAGCTGGGTTCGATTTGAACGGTTCGGGAAAATTCTGGAATAGCCTGGCATGGTAAAACCTTCGACATTAAAAAACCAACTGCACTCCCTTCTCACTCACTGCAAGGCCGCCATTCTCGACTTTGACGGATTGCTGGCCGACTCAGAACCGTACCACTATCAGGCTTATAACGAAGTTTTTGAACGCTACGGGCACACCCTGAACAAAGAAGAATATTGGGTGGAGTGGACCTCGAAGGGAAAAGGCATCGCTGGAGAGATCGAGCGTCACAACCTTGAACTGGATGTAGATCCGGTTGACATGCGACAACAAAAGTTTGAGGTGTATTCCCGCTTTTGCCGGAGTGGAGAGATCAAGTTGTTTCCGTTGGCACAGAGCATGGCAGAGAGCCTGTCGGCTAATCACAAGCTGGCCATCGCCTCAGGGTCCTGGGCCAAAGACATTCGCGCTATTCTCAAAAATGCCGGCACGCTGAATCTTTTTCCGGTCATTCTGGGAAAGGAGTCGGCGACCCGGGAAAAACCACATCCCGATATTTTTTTAAACGCCGCAGAAAAACTGGGATGCGCTCCCAGTGAATGCTTTGTTCTGGAAGACGCGCTGAAAGGACTCTGTGCGGCCAGGGAGGCGGGAATGCCCTGCATCATTCTCCGAAACCCCTTGAATCGCAGTATAAATTTTGACGGTGCAGAACTGATCTTTGAAAGTCTTGACGATTTCGTTTCCGCCTTGAAGCCCTGAACCTTACCCCGGCATCCTGGTTTTAGACTTTCTCTTTTTCCAACTCCGCTTTGAATCCGGCAAACAATTTCTGAATGGGGGGAATGATCTTTTCCTTCAACTCATCGGGCACCCAGTTAATTTTTTCTACCGGCCAGTTTTCCAGTTTATGGATATCAAGACCAGCTTTGGAAAAAGGCCCTTCCAAACTTTCCTCAAAACCGTAAATCAACGCACTTTTAAACACCGTCTCATAAAGGTCAACGATTTCCTCCGAATCATGCAAGCCTGTCATAAATCGTTCCATCATTTTTGCGATGATCGGGTTAGCGTGTTCCTGAAAGTCTTCGCTGCAGGCAGCTTGCAGAGTACGGTAAATAATGATGATGTCCTGAAGCAGGTATTTAATCTCTTTGGGATCTTTGACAACCGGGCCTTTTGACAGGTCAAAAAATTCTTTATATTCCTTGAGGATTCTTACGGTATCACAGATGATCGACTCCTCCCAGGGCACATGGTTCCAGACAAAGAACGCCCGCAACCACCTCACCGTGTCCGTGGCGTCTTCCATGTGCAGAGTCAGGCTGGGCTTGACAGAATTACTGAAGGGAAGGCGCCCACCCCACATTTTCAGTTTTAACTGCAACTGCGGTGAGAATGCCTCTGCGAACACATCGCAATAAATTGAGACCAGTCTTTCCAGGTTCTGATGTTTCTCCAAAGGGGTGTTTTGCGGAAGATTGACAATGCCATAAAGCCTCCAGATGCGCCTTCTGGCCAGACCATTCGGGTGGGCGATAAGATAAGTGCCACCCCAGATTCCGGAAGTGATGGGGATATCCATCTGGTGAGTTTCCCGCATACGCCGGGAAACTTCCGTAGCCACGTTCTGATACAACTCGTTCAAGTGATACAAGTTGACCAGATTGTCGTCCGCAAAGACTGGAGTTTTAACCAATGCTGTCATTGTTTCCTACAAGGAAAAAGATGAAACGCGTTTAATACAATCTTAGAGACAAAAAAAACAAAAAAAATTCCACCCCCGGGCTGGAGGTGGAATTTTCCATTAAATTATTCCGCAAGGAAATTAATTCACATGTACCACAGTGACGGTTACAGAATCTGTGACTGCCGGGCTATAAGGAACATGGTTGCCCTGCGCAAAAAGGGCCGTGATGGTGTGTTGGCCTTTGCTCAGGTTAATTGTTTTACAGGTGGAACCGTCACCCATATGAATATGAGTGTCATCCTTGGCAACGGGCTTGCTCAAATCACCAGAAACTGTGTCGATGAGCAAGTGATGATGACCTTTACCGGGGTTCACACCATTTTTAGCAGGTTCTACTGTGTAGCCATTGGTTGCCATACAAACTTCTAACGGACTGCTGACATTAGACAGCGTAGCCGGTTTAGTGATCGCTAATGCTTTACCAGCACTGGAAGTCGCCATGCTGCCGCCTCCGGTCTGAGCCGCACAACCTGCAAATAAAACTATTACCAACAATGCCATAACTCTAGAAATAATCTTCATAAATTCCTCTTGAAAAAAAATGAATCATTAGCGAATAGGAGACTGCCCAATAAAACCCTAAAAAAACGGCCTGATTAAATATTCGGCCGAAAAAAATTTCAATTTCAGCGGACACCCAAAAATAATCAGAAAAGGTGGATAAGTTCGATAATAAAGGAAAATACCGATAAAATCAATCACACCTTTGTAAAAAAACCGTTATTCGGGCCTGAAATTAAGCGGTTTTGCCACAAGAACCCGGAGGTTTAAAGGGAAAAAATGTCGGGGACAATCTGGCGAATGAAGGCTATAATCCGTTCCACCTGACCACAGGTTTGACTTCCACTTGAGAGGACGGTTAAGTCTTTCTACAAGATGTTTTGAGGTGGAGCTAATGATGAAACGTTTCCAATATCTGCTTATTCCAGCTATCGTTTTGCTGGGAGCCCTAACGCTGGCAAACAGCCCGGCAACCCGCCCGGCCGATTCGGCAAAGCCTTCTGCTTGGAGAAACCTGGAGAAGGGTTTGGATCTAGGCATTTTCCAGGCTCCAAAAAAATCCGCTTTGGGCGATTCCTTGATTCGCATTTTAAGAGCAGACACCGACTATTTTGGATTGCGGCTGTTAAACGCCACATCCAAGGATCAGGCAAAACGCCGGACTATGAAAGATTGGGTGAACAAGAACGGACTGGTTGCCGCCATCAACGCAAGCATGTACCAAGAGGACATGATGTCCAGTGTCTCTTATATGAAAACCCGACAACACACCAACAGCACCTGGGTTTCAAAAGATAAAACCATCCTCGCTTTCGATCCTACTGACAAAAGCCTGCCTACAGTGCGAATCATTGATCGGGATTGCGAAGATTTTGACAAGCTCAGAAAGTTGTATGGCACCTTGATCCAGAGTATTCGTATGGTCTCCTGTCAGGGAGAAAACATGTGGGGACCACAAACGAAAATGTGGAGCACCGCCGCGATTGGACTGGATCATCAGGGCCGGGTCTTGTTCATCCACGTCCGTTCGCCCTACACCACCCACGATTTGATCGATATGCTTCTTGAACTCCCGGTCGGACTGAAACAGGCTATGTATGTTGAAGGTGGGGCCGATGCTCAACTGTACATCAACACAGGAAAAGAAAGGCACGAGTTTATCGGAAGTTATTCCAGCGGTTCCAGAGAGCATGACGAAAATACTTTTTCCCACCCGGTTCCGAACGTGCTGGGCCTGGTGCGTCTTGGAAAATAGGAGAAAGATAGTTTGCCAGAGAAAAAGAAAATTTCAGTCCGGGCCCGGTTCCGGATAATGACCGGAGATTTGATCGCTCTCGGACCCGGGAAAGTCGATTTACTCGAATCGATTGGCCGGGAAGGCTCCATCTCCCAGGCCGCGCGGGAAAGACACCTGAGCTACCGGCGTGCCTGGAACATGGTGGACACCATGAACCAGTGCTTCAAAGAACCTCTGGTCATTAGCGTCACTGGAGGCAAAGGGGGAGGCGGAGCCCAACTGACCCCTGCCGGAGAAAAAGTTATTCAGCTTTACCGTAAAATGGAAAAAAAAGCCGCTACCGCCACCCAGACCGAATCGAAAGCCCTGCAAAAATTCCTCCACTAGGCTCACTAGGTGCCAGCGTTACACTGGTAGGCGGGAGGCAATAATTTCTAACCCTACGAATTTTATCGACAGGTTTTCTCCAGGGAACTGGCTGTAGGCATCGGTTTCATCTTCATATTCGTGGAAATCAAAATGTGAGACGTCGAAACCGATTTTCCGGACATCCTGAATCAGAGTCTCGCAAAACTTATCTTCGATCTCCACCAGTGTTTCAAAATAACCGCGGGTCAGCTTGTTGCAATACTCCGGGTCACGAGCACGTTTTAAAACCTGACATTCCAGATCAGTATCCAGAATCATCAGCAAGCCTCCTGGCTCCAGTGCTTCTGCGGCCCAACGCAGAAACTGTTGGCGCTCTGTTCTTTGCAGGTGATGCAGAAACTTATTGGCGAGAATACAACCGTAGTGTTTACCGAGCGGGCCATCCGGAAAATCAACATTCAGAACTTCGATGTTCTCCTTGCCTGAAAGTTTCACAAAATGTGTCAGCCCTTTAATAACAAAAGGCATGTTGTCCGCCAGAACCAACCGGGGGAAGTCTTTCGGCCAGTCATGGATCAAGCGGAATCCTGCGAGTCCCGTCGCCACATCCATCAGCGGAGCTTTCAGGTCATGCGGCACCAGCTCCATCGGATTGTCCCATGGAAAGTTTTTGGTCTCGTGCAGATAAAAGCTGTAGCTTTCACTGAGCAGGGTGACCCATTCCGGATCGTTATAAAGAATCAGGTCATTTTTAATCAAGCTGGCCAGTTCATTGAAAAGGATGGAAAACTTTTCGTCCACCTGATCCAACGGTTGGGATAAGGCGGTGCGGTCCTTACGGAGATTGATGTGGATATGGTCAAAATTTAGAAAAACCGCTGGTCGCTCGTGCTGCACGTATAACAAATCCGCAAGATCGATCAATATTTCAGGATAAACTGTGCGAAGAAGCAGGTTAAAAATTTCCTGATTTTCCCGACCTATTTCCGTGTCCGGAAAGCCCAGCTTGCCGTTCAAAAATTTGAAAACAGTTTTGACCCGATGCGCTAGTTCCGGGGACTTGGTATCCTCCAGCCCGAGAAACTTTCGCCCCACATCAGTGACCAGAGGAAGCTGGTCGGTCGATTTAATAAATATTGAAAGTGACACGTTCAAAGTTTTTCAAATTGAGTTTAACCGGGCAACGCCCGGTAGTAATTAGCAATGGCTTTATTTCGCGGACAAACAGTTTTAGCGACTTGATGAGCCATTACTCGCTGGCCCCACGCCGAGTGGGCGAGCAGTCAGGGCCAGTCCCACCCTGCCCGCCCGAGCAGGTAAAACGTGAGCAGGAGGCACGGCAGTAAATAAGGCACCGCCTGAAAGGTGCTGACATCCATCAGGGAATACGCCGAAAATATAGATCGAGCCCCATAAATAACAGCCAGAACCTGAGCCAGCCTTTTCTTTCCCTTCAGCAGATAATAGGTCAACACACCCAGAAGAAGCAAAAAAGCCACCAGAGAAAGAATCGCCGACATTCCCAAATTAAAGGGAGGAATAAAAATCATGGCGATAGCAAGATAAGCCACATTCAAACCCAAAAATCCATAACCGGCCTGGGTGAACTTTCTGTCTAATTCTGTCGGCTGAGAAACTTCGTTTTCCATTTTCAATATAAGATAAACTGTGTTGGTGCAAACGCCCCTGCGGTTGCAGATTTATTTGCGGTATGTTAGCTTCCTGCTCTTAGTCTAACATCCCACTAGGCGTGGGGCCAGAGAGCAATGACTGGTCCGGCTGGAAAAAAGTTGCCTCCCCTGCCAAGGGGCTATTTATTTTAGCAAGCCTTAAATTATTCACTCAGGGTTTTTTCTGTATGCTTCCTGTTGACGAACAACTTAAAACTATTCGCCGGGGCATCTCGGAGATCATCGACGAAAAGGATCTCGCCAAACTGCTGACTGCGGGGAAACCGCTCAGGGTGAAAGCCGGGTTTGATCCCACGGCTCCCGACCTGCATCTTGGCCATACGGTTCTTCTGCATAAGATGAGACAGTTTCAGGAACTGGGCCATGAGGTTATTTTTTTAATCGGTGACTTTACCGGGATGATTGGCGACCCTACTGGCCGTTCCGTGACTCGTAAAAACTTGACGCCTCAGGAAGTTCAGGAAAACGCAAAAACCTACCTCGCCCAAGTATATAAAATTCTAGACCCTGAAAAAACCACCGTCGCCTATAACAGCGAATGGATGAACAAATTCTCCTCGGTGAACATGATTGAGTTAGCGGCACATTATACCGTCGCCCGAATGCTCGAACGCGATGATTTTCAAAAACGTCTCGCCAAAAACCTGCCGGTTTCCATTCACGAGTTGATGTATCCCCTGATTCAGGGCTACGACTCGGTGGCTTTGAAATCCGATTTAGAGTTGGGCGGCACCGACCAGAAATTTAATCTTCTCGTTGGCCGGGACCTGCAGCGAGCTTACGGGCAAAAGCCTCAGGTGGTTCTCACCATGCCTCTTCTGGAAGGAACCGATGGGGTACAAAAAATGAGCAAGAGCCTGGGCAACAGCATTGGTGTCTTCGACGCCCCGAACGAAATGTTCGGGAAAATCATGTCCATCTCAGATGACTTGATGTGGCGTTACTACGAGTTGTTAAGCCAGGTCAGTGCTCAGGAACTGGAAGGCATGAAAAAAGAGTCGGCGTCAGGAGCCCTGAACCCGAAAAACGCCAAGATGAACCTGGCAAAAGAAATCGTCGCGCGATACCATTCCGTCGAACTTGCGGAAACGGCCTTGACCGAATTTGAAAATGTATTCAAGAAAAAGAACCTGCCCGAAGACATCCCGGTAGCAAAAGGTTGGGGCGATGAGTTGCGAGGAATCTGTAATATCCTGAAAGACCACAATATGACCGACAGCACCTCCGCGGCCCGCCGTCTGATCCAGCAGGGATCTGTAACGATAAATGGAGAAAAAATTTCCGACATCAATCAGGAATTGCCTGGGAATCAGGAATACCTTATCAAGGTTGGTAAGAAACGGTTCCTGAAAATTCAACCGGGTTGATTAGAGCGTTTGAACCGAATCGGGTTGCCGATTTCCATATCCCTCTTGGTTTTCACAACAATCGCCGTTGCGGTTTTCTTTTGCGTGTCGATGACTTTTATTTCTCCCCGCACAAACGGTAGCATGGGAGTCTTTCCGAACACCAACTCTTTATACCAAATCTCTTCTTCAACTTGAGGAATAGTATAAACCTCGAAATGATCGCCGGGTCGCACCTCGTCTTCCCAGCCTTTATCGATGTAAACAATGTCATCATCCTTAATACCTATTCGGTCCCCTTTCGATGCGACAACATAACCTTCGATGGATTTGTCCGTCGCCGGAAACGCAGAAGTCTGGTCCTCAAACTTTTTATAGGGCATGAGCAAGTGGCCGACCCTGACGGTGTCATACGCGTTCACCACACGGGCATAGGAAACCTTGTCGCCCGGCTCGGTGATCTCAAGCACACCACGAATCATGATCCGGTGGCCCACAGGTTTTCCGGGATGAGGCACAACCTCGGTGCCAAAACCGATTCTCCGGGTATACTCTCCCAGTTTATCGAATATCCCCTCTCGTAGCACAGGGTGATAGATATAACGGTCCAGCGTATAGACGGTGAACCGGTCGCCTTTTTCTACTCCCTGACGCTTACCAATATCCACATAAACCAAGTCGGTTCCTAGTGCTACCAGCTTCGTTTCAAATAATTTTGTAACGGTGCCTACAGGAGTTGTCGAGTCCGGCGCGATGAATCCGGCATCGGCATATTTTCTTTCTGCCGTAATTTGTTTTTGGGTAAAATATTCGGGGCTCTTCTCTTTGGAGCCGCTCTTAAAATTGGCAAAAAGTCCGGATTTTGCCGTCTCCAGATTTCCGTTCTCCTGAAGTGTGCCTTTTTCGGTGGGAAGAATCTCCATAGCTGGAGTGATCCCGGCCACCTCGTTTTCAAAAGTTACCTTTAAATCATTCCCCCATGCAGGCTGGACCCCAAACGCGCCGGCATGCAAAATCGAGATAAACAAGAACCCCAATAAAATCAGCATCTTCATAAAATAACCCCATCAAAAGTTAGACTGAAACAACAAAAATCCGGGTTGCACCAACATGACGCTGTAGCTGTGATATTCTTCCTTACTCTTCAAGGGCGTGTGGTACCCCCATCATTAGCTTCACGCCCCACAAAAATGTGGCCCGGCAGCGATTTAAAAATTAAGTTACTAGTTGAATACAAATATGTTACACCATTTTATGCCAAAATCGCAGATTTTTTTAAGCGCCTCCTGTAAAAATTTTGATTCACCCTGTTTTGAAGTTTGGCAGCCCGGGCACCCTGGATAAAAGCGCCAAAATCGGGCAACATGCCTTGATCAAAAGGGATTAGCCCTTGACATGCGCCTCTGCCAGTGAAATAATCCCTCAAACCTTCCCGTATTACCCTAGGTTGCATAACCATCTGATTTGGTGAGAGTAAGGCGGGATTCTTGCATTTTTCAGGATTTTTTTTAGGATAGATTTATGAAAAGGACTTTTCAACCCAGTAATATCAAACGAAAACGTGTGCACGGCTTCCGCAAACGAAGCTCTACCGTTGGGGGAAGACGCGTATTGGCAAACCGCCGACGTAAAGGCCGAAAACGCTTGACGGTCTAATTGCGGAGTTTTTCCGCCCACTCGGCGTGGGGCCAATAGCCGAGATAACTCCTGAGTTGGCCAGCAAAAGTAATTGCAAACTGAGTCCAGCGTCACGCTGAAGCCAAGCAGATGGGAAAATTTTCTTTCAAAAAAACCGAACGACTGGCCAAGCGGCCTGAGTTTGAAAAGGTGATGAACGAAGGAAAAAAAAAACGGGTGGGGCGACTATGCATCATCTTCTCCATCCCTAATGGATTAGGCAGAAAGAGGTTGGGAATCATCGCCTCGAAAAAGGTAGGAAACGCGGTCGCACGAAATCTGGTGAAACGAAGAATCCGGGAAACTTTTCGCCACATCAAGCACCGCATGGAACCCGCTCTGGACATCGTTGTTATATCAAGCAAGGAAATGGTCACGCTTCCCTACCGGGTGATTGAAAAAGAACTTTCAAATGCCCTTCTAGCCGAAAGGTAAATTCCTAAACCCGATCAAACGCCAGAGTCACCCATCGCAGGCCTCCATGCTAAACCAGATATTCCTTAAATTCGTACGCGGTTATCAACGGTGGATTTCTCCTCTGTTTTTTCCGGCTTGCCGGTTTTACCCCAGTTGCTCGGAATATGCTGCTCAGGCTTTGCATCGCCACTCCCTGATTAAAGCGGTAGGACTGATCATCAGCAGACTTTTTAAATGCCACCCCTATCACGACGGTGGCGCTGACCCATTGAAATAGGGCTCAACAGCCTGGAATCGGAGATTCGACTTGGAAAACAGATTATTGCTCGCCTTTGTTCTATCCTTGGCAGTGTTTGTAGGATGGGGCTACTTCCTGGCGCAAGTGCAGGGGCCATTACCGACACAAGAACCGGGTATGGAATCGGGCATGGAAACTCTCGACAAAAACGCCCAAGCACTTCCGCGTACAGGTTCCGCACCCGTAGGGTCCACACCCTCGGTGGCTTCCCAGTCTGACTCGTCACAACCTGCTCCCGCGATGCCGGCTCCCGTCAATCCGTTCCCGGGCGAAGAAGTTCTCATCCAGGTCTCTACCGGAAAAACCCACTTCACCATCAGCAATCGCGGCGGAGTGCTGAAGCAACTGCAACTGCCGCGCTTTAAAAATGATGCCGGCGACTTGATCGACTTGATCGATAATCCCGATCACCTGACACCGGCTCTGGCTCTTCAGGCCAATGACCCCGAGATCACTGCGATTTTGCAGAACGCGCACTACAAGCCTTCGACAACTTCTATAGTTCTGGACGAAAACAATCCGGAAGGACGGCTGACCCTGACTCTGAACCACTCGTCAGGATTGCAGGTCACCCGCAACTACACATTCCGTTTCAACGATTACCTCATAGAAATGAGCACGCAAATCACCGCCACACCCTTGATCAGCAGGAACCTGCACTACCAGGTGGTGTTGGGACCGGGAATGGGAGGAAAAATTTCCTCACAAACCGATTACATCGTCTTTTCCGGCGCAACCGTATTCAACAATAACGAGCGCATCGAAAATCCACCGGAAGATATCATAGACACTTCTTATTTCAAGGGAGACCTGAAGTGGGTTGCCTTCCAGAATAAATATTTCGGCTCAGCCCTCATCCCCGAACAAGGCACTAAAGCCGGTATCGTATTTAAAGAAAAAGACCAGACCTTTGTCGGGCTGGAGTTTGAATCCGTTCAGTCCTCCGCCAACGCTCAATACTTGCTTTATGCCGGCACCAAAGAACTGGAAATTCTGGAAAGCGAAGGCCACGACCTGGTCAGAATGATCGACTACGGCTGGTTCGGCAACAAGTTTGCGTTTCTGGTCAAACCACTGCTCAAAGTTCTGGCGTTCTTCTACGGGCTCACTGGCAACTACGGCTGGTCGATCATTTTCCTGACGATCATCATTAAATTACTGTTTTCCCCGCTGACACATAAAAGTTTCAAGTCCATGAAGGGAATGCAGAAGGTTCAGCCCTATGTAAAAATTATTCAGGAAAGAAATAAAGACGACCGGCAGAAAATGAATGAAGAATTGCTGGAACTGTACAAGAAACATAAAGTGAATCCGGTTGGCGGTTGTCTGCCCATGCTGTTGCAGATTCCCGTATTCATCGCCCTCTACCATGCGCTGTTCTTCTCTATCGAACTTCGCGGTGCACCGTTCATGGGCTGGATTGTCGACCTCTCCGTCGCCGATCCCTATTACGTCTACCCCGTAGTCATGGGTGCCACTATGTTCCTGCAACAGCGTCTGACCCCATCGGTGGGCGACCCCATGCAACAGAAGATCATGATGTTCCTTCCCATCGTGTTCACCTTCCTGTTCATTTCGTTCCCGTCCGGACTCGTCATCTACTGGACCGTCAACAATATCCTGACCATCTCCCAACAATATTACATCTACCACGTTGCCAAAGACTAGTAGAGTACCTCCACAGGTAGCGTGGCGGTGACGCTTACGCGGCCGCCAAAATCTAAACTTCCATCTGACAAGGGAGAGAAGGCTAGGATGAGGGGGGACTGAAATCCTTTCCTTGCTAATTGCCTCCCCTTCTAAGGGATGCTAAGGTTTATACTAATGAACGACACCATTACAGCTATCGCCACGCCGCCCGGTGAAGGGGGCATCGGCATCATCCGCATAAGTGGCAAGGACGCTCTCGCCATCGCCCTGCAACTTTTTCAACCTGCATCGGGTGAGGAGTTAAAGAAGCTTGCTCCGGGGGAACTTGTTCCCCAAAAAGTTCTGTTCGGCGAGGTGCGCGATCCCGAGTCGGGACAATGTGTTGACCAGGTCCTGCTCACTTTTTTTAAAGCACCCAAAAGTTATACCGCCGAAGATCTCATCGAGATCAGCGCCCACGGCGGAACATGGATCACATCGCGCATCCTCGAGCTGGTTTTGGGGCAAGGCGCACGACTGGCAGAACCGGGGGAGTTCACCCGCCGCGCTTTCACCAACGGCAAACTCGACCTCACTCAGGCCGAAGCCGTCGCCGATGTCATCGACTCCGCCTCCGACAGGGCTTTAAGCTCCGCACTATCACAACTCAAAGGCGGGCTCTCCAAGAGACTCAACACCCTGCACGAAACCCTGCTCAACGCTCAGGCTCAACTGGAAGCCTCCATAGATTTTTCAGAAGACGGGCTCACCTTCCAGTCCCGCGAATCCACACAAGAACAAATTCTATCGGTTGAAAAAGATTTGCGAGTGCTGATCCGCTCTTACAGGCAAGGCCGAATCTATCGGGAAGGAATGCGCGTCACCCTCGTCGGCAAACCCAATGTCGGGAAATCCAGCCTGCTCAACGCACTCCTCCGGGAAGACCGCGCCATCGTCACCGCCTACGCCGGAACCACCCGCGACACTCTCGAAGAACGCGCCCGCATCAAAGATATCCATATCAACATCATCGACTCGGCCGGACTGCGCGATAATCCTGAAGTGATAGAAGAAGAAGGCATAGAAAGAACCCGCCAGGCTCTCGAAAAAGCCGACCTTGCAGTAGTGGTGTTCGATCCCTCCGAACCGCTCGACGATAACGACGAACTGCTGATGAATGAAGTGGGGGAAAAACCCAGACTGGTGGTGCTCAATAAATCCGATCTCCCGTCTATATGGAAACCGGGCCGTCTCGAAAAGTTCCTGGCAAAAGAAAAACCCATCACCCTCTCCACCAAAACGCTCGAAGGGTTCGACTCTCTGGAAGAAGCCCTCTACCAAAAAGCCACCAGCGGAGAACGCGCCGGGGAATCCATCATCATCACCCGCGAACGCCACCGCGATCACCTGCAACAAGCGGCAGAAGCTCTACAAAAAGCCAGCGAAACTCTGACAGACGGTCTCTCCGAAGAACTCGTAGCCGTAGACGTCACCCTGGCAATGGAACACCTCGGTGTCATCCTCGGCAAAACTTTTGAAGAAGACCTGCTAGACAAAATCTTCGGCCAATTCTGCATCGGCAAATAGCCCGCCACTCGGCGTGGGGCCCCGGCGAGCCGCCGGTGGCAACGGGGCGGTGACGCTTCGCAACCGCCAAAACCTAAACTTCCTCCTGATAACTCGAACAATAGGAATACGTTTTGTTCGATGGGATTGAGGGGGTTGCTGTCATGCTGAGGCTCTCGAAGCATCGCGGTTTAATGAAACTCCCTATTTTTGAGAAGGCTGGTTTGCTCCCCCTTCCACGAAGGGAATTGGGGGGGGCTTTGCCTTTTTCTTTTTCAGTCCATCAAATTGTGGACTTGATCCCCTTACTTGCTCTCTGGCCCTTCAGACGAGTCACTCTCAGGTTTTCGATCAAAAAGTTTACCTCCCACAGCATACTTAGTCCCTCGATGGTGGAGATACCGCACTACTCCACTTTTCGGCCCAATAACACTCGAGTAATCCCCGCTCCAGACTTGAACTTCTTTAAGAGGATCTTCGTAATCCTCTGGATAAACTAGAAAGTCGAATATCGCCCAAACACTTTCCTCAGAGAGCGGACCTAAAGGCGGTTCTGGAGGTATCTTATCTATGCTAACATTGTGCGCTTCGAACTTTTAGGAACTCTCCTTTGCTAGATCATCGAGAGCCTCGCCGACCTTCCACCTTGGTGTTCCAAAAAAGAATTGAGGAGGTAAAGGCTGAAAACTATTCGTATTGTGGTCATAGGTTCTCAATACCAAATAGAGGTCATTTCTAACCTGTTGTTCATGTAGGCGATATGCACGCACATACTCTTCCAACTCGATCTCTTCTGAAAGTTTCCTGGCTTCGAGTAACGTTCTTGCGGCACGGATCCAAATAACCCGATCATTATTTTGGTCTTTCAATAAGTCATATACTGCTGTGAGTCCATTTGATGCCCGTCGCAAGAAAAACTCGGATCTTGACCGTTTGTTTTCCAAGTCTGTTTTGTTGTGCTCCCTCCAATAAGCAAGTATGGCAATCAATGCTGCTGCGCTCAAGACTAGGGGAGGTAGAAATTTGGAGGAATCCGTAAAAACCAGCACAATACTGGCGACTAGCGCGAGGAAAACTATAATCGTCAACACCACCAACACTATCAAAAAATACTCTTTAAAAAGTCGATTTAATTCGTAAGGAATCCCTTTAAAAAAGTGTTCTTTTTTCATGCGGACGGTTTGGCGACCAGTATTTGAAGGTTCTCCTTGATTCATTCTATGATTACACCTCTTAGGGGCATGAAAGTTCGGGAAAAGCAAAAAGCGCGATGCTTCGACAGGCTCAGCATGACAGCAACCCCTGAATGTAAATCACCCCAACCCTCTTTGAGAAAGAGGGAGTAGAACCGCTTCAAGCCGAGACAACTTTTGCTGGCAAAAAAAAGCTATTGCAGCCGGCCCCACGCTTTTAGCGGCTCGCAAACAGAGTGAGCATCTGCCGTAACGCTGGCCCCACGCCTAGTGGCGGGCTAGACCATACCGATGGCGGTGTGTTGCATTTGTTGGCGTTGTTCTTCGGTGACTTCGAGTTGGGGGAGGTTGTTTGATCCGTATTTATCGATGTAGAGGAAGATGTATTCGCGGACGCAGGTTCGTAGGTCCCATTTCGTATTGTGTCTGCGTTCGAACTCGTCGAACACATCCATGGCTTGTTGGATGCTGAGTCCGTCTTTGGCGGTGAAGTAGTAGTCGAGTGCCAGATCCCATTCCGGATTTTTGTAATAGGTGATGCCGTATTTTTCCGGCTCGAATGCTATCGGACTGTACTTACCTAAAACAAAAGTCATGAACCCGAGTGAGTGGATGTGGGCTGCGTTTTTCTCGACGAAGGCCTTACTGTCATCGGCTTCTTGTTCTGTTTCTCCGGGGAAGCCAAAGAATCCCATCAAGTGATTCCAGATGCCTGCGTCGGACGACATGCGCAGGTTGGTTTCGATGGCGTCGAGCTTGGTAGACTTATCCATGAGTTTGAGGACGCGCTGGTTGCCGGACTCGTAACCGAAGTGCAGATATTTGCAACCCGATTCGGCGACATCTTTCCAGACTTGTTCTTCTAAAAGGGATTCCTCAAACCGCATATGCGTGGTCCATGCGATATCGAGTTTAGCGTCGATCAACTTGCGCGACAATTTTTGGAATAGTGCTGGGGGATAAGACTCATCGGTGAAATGGAAAAACCGGGTGCCGTATTTTTCTTTGAGAAATTTAATTTCATCGGTGATCTGGTCGACCTGCTTGGTGCGGAACCCTTCGACGTAACCTTGAAAATGGTCGCAAAAGGTGCAACGCCCATAATAGCACCCGCGAGTCGCGAGATAGGGCAGGATGAGATCTGGCACGAAATATTTTTCCAACGGCAGTCCATCAAAATCAGGTGCCGGCAGTTCGGCTAAAGTTTCGGAACAAACTTCTTTGTTAACGTGAACGCCGCTCTCGTCTTTGTAGATGAGATTGGGCAGTGCAGAAAAATCACCACCGCTTTTCACCGCTTCGGTCAATTGCAGGTAGGCCGACTCGCCTTCATACACCACTGCTGTGTCGAACCATTCCCACAATCCTTCTATTCCCGGCAGGGTATCGCGGATGCGGGTGATGATGTTGCCACCCAGGGTGATATGCGTTGCGGGGAACTCTTCTTTAATCATTTTGCAGAAGGTGAAGGTGGCGATAAGTTGTTTTTGTTGCACCACCGAAATGCCGACCATTGCCGGGCGTTCGCGTTCCATCACCGGGCGAATCAGCATTCGGTAAACGTCGCGGTAGATATTGATCTGGTCGTCATCGAGCGCTTCGAGAATTTCTGAGGACATGAACGGTTTGTAAACGATATCGGTCTCCATGGGCGGGAAACAGATTTGCGCCGGATAGTAACCGAGCGAAACCAGAGCCATGGTCTCGTGCAAGCAGTTTGTCGCCCACTCCAACTGGTCGATATCGTAAAACGCTTTGCTGCGCAGGATTCCTTTAGCCCTTTCGATATCGACGGAGAACCGTTGAAATAATTCTGGTGTGCAGGTGATGAGCTTTTCCATCAACGCTTGTTCTTCTTCATCGAGTCCGCGTTCTTTTTCCATGTCGCAAAGATAGCTGAGCTCACTGGCAATGCGTTGTGCCACGTGTTCCAAAAACCGGGTACTGAAAAACAGGTCATACATCTCGACGTTGACATCCAGTTGCGAAACCTCATGCCCCGCCGGGCGCAAGACTGCAGCCAGTGATGGCAGGCTCAGGTAGGGCTCGGAAGGTAACCAGTCTGGCGGAAATAAGAGTAGTGTCTTCATAATGTTAAGCGCTCAGGCCCGGCAAAGGACCTTCTCCTCTTCTTCTGCTGGCGGCTGTTTGCCGTTCAGCGAGTCTTTACCAAATTTATCGAGATACAGCAAAAAATGTTCCCGCGGCAGAGTTCCCCATACTTGCAGGGACTGAAACAACTCTTCCGCCATGCTGATGCATTCGCTGTTCATTTCGACAGCCTCTGCACGGGACATGCCTTCTTTGGCGACAAAGTCCAGATTCATGGCAATGTTTCTTTCCGGGTCATCAATAATGCGTTCGATGGAAAACTTTTCCGGATACTGGTAGCAACTGGAATCTCGATTCAGCAGGAACACTCCGGGCCCGAAAGAATGGATGGAGTCGATGTTGTCGCGCAGAAAGTCGATGGTCTCTTGGGCCTCGGGTCGGGTTTCGGTGGGGAACCCGAAAAACAGGAACGAATGGTTCCAGATACCCGCCTTATGGCTCTTCATCAAAACATCGCGCTCCACTTCCTTCGTCGTTCCCTTATCAATGAGTGCCAGCACGCGGTCGTTGGCGCTTTCCAATCCGAACATCAGGAAAGCGAATCCGGCTTTTTTCATTTTGGTGAACAATTTTTCGTCCATGACCTTTTCAAATTTCAACAATGCTAGCGAGCAAATCTCCACTCCGCGCTCGATCATCAGTTCTGAAACATCGTTGAGCGAATGCGGGGAAACCGCCTCATCAGAAAAGGTGAAATATTTGGTGTTGTATTTTTTCATCAACGCTTCCAGCTCATCCACCATTTCATTAGTTTTCTGTTTGCCGTAACGATGCCCATAAACAAAACTATGGGTGCAGAAAGTGCACTTGCCCCAGTAGCAACCCCGGCTCTGCAAAACGGGGATGATCGGATAGGGAGACAGATAACCCTGCATCGGCAAACCGTCGAAAGTCGGGCCGGGAAGTTCTTCAAACCTCAGTTCCACACGTTCCTTGTTATGCACCACTTCCCGTCCATCCAAATGGATCAGGTTAGGCACCGTCGATAACGCATCCCCGGCCTTGAGCGCGGTGAGCAATCTATGCAGGGGTTCTTCGCCTTCAAAGGTGACGATGCTGTGGCAAAAATCATCAAAAAATTCGGGATGCCCGAGCAACTGATCGGCGTTGACGCTGAATATCGGCCCGCCGAGCGTGATATGAAGATGCGGAAATTTTTCCTTGAGTAATCTGGCTAAAGTTAACCCCGGAATGATCTGTGAAATGCCGATGATAGATATGCCAACCACATCGTAATCCGACCAGTTTTCACCGGGAATCAAAATGTTCTCATATAAGTGTATGAAGGGATTGGTCGCTTTATCGCGGCTGGCTTCATGAGCTCTGCGGGTGGACTCTTCGGCGCGGGTGCCGCTTTCGAAGGTCGACAGGCTTAAAACCGCCGGGGCATGCGCATCGGAAACCAGTTTTAGAGCGGACTTGATCACCATATCCGCCTGCTGATAGGACGGAAAATCGAAAAACCGTTCTGGCGTTCGGAGAACCGACTTGGCCTCTTCGACTCCGGAGATAATACGGTCGGAAAATTTTAACCCCATCGCCAAAACATCCAGATGAGATTTCTCCTTGATCGACAAAGAACTCTGGTTTTTCAGCGCTTCCAGCCGTTCGGCCATCAGCTGTTCGGCATTCTGCAAAAGTGGTACCGACAAAAAATGGTCGTAAGACGCAATATTAAAGTCTCTCTGGTCCACTTCCCAGCCTTTGGCCCGCAAATAGGCTGTCAGGTAGGGTGTGCTCAAATATGGCTGAGTGGGGTACCACTGTGCCGGGAAAATTAATAAGGTTTTCATGATGGGTAATGATAGCATTTTTACTATCTCAAGCCCAACGAGATAATATTTGACATCATTTTTCTGCAAAGTATAATTGCCTGTTTATACGACACATAAAGCTTTCGCCCTTGCCAGTAATGCAATTTGGCCGGGCGGGGCCATCCTGAAACTGGGTTTTCCCCAATAGCAAAAAGGGCATAAATTCTAATTCCCCCCATATTATTTTTTTTGAATTTATTGGGAGGGAAATGGGGATTCCTTGGTGTTTTTCGCTCACTAAGAGGTTTGAACATGAAATATCTTAAAACTTTGATCGCGGTGAATATTTTTTTGTGGGTGGCGCTCACTGCCATTCCCGTGTTGGCAAAAACGGTCAAGGCTACTGAAACTGAAATTTCACTGGTCGATGGAATCGCCGTCGATAAACAAGGAAATATTTTTATAGCCATGCGCGATGACAACATCATTAGTCGCGTGGACACTCAAGGAAATATGACCCACTTTGCCGGTACCGGCGAGTCCGGATACGGCGGAGACGGCGGCAAAGCCACTGAGGCAAAGCTGAAACTACCTGCCAGCTTGACCTTCGATAAAAAAGGCAACCTCTACATCGCCGACCGCAACAACCATCGCATTCGAAAAGTTGACACACACGGCACCATCACCACGGTTGCAGGCAATGGCATTGCAGGGTTCAGCGGTGATGGCGGAAAAGCGACCGAGGCCATGCTCAACCTGCCTTCCGGAATCGTCATCGATGATAACGACAATATGTATATTTCCGACCGTTCCAACGACCGCATCCGTATTGTGAACGGTAAAGGAATCATCAGCACGATCGCAGGCAATGGCACTGAAGGAGACAGGGGCGACTCAGGCCCAGCCCTGAAAGCGCAACTGTCGAGACCGTTCGGACTGGCACTGGACAAAAAAGGCAATCTCTATATCGCCGATCGCGGAAACAATCGAGTCCGAAAAGTCAGTCCTCAGGGAATCATCACGACCGTTGCCGGCGACAGCAGCTTCTTTTTCATGGGGGATAACGGCCCCGCCTATCGCGCCAGTATCGCAGGTCCCACCGGCGTGGTGGTGGACGATAAGGGCACACTCTACATCGCCGACCGAAATAATAACCGGGTTCGCGCCGTCGACACTCAGGGAATGATCCGCACCGTCGCAGGAACCGGGCAACAGGATTACAACGGTGACTCTGAAGTGGCCCGCGATACTAATTTATATCTGCCTTTCGCAGTTGCTCTTGATAACGATGGCAATTTGCTCATTGTTGACCGCTCGCATTACCGCATTCGCCGGGTAGACCCCCGGCGCGGCACTGTCGTCACTGTCGCCGGAAATGGATCGAAGAGATTTGCCGGCGATGGCGGCCCGGCTACCGGAGCAAGATTGAGTTTTCCTCATGGAATTGCCATAGACAAACATGACAACCTGATTATTTCCGACAAGGGGAACTACCGCATTCGTAAGGTTACACCGGACGGAATCATCCAGACCATCGCTGGCGACGGGACTCGCGGCAATATCGGCAACGATCTGCCGGCCTTGCAAGCCGCCGTCTATGGGGTGGCATCCTTGAAACTGAAGAATGAGGAAGAAGTATTCTTCGTCAACCCCAGCGGTTTCACTAGTGCCGTTCGCACAATAGATAAAAACGGCATCATGCGTAAAGTTTTGGAAACCGTCTCCAAGGAATATCTGGAAGGCATTGGCAAAAGTCAATACAAAGGCAAAGAATCAGAAAGCCACGTAGCAATCATCACCAATTTTTCAGACATCGCCTTTGACCCTGCAGGCAATATGTTTATGTCTGATCGGATCAACCACCAGATCCGCAAAATGTCTGTCAAAGGCGAAATCTCCACCATCGCCGGTACCGGAGAGTCGGGCTATTATGGCGATGGCGGCCCGGCAACCGAAGCCGCTTTTCGAGACCCCAGTGCTCTCGCCACCGACAAGCAAGGCAATCTGTATATCGCCGATGGCGCCAATAACCGGATCCGAAAAATAGATACCAAGGGCATTGTCACTACGTTCGCCGGTAACGGTAACCACAAAAACACAGGGGATGGCGGCCCGGCATTAGAAGCGGGAATTCGTCATATGGACCATCTGTCTATGAGTCCGGCAGGAGAACTGCATATCGTTGGCATGAACTCTTATATCGTAAGAAAAATTACCAAGGATGGAAAGATCGTGACCGTCGCGGGGAATGGGTATCAAGGCTTGTTTGGCGATGGCGGCCCGGCCACCAAAGCCATGTTCAAGAGCCCTGCAGCAGCCGCTTTCGACTCAAAAGGCAATTTATATATTTCTGATATGGGGAATAACCTGGTCCGGAAAGTGGACAGCAACGGAATCATCTCCGCTTATGTAGGAACAGGAACTTTCGGTTGGGCTCAGGATGGGGAAACGGTAGAAATCTACCTGCAAAACTTCCCCTAACCGGCCAGCGGCCGGTGGCTACTGCAATAGCTTTATTTGGCTAGCAACAATGCTCTCGGCTTAACACAATTGCTCCTGCTGGAAGAGTGATTGTAGCTCCCCCTGACAAGGGGGATAGAGGGGGTTGCTTTTCATATTAGTGAACAATGACTTAGTGAGCCGAGAAACTCTTTGCTCGTCAATAGAAGTCATACATTTATCGTTTGGAGATTTTCAAATGCAAAAACGCAACTTCGTAGCAGGATTAATTTTAGCACTTTCTCTGGTGTTCGGTGGTCAGGTTTTCGCGGCTGAAACTGACGGACTCGCCGACATTCTTAAAAAAATTGACGGAATGGTCTGCGCTCAACCCGAAAAGCTTCCACAGTTTTACGCTAAAAACCTGATCATCATGGTGGATGACAAACGCGCCTTGTTGGAAAACCGGGTGAAGGACTACCAGCAGATGATGTCCGATTTCAGGGATATGCAGTGCCAGACCCAGCGCCAGGTCCTCAGCGGAACAGTCGGCAAAGATGTCAGCTATCTGTTGGTCGATGAGATTGTCAGCATCACCTCCAAATCGAACGATACCGATGAACGGCAACACAGCGTATGCACTTATATATTTATCAGGGAAGGCACGCAGTGGAAAATCTCACTGGAACATTGCTCCAGTCTTCCTGACTACAGCATAAATCCGGGTGACGATGCCCTGTACTATTTCCACAACCCGATCTACTGATCCCCCACTCGGCGTGGGGCCAGTAGCCGTGATATTCTTCAGTAGCTGTGATGTCCTCTTCCTTAAACTTCATGCCCGGTACGGGTATTTCGTGCCCCGAAGGGGTAAATGGCTATTTCCGGCTGACAAAAAGTTGTCTCGACTTTATATAGAAGCCTTTGCTATTTGCCTCCCCTGTCAAAGATCCCGGAGCGAACTGGGCAATAGCCCCTTGAGCCGAGAATGCTGTAGCTAGCTGGCCCCGCGTCGAGTGGCGTCACGCTGGCTTGAAATAACGGCTCCAACCCTCTAGTATAGTTAGATAGAAACTTCTGGGGTCACTCCATGATAAAACCGGTAAAAAAAATCATCGCCCATGTTGACCCGGATCTCAGCGATCTGATACCCGGTTATCTGAAGAACCGCCAGAAAGATATAAAAACCATCAACAAAGCGCTCAAGACCTCTGACTTTGATAAAATCCGCACACTGGGTCACTCCATGAGAGGGTCGGGTGGAAGCTACGGCTTCATGCCGATCAGCAAAATCGGCGAAACCATCGAAAAAGCCGCAAGAATAAAAAACCCCGACCAAGTTAAAGACGGACTGGCCGAACTTTCAGACTTTCTTAAACGGGTCACTCTGGTTTATGATTGATCCCGTCATGCAGACGAACCGTACTTTCTATAACTTCACGCTCAATTCCTTCACCCATTAAACCGTGTTGAAATTTTTCAAGGGACTCGCAGTTTTTTTTCTGGCCTTCACAGGGGTCTGTTCCGTTTTCGCTCAGGAAAAGGATTGGACTTTCTGGCAGGAGCGTTTTCTGCAGTCGCCCTCTTCCCAATCATCAAGCAATAGCTCTGCATCCAAAGCTGTACCGCATATTAAAGAGGTTCGTGTCACCGCGACATTGCCGGACTACCCCGGGGTCAAGGTTTCCGGATACCGGAACCGCGAGGTGGAGCGGTGTATTACCTGCCACGATGGCATTGCCAGTCCTTCTCATCCGCCTGAATTCGGCTGTTCCGTCTGTCACGGCGGCGAACCTGAATCGGTGGATAAGGATCAGGCACATGCGACCCTGATTTATGATCCCAAAGCTGGAACCGGGAAACGTAATCCTTCCAGCCTGAGTGTGGTGGAACAATCCTGCGGGCAGTTGTATTGCCATGCGGGTCACACAGATGAAGATAGAAATCATGTCACCCGTGTTAAAAAATCCATGATGAACACGATGGCGGGTGTGATCTCTGGCTTGAGATACCAATGGGCCGGACAAAGTCGGAAAACAGCACGCTATGGCACGCTCTCCATTGCCGATACAGATGGATCCGTTCCTACAGACCACGGCGCTTTGAAAGAACTGGAACGACTACCCTTCTTTTCCTCCGCAACGATTCCCCAGTCTGTTTTGGAAACGGAGGTGTCGGTTCCTGTATCCCGGCACCCGGCGGATCACCTGCTACGAAAAACATGTTTTCAATGTCATCTCGATTCACCGCCGGCCAAAGGCCAATACCGTTCGCAGGGTTGTGCTACCTGTCATTTTGAATATTCTTCCACCGGACTCTATGAAGGCAACGACCCGACGATCTCGCGTACCGAACCGGGCCACGCTAGGTTCCATAAAATCCGCGCCATTCCCGCACGCACCACTTGCGTGCAGTGCCACCGGGCGTTTGACTTGCAAACTCTGGGCAACGAAACCCATCCGGTCGAACCGATCAAACCAAGTATCCTTAAAGAGATCAAATCTGAGACACTAGAAGACGCAATGGTCGAAGTACCTGACGAACTGGTTGAAGAGTTTTCCTTCTTTACCGGAAAAGGCCAAGCCCTGAAAGATGTGCACACGGCCCGAGGAATGGACTGCACCGATTGCCACACACAACTTGATATCATGGGAGATGGAAATCTTTATTCCAAACAACATGAAGCGGTAGAGATTCGCTGTGAGACCTGTCATGGGGACAGCCTAGCCTACCCTTCCATTTCACAGATCACCGAGCCCGACGATGCGGCGATTCGAGTCAGCAAACATTATAAAGGCGGTGCGAACAAGGTGGAGGACTGGATGGCGGTCTCGTCGCGTAACCGAAAGATGACCAATGTAAAAGTTCAGAATGGACGCATGGTCGCCATCGGTAAGCAGAGCGGCAAGGTTCATGAAATTCCACTGGTGAAAGATTTTCTCGCTGCCCACTCCATTCCCCAACACCAGTCGCGCCTGGAATGTTCGGCTTGCCACGCACGCTGGGTGGTGCGTTGCCCGGGATGCCATCAGACCATCGGTCAGGATCAAGCGCCCGTATCCCATTCTCTGGATATTGGAGAACCCGCGTTGATGATCGGTCCTCGGGGCAAGGTGGCCCCCATGCTGACCCAGCCGGAAAGGCATTTGACCGTTCTTGATGAGAGGAAAAATTTGATTCCAGTTCTAGGGCAAATGGGAGAAGAGCGAGGACGTTATCGGCAATGGGCTTTCACCAATCCGCATGGCACCTCCGGCTCGAATCTGGCTTATGCGCTGAATCCGCATTCCATACAAAAGCAAACCCGCTCCTGCACCAGTTGCCATTTGTCTCCTGAAACTTTAGGATTAGGGGAAGGCGATCTCAAGATCGGAAAAGACTCCACAGGAAAAAATGATTTTGTCGATCCCCTGAACCGAACCGATAAAGTAATGAAGGCATCACAATTTGACCCGCAAGCCAAAGTGTCGATGCGGGGAGAACCCCTTGCAGGGACCCATCAGCCAAAAGCCCGGACCTTTAATCAGGAAGAAATAACCCGGATTTTAAGAGTTGGCAATTGCATACCCTGCCACGATCGGTATGATGATCCGGTTTATAAGGATATCAATCAAAGCTATGCCTTTGCGCGTACAATGGACCACCGTCGATTACGGGAAAATATATTAAGGCAATCCCCCGAATGAACCGTTTCTTTAAAATTTCAGCCCTGCTGGTTTTAGCAGGAAGTTTTTGGTCCTTCCCCTTCCTGTCTTCAGGGCAGGATTTGGAAATCAAAAATCCGTTCAAGTTTTTAATCATTGATGAAGGTGAAAAGACCCCTTCATCTCCCGAACCTGAAAATCCTGAACCTGAAAAAAAACCATCAGGACTGCTCGATTTTTTCATCCAATCTGACGGCAATGCTCAACCCGAAGCTGGAGGCATATTAGAATCAGAAGTTGGCAGCGGTGCCCAACCAAAAATTTTAGAATCGGAGGTTGGCAATGGCGTCACGCCTGCTATTGAATTCAAGAGCATGGTTGAGATTCCTGAATCGGTTTCGAAAAAAGATTTTGACGCCGCCGATTTCAACGATCCTTTCTACCGGGTTCGCGGGTTTCAGGAAAGCTCAGAAAAGATTTTGCGACCAGGAACCACTATGGATGGAGTCCAGTTTCAGAGCTATGACGAGTCCGGAAAATTCGCTGAACGGTTTTACCGCGAATCAGGATTTTCCATAGATGCCGTTTTCGGCAAAGTTAAATATCTGGAGAAACGGGGCGGGTGTTACACCTGCCATCAGGGTGTCGAGGAAATCAGCTCCAACCACAAGATGGCCTGCGTTCGGTGCCATGGCGGAAACCGCCGAGCCCAGTCCCTGCCGGACGCCCATAAAGGATTGGTGGCGAATCCTTCCTCCGTGGAGAATGCGCCCAAGTTTTGCAGCAAATGTCATGAAAGCCATGTTAATAAAACCGGCCGCTCTGTGATGGCCACAGCCAAGCGCATGATCAACATCACCCGTTTTGGCTGGGGCGCGCAACCTGCCGATGAACTGCCCTATTCCCTCTACCCCGGAGAACAGGAGCAACCCTATCCTCCATCCGGAGACGGACACGCCGTGGACGGATTTCTCAAAACCAAATGTCTGAGATGCCACCTCGATGCCCCTGGCCCGCACCGGCCAGGGGATTACCGTGCAACCGGATGCTCGGCCTGCCATATGATCTACACCAATGACGGCATTTCTTTATCGCATGACCGGGCCATTCAGGCGCTACAAAAAAAGGAAAAAACACAAAATCGGTTCGAACGAAAATTCGCCAGTAAATCCCTGAGCAATCGCCGGGGCTACCCTCTGCTGCATAAATTCACCACTGCCATACCCAGCGTCCAATGTGAACATTGTCATAATAATAATGGTGTCGGGGAAGAGTTTGAAGGCCTGTTTGCCAAACCTGACCGGCCTCGCTCCAGCCCGCAATCCATCAACGATGAGCAACCGGTTCTATATGGAAAGGAACATAAGTTCCTGGTTCCAGATATCCACCGTGAAAAGGGCATGCATTGCATCGACTGCCACATTGGCGATGAAATGAAACCGGAAGTGGAACCGGAAGGCCTGCGTTCGGCAGTTCAAATACGCTGCACCGATTGCCACGGAACCCACTCAAAACCACCCGAAGGATTGCTGTTGATTGAATCGGATACCAACACCAAAAAACTGTTAGATAAAGCTGACCTGAATCCCAACCTGAAAAGAAAAGTCCGCGCAGGAGATACGGTATTGGTGAATTCCAGCTTCTCTCCCATGACGCACATAAAACAGGAGAAGGACGAATGGATTTTGATTTCAAAAGTAACGGGAAAGAAACACACCATTCCTATTCTGAAAAATATTGAGCCGCCCATCGCCCACCAGATTCAAAAACATATGGATGAGGTGGAGTGTTCGGCCTGCCACGCCAGATGGTCGGCAGGAGAATGGGGAAAGCATCTCATTCGCGAAAACACGTTCGCACCGGAAAAGTGGAAGGACTGGAACCTGACCGACCCAGACCTACAGGAGCAACTCTCAACAAATGAATCGGGCCAGCCGGGAATGATCAACTGGCTCACTGCAAAATCCCGCCCCAACAAAATAGAAGGAGACCGTTTGCGAGGATACTGGTGGTCCGTGTTCACCGAGACGGGATGGTCGGATATGATATTGGGGAAAAATGATCGCGGGAAATATTCGATCCTGAAACCCCACTACCAGTATTTCATCACCGACCAAACCAGTCCGCTGGGTATTCCGACAAAACGTGCCGAACCACCATCCACTCTGGATGGAGGAGTGGGTCTGATCTGGACCAGCCATTCCCCGCATACGATTCGCAAGGCTGTTCGCAGCTGTGAGTCCTGCCATCAAAATGAATTGTCCGCCGGGTTGGGCGACCCTCTACGGCAGAACATTAAAAATGCAGCTTCGTTTTTTGATGAATTGCGCTTCAACAACCGGGTACTGCCGCGATTTCAACTCAAGCAAGGAGTGACGCCAAATGGGGAACCGCTGCAAATGGCTTTTCCCCGCGAGGAAATCCGTTTCCTCAATGCAGAAGAAATCTCCGCATTGCAGGAAACGACAGACCGTTACCGTTCGTTCCGCTTTCTGAACTTACGTGAATTGAGTTTCCCGCGTCTGCTTTCCCGGCAGGAATTTCCTTATGACGCCAAGCGCATTGCACAGGAAAATAGTATGGGGCCGCCACCCTTAAAGGACGATCTTTATTATGATGTAGAAAAAAATCAGTTTGTGGAAGTCGCACCAGAAATTTCTCCTGCGCCGCAGGAAACTGTTACGCCAGAATCAGGAACCCTGGCTCCCCGAGTCCAGAAGCCCGGAACACCGGAACCCGCTCAGCAAAAGAAAATCATAGAATTTTTATACGATCTTTTCCGGGATGAAACACTCGACAACGGAAGCGGTCAGCCGCCCCTTGAACCCGGACCATGAAAAACCTCGCAATTTTTATTTTTAGCGGATTCTTCTTTCTCCCTTCAACGCTTGCTAATGCAGGTGTGTTGAAGGATAAAAACTGTGGTTCCTGCCACCGGCTAAACGCAACAGAAAAAAGTTTTACCGGGCCAGACCTACATTATGCCGGTAGCAAATTCCAGCCGGAATGGTTGAGCGCATTTTTGAAACGCGGCGAAGTCATCCGACCTGCCGGGTTCATCACCGACCCCGGATTTTTAAAAGGGCCCTCCGAAAACAGACCGCCACATCCCTCCTTCCCTGAAGAAGAGGCCCATGCCCTGACGGAAGAACTTATGAGTTTGAAAATTCCCAGGCAAACGTCGGTCACTTCCGAGCCTCTGTCAAAGGGACAGCGAGCCAAAATTAAATACCAGTTTGAGCGGACATTCAGTTGCATCTCCTGTCACCAAAGTTTGAATCTGGCAGGGAAAGTCCGTGGCGGCATATCCGGTCCTTCACTGGTCAATGCAGGAAACCGGCTGCAGGCCGACTGGGTCGCCGACTGGCTGAACACACCGGAAACTTACACATCAAAGGGACGTATGCCGCGCTATAAAATGGACCCCGCCACCCTGATCCAGTTCGCCCGGTTCGTCATGATGCTGAAAAAAGAAAATATAAAATAAGTCCATGACAATAAATCGAAAAAATTTACTCACTGGAATAATGCTCCTGACAATTCTGGTCACCGGCTGCGGGGAAAATGAGCAGGCCCGCCCTGCCATCAAACCTCCCACACAGCAGGAGGTCAAGCAAGCGAGCCCGCTGGTTCCACAACAAAAACTGGCGCAGGTCACGGAAAATACCCGGCAGACTTATCAATGGTATTGCGCCCAATGCCATGGCATGAAAGGCAAGGGAGACGGCATCAATGCTAAATTCCTCACCGTCCCACCGCGCAACCATACCAAGGCCGAATATCTCGAGACCCGGACCGATGAACAACTTTTTGAGGCCATCAAGTTCGGCGGACTTTCAGTAGGCCGGGCTCCCTGCATGCCGGCCTGGGGCCACACTCTAAATGAGGATGCCATAGCCTCTCTGGTGCAATACATCCGCGAGCTGTGCCAGTGCGAAGCCCTCTAGCGAGGGTGGCGCCCACTCACCGCCGGGCAACGCCCGGTAGTAATTAGCAATGACTCGTTGAGCCGAGAAAACGATTGCCTGCAAGATGAAGAATTGCTATCTGCCCCTGCGGCGAGCAGTCATTGCCAATTCCCTCACACGGAAGTGGGTGCTATAATCATTTTTTGAAGTCAAAGGAAGCCCCTCCTTACCCGCGCAACTTATAAAAAAAGTGAGTCACCGTTATGATTGAAGTGAAACCGTTCCACGGCCTGCTGTACAACACCAAGATCACAGGGCCCCTCATAGAGGTCACTGCCCCCCCTTATGATGTGATTTCTCCCGCTCTTCAGGAGTCTCTCTACCAGAAAAACCCGCATAATGTTGTGCGACTGATTTTGGGCAAGGAGTTTTCCACCGATTCGGAAATGGACAACCGCTACAGCCGTTCTGCCGAAACGTTCCGGCAATGGCTGGAAGAAGAGGTTCTTATTCGCGATTCGAAACCGGGATTTTATTTATACAGTCAGGAGTATGAGTTTGAGGGAGAAAAGTTCTGCCGCACCGGTTTTTTCGCCCGGGTCAAAACAGAAGCATTCAGCGAAGGCAACATCCTTCCGCATGAGTTCACGCTTTCCAAGGCCAAGACCGACCGCACCCGTTTGCTCAATGCCTGCCACGCTAATTTCAGTCCCATTTTCGGACTGTATTCCGACCCGGATGGAAGTATCGATGCCATCGTCAAGGACGAGGGCACCCTAGAACCTTTGTCGGTGATTGATGACGGCAGTGTTGTCCACCGCATCTGGCGTTTGAACAATTCCGCCCTCTGCCAGAAAATCTCGAGCCAACTTGGTAACAAAAAAATATATATCGCCGATGGGCACCACCGTTATGAAACCGCGCTGGCTTTCGCGGAAGCCAATCAAGGCAAGGTAGAAGATTGCGCCCACGTCATGATGTTTTTGACCAATATGGATTCAGATTCCATGTCGATCTTTCCCATTCATCGAGTGGTGAAAAGTCCAGAACCGTTTGACCGCGAAGAGTTTCTTAAAAAAGCTGGGGAATATTTTGACATCAGTCCCTGGTCCGGCCCGCTAAATGGGGCGGAAGTAAAATCCCAATTGAAAGAACTGGGCGATACGCAAATCACTTTCTGCGCTTATATGGGGAAAGAACACACCTTCATTTTAAAAGTTAAGGATCCAAAAAACGTTGTGCCTCTTTTGGACGATAGCGAACCTGAGGACATGCAGGTTTTAGATGTTGCACAACTGCACGCCCTTCTTTTTCGGCATATCCTCAAGATCGATACCCGAGAAAAGTCCGGCCAACAATATGTTTCCTACAAGGTGAATTCTGAGGAAGCGATGGCAATGGTGGATGGTGGCGAATATGATGTAGCGTTTTTCATGAACCCCACCCTCATAGAGCATGTGCGCCGGTTAGCAGAAAAAGGAGTACGTCTGCCGCAGAAAGCCACCTTTTTCTATCCCAAGCTTTTGTCGGGATTGGTCATCAACAAGTTCGGCTTATGAAAATCGTATCCACGGAGTTTATCGTCGGGGCCGTTTCGGCCAAGCAATACCCGAAAGAACCGCTTCCTGAATTCGCCTTTGTCGGCCGGTCCAATGTGGGCAAGTCTTCTCTCATTAAGTCCTTGCTCAACCGGAAAAAACTGGTGCGCATCAGTTCTTCTCCCGGCAAGACTCGTGAAATTAATTTTTTCAATATTAATGAAACGCTGATGTTTGCCGACCTTCCGGGTTACGGATTCGCCAGAGTCCCCCCGGCCCTGCAAAAAAAATGGAAAACGATGATCGAGGAATATCTGACCCAGCGTGAACCTCTTATCGCTATCATTTTCATCGTTGATATCCGACGCAAACCGACGGAGTTGGATTTGACCCTGAAAGAATGGCTGGAGGAACTGGATCGGGACTATATTCTGGTGATCACCAAGGCCGACAAACTTTCGGCCTCGGAGCGTAGCAAGCAGGTCAAACAAATTAAAGCCGCATTCATGGGCAAAAATGCCTTGGACTTCGCGGTCTATTCCAGCACAAAACATACCGGGAGAAAAGAACTCTGGGCTCAACTGCAAAAGCTGACCCGTGGGGACAAAAAAACCCTCTTTCCTGAAAAGGAAAGAGGGTAAATAGTTTCCGCTAATGGCACGGTTATCTGCGGCTAGTATTTAGCCCCAAAGTTCGTCTGGAACTTCCAGGCGGTCGACCTTTTTGCCCTGGGCAATATGTTGGTCGAGAATTTCATCGATATCTTCCGGCTGGACCTTCTGGTACCAAACACCATCTGGATAAACGACGACGACAGGGCCAACTCCGCACGGGCCGAGGCAGCCGGTATTCGCGACCATGCATTTGCCAAACAACCCTTTTTGCTCCACTCCCATAGAAATCTTCTCAAAAATGGCGTTGGAACCGTTTTCTCCACAGGAACCTCTGGGATGCCCCGGTGGTCGGCTGTTGGTGCACACTAAAATATGATAACTTGGTTTCGGCATCAATAAATCTCCGTACAGGTTTATTAAAATTCTGAATGCTACATTAGATGTTTGACAAAGGAAATAGTTTTTTTTAAATGAACGTTTTCGACACAAAATCAAATAAAAAGGATGACGCCCCACAAGGACGGTTCGACGAGAACTATTTAAAGTCATGGCTGGAACCCCTCGTCAAGGAACCCATCTCCCGCTTTGATTTTTTCACCCTTAAAGGAGATGCGTCGGATCGAAGCTATTTCCGCGTCAACTACTGCGTGAAAAGTCGTCCTACGGAAGAATCATCTATCATCGTCATGCAGTTGAAGGAACCAGCTTCTGAAAAGGAACCAAACTTCAACCGCATGCAAAAATTCCTGACACATCTGGATATGCCAGTTCCTGAAATTTTATACTACGATGCCGAACGGGGACTGCTTTTCCTTGAGGATGGTGGCGACACTCATTTGGAGGACATTGCCCGCAATTCCCCCGAGAATATTATTCACTGGTACCAGAAAGCCATTGACCTCATTGTAGCCATGCAGACCCGCATCACTCAGAACATGCAGCCTTATTGTCCCGCACATGCGCTAAAGTTTGATGTTGAAAAACTGATGTGGGAAATGGACTTCATGATAAAACATTATATTCAGGGATTCCTGAAACGCGGATTGAGTCAGGACGAAGAGTCGAAAGTCCGGACGGCTCTGCTTGGGCTCTGCGAAACCCTGGCCGAAGAAGAAAGGGTTTTCGTCCACCGGGATTTTCATTCAAGAAATTTGATGATTCGGGAAGACGCCCTTCTGCTCATAGATTTTCAAGATGCACGGATGGGACCTCGTCAATATGATCTGGTCTCCCTTTTGAAGGACTCGTATGTCGTTCTGAAAGAAGAAACCCGCAATGAATTGCTGAATTACTACCTCCAGCGTATGGAGGAGGAAGGTCAAAAAATCCCACTCCCCTCTTTTCAGAAAATTTTTGATTTGATGTCGATCCAGAGAAATCTCAAGGCCATCGGCACCTTCGCCTTTCAATATATGGAACATAAGAACGAACGATATCTGGAATACCTTGATCCCACTTTGCAGCATATCCGGGATACCCTCCACTCACGGCCAGACCTGGAACCGCTTGGCCAGATTTTAAAGCAGGCGATTCCTGAGCTCAACACAGAGGCGGATCGACCATGATGATTCTCAAAAAATATGTATTGTTCATGTTTATAAAAGTCTACCTACTCACCGTGAGCGGTTTGATCGGGATTTATTTGATCATTGATTTTTTCGAACGGGTGGATGAGTTCATGGCAAAAAACGCACCGCTCATTGATCTTGTTTCTTATTATATTTACAAAATACCATTCATTGCCAGCTACATGGCACCTCAGAGCGTGCTTTTGGCAACCGTCATCACACTCGCCTCGCTGGCAAGGCAAAACGAGCTCACCGCCATGAAAGCCTGCGGCATAAGTGTCACCGGCATCACTCTCCCCATTATCGGAGCATCCGCCCTCATTGCTCTCATGGTGTTAGCCTCTAGCGAATACCTTGCCCCCATCACCAACCAGAAAATGAATTATATTTTTTTTAGCAAGGTTCGAAACCAAGTAACCTACGGGAAAATCCCTCAACAAGACCTCTGGCTCAAAGCCAAAGACCATGCTATTTGGAGCATTGACTCCTTTGACCCGGAAAAATCTACGCTGCAAGGAGTCATCATTGTAATGCCGGATGATGACTTTGGCATCCGACAAAGAATCGATGCCCGGAGCGCAGTCTGGTCGGTGGACAAATGGTATTTCGTGGATGGCTACGTTCGTCAATTTAACAAGGAAGGTCTGGTATCCACAGAATTCTTCGAAAGCCGTTCGTTCCCGGTTTCTGAAATTCCGAAGGATTTAGCCAAGGTGAGAAAAAGACCGGAGGAAATGAGCCTACGAGAAATGTACGCGACCATTCAAGTCCATGCTCAGGAAGGCAAGGACACCTCGCAAAAGTGGATCGATCTGCACCGCAATCTGTCTTATCCTTTCATCAGCATTGTTTTAGCCTTACTGGCGATTCCCTTGTCATTGAGATCGAGCAGGCATGGGGGCCTCCTCTTTTGTGTAGGGGTGAACCTGGCAATGGGTTTTGTTTTCTCTTTCCTCTACGCCCTCAGTATATCCCTGGGCCGCGGTGGAACCTTTGATCCAATTCTAGCCGCGTGGGGTCCCAACCTGTTGTTCACAGCTCTCGGATTTTATTTATTGCTCACCATGGACAGCGAAAAGGCTTTCCCGATTTAAAGTTGAATCCAACAAGTGGGTTTTATTGTCCGTGGCTTTCTACGTATTTTAGAATAACTCTTTATTAGGACACCTCATCCACTTGCGGCGGAGTTGCTCATTTGAAGAAAATCGCTTCCATTGATATTGGTTCCAACACCGTTCGACTTCTGATTCTGGAGTTTGATGAGAACCGGGATTTCCGCATCCTTGCATCCAGAAGGGTGATCACTCGTCTTGGTGAAGGAATGGACATCCACGGGCAATTGATGAAGCCTAGAATGTCTGCGACCCTCTCGGCTTTGTCTACATTTCGTCAGGACTGTCTGGATCATGGCAACCCGCCCTTACATGCTGTGGCTACCAGTGCCGTTCGGGAAGCCACAAACGGTGAGGAGTTTGTCCGTCTTGCCCGGAAAGAAACCGATATCAAAATTGAAATCATCCCCTGGGAAGAAGAAGCCCGCCTCACTCTTGAAGGTGTTTTCTGGAAAATCCCGCATGAGAACAGCAAGATACTCACTTTCGATATCGGCGGTGGCAGTACCGAGTTCATCCTCTCTGAAGGAAAAAATATCGCCAGCTTTTGCAGTAGTTCTTTAGGGGTAGTTCGGCTGACAGAAAAATTTATTCACCAGCACCCGGTGGACAATGCCGAGTATGAAAACCTGACCGCTCACTTAAGAAACGAATTACAGACGATCAAGGAAAAACTTTCGGCCTTTATGCCACAGGTGTTGATCGGTACGGCGGGAACTGTCACCACATTGGCCGCTTTAATAGAAAATATTTATCCTTATGATCCCGAAAAAATTCACGGCACTTTATTGCCTCGACAGGATATCGAAACTCTGATTCAGGACCTGAAAGGGAAGTCTCTCAATGAGCGGCTGGCGCTTAAACCTCTTGAGCGGGGCCGGGAAGATTTGATCATAGCGGGAACAGCCCTCGTTCTGGAAACCATGCAGACATTTCAATGCGACCCCCTGCTGGTCAGCGAATACAGCCTGCGCGAGGGAATCATCCTGAAAGCCCTGAAAACCGGGGCTCCCTGACACTGACCTCACATTTCCATAAAACCCTGACTAAAAAGAGCTTGGGGGTTGATTGAATTTGACTTCAAGGCTCATTTCAGATATGGTTTTTCATCACCCTAGACTACTAAACCATGACTACTAAAAAGAATTCAGCAAAAAAATTGGTCTCTATCAAAAGATCTCCAAAAGCTTCAGGGCACCCCATGAAGGGCCGGGATGTTCTGGTTAAAGCCCTCGAAAACGAGGGAGTCAAAGTTATTTTTGGCTACCCTGGCGGAGCTTCCATGGAAATTCATCAGGGACTGACCCTGACCAAGAAAATCCGCATGGTTCTGCCCCGCCATGAGCAAGGTGGTGCCTTCGCGGCAGGAGGTTATGCCCGTGCCACTGGAGAAGTTGGGGTCTGCCTGGCAACATCGGGTCCCGGAGCCACCAACCTGATCACCGGCATTATTGATGCCAAGATGGACTCCATTCCTCTTGTCGCTATCACCGGCCAGGTGCCCAGTACGGTTTTAGGCAGTGACGCGTTTCAGGAAACCGACATCATGGGAGCCACGTTCCCGCTGGTCAAGCACAGCTATATGATCCAGAATGTCGCGGAAATTCCGCGGATTATTAATGAAGCATTCCATATTGCCCGGACCGGCAGACCCGGACCAGTTCTGGTCGATATTCCTAAAGATATTCAACAGCAGGAAGGCATCGCTGATTTTGACGTTTCGTTTGACTGCCCCAGCTATCGGCCCAACGTAAAGCCCTCGGTACTGCAATGCAAAAAAGCGGCGCACGCTATTCAAACCGCAAAGCGTCCGCTGATTTATGCAGGAGGCGGCATCGTCAGCAGTGGAGCTTCGGAAGACCTG
Source organism: uncultured Nitrospina sp. (assembly GCA_937891765.1). GTDB lineage: Bacteria > Nitrospinota > Nitrospinia > Nitrospinales > VA-1 > LS-NOB. The sequence goes on from CALAGQ010000125.1 coordinate 47,831, forward strand.
CGAGCCTTTGTTAAAAAAACCGGTATACCCGTCACCACTACGGTAATGGGTTTGGGATCATTCCCTTCCAACGATCCGCTTTCTTTGCGCATGCTGGGAATGCACGGCGCAGTTTATGCCAATATCGCTATCAACCATGCCGACCTGGTTATCGCTATGGGAGTGCGTTTTGACGATCGGGTCACCGGCAAACTTTCAGAGTTCTGTAAAAACGCTCAGGTCATCCATATTGATATTGACCCGTCGGAAATCAATAAAAATATTCTGGTCGACATTCCCATTCAGGGAGACGTCAAGCAGGCGTTGAAAATTCTTCACGGCTATGTCGAACCCAAGAAAGATATCAAACCCTGGATAAAACAGGTGCAGGATTGGAAAAAAGAATTCCCTCTGGAGTTTAAACTTAAGAAGGGCGAAATTGTTCCGCAGTCTGTAGTCAGCGATATCAACAAGCTCGCGGATAAGGACGCTATTTTTTCCGTCGGTGTCGGTCAACACCAGATGTGGGCGGCTCAGTTTCTCGATTTCGAAAAACCCAATAACTGGTTGTGTTCATCCGGCTTGGGGGCAATGGGATATGGACTGCCCGCCGCCATGGGCGCCCAAGTTGCGTTTCCCAATCGACAAGTGATCAACATTGAGGGAGATGGAAGTTTTCTGATGAATATTCAGGAACTGCAAACCCTGAAAATAGAAAACATCCCGGTAAAAAATATTGTTCTCAATAACGCTCATCTAGGAATGGTGGCCCAGTGGGAAGACCGTTTTTACAAATCCCTTCGAGGACATACCTTCATTGGAGATGCCAACTTTGCCGAGATAGCACACGCTTTTGGAATCAAGTCGGAAAGCATTTCCGATCCAAAAGATGTTGTTCCGGCCTTAAAACGCATGCTCAAACACAAAGGCCCGTATGTGTTGGATGTGAAGTATCCTTACAATGATAAAAGCCATGGTCATGTCATGCCGATGATTCCAGGAAATCATACTTATCTGGACACCTGTCTGGACGCATCCACCTCACTGCGCGATTATTGGACAAAAAAGGGCCTGCTCCCCTAGGCGTGGGGCCACCAGCGTGACGCTGAACCCAGCGAGCTAGAACCTGTCGGACCCAGAGAATCGTTGCTAGCTAGAAAACATTTCCTCAAGGCGTAGTCTTGTTGCTAGTTCGCCCCACTCGGAGTGGTCAAGCTGTATTCCAGATAGGCGCGCTTGATATTCGCATCCAGCCAGTTCAGGTTTTTCCAGCTTTTATATTTTTCCATTAAAACCGGCCTGACCGCATCCTGAGTTTCCTTGAGAGACTTGCCTTCTTCCAACTGCTTGAGAACTTTTTCTTTAAGAGTAAGAAGATAATGCTTCATGGCTATGAACACCGGCTTGCCGCCCGGCTCACCATGGCCCGGAATATAAATTTCCGCATCCAAATCACCCAGTTTGTTCATTGCAGAAAGCCAATCCTCTATGTAAGCGTCTCCCATGTACGGGATTTTTCCGTTAAAAACCAGATCGCCGGTGATCAGGGTCTTCAGTTCTTCAATATAAATGAACAAGTCCCCATCCGTGTGCCCCCGCACGTGAATCAGTTTTAAATCATATCCGCCAACAAAGATTTCCATTCTATCTTTAAAAAGCATGTTGGGCAGGGTGATGACCGTCTCATCCATTCCGGGAATATTCATGGTCTTAAAAAAATCCAGATGCTCCTTGCCGGAAGATCCAACCAGGCTCTTGAGAACATTTTCATGGGCGATGATAGCTCCGCTGTCTTTAAATACCTGGTTACCAAAAGTGTGGTCCCCGTGATAATGCGTGTTGATGGTGTAAAGGATGGGAAGATCCGTTTGCTTGCGAATTTCTGCCAGCACTTTTTTTGCTTCACCTGGGGTCACCCGGGTATCCACCACAACGACTCCTTTACGAGTGATGAGGAAGGTGGTGTTCGAGTCCACTCCGTCGCCATTCACAACCGTGAAAAGGTTCTTCCACACCTCAATGGTTTTAGAACCTTCCGCGCTACAAACCCCACCCAGAACGCTGAAGAACAACGCTAAACCGACCAGCCACCTTAATCCCGCCATATCAATCTCCCAGTTAAAACCAAAATGTTTTGGAAACGAGAGGCATGGTAGCATTTCCCACCTTTACCGGCAACCACCCACTAGCCGTGGAGGCCACGAGCAAGAGCTCATTGCGCCGGGAAGCCTGTTGAGTGGAAAAAAATCCATTGCATTCTGAGTCCAGCGTCACGCTGGCCCTTTAACCTCTTGAGCATTTATGTTAATTTAGTGTCATGGATGACTTGAGCAAAAAGAAATATGATTTTCTTTTGTACCTGTTGGAAGAAGGTGATGCCATGGTTTGCATCGATGCGAGGCTTCCTGAAGTCGATGTTCCAGCGAGCCATAAAAATAATTCATCGCTGAACCTGATATTCAACCTTAATTTCAGACGACCGCTTGAAATAACAGAAGAAGGGATTTTTGCTTCGCTGGCCTTCAACGGCAGGCCCTATAAATGCGCCATTCCCTTTGAGGCGGTTTGGGCCATCTACGATCCCAAAATGAAGAACGGACAGGTGTGGGAAGAAAGCATTCCAGAGGATATGAATCTGGCGGATCAGGTGCAATTGGACCAACCGGAAAAACCCCTGCTGAAACCCTTGAAATCAAGCGGGAAGCCAGCCAAGGAGCCTGCTAACGAACCCGCCAAAGACACCAAAACCAAGGGCAAACGCGACCGCAGCCACCTTCGGGTGATCAAATAATTGTTGGGGGCCGTTACCATATGCTTTACAAAGGTTTGTGGATAGATTACACTTTGCCTCTGCTTTTTGGCTCAGAATAAAAAATCATGGTGGGCGTAGCTCAGTTGGTAGAGCTCTCGGTTGTGGTCCGAGTGGTCGCGGGTTCGAGCCCCGTCGCTCACCCCATTTTTATAAGGTATTATGAATTTTTTCATAATACCTTTTTCTTTATGTAGACGTAATGTAGACAGTTGAATTTAGCCCATGGGAGAACAATTCAATTACCACTTTCAAAATACTAATCTCTCAATCAGCAAATTGAGGTTCCATGCTTTACGGCTCAGCATATAATCAAGTGTTTATGTTGATTTGGCATTAACCATTTTCTTGATGTTGACACTATGGGGGCAGTTTATTTAATAAAGTGCAGCTTTTAAATTAGAAAGTGTTACAACGTAAGGAGGCGGATCCAACTATTCAGTCTCAGTGAAATAATACGGACCACGTAATGTCTGCTGAGCTTCTCTCCAAAAATCTCAGAAAGGTATACCTTGCATAAATTTCAACGCGCCATTTTAACGCATGGAGGTGCTGGTTCAAGCCCACAGGATTTTGATGGACCGTTGTCTGCGGCCAAAATTGGGATGGATTTCATGGGAAATGGTAAATCTGCTTTAGACGCTGTGGTTTGTTCTGTGAAGCACTTGGAAGATGATCCTCGGTTTAATGCGGGGACAGGCTCTCAAATGAGAGCCGATGGTCATACTATTCAGATGGATGCGTCATGTATGGTGAGTGACGGAAAATTTGGCGCTGTAGCCTGTGTTGAAGGAATTCAAAACCCCATTGATATAGCCCGGAGTGTATTGCTTCATTCTCCCTATATCCTATTGGCAGGGGAAGGAGCTCGGGTCTTCGCGGCAGAACAAAATATAACTCAAACGCCTTTACGAGACTTAAGTAAAAGCAAGGCACCAAAAAGTGATGCCCCCCCTTCTTGCGATACGGTTGGTGCAGTGGCCTTTGATGGCACAACGTTTGCGGCGGCACTCAGTTCTGGTGGATTAGAAAAAGCCGCCATCGGACGAGTCGGTGATGTACCCCTTCCTGGTTGCGGATTGTTCTGTGGCCCAGTGGGCGCTGTTGCTTGTACGGGGGATGGTGAATTTATCGCGCTTAAAATTCTGGCTAGAGAAGTTTATAGCTGGTTGGAACAACGTATGAGTCCGAGTGAGGCGGCACAAAAGGCGATGACTCTTTTTGATGATTCTGTTGATGTGGGCCTCATCATTTTAACCAAAAGTGAATTTGCATCAAATGCCCGAAATGGTATGGCGTGGTCACACGTTACGGAAATTAAATAATATGGTAGAGAAACCTTTTTTTCGAGGGCGCTTGATTGCGATTGGTGGGAATGAAGATAAAGAAAACGATTTAGTTGTGCTTAAACGAGTTGTTCAAGAGGTGGGAAAGATTAATTATAAGGTAGGTGTCATCACGACGGCCAGCGAATCACCCGAACAACGAGGCGAAGACTATCATCAAGTATTTACCTCCCTTGGGGCTTCAGAAATAGAAATATTAAATATTAAAGATAGGGCCCAAGCAAACGACGCAACTATGGCTAAAACGCTCGAAGATGCTGATTTGGTTTTCCTCGTGGGCGGCGACCAGTTGCGATTAACAACCATTATAGGTGGGTCACTAATATTTGAGGCTATTCAAAACCGGCTTAAAATGGGGGCCATTATCGCAGGAACCAGTGCCGGAGCAGCTGTATTTTCTGACACCATGATTTATGACGGCAAAAGTGAAGAAGGGTTAATTAAAGGAAGTGTTCTCACGGCATCGGGATTTGGTTTCGTTGAAAATATCGTCTTTGATACTCATTTTAATGTTAGAGGTCGAGTTGGGCGTCTGGTGCAGATTATTACCATGAACCCGGCCTGTATAGGTGTTGGCATTGGTGAAGATTCGGGTGTTTTACTAAAGCAAGATGGAGTTCTCGAAGTTATTGGCTTAGGGACGGTAGTTATTGTTGACGGTAGTGACATTGCTCATTCCAATGTAATGAATATAGAACCGGGAGGACCCATTGCTGTAGAAAACGTGCGAATTCATTCGTTAGTGAATGGATATGGATACCATTTCAAAGAGAGGAAGTTTTTAACCCCGTCACAAATTGCGGTATATCGTTGATTGATATAAAAGAGTTGAGAGCTTTACGTGGGCCTAATCGATATACTCGACACCCGGCCATATTCATGGTCTTGGACATCAAGGATTATGAAAGTCGCCCTTCAGATACGATAGAAGGATTTTCAGATCGACTGGTGACACTTCTTCCAACCCTCCAGGAACATGGATGTTCCATTGGAGGCCCCGGTGGTTTTATCCAGAGGCTTCAAAAGGGAACTTGGGCGGGTCATATAATCGAGCATATTGCCCTAGAGCTTCAATGCTTGGCTAGCATGGAGGTTGGATACGGAAAAACTTATGGTACATCAAAAAAAGGAATTTACCTTGTGGTTTTCCGTTACCGCGTAGAATCGGCAGGTTTAAAGGCAGCTAAAGAGGCTGTTTCTTTATTCGAGGCTGTCGTTGAAGAAAAAAGTTTTGATATTAGCCAAGTTGTTTCCGATCTCAAGGTCTTGCGCGAAGATGATATGTTGGGACCCACCACCTTGAGTATTGTGGAAGAAGCTAAGTCGAGAGGCATTCCTTTTCTCCGCTTAAATGACGATAGCTATATCCAGTTAGGTTATGGTGCTCATCAAAAACGTATTCAAGCTTCCATAACCAGTCATACTTCGGCTATTGCAGTAGAAGCGGCTGACGAAAAGACAAGATCCAAGGAGTATTTGAAAAAATCAGGAATTCCCGTTCCACATGGACGAATGGTTTCGACTGAAGAAGAGGCCATAGCTGTTTTTAATGATATTGGCGCCGCTGTTGTTGTTAAACCAGATGTGGGAAATCATGGCATAGGGTCAACGATTGATATTACAGATTTGGATCAATTAAAAATAGCTTTTCAGGTAGCTAAAGCCGAACACCCAGATGTGATTGTTGAAGAGTATGTTCATGGCTTCGATTTTCGTCTATTGGTTATAGACGGAAAGTTAGTAGCGGCAGCCAGGCGAGAACCTGCTCATGTGATAGGCGATGGAATATCTTCTATCAAAAATCTTATTGAAAAAACCAACGCTGATCCTCGTCGTGGGTTTGGACATGAAAAGGTCCTAACTCAAATTGATGTTGATCACATGACGGAAACAATCTTATCCATCAAAGGACTTTCTTTAGATTCATGTCCAGAGAAGGGAGAGAAGGTGTATTTGAAAGCCACTGCTAATCTTAGTCAGGGAGGTACCGCTACCGATGTCACCGATGAGGTAAGCCCTGATATTCGTTTAATGGCGGAACGAGCCGCTCGAATTATTGGGTTGGATTGCGTGGGAGTGGATGCCTTAGCTCTCGATATATCCCTTCCCCTAGACCCATCGGGCATTAAAGTAGTTGAGGTAAATGCTGCGCCCGGATTCCGGATGCACTTAGAGCCGACACACGGCCAACCCCGTAATGTTGCAAAACCACTAGTAGATATGCTTTTCCCCGAGGATTACGTTCAAGTCCCCGTTTTAGCAGTCACCGGAACAAATGGTAAAACAACGACCTGTAAATTGATCGCCCATACATTAAAGTATGCGGGAAAAATTGTGGGTCTAACCTGTACCACTGGCATTGAGATTGATGGAAATTCTATCTTATCTGGTGACTATAGTGGTCCAGAGGGAGCCGGGATTGTTATTAGAGAACCAACGGTAGACCACATAGTATTGGAAGTTGCTCGAGGAGGCATTGTCAGACGAGGTCTCGGTGTTGATGAGGTCGATGTAGGTGTATTGCTCAATATTGGAAGCGACCATATGGGAACGGATTGGATCGAGTCCGAAAATGATCTGAGTTTGGTAAAGTCAACGGTTTTAGAAGTCGTCAAAAATTCGGGCACTTCGGTTTTAAACGCCGACGACGACATTGTCATGAGCGTTTTGGAACGTGCTCGCGGGAATATAATTTTATATTCTCTGGATTACAATAATCTGAAGCTTAAAGAACATGCGAAGGAAGGAGGAACCGTTGTCACGTTAGATAAAAGAAATGTCATCATTAGAAATCGCGAATTGGACATCATTGTCTGTGCGGTTGAAGAAATTCCCATTTCTTTAGGCGGAATCGTTGACTTTAATATCTCCAATGCTCTAGCTGCCATTGGTGCCCTGTTAGGTTTGAATCTGCCTGTTGAGCAAATTCGAAATGGTGTTATGACATTTTATCCTTCTGCGAATCAAAACCCTGGTCGAATGAATTTATTTGATTTTCAAAAATACAAAGTTCTTGTCGATTATAGTCACAACTCAGAATCTGCTCGCGCCCTGGCCAAGTTATTACCTCGGCTCTCACCGGGGCGAAAAATTGCTTTATGTCATGGAACCGGTAGTCGAACTAATGAACAAATTATTGAATACGGCAAGGCCTTGGCCTCAGTATATGATTATATCGTGCTGGTAGATTTTGATCCTCGTCATCGACCAATTGGAGAAACGCTCGACCTGGTTCACGATGGGCTGATCAAAGCAAACTTCAAAGCAGAGAATATTTCTATCGCACCAGAACCAAGTAAGGCGGTGGACTACCTTTTTTCAAAGGCGAAAACAGGCGATCTGCTGGTCATTCACCCCGATAAACTCGAACCTGTTATGAGCCAAGTCATGGAGAAATACAGACAAATTGTGACACATATTTAAGATTCTTCATGGTTCATGGAGAGTTAAACAGTTACCTCAGAGAATACTATGAAACTTGAAGGACAGAATTAAAGGAAAGGTTATGTCCCAAAATGGTACTTAAGTGCGGTATTACTGACTTTACCCGTTCCGAGTACGAAGTTTAATGTTGGTAATATCACGAAGTCCCGTCGCTCACCCTATTTTTTGGCAGAAGGTGCTGGATCAAACAAACGCAGGATGCGTTACAGGGTAGTCCTAAAAAAAGCTCCTTGATTAAGAATCCTCCCCGCCCCTAAATAAAAATCTGAAAGGTTCAAACCTTAATCACGTTCTTCGAGCAGCAACCTCAATATCATTTTCTGCAGTTGCTTTTTCCAAAACGGCCCATCTTGGCCGTAGTCATACAGACTTGGCCTCCCTCTCCCGGCGACCGATCCTTCTCGCGAGATCGAACCGACCAAACATAGATTTTATAGATCGATGACTTGCTGGCATTTACAGCCGCCTTATGGTTCCAAGCATAAAAATTGTCCGGAACTCTGCTCCACCCGATGATGATGTTTTGACCATCAACTTCTCTTGTTTCTCCTTACTCAACCGACTCTTACGCATGTCCATACTGATAACATTTTCTTAGTTATCTAGTACAGCCCCTAGTTTTTAATGTGTCGTTTTTCCACCCAGTAAAAAGGGGAAGCGCTTTGTAATAAATCCGTCAGCAGAGAACAGGCCCCCACCGCTAATTAAAAGAGGAAGACATAAGGTGATAGCCAGAAGGTGGTATTCAAAACCCTCTCCACCCTGCTTGCCAGACCAGTTCATAAAAAATCCATTGGCCGCATGTGACATGATGATGGCGCCTGACATGATGATTAGAATCCCCGCCGCACAAAAACGAGTCAGGAACCCGGTGATCAATCCTAGTGCTCCGAGAGATTCACCCATTATCACCAATATGGCAACGACCATTGGAACTCCCAGTTGGTTGGTAAAAAACCCAAGGGTGCCTTCCAGCCCATATCCCCCGAACCATCCAAGAAGTTTCTGGGCGCCGTGGGGGAATATGACGATTCCAAGCATCACGCGAATAATAAGATTATTGATACTGTCATCTGTCCGAAAAAAAGCTTTCATTTTATTTTCCTTTCTATCGATTGCGGTACAGGGGATAGTCCACTTGCGCCGGAACTTCTATGGCCGCCACACGCAATGGAGAATCAGAGTCGGCTTGCAAAGAAGTATCTCCTGACTGTTGTGCGTGAATCAAGGCGAAATCCGGTCTGCATGTCGAACAATAATCCCTTGCCAGAGATGACCACCAGCGCCAGAGTTTTTCCCTGGTCGGGCGGGTATTGAAACTGCCGGTCTTGCTCGATGGAAATATCTTTCATGATCACATCTGAAACAAGCGTGACCGGTGAACCGATACCTATGATGGTTTTGAGAGTGGCGCCGTCTTGCGATTCGGTTGGGAAGTCTTCGTTCTTATACTCATTATAAGTCGGTTCATCATGGATTGTTCTGCGGAGAGCAGGGTCAAACCAGATCTGAAAAAAATCGGTGTGATCCCCAACCGTCTCCTCTTCATGGAAAACTCCTGAACCCGTTTGCATGACCTGCGCTCCGCCTGCTTTGACCCGACTCCTGTTTCCCAAAGAATCGTAATGCCCGATCTCCCCTTCCAGGGCGTAGCTCATAATCTCGAAAGCCTGATGTGGATGCAGGGCGATTTTTCCATAGCCTTTTGCTGTAGCCCATGCCCAGTAGAACAGCGGACCGAGGTTTTTTATCTCTGGCCCTTCATGAGGGAATCCGATGGGTTTGATTTTGGTGATACGCCCGCCATCAAACTGGCCCACTCCCTGTGCTTCGGGGGGATAAATTTTAAAATCCAAAACAGCTTGGCTTTGAATCATGATCTTGATTCTATTGCAAGAGCTTATTCAAGATTGGCGACTCGAGAATTTTTGAATTGCCTTTGGCCTGCTTTCTGGCCTTGCGAAAATTTTTAAGGGCTTTTTCTTTGTGGCCTTCCTGAAGATAGGCCAAGCCAAGATTGAAGTGAATTTCGCCCGAGGTTGGGTCGGCAAAGTTGGCCTGATTAAATTGCAGTAAAGCCTCCAAATATCTTCCGGCCTGATAATGTTCGATGCCAAGATCGTTGCGTGATTTTGCAGAAGGTTCGGCTCCTGGAAGTAAAGTCAGGGGAGGTTCATCCAAGCTTTTGGAGCAGCCGGGAACTCCCAAGGCGATCACTAATATTAGAATCCAAGTTTTCATGGGAAAAAGGTATTATAAATTTAATCAGTACTTTGGAAAATTGCAAGGTTACCATCGCTGGTGAGAGATATGAAATAATTATTTATTATAAAAGCATTTGGCAACATAAGAAAATTCATCACCTATATTCTTACCAGCAATATTCCTGAGATTCTGCCCTTCATTGCTTTCACCGTGCTCGGAATTCCTCTTCCACTGACCGTTGTCTTAATCCTTTCCATAGACTTGGGGACGGATATTCTTCCGGCATTGGCGCTGGGTGTCGAGTCATCGGAAGATGATGTGATGCAAAAGCCACCTCGCCCCATGGATGAAAGATTGCTCACCCCGGGCCTTTTGTTCAGATCATACGGGGTGATCGGAATGATTCAGGCTGCGGCAGGTTTTTTTTCTTATTTTTCTATTTTGTATTCCAATGGGTGGGTATGGGGACAGAAACTAGCCCCCACGGACCCGGTTTATTTAAAAGCTGTTACCGCATTTTTTGTCAGCATCATCATTTGCCAGATCGCTAATGTGATGGTTTGCAGAACCCAAAGAGAATCCCTTTTCAAGAAGGGAATTTTGACAAACAAATTTGTGCTTCTGGGAATCGCCTCGGAATTGCTCTTGGTGGAGCTCATCACCAACAATGAAATTGCCCGGATAATTTTTGGTACCCACTCCCTAACTCTTTGGGAGAGCTTGTTGGCTTTGCCATTCGCTATCCTTATAGTTGCTGAGGAAGAATGGCGGAAATGGGGATTGAGAAATTGTAACCCCTTTGCAATCAAGTATCTCAACTGGTAAATTTCACTTACATATCTCAGGGGAGAGGGCATGGATTTTCTTACCCTTCAACAGGAGTGATTTGTAAATCTTAAGCTGTATGCCGGAATGATGGGTCTGTATAATAGCTAAGCGGTATTTAATTGTCGATTTGCGGTTTCACAATAGTCCTTTAATTTTTTGAAGAAGAAAATCATGCCTAATCAAGTCCGCGTAATAATTCTTGTTATCCTGATGGTTGTGGGGGCCGCAACCCTTGTGCCGGCGGAAGAGAGTCCCGGTTCGCTGGCGGACGGGGAAAAGGCGTTTCTGCTGGGAGAATACGATAAAGCCGAGAAAATATTCAGTGTCCTTCTCGAAAAGGAACCGGATAATTATATTTTACTGAGAGCTCAGGCCAATACCAAGATACAGCTGAAGAAATATGCCGAGGCCGAAAAACTGTTGGATAAAATTCTCGCTATGCCGGTGGCGACGGGTCGGAACGTTCTGGTTCATGCCGAAGGCGGTGCTCTTGAGGCCGAACTGGTGGATGAGAATGTGATGGCTGTGGATGAATCCGGAAAGAGTGACGATGCGTTCAGTCAGTTTCTGAAAAAAGATCAGGAGGGACCCGTCCCGCACTACCGGGTGTTTCTCAAAAAAACCGGAAAAATGCAGCTCTTTCGAAAAAGTCGAATCCGGATCCAGTATTTTGGGATTCCTGCCGCCACTCGTGAAAAAATTGAGGTTTTGAAAGCCAATGTGATGAAAAAAACTATTTCAGCCAGTCAGGCGAAACCGGAGCTGGAACTGGTTGATATCCCCGGCGGATGTTTTCAGATGGGAAGCCGGGTGGGTGATCCAGATGAACAGCCTGTTCATAAGGTTTGTATCTCTGCTTTTAAGATGGCGAAATATGAAGTGAGGCAAAAGTATTTTCAAACCGTTATGGGCTATAACCCTTCACAGTACGTGGGCGGAGATCTTCCGGTAGACACGGTGTCCTGGGAAGGCGCCAGAGACTACTGCAAAAAACAGGGTCTGCGTCTGCCAACAGAAGCTGAATGGGAGTACACGATCCGTGCGGGAACGACAGGAGAATATTATTGGGGAGAAAATATCACCGGCAAAGAAGCGAATTTCTGTGACAGTACATGCGTCCTCAATAACCGCGAACCCAGCTTAACCGATGGTTTTAAAAACTCTGCTCCAGTGGGGTCATTCCCTCCCAATGCTTTTGGGCTTTATGATATGGCGGGCAATGTCAGTGAATGGGTGCTGGACTGGATGGCCATCGATACCAACTATTACGTGATGGGGCCGGAGAAAGACCCGCAAGGGCCAAGGCCGGAGCTGGACACCTGCAGCGGGGCGACTTGCGTCGGGTCAATTTCTATTACCAGTAAAGTATACCGGGGCGGGGCTTGGAATCAGGGCATTTCAGCCATGCGATCGGCGAACCGCAAGGACGCACACTTTCTGCTTAAGGCAGATGGAACCGGTTTTAGATGTGCTGGGGATTTAAAACCCTGAATTATTTTGCGCAACGAAATCCGGCAAAGTTTAATCGTTTGCCGGGCTTGGCATCGGTGCGGTCAGAGGGCCGTGTGCCGACGGGATAATTGATCCACGAACCTCCACGCATGACCTTGTATTTACCTTGCAAAGGGCCTTTGGGATTTTTGGCCGGCGAGCTCCCGTAATATTCTTTTCCATACCAATCGGACACCCACTCATAAACATTTCCGCCCATGTCATGCAACCCATATCCATTCGGAGAGAAGCTCCCTACCGGAGCGGTAGTTTCAAATCCATCCGTGAATTTTTTGGTTTTCCATCTTTTGTCGCAATGAAGGTCGCAAAAATTAGCTTTGCCTGACTGAACTTCATCGCCCCAGAAATAAACTTTTTCATCGCCACCTTTGGCGGCCACTTCCCATTCCGCTTCTGTCGGCAGACGTTTACCTGCCAACTTGCAATATTCCTGAGCTTCTTCCCAAGTCACTTTTTCCACAGGTAAGTTTTTGCCTTCAAACTCTGAGGGGTTGTTCCCCATTTTTCCGGCGAACTCTTCCTGAGTGATTTCAAATTTGTCGATTGAAAAAGAATCCAGATAAACGGTGTGAACAGGTTCTTCATCATCAAACCATTTCATCTTGCAGGGGTCATTATGCTTGGTGCACTCCGATAACGCCTTATCCGTTTTGAAACCTATTTTATAACTCCCCGCAGGAATGCGGATCATGGTTTCTTCGCTCCAACTTTGTTGTGGGAGACTGAAAAGCGTAAGGACGACAAAGATAATTAATGGCAAGGGCGCACCTGTTTTGTTAAATCAATTTTGATCGGATGACCAACAGTTTCTCTTCGGTCATTTCCAACATGGTGGGAAGAATTCCCCCGACGCCCAACCCAGAAGCTTTGCGGCCGCCGAATGGCATCCAATCAACCCGAAATGCGGTATGATCGTTGATCATGACGGCGGCGGCGTTGATTCTTTTCGCGGTGTCGAGAGCGGTATCGATATTCTGGGTAAACACCGCAGCCTGAAAAGAAAAGGGCGTGAGGTTGGCTCTTTCTATCGCTTTCAAACGGTCTTTAAAAGGATAAATAACGATGACCGGTCCGAATATTTCATGGGTGGAGACCTTGGCCGTGTCAGAAGGGTTGAGGATGACCGTGGGCGCGTAACAGGTGGTGCTAATTTTTTTTCCACCGGTGAGGATTTTTCCACCTTTCTTTTTTGCTTCTTTCACCCATTGGTCGACACGGTCCACTTCTTTTTCCTGAATCAATGGCCCGACTTCGGTTTTTTCATCAGTGGGGTCGCCAACCACAAGCTTCTCGGCCAGCTTGACCAATCCTCTGGAAAGTTTGTCGACAAGTTTTTCATGCACAAATACTTTTTGTACGGAAACGCAAACTTGCCCGGCGTGGTAAAAACCACCTTTGGCAAGTTGCGGCAGAGCATCTTTCAGGTCGGCGTCATGATCGACAATGACAGGGGCCGCGCCACCATGCTCCAGGACACAACGAGTGCCCGGGGCCAGCTTGGAGTGGAGATTCCACCCGACCGCTCCCGATCCGATGAATGAAAAAAACGCCACACGGGGATCGGTCACCAACGTTTCAGCCAGAGAACTTTCGCAAACGATCGCCCGACACCATTCTTCAGGCAGTCCCGCCTCATACAAACATTTAACGAGGTTCAGGCAGGAAAGAGGGGTCGCGCGCGCGGGTTTTACGATGACCGGGCATCCCACTGCCACTGCCGGAATCACCTGATGAACAATTAAATTGAAAGGGTGATTGAAGGCGCTGATGGCAGCAACCACACCAATAGGTTCCCGGATGGTCAGAGCCATCCTGTTCATCGATGAGGCGGTCAGGTTCATGGGGATTTCATGTCCGGTCAACTGACTGATAGACTGCGCCGCTTCACGGATGCCCTGGACTGCCCGAGCAAGCTCAATACGGGAGTCGATCAATGGCTTTCCGCCTTCTTCTGCTGACTGGCGGGCAAATTCCTCAGCTTTAGCCAGAACCAAGTCGGCAGTTTTTTCCAGTATCTCTATGCGCTGATGAGCGGGAAGGATTTTGTCCGGGTCCTTTGCCAATTGATAAGCAGTTTCCAGAGCGTTCTCTACCTGATCCGCATCATCCAGATCAATCGTGGCAATCAAATGGCCATCATAAGGTGAGCTTACCTTTAAGCGTTTTGTCATGGAACTTTCCTCTTATAGGATGCAGGTTCTTGCGTTCATTTCGTCGATCAATACTTATTCATTGGGTCAGAATATATAAGGGTTGCAGGATAGAATTTACTTTATAAAGCTAGAGAGTTCAATGTCTATTGGTGGAGGGGTTTCGTTACAAAGAAAAAGGGCGGGAGCCTAAGCCCTCGCCCTTCTGGTTGTGCTATTTTTCCTGCTGGCTGCTCGCCGCAGGGGCAGATAGTACCAACTCGTTGAGCCGCCTATAATTTTGCCAGTCAACTATAGTTATTGCCAGTTGGCCCCACGCCGAGTGGCTTATTTGCCTTGGCGGATGACTTTCGGGTCTTCTTTACCCTCAACCACCAAATGCCCGATGGCGCCTTTGGCGACCCGGTAGATGCTGTGATCAACCAGAGCATAGGTTCCCGGTACATCCACTTTGAATTCGACAATCGTCGCGCCGGCAGAAGGTACCAGAGTGGTTTGAATGCTCTTACCCATGGCACCGCCAATTCCGCCTTCGTTATAAACCTTGTCGAAGATTTCTCCAATGATGTGGAAGGAAGAAATGCCGTTAGGTCCGATGTTGCCGAAATAGATTCTTACGGTTTCGCCGACTTTGGCTTTCAAAGCATTTTTGCCGAGTAATCCACCTTCTTTGCCGTTGAAGACAACATGGGTGGGGTGCTCGTCGAGCCCCTTTTGGATATCAAAGGGAGCAACGCCTTTTTCAGGCTCGCCGGTGAAGAACTCACTTTCCATAACATAATATTCCCGGTCAACCGCGGGTAGTCCACCTTCAGGCTCAACCAGAACGAGGCCATACATGCCGTTGGAGATATGATCGACAATGGCACCCGCCGCGCAATGGTAGATAAAAAGTCCAGCCGCCTTAGCTTTGAAAGTGAAAACTTTTTCCTGGCCAGGGTCTATTGTGCTGAAAGCCGCACCACCGCCGGGACCGTTGACGGCGTGGATGTCGATGTTGTGAGGCTGGGTATTGCTCTTGGCGTTGGATAAATGGAACTCAATGCTGTCGCCCACACGAACCCGAGCCATCGGGCCGGGAACCGTTCCAGCATAACTCCAGAAATTATATTTCACTCCATCAGCCAGATCACCAACATATTCTTTGGCTTCGAGATTGATGACAACCGTGTCCGCTCCGCGCTTGACAGCAGGGGGGACGTTGGGGGCGGTGGTCAGTTTTGCTGTGACACCGGCGAAAGCCGCTGTGGCACCCAAACCGGCAACCATAGCAAACGCAATTAAAGTAGCTGTTACTTTTTTCATTATAAATCCTCCTAAAGATTGAAAAAGTTTAAACGGTTATTAAATGGTTGAGAATATAACTCTGCGTTTCCTAGCTTTTTCTATGACTTGTCAGGTGTTCCTAATTAGCAGGAACGAAACTGCCTGTTCAAAGGCTTATTATAAGATAAAAAGATATATTTATCTTTTGTATAAAACCAATTTATGATATGTTAAAATAGATGTCAAGATGAAATTATCCATTTAAGGGGCATTATGATTTCCCAGACTTCAGAATATGCTTTACGGGCAGTGGTTTGCCTGGCGCAGAATCCAGATAAGCCTCACACCACCGCCGAGATTGCCAAGTGGACCAAGGTTCCCGAACATTATCTGTCAAAAGTTTTGCTGGCTCTGGCCAAGCACGAGGTGGTTATTTCAAAGAAAGGTTTGCACGGCGGTTATGTGCTGGCGCACGATCCGGAAGACCTGCCATTGCTGAACGTCATCAATGCGGTGGACCCGATTAAACATATAAAGAGTTGCCCCTTGAAACTGAAAACCCATGGCACTCATCTTTGCCGACTGCACCAACGGCTCAACGAGTCGATCGACATGATGGAAGACCTGTTCCGTACCTCGACCGTCGCGCTGATCTTGAACGAACCCACCCAAAGCATCCCCCTCTGCGAATCCACCACCCGGTGAACCACCAGTGGTGGGTGGCAGATTTTTGGTTTTTCGATTATAATTCGTGTGAATGATAATTTCAGGCTTGCCTGAACTTTCACGGCAGACCGTAAACCTAAGACGCTATTTACTGGGGAGATTAAAAATGTCTGACACTAAAGATGTAGTGGATGAGGATGAGGCGGTGCAGGAAAATATTTATCAGGTTTCGGCTCTCGTTGCTTTGCTGGAACAAAAGGGCATCATAACGCGTCAGGAATTTTCGGATGAGGTTGAAGGTCTAAAAAACCGGGGCTAGCTCCTACGCGGAGGGTGAATGAAAAGTATTGGGAGGCCGGCAGCCAGATCAAAGCCATTGCTAATTACTACCGGGCGTTGCCGGCGCCGAGTGGTCAGGCCTCGCTGAATTTGTGGACGTAAAATTTTGCCACATCTTTTATTGACAGGACGCCGGCGACACACTCATCTTCTTTGACAACCAGATGGCGGATATTGTTGGTCTGCATTTTGAGAAACGCCGCAATCATGGTGGATTCGGAATTAATATAAACCAATTTACTGGTCATCACTTTAAAGACGGGGATCTCATCCGGATACTCATTTTTGGCCACCACTTTGTTTAATAAATCCGCTTCGGTGAAAATCCCGACAAAATGAGATCCCTCGGTAACCAGAATAGAACCCACCTGATGTTTTTGCATTCTTTTGCAGGCCTCGAACACGGATACTTTGGCGCTGATATGAATGGCAGGCGGATTGATGAAATCTTTGACCTTGTCTTTGACTTCGTTGTTGGTCTTTTCGTTGGTTTTGTTCATGATGTGTCCTCCCCGAAACCTGACTCACCCCTTCATATTATGAGATACTTTTTAGTTTTCGGTTATTCCATAAAAGGATGAGAAAGTGGGACCCGGAAAATAGCAGAGTGGCGCCTATAAAATGCAAGGTTGTAGGGATTGAGCGGCTGCGGGGTGTCTATGAAGCCGTTGATACCCCGCTCAGGTTTTTTTGCTCATTTCAGCAAGCTTAAGAAAAGGGTAAATCGTTTGCCCAATCAATCCTTTTTCCAATGTCCCTCCGTAAAAACCAAACGACTCCGGATCTTTTTTATCCATGGGCAAATAGAATGTGCCGAACATCAGGTCGAAAAGTGAGAAGAACGTGGAATAGTTTTTATTAAAAGCAGTCTCGCTATCGGAATGGTGCCAGCGGTGAAACAATGGACTGGCGAACACGAAGTTTAAAAAACCATAGGAAAGACGTATATTAGAATGAATAAACAGTCCATACTTGCGGCGCAATGACATGGCTGTCGCACTCACATAGGGATCCGCAAATAGAGCCGTTAAGATAATGAGATTCAGAAAAGCGGTGATGTAATGATTGACAGGGTGAAAACGTTCCGTTGACAGCCAATCCACTTGTTTTGAACTGTGATGGATGGTATGGAAAGGCCAAAGAAATTTACTATGCATAAAACGGTGTCTCCAATACCCTGCAAAATCCACGACCACAATCGCTAAAAATATTTGCATTAACAAGCTTTGTCCCTGGATCAGGTTACGGGCACTCAGAAACCATCCTGTAAAACCCTGGGCGATCTTTCCACCAGGAACACTGCTGGTAACAAAAATGGATATCTGTTTAGGGTCACCTATGGAGGAAGTTTCTTCCTTTTCCAAAGCCACAGGTTTAACCACCATGGTTTGAACAAGACTGTTCTCGCCATCAGATTTCTTGATAATAAAAAAATCGAAACCGGCATAATCTCGGCCAGGTTGATAATGTATCGAACCGTTCTTCAGGACTGTGACTTTCCCGTGGGTGGCTTTTTGCAAAATAGTGGTCGTAATCGGTTGAGTTGTTTGACCTGGAGCCATTCCCACAGCCCCATAAAAATAAAGGCCGACAAATGAAACGCCAAATATCTGGACGGGAATATACAGGAGAGGGAGTAGGAAGGAATAGGCCAGATCGAGCTTGGAATCTTTGCGCACTAACTTTTTATTTTTTTGAGCTGGGAAAGCATATTCCAACAAGAAAAAAAAGATGGCAAATCCTAAGAGCGATTGAATTGTCTCAAACATTCCTGAGAAACCTTTTTAAATTTGTATGTGGGCAGACCCCTGTAGGGTTGTATCACTTTTTAAGTCAGAATTGCCATTTTCGGCTTTATGGTCCCAGGCGAGCTCCGCTGATTGAAGAGCATGCCTAACAAAAAAAGGACCTAACGGATAACCGTTAAGTCCTTTTAAATGGTCGGGGCGAGAGGATTCGAACCTCCGACCCCCTGCTCCCAAAGCAGGTACGCTAGCCAGGCTGCGCTACGCCCCGAATAATTCTTTTAATTTTCAAGCATTCCCTATATGCGCTCCATCCTTAGTGGGAGGAGTGGGCGGAATGCATGGCATGTGCTTTTTTCCGTTGTTCGTCCGTCAATAGACTGAGCAAAGCGATTTTAGCATTTGCCATCGCCATGATCTTGTCAGTTTTGGTTCTGGCAATTTTCCCCGCCGCCAATCGGATGGCATTTGCATCCAACTTCTCAGCGTGAACCTGCTTGTCGAACTCCATGTGTGCGATTTCGTGCTCGGCCCTGTTGCGAATGCTACTCTTCTGGTATTCAAACCGCAGTCGCTTAATTTCTGTGATCTGGTCTTCGGTCAGGCCCAGTTTATCTTTAAACTGTAACAGATGGGTGAACGGGCATTTGCTACTGTGGCCGCTATGGCTCGATCCCTTGCTATAACCGTGACTGGACTTGGCATGGTGCTCATTGCCTTCTGATTTTTTATGACTGTAGCCTTGTTTTCCACTATGGGGGTAAGATTTTTGGGAGCCACTGCCTTCGGGTTTATGATGCTCTCCGCTTCCAGAAATGTGATGATCCTTGCTTCCGGAAAGGTGATGAGGCATGGTTTTGGTTTTACTGCCTTCGCCTTTTGGTTCTCCGTGACTGTAACTGCCGGCACTGCCGGTGCCGATGGAGTCCATTGCGGTTGCCGCCAGAGTGCCCTGAGTGAAGAGCAGGGTTGCTGCTGCAGTCAGAATGGTCAGATGTATTTTCAAATTAAACATAATCATCTCCTTGCTTCATTGGCCCTACGCTAGGAAATGCGCCCGGCAGGATTCGAACCTGCGACCTACGGATTCGAAGTCCGGAACTCTATCCAGCTGAGCTACAGGCGCATATTTGAAATAGTTGGGGTGATTGACGGGGTTTGAGTCCGCCACCACTGGAGCCTAACACAATGTCTTTCAAGGCTCTATGCAATGGAAATCGTGTGGATATTTCCTTTGTGTTTTGCTAAAGGAAGACATTCTATATGTAATTGCAAAAGAAGGGAACAAGAAAGTTTTAAATAATTTTTGGGTTCTCAATTGTTTCAGATTCCCCGGCAGGTTGTGTATTTGGCCTTTCAGGGTTTCTGTAATGAGCGAATCATAATTGATTATTGGAAAGCCCCCACCCACCAAAATCCAGCCGCAGTAAAACAATTTTTTGGAAAATACCCCGTTAACGAATTCATGGTTCTGCTATGTGCTGCTGCCTTAAAGACGCTGGTTCAATCGAAAACAAAGCCCGGACATTGATGAAATGGGTGATGAATGCTGAGCCATCACGACCGACATATCGGAAAAGTAAAAAAGTTTGACAATTATATAAAACTAGAGCAAAAGAAGATGTAAATTAAAAAAGATTCAAATTTTACAAAAAACCCTTTATTTATCAATAGCTATAGATTTTAAGTTGCAAGGTCTAAGCTAGCAGTAATAGGGCCTTAGTTCAAATAGTTGAATAAAGGAAATTAGTATTCCTTTTATTTTAATCATCTTCTATTTAGGAACGGTCATGAAAAGGTCAAAAAAAATTACGCTGGGGGTTTTAGTTCTAGCCCTTTGGTTTTTGCCGACTTTGGCGGGGGCGGTCCAGAATTTGGCAAAAGGCATTAAATTTCTATAAGGATTCATCAGGGCGTTGCTCAGGGAATTCAGGATAAAGTTCTTCCCATGATAAAAAACTTCTATGACGGCAAAGACCAACTGCAAAGGGATGAAGCCATCCGCAGTGCTTCGCTGGCCTCCATGACACTAATGCTGGCAGCACACAATAGAGGTTGGGCCACCGTGCCAATGATCGGGTTTGATCCGAACGCGGTTTCTAAACTGCTAAACCTCCAGCCCAATTATATTCCCGTCATGCTGATGGCCGTGGGGTTTAGGAAAGAGGCGCCCCGGCCCAGGGATTATCGTCGGCCCATTGAGGAAGTGGTCAAAATAAATACTTTGGATGGATCCGGTCTGAAGGGATAGAGCGGTTTAAGATTTTTTTTGATATACTGTTCTTTCCTAACATCCAAGAAAGGCGCGCAATGATCATCGTCATGGCTCCGGATGCGACTCCGGAACAGATAGCGAAGGTAGAAGAGACCATTCAGGAACTTGGTTACACTGCGCATGAAATTGCCGGGGTGGAACGTAAAGTGATAGGCGCCGTGGGTGATGAGCGCGGCAAAGATCGCCTGCAATCTATAGAAACCATGGGCGGGGTCGAAAGTGTATTCCCCATCCTCAAACCCTACAAGCTTGCCAGCCGGGAAGTGAAGTCCACCCCATCTGTGATTCAGGTCGGCGGGGTTGATATCGGCGGACCTGCTATCGCTATCATCGCAGGACCATGCTCGGTGGAAAGCAAAGAACAGATATGCACCACCGCGACGCTGGTTAAAAATGCCGGGGCCAACTTTCTTCGAGGCGGCGCTTACAAACCTCGAACGTCTCCTTATAGCTTTCAGGGGATGGAAGAGGACGGACTCAAACTGCTGGCCGCCGCTAAAGAGGTCTCGGGCCTGCCCATTGTCACCGAAGTTATGAATCCACGCGAAATTGATCTGGTCGCGAAATATGCCGACGTCATTCAAGTCGGAGCCCGAAACATGCAGAATTTTTCATTATTAAAAGAACTGGGAAAGATCGACAAACCCATTTTGTTGAAACGCGGCATGATGAACACCATTCAGGAGTTTCTCATGTCCGCTGAATATGTTCTTTCCGAAGGCAACAACAGGGTGATTCTTTGCGAACGAGGCATCCGCACTTTCGAAACCGCGACCCGAAACACTCTTGATATAAGCTGCATACCGGTCTTGAAAAAGGAAACCCACCTGCCCATCATTGTTGACCCAAGCCATGCGACCGGTCACTGGGACATGGTTGAGTCCATGTCGCGCGCGTCCATCGCCGCCGGTGCCGATGGACTGATTATTGAGGTTCATCCTGATCCCGTTAATGCCTTTTCAGATGGACCGCAGTCCCTCAAACCTGCGAAGTTTGCCAAACTCATGGAAAACCTGCGCCCCTTCGCCGAATTAATGGGCCGCACCCTCTGACGAGGAGGCAATGGGGCGGTAACGCTAACGCGACCGCCAAAAGCATAAGGCCCGTTAACCTGGATATTGCAACTTGAGCTGAGACAACTCTTTGCCAGCCAAAAAAAGCCATTGCCAGTTGCCCCACGCCGAGTGGATTGCTAGCTGGCCCCGCGCCTAGCGGTGGTAAGTTCTTGAATTTCTGGGATTATAGGTTTATTCTGGAGCGGCTTTTATAGCTATGAATAACCTGTTCATGATCTCTTGATCAGGTTCAATAACTTTTTAGTTTAGCGCTCCATAATGAGTGATTTATATCAATCAAACCGCAAGCATGCTGAAACCTACCGGCAACAACTTCAAAAAAAAATAGTTTCACTTCATCAAGCTGGGCACTCGTCCGACAACGCAGAAATTGATCCGCAAAAATTTTATTTGGACTTTAAAGACCGGGCTATTGATCTGGTCTATAAAGAAACCAACCTGCTGCAAAAAGAGTGTGGCGAATCCGACAACTGCCATCTGTTATTGCTCAAGCAAACCGCGTTGGTCGACACACTTGTTCAAGCCAGCTTTCATTCGGCAGTCTGGTATTTCAATCATCAGCATGATAAGGAGTGGACCACACAATCCGTGCCCATAGCCATAGTGGCTCGGGGCGGCTATGGCAGGGAGGAATTGTATTTCCGCTCGGACGTGGATATCCAAATCGTTTCACAGTCCTCTCTTAGCAAGGGCAATAAAAAGACCGCTGAGGAAATCATCCGGCATTTTGAGTACCTGTTCGTCTTTCAGGATATTTTCCCTTCCTCCAGCAATGCCTGCTACACCGAAAATGAAACGTTTGAGCGAGATCTTGACCCTGCCAAGGTTCCCGAGTTTTTAGCGCTTTTGGAACATCGCTTTGTAGCCGGCAACTCTCTGGTCTATAGCGAATTTAAAAGCTCCATTAAAACAGTCAGCCTGCTTTATCACGACGAAATTCAAAAACATTGCCTCAGCTATGAAGGATATTATGAAGTCCAGAATACTGTTTTTCAACAGGAACCCAATATTAAAGAGGAAATGCGCCGCCTCTACTGGGCGCTGGTCTCTGTGCGTTTCCTGAAAAACCTGGAAACCACCAACCAGTTTGAACTGCTCAACGAATTGTTTTCCAAGAACCTGCTGAGTCCGCTTGCTTATAAGAGCATGCAAAACGGACTCCATCTTTTATCCCGGGTCCGCTTATTCCTGCACACTTTTCAGAAAGGGTCCCACCGGGACACCATGAGCTATGAAGTTCGGGAAAAGATTGCCCTGTCTATGGGATTCGATGTTAAGACCTTTTTTCAGAAATATTTTTTCGAGGCTGTTTATCCCCTGAAGCGGTTCAGCCGCAACCTTTACTGGGAGAGCATGGCGGCAGACACCAAGAAAAAGAAAAGCCTTTCAGAGTTCTTCTCTCTCAACACGCAGAATCAAATTTACTTCGAGAAAGACCCCGAGAGCCTTTACACCCAGGAACCTTTATGGCTCTTCAAGGTTTTTATCTGGGTCGCCGAAAGAAATTATTATTTATCCTATGAAGTGACCCGCGCCATTGAGCATCATGTTGATCAGGCCTATCCCATTTTCATGGATGAAGAATCCAAACTGGAAATCCAGAACTGCTTCAAACGCTATATCCGGGGAAAATATTTTTCAAAAGCCCTCCGCCTGCTGCATGAGTTTGGGATATTGGGGGATTATTTCATTCCCGCATTCAACAACCTCAAAGGTATGCTGCAGGATATTTATGTGCATAAATTTCCAACGGACATCCATATCCTTTCTGCCTTGGATGTTTTAAACGGGTTGGAGTTTCGTGACACTGCCGACCCCTTTCTGGCAGAGCTTTATCATTCGCAAAGGGATAAGACAGCCATTAAGCTGGCCGTTTTACTGCATGACATCGGCAAAGGCGTAAAGGTTGGCGACCAGAATGAAGAGCTGGTCGGCGCCAGAATGATTCCTCAGATTTTGAACAACCTGGGTTATAACGACAAACCCAAAAGGGTGGACGATGTTGCTTTTTTAGTGGAAAAACATTTAACCATGTATGACCTGATGCTTCTCGACCCGGAAGCCGATGACACCTACGACATGGTGCTCGACCTCGTCAACCACGACAAGGAAAGACTCAAGATGCTGATCCTGCTCACCCACTCGGATCGCGGTGGAACCAAGATGGACATGTCTTCCTCACAGATCAAACAATTAAAACTATTTTACCAATACACCCTTCACCACAAGAAACGGGAAAGTGTCCCCAATCACATAAAACTGGAGTTCCTGAAGATGGTTCGCCTGCCCCGGGAACTGCAGTCGCAATTGGAAATCTATTATAAATTTATCCAATCGAGGGAACCTTTTTTGGCAGAAATTCTTTTTAATCCGGGGCAACCTTCTGAACTGGTCGTCTGCACTCAGGATACCCGGGGAGTCCTTCACAGAATTTCTGCGGTACTGGCATTTAACCAGTTGGATATTGTCGAAGCCAATATTCAAACCTTGCACGACAAGGTTTTTGATGTTTTTAAAGTTATTGACTCTACTGGCAAAACTATAGACTACGGCGATTTCTTTTTTATCCAACAACGCCTCCAGGAAGATTTGCGTCGAATCTTTATTGACAAAGAGCCGCTGGCGTCTATATTCAAAGGACGGTCTGTGGCCAATGTTTCAGAGAAACCGCATTTTCAGGAAGTTAAATTGAAAATGAAAACCATAGGACGGTCCGTTAAATTAACGACTCACAATTTGCCGGGCACATTCATGATGGAAACCAAAGTATTCTCAGACGCTCATATGGAATGCCAGAAAGCCGTCCTCCACACCAGCCAGGGTTCCGCTTCCAATGTTTTTTACCTGCGCCCCGAGGATGTAGAAAAAATCATGAATAACGAGGAACACTTTATTCAAACTTTTAAAAAATCCCTGCGACCTCTGATAACCGGAGAACCGTTATTTTTACAAGAAGAGCTAACACCCAGCTCATAAATATCTATCATGAAGCCTCTTTGGTTTATAAAAATTGCCCTGTGTCTCTTCTTGCTGCCTTCCCTGGCTTTAGCTGAGGAACCTTACAAGGGCTCACTGGAAAAAGCCCGGAGTCTGGATAAAGAAGAGTTTTTTGAAGATGCCATCAATTACTGGCAAAAAACTCTTGACGAAAATCCTCCCCCGAGCATCATCCTTTACGCCAAACTTAAACTCACGAATACGTACTCACATCTGGGGCAATTGGATAAAGCCGTCGAGGTTTCCAGATCGCTTACAGAGTCCAACCCCGATCACTACGACTCTTGGTTTCATTTCGCCAATTCCCTTGCGGCCTTAAAGCAATATTCCCAGGCCGCCAAAGCCTTCAAAAAGACAATCACATTAAAACCCGAAGAAGGATTGGGCCGGGTTGGGCTGGCCTTTGCATATTTTGGCGATCAGAAACCGGATTCCGCAGTCGAAGAATTCAGAAAGGCCATGAAAATTTTTAAGGCTAATAAAAATATCTCTTGGTACCGGGACTCTCGTCTCGCTATCAATCAGATAAAAGGGTTCGCCCGCTTCCCTCCCAAATTTGCCGACCTCTGGTTGGGGAATAACCTCAAAAGGGTTCAAGACACTTATATGGACGCGGTTCTCGATCTGAACAACCTGCTGAATTAAGGGTTATTGAACCCTCCCTTAATTCCCACCAAGCCTTCTATAAAATCCCCTCACATGACATTAAAAAATTTTAATGTCGGATTAATACTTTTTTAATACTAATCTTATAGAATTCATACAGTACTTTTCTCCTCCTTTCGGGGGGAACGGACTCGGTTCCATGACCAAGTCCTTCCCCCGTCTCCTCCACTTGAGGGGGACAGGCGGTTTTCCAAGCCCGCCTGTCCCCCTTTTGTTTTTTACCTTCCATTTTGGAACCCAAGCCGTCAGGGGAAACATCTAAATAAATAGTAGATATTCTTGTTCGGAGGGGAGTGATGAACTCTCGATTTCTCATGTGCGCCCCGGATTATTTTGGGGTGGAATACAGCATTAATCCCTGGATGACCCATAATCTGGGACGCGTTGACCCGGACAAGGCCAAAAAACAGTGGCACCGTCTATTTGAAACCCTGTCCAAATTCGCCAGAGTTGAATTGCTGAAACCCCGGCCGCATGCCCCCGATATGGTTTTTACCGCCAATGCCGGCCTGATTAGAAATGATGCATTCATTCCCAGCCATTTTCAACATTTAGAACGGCGCCGGGAAGAAACCCATTTCAGGAAATGGTTTCGCATGATGGGTTACCGCCTTAAAGATTTGGCCAGCCCTGTCCGTTTTGAAGGAGAGGGGGACGCCCTGTTTCAACCCGAGAGCAACCTGTTGTGGATGGGTTACGGGTTTCGAACCGACCTGCGGTCGCATGACCTGCTCAAAAAATTATTCCTCCTGCGTGTCATAACGCTACAACTTGTAGATCCACGGTTTTATCATTTGGACACCTGCTTTTGTCCTCTGTCAGGGAACCGGGTCATGTATTATCCGGGCGCGTTCAGCACGGATTCTCTGCAATCCATCCGGGCAAATATTCCCGCCCAAAATCGCATCGAAATAGCTGAGGAGGATGCTCTTCACTTCGCATGCAATGCCATCGCCATAGAAAACAACCTGATTTTGAATCATGCCAGCCCCGGCCTGATACACCGACTACAGTCGTTAGGCTACCGGGTTATCCTTAATCCCGTGGGCGAATTTTTAAAATCAGGCGGCAGCAATAAATGTCTCGCTCTCTCTTTAACCCATCGTTAAAATAAATCCGACAAAACCCAATATATTCAGCTGCTTGCCTAATGAAGGGTTCATATTTTCATAAATTTAAGCTACAATGCGCTCTAAATTAGCATAATTAGAGTGGGAGAGACCTTCTCAAGAGGTTGAACTGCACTTTTCGCTACACAGTAAATTATTTCTTGGCCAAAACAGGCCTGACATTGACTTAAACCAGAAAGTTTTTCCACCCCGGCAAAACTTCTAGGAAAAAATAAAACTAAATTTATGGCTCGAAAATCTAAATACAATCTGGTGTGGATGGATCTGGAGATGACCGGTCTGGATGCGGAAAAAGAAGTCATCATTGAAATCGCCACCCTGATTACTGACAGCGAATTGAATATTCTTGAAGAGGGTCCCTGCATCGCCATTCACCAAAGAGACGAAATTTTGGACAAGATGGATGAATGGAACACCAAGCACCACAATGCATCGGGCCTGGTCAAGCGGGTTCGCGAATCCCTGATAAGTCAGGAGGAGGCCGAAAAAAGGACGTTGGAGTTTATCAAGAAATACTGTCCTAAAGGCACATCCCCTTTATGTGGAAACTCCATCAATCAGGACCGAAAATTTCTCACTAAATACATGAGCGAATTGCATGAATATTTCCACTACAGAAGCATTGATGTAACCTCCGTCAAAGAACTGGTGCACCGCTGGTACCCGGACGGTCCCAAATTTCCCAAAAAAAGTAATGAACATATGGCCCTCACAGATATCCGGGAATCTCTTAAGGAACTTGTCTTTTATCGACAACATTATTTCATTGGCCGTGAAGCCAACGTAGCCCAGCCTGTAACCTGAAAACCAACAAACATCCCCACCATGAATAAAGGCGCAATCATCACCTTGGTATTTCTCGCTTTCGTTGCCAGCGTTTCCATTGATCTTCTGTGGACCGGCAACAAATATCAATGCGAAGTCTGCATCAAGTACAAGGACCAGATAGTGTGCCAGAAGGTAAAAGGCATGGCCAAGGACGACACCATCATGACTGGCATGAGTACAGCCTGTGCTAAAGTGGCGAACGGCATGACAGAGTCCATAGAATGCCAGGCCCAGCCTCTTGAAAAAATGGAGTGCAAGGAAATTTAAATCCCACCCTCGCCTCAAAAACCAAGAAGAGAAAATACCCTTGAAACCTCAAAATCTTTTCTCCCCGTCTTCTTACAAGCTTTTCGGTTACAGTTTTTTAATCCTTTTTTTTGAACTGGCATTAATTCGTTTCATTCCCTCCAACGTCAGGATCACCGCCTATTTTATAAACCTCGTGCTGGTCGCGGCTTTTCTGGTTCACGGACGCGAAAAAAATTAGGAACAAATCAGGTCATACACTTCCTGATATTTCTCTTCCACATTGCCCATATTAAAACGAAATCGGTCCTTGTCCATTTTCTCATTGGTCTCCCAATGCCACAGGCGACATCCATCCGGGCTGATCTCGTCTCCTAGAAGAACCTCGCCCTTATGCCGACCAAACTCCACCTTAAAATCTACCAGACGAATTTTCCGGGCTTTAAAAAACTCGATCATCAGGTTATTGATTTTGAGACCTTCTGACTTCAAAATCTCCACTTCTTGCTTAGTGGCCCAGCCAAAAACATCAACATGGCACTCATTGATCATCGGGTCACCTAGTGGATCACTCTTGTAAAAAAATTCTAGAATCGGCTTTTCCAGCACCCGCCCTTCCTCAATGCCCAATCTTTTACATAAACTTCCGGCTGCAACATTGCGCAACACCACTTCTACGGGAATGATATCCAGCTTTTTCACCAGCATTTCCCTGTCGTTGAGATTTTTAACGAAATGGGTTTTAATGCCTTCACTTTCCAGAAACTGAAAAATCCGACTTGAGACATGGTTGTTCATCACACCCTTGTCAATGATGGTTCCTTTTTTCACTCCGTTGAAAGCCGAAGCATCATCCTTGAAATACTGAATCATCAAATCATCATCAGAAGTGGCGTAAAGGATCTTGGCTTTGCCTTCATATAGTTTTTCTAAACGTTCCATAATCTATCTCTTATTTTTTAAAGACCCGCTTGAAAATGCGGTCTATATTTTTAAATTGGGTTTTTAATTGGAAAGCCTTATCAATCTCTCCAGCAGATAAAAGTTTGCGAATATCTTTATCTTTTTTCAATGACGTTAAAAAATCTTTTCCCTCGGTCCAGCTTTGCATGGCGTTTTTCTGCACCAGTCTATATGCGACTTCCCGGGTGATGCCCTTTCTCACCAGGGCGAGTAAAACGCTCTGCGAATAAATCAGGCCTCCTGTTTGCTCCAGATTGCGCATCATGTTCTCAGGGTAAACCATCAACCGATCCATCATCGACGTCATTTTCTTCAACATATAATGGATCAAAATCGTGCTGTCCGGTCCGATCACCCGCTCCACCGAAGAATGGCTGATATCCCGTTCGTGCCAGAGCGGCATATTCTCCATGGCCGCAAAAGCGTTGGCCCGAACCACTCGCGCCAGACCACACATCTGCTCGGAAACAATCGGGTTGCGCTTGTGCGGCATTGCCGATGAACCTTTTTGTCCGCTGGAAAAAAACTCCTCCGCTTCCAGCACCTCTGTCCTCTGCATGTGACGGATTTCGGTGGCAATTTTATCAATCGTTCCGGCAAGAATAGCAAGAGTGCTGAAGAACTCTGCATGGCGGTCACGCTGAATCACCTGACTGGAAACCGGCGCCGGTTTCAATCCCAGTTTGGAACAAACATATTCTTCAACGTCCGGGTCGATGCAGGCAAAGGTTCCTACTGCGCCGGAGATCTGCCCATAGGCAATGGTTTGTCTCGCCCGTTTGAGTCGTTCGATATTGCGCTTGGTTTCTTCATACCAATTGGCAATTTTTAATCCAAATGTTAAAGGCTCGGCGTGAATACCATGCGACCGGCCGATGACGGGCGTGAGTTTGTATTTCTTCGCCTGCTTTTCCAGCACATCTTTAAACGCCGTGAGCTCTTTCAAAATCAGGGTTGCAGATTGTTTCATCTGCACCGCCAAAGCGGTATCCAGAACATCGGAGGACGTCATCCCCATATGCATGTATCGGGCTGATTCCCCGACATGTTCCGCCACGCAGGTCAAAAACGCGATGACATCGTGTTTGACTTCCCGTTCAATTTCATCAATGCGCTCCACATTGAATCGGGATTTTGTTTGAATGTCTTTCAAGGCGGATTTGGGGATCTCTCCCTTTTTGGCCAATGCCTCACACGCCAAAATTTCTATTTTCAGCCAGATTTTAAATTTATTTTCCGGCTCCCAAATGGCCGCCATTTCAGGCAATGAGTATCGTGGTATCAATGTTCAGTTTCCTTGAATAATAAGTCGGGGATCAAAGTTCAGGTTGAATATATGCAGAAAAATTCTTTATTATGGTAAGAATATTTGTGCATATATTAAACGCAATTGCCCGGTAAATCAATAAATGAACTCAACCGTAGAAGTCTGCTTTGTATGTCTTGGAAATATTTGCCGTTCCCCGCTTGCCCAGGGCGTTTTTGAGGCCCTCGTCAATCAGGAAGGCCTGCAGGATCGCATCATTATAAGTTCCGCCGGGGTCGGCAACTGGCATGTGGGGAACCCTCCAGACGCCCGAATGCAGGAAACCGCGCGCGAACACGGCATCCATCTCAATAGTCGGGCGCGCCAGTTTCAGAGCTCCGATTTCAAGCGGATGGACCTGGTGCTGGCCATGGACCACAGCAACCTGAGCGACCTGCAACGGATGCGGCCCGCACCAGAACTGCGTGACAAGCTTTTCCTCTTTCGTTCTTTCGACCCGGAACACAATAACGACCTCGAAGTGCCCGACCCTTATTACGGCGGCGGCAAAGGCTTTGAAACGGTTTACCAGATCGTTGAACGAACCTGCCCGAAAGTTCTGGAACACCTGAAAACCAAGCTAGCTAAAAAAGCATGAATGAAGAAATCTGCAAACTCCTGCAACCTGTTTTTGGCCAGGAGGTGAAAGTGCAATCCTCCTCCGAAACCGGCGGAGGGTGCATCAACCAGACCCGCATTCTTCAATTGACCAATGGGGAACGGGTTTTTCTGAAACATAATTCCCACCCTGCCCCGGATTTCTTCGCCGCCGAAAGCAAAGGCCTTCAATTTCTCGCGCAAGCGGAAAAAGGACCGAGAATCCCAAAACCTCTGGCTTTACAGGATTCCCAAGTTCCCTCTTTTCTCATCCTGGAATATATTGAGGCGTCTGCCCCCGAGCCAGATTTCCCCATCCGCTTTGCCCGGTCGTTGGCTGAGCTTCACCGTATCACCCATCACAGTTTCGGCCTGGATCATGATAATTATATCGGTAGCACTCCACAGCAAAATACTCATGAAACAAACGGCATCCATTTCTTCCGCGACCACCGATTGCAAACTCAGCAGGAACTTGCCAGAAAATCCGGCAAGCTCCCTAGTGCCACCGATAAAAATCTCAGCAAACTATGCGATCGGCTTGAAGACTATCTCGATATCTCAGGAGAAAAACCGGCCCTGCTTCACGGTGACCTGTGGTCGGGGAATTATTTTCCTGACCGGGGCAACACCCCTTGTATTTTTGATCCAGCCGTTTATTTTGGTTTGCGTGAGGCCGACTTGGCCATGACCGCACTTTTTGGCAGACTGCCACAAAGTTTTTATGACGCTTATCACGAAGCGTTCCCGCTGAACCCGGGATATGAGGAGAGAAAGGACCTGTACAACCTGTACCACCTTTTGAACCACCTGAACCTTTTTGGCAGTTCTTATCTTGGATCTGTGCAACAAGTGCTAAACAAATATCACTAGCCACCCTTATCAGGGGGAAATTTCTTTGCTTTAGGCGGTCGCGCAACGAGTTCTTGCCATTTGGCCCCACGCCTAGTGGTTAGAATCCCCCGCCGATTTTGGCTACGAAGGTTTGCAATTCTCTTTCGATGGGACCATCCCAGTTTTTAATTTCTCTGGCGAGTGTGGCGAGGACGGATTTTCCTTCACTTATTTCAAGTGCGCTGGCAATACTGACCAGAACTCTTGAGCCATACCGTTCAACCAAACCATGTTCTTCTGCCGCACGGAAAGCTAACTCGGAGCCAAGAATCATTACCCACGCCTGTATGACAGAGACTTGCGTCGACTCCCTGAACCTTAGGGCATCCAATCCTTCCATATAGGCTTCCGCATCCATCTCACCCAACTCGTATCTATCGATCAACTGCTTCAGGGTTTCCTCTTTGGATTCCACCTTCTGGAAAATGTATTCGAAAAATTTGCCTTCCGACTTTTTCAATTCCTCCATGTTCCAGGGGCACTCAAAGCTCGTTTCCAGTTCCTTCCCCTTCCTGGTTCGTTGGGTTTCCCTCTCAATCTTGTAGATGCATTTGGGGCACCGCCGACCGGCGTCATGGTTGAATTCGCCTGAGCATGAGCAGGGAGCCAGAACACTTTGAAGAGCCAGGGCCAGAGCCTCATCCCTTAAACCCAGCACATCCCGGAAGGCAACTCGGACGGGGTTAGAGCGGGCCACAATAATGCACTGAGCGCATGAGGAGCAATAGATCGGGTAGGCGCTTTCGCCCTCTTCAGGCCCGATCACCGGCTCAAAAGTCTCCGGGCAGAGGGTGCACTGCACTTCTTTCTGAAATGTATCAACCATCCGTTTGTTCCTCAGCAATCCGGCACTACCACCGGAGGCAAGTAATTTTTATTAAGATAATGAGTTAGTGCAGCCAGTGACCGCCCTGTTAGATTAGATGAGGGAAATGAGCCCAGGTTCTAAAAAATCATCACATCTTCATGGTAAAAAAAAACCCATGGCCCAAAGGGCCATGGGTCGTATACTTTTTCGGGTGTTTAGCTTGAGTAGGCTTGGCCTAAACCCGCAGATTCGGATTCTTGGCCTCCCATAATAACCTTACCTGTTATCACGTCCACAGGAAACATGGTAATCGCATTATGCGTGCTGCAAACCACCTTGCAAAGGTCACAACCTTTGCATCGGGGTTCAATCACTATAGCCTTTTTCGTAGACGCATCCAGCATAATACAGTCCGCTTCAGGACAATACATGATGCACAGTCGGCAACCTTTTTCTGCGATACATTTTTCGTTATCTACCCAAGCAACGTTATACACTCGAAAATCTCCTCATTTCAAAAAAGGTTAAAACGCACAACCGACTGAACTCATCTTAAAACGTCTAGACCGTAACCAATTTCAGATCCTGCTTCTCTGCCCATTCTTTGCCTAATTTATAAGACGCGATGATCGTGTCCATATTGGCCTTGAGAAGCTGTTCTTTCTTGGCATATTTTTTCTTAATCGCTTCGTCAAGAGTAGCGGTACCCCCGGAAGCGACATACTTTTTACCAAAGCGCTCTTGCAAGGCACCATCCAAAGAGTCAATAGACACAATATTGGTCACGCCCGCACAAGCCCCGATCATCGCCATATTGGTGGAAAGCTCGGTCTTGCCGATTTCCAAAGCATACTTGGTAGCATCATGATTGAGCACCTTAACATTAAGATCATCCAGCGTTTTACGATCTTCATCGTTAAGAAGATCCGCGGGAGTGTTAATGATGACCAGACCATTTTCCTTGATCCCGGAATAAAAGGGTGCTGTATAGCTTTTCTGCATGGTTATGACCTGCGCGTGAAACACCATGATGACATCCGGGAACACCAGCTCACCGCGATCATAAATACGCTCAGTCCCTACCCTGCAATAGCTTTCAGCGGGTGCCATGCGTTTTTCTGCGCCAAAAAAAGGGTTCGATATGGAAAACTTACCATCTCGATTAGCGGCCATAGCCAAAAGATGCGCAGCAGTTACTGCCCCCTGTCCTCCTAAACCGGAAATTCGGATATTCATCCTGCTCATAGCTTTAACACTCCTATTTCTTAAGCGGTGACCGTTTTTTTATCTTTAGCTGCCTTTTTTCTCGCTTTGGTTTCTTCTTTGATGGAATCCAAAAGTTTCTGAGCTTCATCGGTAATATATTCTTTCTGGACGAACCGACCGCCAATGGTTTCAGAATCTTTCATTTCATCCAAACCTTCCATGCTCTGCTTACCAATCTCAAGAATACAAGGCGTATAAAGCTGAACAAACGTAGGACCAATTTCGCGCGCCACGAGAACAGCATTTTTAATGACCTGCTCTACTCTATTGGGCTTACTAACCGTCAAAACAGCTACGTAGGCACAACCCGCTTCTCGAGCAATTTCTGCCAGGCGTACTTTCTCAAAGCTCTTGCCCTTCGGAGCCATTTTGGCAACAAAGCCTTTCTGCATCAGGCCGCTTTCCTGACCACCTGTGTTTGCATAGAGCTCATTATCAAAACAAATGGTGGTGAACTTTTCCTGACGGAACCAGGACTGCATGGTCATGTCCAGCCCGATATCAACGGTCGCACCGTCACCAGCCAGAACAACTACATCTTTTTCAACATCCGGAAAGCGACACGCCAAAGTACGCTTCAGGCCAGAAGCAATAGCATTCTGGTTGCCAAACAAAGAATGGATGTTATGCACTGCAACATGCGGGAACACCAAACTGGTACAACCAGTGGAACCGACAAATACAGTATTTTCTGGTGCCGGCAAACTAGCCAGAATATAACGGAAAGCGATAGATTCGGGACAACCCGCACACAAAGAATGTTGCTCGATCAACTCTTTGGAAGAACCTATGTCCTTCCAGCCACGATCTTGGTTACCATAAGTAGCCGTTTCGACCAACTCCTGATACTCCGGCGGCATGACATCAGCCAAGTCTTCACATAAAACGATCTTTTCCTTGCTCATAAATTCCCCTTTAAATTTAATTCCCGTCTGGGAAAGACTTATTTAATTTTAATTGCTCTAGCCAAGGGTCCCTCGAGAAGCGACCTCCATACCCAAATGCTTTTTGATCTCTTCAACAATAACTTCTGAAGGCATGGTCATGCCGCCTGCAACGTGTGGCCCAACATAAACCCTCTCGTTATCCGGGATATTGGCCTTTATTTCACGGGCCAGCCATCCGGCGACATTAAACTCCGGAACAAAAATATGCTTCGCGTTTTTGGTCGCTTGCCGAATTTCCTCATAGGGGAACGGACGAATTGTTTTAATTTTAACCAGTCCCACCTTGATGCCTTCTGCTTCAAGAAGTCGGATTGCTTCCCGGCTCTGCGATACTGCCGTTCCAGAACCCACAATAAGAATCTCACGGTCTATATTTTCTTCGTCAATCAAACCATCCAGAAGAGGAATGGTGTGCTTGCGGGAACGCTCAACTGCCGCTTTGATTTCCTGCTGCCAGGAGGCATGGGTGGCATAACTGATGTAATTGGATTTCATAACAAACGGGTCGCGCATCATACGGATCGGTGCGGTTTCCATATCCATAACCGGTTGCGGATTTCTGTACGGATCATAGGGAGTCAGACACTTATCCAAAGGAGAAAGGTCTACCGTGTCCTTGGTGTGAGTCACGAAAAAACCGTCACAGCATACCGCGATAGGAACATGCACATCCGGTTGCTCAGCAACGATGAAACCTTTTAAAATAAAATCATAAAGATCTTGTGCCGTTTCGGCGTGCCAAACCAGCATTCCCGTCTCAAGCAGGTAATGCATTTCCAAAGTATCAGGCTGAATGCTCAGAGGAGAGTTGATTCCCCGACAAGTCACACAAACCTGAATAGGTAAACGGGACCCTGCCCACATGGGGAAGTTTTCCATAGCTCTCAGCGTACCCGGTCCTGCAGTCGTGGTGAATACGCGATGACCTCCAAAAGAGGCGCCAGCACATTGCCCCATAACTGCAAATTCACTCTCACCGCGAAAATATTCGTCCAGATAACCTTCCGCGTAAATTTCGCCGATCAAAGCCGCCGCTTCACTCTGAGGAGTGATCGGGTAGGCAACAGAAGTACCAACACTGGCTCGCTTGATGGCTTCGCGAATAACTTCACTACCGGTCATGAAGTTGGGCGTTTGCTCAGAGTTATAAAAGATATCATTGATATCTGTATAAGTCTGGCCCATCCTGTTCTTCTCACCCAATTTCACATGTTTCGAAGCTATGATTCTCTTATTTTTAAGCTCCAC
This sequence comes from uncultured Nitrospina sp., assembly GCA_937891765.1. Lineage (GTDB taxonomy): Bacteria > Nitrospinota > Nitrospinia > Nitrospinales > VA-1 > LS-NOB. Next base: position 83,367 of record CALAGQ010000125.1, read on the forward strand.
TTGTTTATTCATAAATTTACTCCCGTATAAAGAGTGCTTTAAAGTGATTAAATTTTCTTCTTAAATCTAAAAAGACTTTTCAAACATATTAAGCCGGAACAATCGGACCGGAACGACTCATTTTAAATTGAGTGAAAGGAATCGCCTGAGATTCCACGCCCTCCGATTTCAATTTTTTTATCGTAGCCTTAAGCTTTTCTATCATAGCCAGGTCTGCGTCACGGAAAGAAAGACAAGCGTCTTCATGCCCAGACATGGCACACATTGCAATTGTATAACAACTGGTGCCGCCACGGATAATCTTTAGAGACAAATTAGCCATATGGCAATGCACTCCGATAAAAATACAGACATCGATTTTGTTATGCCAAATGGTCAGATTGGGATGGTTGGGATTAATTTCAACCGCCGCTTCGATCTTAGGATACTTGGGACGATAGTCAGCCATCGGGATTATCCGCATCGGAGCTTCAATTGCCAGCTCACGTATAGCCTTAGCTTTTTCGGCCACATGATCGGTCCATTTCCAGAGAACCAAAGGTCCCGGAAAAATAGTTGGAACTTTGGCGCCTAAAATCATTCTGGCAGCTTTGTCATATGCCTCTTCCTCAGGCACAATTTTACCTCCAATATGCGCTTCCCCAGGATCGGGTAAAACGTTTCCCATAGATGCTGCGGCAGGAGGTAAAAACGCCTCCGGTCCGGGTTTGACCTCATAGTGGCTCATTCTGATAACCCTTCGTCTGTAAGTTAAATTTGAAGAAAAGAGCCTAATCATAAACCAGGCCCAAAAAGTTGTCAAACCTTAATGACTAAAATAGCTTAGGCCTTCCTCAGCTCCCGGTTTATCCATTATATACCGGTGCCTCTCTAACGCTGAATTTAATCCCAGAATCCGGATATCCAGCCGGGGCCTCACACGCCCTTCTAAGCCTCTAAACCCCAGCCAAACAGGCCCTTTTATTAAGATTAGCCTATAAAGCTCTGAAAAACTTCGGCACTTCCTGCATATCTGCCTACATCGTCAAGGGTTCAAATAACGCTGCCCCCTGTCAGAGCTGCTTTTTCAAATCCTGCAACATGGCGAGGTGCTTTTTCTCCTCGACCAGCAAATGCGAAAAGATGGCCTTCACATCCAGCTTTTTCTCTTTCTCCAGCAAACTCTGTAGCATTTCTATTGATCTTCTTTCCGATTCAATACCCACATCGAGAGCCTGCTTGTCGCTGTCAATATTTTGCACGGAGGAAACGTTCAAAGCTGGAAAAATTTTGCCCTTCAGTTCTTCACCAATAAAACGCGCCAAGTGCTCTTTCGGCCTGCTCCGGCCCGCTATGGCCGGTTGCAAGTAGCGAGACTTTTCCTGCAGAGACTGGATATGCTCTCTTTCCTCATCGGCTAAACGGGAAAACATTTCGCGCACTTGAGGATTCTGAATCTTCTTGCCTGCCGACTCATAAAAAAACAGGCCTTCCTTTTCAATAAACAGACTGATCTCAATCGCATCCACACATTGAAACGAAGCCCTGCTGGTATCCGCACTCTCGGCTTTTCCTTTTTCCATTCGCATCCCTGAAATCTTAAGGGCATTTTTATAGGTTTCTGTTTGCGCGGCCCTTAATTGTAAAAAACAACTTATCACAGCTTTTCATCCACTCCTTTTGAAGAATTGACAAAAAAACGCAGGAATCAAATTTCCCCAATAAAAAGAATGTGTTATAGTTGAGACAGAAAATCTGGAGTTCGTGGCCATGCCTCTCCAATCCCGGTTAATACTTGGAATCCATCCATCTCTTATCAAGAATCCGAGCCATGAAAAAAGTAGAAATATTTACCGATGGGGGGTGCAAAGGCAACCCAGGTCCCGGCGGTTATGGGTGCATCCTTAAACAGGATGACTATATTAAAGAAATCAAGGGGGGCGACCCACAAACCACCAATAACATCATGGAAATGACCGCCGCCATTGTCGCTTTGAAACAACTTAAGGAACCTTGCGAGATTAAGTTAACGACCGATTCGCAATATGTCGTAAAGGGAATGACCGAATGGATGAAAGGCTGGATTCGCAATGGCTGGAAAACCGCTTCAAAGCAACCGGTCAAAAACCGCGAACTCTGGCAGGAATTAAAGCAGGTGAGTGAGCCCCATTCCATCAAATGGATTTGGGTGAAAGGCCACAATGGCCACCCACAAAACGAACGCTGTGACCAACTGGCTAATGAAGCCATTGCCGAACTTTAGGGCGCCTTAAAAGCTCGGGCAAAAAGAACCGATCATAAACATTTTTAATCGGACGATAGAATGAATTTGAACCCAAAACGGTCTCTTTTCAAAAAAAATTCAACTCTCCTTTATATCTTTGTTCTGAGCCTTTTCTTTTTAGTCGCATCCTGCTCCACCAAAGGACCGGGCCCTTCCATTGACTCTTACCCGGACCAGACCGGAAAACTCGGAAGTCCCAACGACCCTGATTTCAGCTACCGACAAGGCAGGCTTCAGGAACTAGACAAGAAAAGCGAAAAAATGCTGGAACAGGAATTGGAATCGCTCAGCGGTCCGGCGACTATTGACGAGTTGGCAGGGTTCGCCGACGATTTGGACCACGCCTCTCTGGAAAAAGCCATCACCAACCAACTCGAGGCCATGTTTGAACAAGAGCTTTCCACTCCGGTAAGACTGGGATCGTTCACCCTGACACGCGGACGTCTTGTAGAAACCCTGGAAGCCTTTTTGAAAATTTTAAAACAGGATCTGCCTCTCGAGGAATTCAATAAAAAGATTTCAGAAGAATTCGTTCTCTACCGGGTCGGCAAAGGCAAAAACAAAAAAATACTGTTCACCGGTTATTACCGGCCCGTCATGCAAGCCAGTCCGACACGAACCCCTCTCTACCGATACCCCATCTACAAGATGCCTGAACAAGGCTTGCAACAAGTGAAGTATAAAAACGGAATTCAACTGGTGGGTACGAACGCAGGAATTAAACAAGTCCGCGAATCTTATGCCGAAAAAAAAGAGTGGCGGCGTTTCACCCGCGAGGAAATTGACCGCAAGGGCGCTTTGGAGGGACAGGGACTGGAAGTCGCTTGGCTCAAGGACGATCTAGACAGGTTCTTTCTGCACATTCAAGGTTCCGGCATGTTGGCATTTCCCGATGGCCATCAGCAGGGCGTTGGCTATCAAGGCTCCAACCAACATTCCTACACCGGTATTGGGAAACTGATGATTCAAGACGGGGTCATCGATATCTCGCAAGGCTCCATGCAGGGCATCAAAAAATATTTCGCCAAAAATCCGCAGGATATCGCCAAATACCTCTACCAGAATAAACGCTATATCTTTTTCACCCTCAACGATGATGGGCCGCGCGGGTCAGGCGGAGGAGAGCTCGTGGGCGGACGTTCCATCGCCACCGACAAATCCGTTTACCCGGCTGGCGGACTGGCCTTCATAAAAGTCCGGCAACCCGTGCTCGACGAGAACAACGACATCGTACGCTGGCAACCCATTTCAAGATTTGTAGTGGATCAGGATACCGGGAGCGCTATTCGCGGTCCGGGACGGGGAGATCTGTTTTTTGGAACCGGGCAAGAAGCCGGCGCTAAAGCGGGGCACTACCATGAACGGGGAATCGTCTACTACCTTATCAAAAAAAGCTGATCAGTCTTCGCTGTACAACGCCACCAACCGCTTGTCGATAAAATCCATCCTCTCATCTGGAATCATTAACTGCTCTTTTTCCGGATCGCCCTGCACTGCCGAATAGTCCATGTTTGCGGGATTCCGTTTGATCATGCAGGCAAAGGTAATCGTCTCGGGTTTCTCTTCAACCTCTAGATAATCCACCGCACGGATGAACGAATGCCCGGTGGTGGCAATGTCATCGACAATCAGCCAATGCGTATCGGGAGGATAAGTTGCAGCGGCAATCTGAGCATAGTCCAATCGCTTTTTCGGCATGATGTAGAACGGCAAGTTCATCAGTTTGGATAAGTGGTGACCAATGCGAATGCCCTGGGTTTCACAACCCACCACCACGCTGAACTTTCCGTGTTGCTTTTGCCATGCTAAAAGTTTTTTCAGAAGGATCTCGCAATAAGCCTCGTTCATGGCATCCGACAGGTCTCCATACTCATAGGTATAAGTCGATTTTACTCCTGAACTGAGAACAAAATTTCCTTTTTTTGTGATTCTGGAAAACACTGCGAAAACCCTCCATCGATTGAGTTATAAATCACCACCAGGTGTTAGGCCGACTAGCAAAACTTTATCTGCCGAGCAAGCAGCCAATTCGGATTAACAGGCTCTTCCCCTTTGGGTCAAGCGTCACGCTTGCCAGCCGTATTTTCCTATTAGTGGAACGAATTTGCAATCGCCTAAATCACGGCGACTGACACGGCTGCCATTTTTGGTCAACACCACCAGTTTCTGATTATCCGCCTCGCCGACGGGCGCCACCAGCCGACCGCCATCTCCCAACTGCTTGATCAGTGACTCAGGAATTTCCTTAGCCGAAGCGGTGATCAGGATCGCGTCAAACGGAGCTTGATCGGGCCAGCCATAAGTTCCATCGAACATCTTAAAAACAATGTTCATATAACTTAACCCTTCCAGAATTTTTTGGGCTTTGCGGGAAAGGTTGTTCAAACGTTCGATCGTAAAAACCTGACGGGCCAGTTCCGCAATAATCGCTGTTTGGTAACCGGAGCCGGTACCAATTTCCAGAACTCTTTCTTCGCCTTTCAGACCAAGCGCCGCTGTCATAGCTCCCACTATATAAGGCTGGGAAAGCGTCTGGTTTTCTCCGATCGGCAGGGGGGTGTCGCCATAGGCCCGGTGTTGCAAGGACTCCTGAGCAAACAGATGACGAGGCACCCGGCTCATCACCTCCATCAGGCGCAAGTCTTTGATTCCCCGGTCGACTAATTGCTCTTCAACCATTTTGCGGCGCTGCCCAGCGTAAGACTGGATTAACTCCGGAGACAAACGGTTCATAACCTCTCCACAAATACGGAAGTTTTATTTATTGAGAAAGCGGTTTCATTCAGGAGAGGAACCGATTGTCCGGGTCCATTTCCTCCCACCTGGCTTTACGAAACGGATTCATTCCGGAGAGTGCATAAGGCAGGGCATTCATCTTGCTGGGGTTCTGGTAAAAAACCCACTCCCAGTGGTCGGATCGCTTATCGTATTTGAGAAGGTAGATATTGTCATCATCCGCTTTGACTTTAAAGTAAGTCGAGCCTTCCCCATACCAGCGGTCAATAACCTCCTCCACCTTGTAACGGCTGTCTTTCAAGACGAAGGCCACCGGATTTTCCTGTAACTTTGAACCTCTGTAACATTCCACCTTAAACATGCGGTCATGGTATGACTTTCAATAATATTTGTAAAGAGTTAAAGTCCACTAAACTTGGGGCCAATGAGCAATGGCTATTTTTGGCTGGCAACAAGCTGTCTCGGCTTAAGTCCTCTTGCCCAGTTGCCTCCACGGCTAGTGGTTGGGGAATTGCTGTTATAATTCCGGCACGGCCAGAATAAAGTTATTCCACTCCATCACTGTTCACCATGACCGAATCGAAACTGAAAAGAATCCGCCAGCACCTTGAAAACCTGGTGGGAGAAAGAAACCCCTTCACTCAGCCCCAGCACCTTGAGAAAACAGCGCAATACATATTTGACCAGTTTTCGGCAATGGGACTTGAAGTCACTCGCGAGACAGTGAATTTTGAGGGCACCCGGTCGCATAATATTCTGGCACAAACACCCAGCGATGGCAGTGCAAAGAACCTCTTTGTTCTCGCAGCGCATTACGACTCAGTCCCCGATTCGCCCGGAGCCGACGACAATGCCAGCGCCGTCACGGCACTTTTAGAAATTGCTCACGATCTTTGCCAAGGCCCATTATTAAAATCCCTCATTTTCGCGGCCTTCACTTTGGAAGAGTATGGGTTCATCGGCGCCAAACATTTTATCGACCACGACCCTGAACGAAAAAATCGGCTTGCCGGGATGATCTCTCTGGAGATGGTGGGATTCAAAACAACAGCACCCGACTCGCAGTCCTACCCCCCTTATGTGGATCCTCGCCAGTATCCGGATACTGGCGACTTCATCGCCGTCGTGGGAAATGAACCTTCGGCGAATCTGGCGCAAAGTTTAGCCCAAGGGATGCTCCGCTCTGTCCCCGCCCTTAAAGTGGAGACTCTCGTGGTTCCGGGGCAGGGAGAAAATTTTTCAGAGGTTCGGCTGAGCGACCATTCCCCATTTTGGGACGCGGGCATCCCTGCGGTCATGGTCACCGACACGGCATTTTTCAGGAACCCGAATTACCATCAACCGAGTGACAAGCTGGAAACGCTAGATCTGGAATTCATCCGGGATAACGCGCAGGCGGTGGCCGGATTCCTGAAGCAATTTCTCTATCAAACAGGTTGAGGTATCACGAGAAAAAAATAATTTTGCATTATTTTTGCCCTACCCCGAAACTAAAGGTAACGGACAAGCCAAACTTATCGGACAACAAATAGAGGAGAAACCTATGAACAAAATTATTTTTTCGTTTTTAATTGTGTTTTTGTTTCAGGGAGTTGCCACCGCTGACGAGGGAGACCGCGGTTCAGAAAAATTTACAGCTATGAAAAGCAAGGTTCTGGAACATATCGGGAAAAAGCGTGCGGCACTGGATACTTTCGAGAGTTGCGTCAAGTCTGCCGGCGCCAAAGAAGATATGAAAGTCTGCCGAAAAGAGCACAAAGAAAAGATGGAAAAATTCCGCGAAGCAAACAAAGAACAGCGTGAAAAGTTTCGATCTAAAAGAAAAGAAAAACGTGACAAGAGCAAAGAATAAAGAGAGGTATTGTCCCTTCTGCCCAGCAATACGCTGGGCAGAAATTCATTTGAGATAGCACGTAGGTGGCGGTCGGAGTCCTGAAACAATTTCTAAATCAAGCCGGGTGTAACGGGGAAAAATAATTGCATATTATCTTCGGCCTCTTTTACCCTGACCACCACCTTGCTCCTTCATACCTTGCTGGCCCCTACCCTGCTGCCCACCTCTTTGCTGACCCATGCCCTGTTGACCTTGACCACCCCGCTCACCACCTTGTCGTTGACCAAACTCGGAACGGCCTCGCTCCTGACGGGTATCCTGACGCCCTTGGCGATTTTTCTGGCGATCATCACGTCGTTCCTGAACATTTTCCTGTCTATCCTGCCGGTTTTCCTGACGGGTATCCTGACGCCCTTGGCGATTTTCCTGGCGATCATCACGTCGTTCCTGAACATTTTCCCGTCTATCCTGCCGATTTTCCTGTCTCGCGTCTCTTTGCTCCTGACGGTTTTCCTGACGTTCCTCACGGTTCCCTTGAAACTCATCGCGCCTTTGTTGAACCCCGTCCTCCTCAGTCTGGCTCCACCCGTTGGCAGGAATTAACCCAAAAACCAAAAGAAACCCCAACCCTGCCACCATCCGTTTAGAAACTTTCATACATTCCTCCATTTTTATAAAAAGAAGAAACCGCTGCGGAGTGCCTCCGCTGGGCACTGAAAATGAATAATGGTTTGCGCCATTAGCAACAACTCTCTTCACCTGACGAACTCTTGCTGATTGGCCGCACGCCTAGTGCCGTGGGGCTATTTTGGGGAAGATTTGCTGAGTTCGTTCATGACCAGCTCGGTTTCCTGCTCAACTTCTTCGCGTGTCCGCCACTCCCAGACTTTCAAATGGGAGCCCATATAATAGGAATGGTCTAGAAGGGATTCCCCGTCCATAACTCCCAAATTTTCATCTTCGACATCGGTCAGCGCTTCATAAATAGGGTTTTCTACCGAAGTATAAAAAAGTTCCGTGTCCTCGGTGCTGATGGGCTTGCCCAGTAGAACTTTGATGGTTGTATCATCCATTTCATAATCATCTTTAATGGACTTCAACGCCTCTTCCTGTGAACTGTCCGCCTGCATAGCTTTTTCAATCGCATCCTCAATGGCTTTATTTCGCTTGGCGAATGGATAATGCGTGTAGCCAAGGTCGTGACCAATATGAAAATCCAGATCAGGAAAATATAAATAGACCCAGTCATCAAAATCGATCTGAACGCCCTCGGAAATGCCGTACTCTTTGGCCTTATCGGGGTCATCTAAAATCAGCTGATTGTATATTTTCACAAACCGTTTCATGCAGTCATGAACCAGCGCATGATAATAGGCATTCATCCGGTACCAGTTATTGCTGGAGTTTTGACCATTGCTCAGTTTTCGGAGCATGAGCATGATCTTTTCCGCATCGCCAAAACGGTGGGAAATGGGAAAAGCGCTCTCAAGATACTCGCTCAGTTGCTCCTCATTGCCATCGGTTTTCTGAATATTGAGGTGCAGATGGTTCTTGCCGTATTCGACCGCATGATGAACCAGTCGCTCGTGGTTCAGTTTCCGCTGGTACTCCATATACTGTTTCAACTCATCGGTCTCAGACTCTTTAGAGTGTTCAGGCCGGTTCTGGGTGATATCTTTGGCGAAAGCTAACATTTCTCTCTCTTCATAAATGGGTTGGGAAAATCTTATTCTGACGCTTTAGGGTATTGATTTCAAGATAATTTAAGCCCTTTTCTTTTGCAACTCTTTAATGCCCACTCGCTCCTAGCCGGAGGGGCAACCGGCGAGCCGCCGGTGGCAAATAATAATGGCTTTTATGGGCTAAAAAAGTTGTCTCGGCTCAAAACACTTTTGCCCGGTTGCCTCCACGGCTAGTGGTCGACTTAACAAGCTATTGCTCCATTGTGTCCGGCGTCACGCTGGTAGCCTCACGCCAAGTGGCCCGCGGAGAGAGGGTCTCCGCCTTGTGATTGACAAGGCTTGAGCAGTCTGATAGCGTAATTCGATTATTATAAATGATTCACTTATTTGGTATAAAGCATGCCTTGGGACGATTTGCACGAGCCGAAAGGCCCTGAAGATAGGTTTAAAGGAGGCGGAGGTTCACAAAAACCGCCTTTTGAAATTCCACAAATTAAAATTCCACAATTCAAACCCTCGATGGTGTTGGGAATCATCCTACTCCTGCTTGTAGTCTGGATTGTGCCGGGAACCTTTTATTTTGTCGAACCGGATGAAGAAGGCGTGGTCACCCGATTTGGGAAATTCCACCGCACCACTTCACCGGGACTGCATTTCAAGTTTCCCTCCCCCGTCGAGCATGCTGATACACCCAAAATTCGTCAGGTACGAAGGGCGGAAATCGGGTTCAGGGCTTCGGAAGGACGGCCTCTGCAAAGGGTTCCCGCCGAATCACTGATGCTGACCGGTGACCAGAATATTATCGATATCAATCTCGTTGTTCAGTACCGGATCTTGGATTCGGTGAAGTATCTGTTCAATGTCAGGCGACCCCATAAACTGATTCGCGATGCCGCAGAGACGGTCATCCGCGGAATTATTGGCAGTAAAAAAATCGATGAGGCATTGACCTCCGGCAAAGCCGAAGTTCAGGTTCTCGCTAAAGACCAGATTCAAATACTTCTTGATAAATATGATTCCGGCCTGCAGGTCGTGACCATTCAGCTTCAGGATGTGCATCCTCCTGAGCAGGTCGAAGCCGCGTTCAAGGATGTTGTCAGCGCCCGGGAAGATAAAGAACGGATGATCAACGAAGCCCAGGGTTACCGCAACGCGATCATCCCGGAAGCACGTGGACAGGCCGCTAAAATTGTCCGGGAAGCAGAAGGGTATAGAGAAAAAGTCATCAAAACAGCCGAGGGTGATGCCAAACGTTTCCTGCAACAATACGCGGAGTACAAGAAAGCTCCCGATATCACCCGCAAAAGGCTTTATCTTGAAACCATGGAAGAAATTCTGCCCACCGTCAAAAAGTTTATTATGAATAACAAAAAAGGTAACGGAGTTTTACCCATCCTCCCTCTGGGCGGCAACCTGATGGGAGGTAATAAATAGTTATGAAACAAAATTCTCTGATTATAGGCGGCGTTCTCGCCATCGTTATTTTATCGTCCTCCATGTTCACGGTTCATATGACCCAGAACGCGGTGGTGCTGGAACTGCAAAAACCCAAAGAGATCATTACGAAACCCGGGCTTTATTTCAAGATTCCTTTCATACAACAGGTGCGGTATTTTTCCAATCAATTGCTGGATAACGATTCCACTCCGGCTGAAGTTATCACCAAAGATAAGAAAAACATGCTGATCGATAACTTCACCATGTTCCGCATCGTCGACCCTTTGAAATTTCTGGAAACCGTTCGCGGGGAACAGGGCGCAAGGGCTCGTTTGGACGACATCATTTACTCCGAGTTGCGGGTTGAAATAGGTACTCATGGCCTGCACGATATCGTCACGGAAACCCGCGACACGATCATGGCCAAGGTCACCCAAGAAACCAACATCAAAGCCGCCGAATATGGCATTGAAGTTGTCGAGGTACGCATCAAGCGCACCGACCTGCCGCCTGAAATCGCCAACTCCATTTTTAACCGGATGCGCACAGAACGTGAGCGCATCGCCATGGAATACCGTTCCGAAGGAAAAGAAGAAGCCACCAAAATTCGCGCTGAGACAGATAAAGAAAGAACCATTCTGGTCGCCGAAGCCTACAAGCAGGAACAGTCGGTTCGGGGTGAAGGAGACGCGATCGCGACCAAAATTTATGCCAATGCTTACAACAAAGACCCTAAGTTTTATTCTTTCATGCGTTCCATGGAAGCTTACAAGAACTCTTTAAAAACCGACACCACTCTCCTTATGTCTGAGGATTCTGATTTCCTGGGATTCCTGAATAAATCCAAATAAAACTTTTTCCATGACGGGAGTAGCAAAAATCATGGAATATCCTTATTATATAGACTGAGAATCATTCTCTTTACTTATCAGGTGGCATGAGAATACTCATTGTGGGTGCCGGTATAGTCGGATACAACCTCGCGCGGGAGCTTTCCCAGGAGGGCCATGATATCGCTATCGTGGATCAGGACCCGGAAAGAATCCGACGCGTCACGGACACGCTGGATGTTATGGCTGTGGAAGGCAATGCCTGTTTGCCCAGCGTGCTCATAAAGGCGGGGATCAAATCCTCCGAAATGCTGATCGCGGTCACCGAAAAGGATGAGATCAATTTGCTCTCCTGCTTTCTGGCATCCCGGTTTAATGTTCCCAAGCGATTCGCCAGACTCCGCAACACGGAGTTCACCGACAGTGAAAGAGTTTTTTCCCCAGAAGAATTGTTCATCGACCAGGCCATCAACCCCGGCCAGATCATTGTCGAAACCATTTTAAAAATTCTTGAGACTCCCGGCGTGGTCAGCGTCGCAGAATTTGCTGACGGAGAAGTTCTTCTGCGTGAATTTGACGTACCGGAAAATGCCCCCCTTGCCGGCAAGACCATTCAAGATATTCGCACTATCACGCAAATGGATTCGTTTCTGATCGTCGCCATTGTCCGTGATGGCGAACTAGTCATCCCCAAAGATTCGGATATCCTGCAGGCCGGTGACCGGTTTTACACGCTGATCGACAAAGAGTTTTTACCGTTCCTTTTGCCCATGCTGAACCGGACCCTCGATCAGGTGGAAAAAATAATCATCTATGGTGCCACCTCCACATCCACTCAGTTAGCCAAGATTCTGGAAGAGGATATGCGTGATGTATGTATCATCGAACCGTCCAGAGAAAAAGCACACAAGGCTGCCGATAAACTCAAGCGCACCGTTGTTCAACACGGCAGTGGCACCGACATGGATTTGTTCAACGAGATCAACATGAAGGATGCCGATTTTTTTCTGGCCCTTTCCCACGATGATGAAAACAATATTCTTTCAGCCCTGTTGGCAAAAAAATATGGCGCTAAACGCGCTCTGGTCATCACCCACGACCCCGAATACCTGCCCATTCTGAATTCCATTGGCATGGACATCACCATCAACCCAAGACTCATCACGGTTAGTGCCATCCTGAAACATTTGAGAAAGGGCCAGGTTATGTCGGTCTTCAAATTGATTGAAGACGCCGAGGTGATGGAGATTGGGGTGGAAGAAGACTCTTTCATAGTCAAAAAACAAATCGGCAAAATCAATTTCCCCAAAGGGGCAATGATCGGAGCTCTCCTCAGACAGGGAGAAATGATGCTCCCCCGTGACGATGTCACTATCGAAGCGGGTGATTCGGTCATCGTGGTGGCTCTGCCCGGAACCATCGAAAAAATCGAGAAACTGTTTGGCCGTAAAAGATCTTTCCTTCCCTTCAGATGAATATCCAAGCCATCTTCAATGTCGTAGGCGTTCTGCTGGTCCTTCTTTCCGGTTTGACTCTGGCCCCCATAGGCGTTTCGCTGTATTACGGCCACGCTCCTATTGAAGGTTTCATGTCTGAGACCTTGGCGTTTGGCTGGACATTTGGACTCAGTCTGACATCCGGCCTGCTATTGTGGAAACTTTTTCCTTCCGGATTAGCCAAACTCCGGGATCGTGAAGGATTTGCCATTGTCACCGTTTCCTGGCTGTCTATGTCGGCCTTTGGCGCGTTGCCTTTTTATTTGAGCGGCGCCTGCCCTGAATTCATTGACGCATTTTTTGAAAGCACCAGCGGTTTCACCACCACCGGAGCCTCCATCCTGCAAGATATCGATGCGATGCCGCACGGCATCCTGTTCTGGAGAAACCTGATGCAATGGATCGGGGGAATGGGAATTATTCTGCTTTCTCTGGCCATCTTCCCCATGCTGGGGATCGGCAGCTTCCACCTGTTCAAGGCGGAAATTCCTGGTGGATCAACCGTGGAACAAACGCAACCCAGGCTCGCCGAGACTGCAAAAATCCTCTGGAAAACATATCTGACTCTAACCCTCCTCGAAATTTTTGCTCTGCGTTTTGCCGGCCTGGATTGGTTCGACTCGGTTTGCCACACTTTTTCCACGGTAGCGACAGGCGGGTTTTCTCCGCATAACGATAGCATCAGCGCTTTAAACAATGTTTATATCGAGAGCATCATCATTCTTTTCATGTTCCTGGGGGGAATCAACTTTGCTCTGCACTTTCAACTGGTACGAAGAAATTTTTCGGTCATCTTCAAGAACCCTGAGTTTCAGGCCTATTGCGCAATACTTCTCGTGGGTATCCTGTTTGCAACCTGGGGCCTCATCCAGGTGCCTGGGAATGGTGACGCAGGCCATGCCTTTCGCAGTGCGGCTTTCACCGTGGTCTCCATCAACACCACCACCGGCTTCGTCACCGATGATTTCAATGTATGGCCGGAATATTTAAAACTGTTTCTTGTCATCATCATGATGGTGGGCGGGTGCTCCGGTTCCACCAGCGGGTCGTTCAAAGTCATTCGGTTTATCATCCTGCTGAAAATCATTATGCGGGAGCTTAAAAATCTGGTGCATCCACGCGCCATTTTCCACGTCAAAGTGGGAGATAAAACTATTGACGCAGATGACCTTTCCAATGTTGCCGCCCTGACTTTCTTGTTCATGGGCTTGACCGCTCTGGGCGGAGTGTTTCTATCAGCCATGGGCGTGGACCTCACCACAGCCTTGTCGGCGACCGTCGCTTCCCTTTTCAATATTGGCCCCGGTCTCGGCGATGTCGGTGCAATGGGGAGTTATGCGGGAATCCCAGCAATGGGAAAGGGCATTCTCATCCTTTTTATGCTATTGGGAAGGCTTGAAATTTACGGTGTTATTCTGCTTTTTCTGCCCATGACCTGGCGCAAATAAGATTTGATTTTGACCCCACAATAAATTAAAATTTCGATTTCCCAGCCTGAACTTTGTCCACGGGTGACACTAAAACTCATAGGAAAAAACCGCGTCGGCTTTCAGGAAAAATCAGCGGGGAACGCCAGTCAAAGCGAATTTCGAGGTGCGGGTCGGGCGTTGATTTATTGAACTTAACTTTCGGGTCCCAGGGTATTCCTGGTTCATAAAGGAATTTAAATAGCATGGAAACCAATCCACTCAAAATCACTGAACTTGTCTTGCGGGATGCGCATCAATCTCTTCTTGCGACCCGAATGCGGACCGAAGATATGCTCCCCATCGCCGAAAAACTCGATCAGGTGGGATTTTTCTCCTTGGAAATGTGGGGCGGAGCAACTTTTGACACCTGCATCCGGTTTCTCAATGAAGATCCCTGGGAACGCGCCCGGGCCCTCAAGAAGAAAATGCCCAACACTCCCTTTCAAATGTTGCTGAGAGGGCAAAACACCGTCGGTTACCGACATTATGCCGATGATATTGTCGAACGGTTCGTCAAGCAATCGGTGGATGTTGGAATCAATATTTTCAGGATCTTTGATGCCCTCAATGATTTTCGCAACATTGAAACGGCCGTAAATACCGTAAAAAAATGCGGCGAAACAGTTGAAGGGTGTATCAGCTACACAGTCAGCCCGTTTCATAATATCGAACTCTACCTGAAGATGGGGACAAGGCTGGAGGAGATGGGTTCTGACATTCTCTGCATTAAAGATATGGCGGGCCTTTTGACTCCCGATGTGACCAAGACTCTGGTCACCGAACTCAAGAAAAACATCAAGATCCCGATCCATTTGCACACCCATGCGACAACCGGACTGGTAGGCATGAACATGCAATGCGCCATAGAGGCGGGAGTGGATATGGTAGACACCGCTATCTCCTCCTTATCCATGGGGACATCTCATTACGCAACGGAATGTATCGTGGCCGCACTGAAAGATACTCCCAGAGATACCGGTCTGGATCTTAACCTGCTTGAAGAAATCAACAATTACTTCACCGAAGTGAGGAAAAATTATGCAGAGTTTGAAAGCGATTTCAAGGGTGTGGATATTAATATTCTCAAATCGCAAATTCCCGGCGGCATGATTTCCAATATGGAAAACCAGTTGCGGGAACAAAACGCGCTCGACAAACTCGAGGAAGTGCTCAAAGAAGTTCCCAGAGTGCGCAAAGACATGGGCTACCCTCCCCTGGTCACGCCTACCAGCCAGATCGTCGGTTCACAGGCAACCTTGAACGTATTGACAGGGGAGCGCTATAAAATCATCACCAAGGAAACCCGGCAATGCGTGTTGGGCAACTACGGAAAACTGCCCGCCCCAATCGACGAAGAACTGATGAATAAGGTTTCTGCGGATGGGAAAGTCACCGACTGCCGTCCCGCCGATTTGCTCGATCCTGAATGGGGCACGGTTTGCAAGGAGTTGGGCGATCAATACACCAGCGAAGAAGACCGGTTGACCTATGCCCTGTTTCCAAAAGTGGCTCTGAAATTTTTTGAGGCGCGAGGCAAACCCCAGCCGAAAGCCGCTGCCGCACAAACAAACGCTCCGGTCGCCGCCGCTCCTGCCGGATCAGCCGTTTATAGCGTTCGGGTTAATGGAAAAGATTATACTGTTGAAGTTGCCGCTGGAGGAGCCGCTTCTCCTGCCCCTGCAGTAACTGCACCTGCTGCTTTACCAGTTGCTGCCCCCGCAGCCAGCAATGGTTCACCGTTGGTGGCACCTCTTCCGGGGTCCATCTTCTCCATGAAGTGCAAGCAGGGTGATGCGGTGAATGAGGGCGATACCATCCTTGTTATGGAGTCCATGAAAATGGAATCTGAAATCACCGCCCATCAGTCCGGAACCATTCAATCTGTTCTGGTTAAAGAAGGCGATAGCGTGCAAACCGGCGATGAACTGGTCATCATAGGATAATGGAATTCAGCTTCGGGGCATCCGCTTCTAAAATATTAAACACCACCGGCTTCTCCAGTCTGGAAGGTGGCGATGTGATCATGCTTCTGGTCGCCTGCCTTCTGCTCTATCTGGCAGTCTGGAAGAAGTTTGAACCGCTTCTACTCCTGCCCATTGGTTTCGGGTGCCTGCTTGCCAACATTCCCATGAGCATGATGGCGAGCACCGATGCTGGCGGACTCCTCAACTTTTTTTATCAAGGCGTCAAACACGAAGTACTTCCTCCACTGGTTTTTCTGGGAGTGGGCGCGTTGACAGACTTTGGCCCGCTTCTGGCCAATCCCGCAACACTTCTTCTCGGTGCCGCCGCTCAGGTGGGTGTTTATGCCACCCTCATTGGCGCTGTGTTGCTCGGGTTTAACATGCATGAAGCCAGTGCCATCGGCATCATCGGCGGTGCAGATGGCCCCACATCCATTTTCATAGCCAGCAAGCTGGCGCCGCATTTGCTCGCTCCGATTGCTGTGGCGGCTTATTCCTATATGTCTCTGGTTCCGCTTATCCAACCTCCGATCATGAAACTTTTAACGACGGAGAAAGAGCGAAAAATCAAGATGAAACAATTGAAGCCGATATCCAAAACGGTAAAGATTCTTTTCCCCGTTGTGGTGACCATCGTCTGTTGTTTGATGTTACCCGGCGTCACCCCGCTTTTGGGAATGCTGATGCTCGGCAATTTGTTCCGCGAGTCCGGCGTCACCGCCCGTTTGCACGAAACCGCAGAAACTCATTTGATCAACATCGTCACCATTTTTTTAGCATTGGCCGTAGGTTCTTCCATGACCGCCGACTCTTTTTTGCGGGTTGAAACCCTTAAAATTATTGTGCTGGGCTTATTGGCTTTCAGTATTGCCACAGCAGGTGGTGTGCTTTTTGGAAAACTCATGTGCAAAATGACCGGGGGTCGGGTCAACCCGCTCATCGGTTCGGCAGGGGTTTCGGCTGTGCCCATGGCGGCACGGGTTTCCCAGAAAGTTGGAGCGGATACAGACCCTTCTAATTTTTTACTGATGCACGCAATGGGACCCAATGTCGCAGGTGTTATTGGTAGTGCTGTGGCCGCCGGGGTGTTCATCTCTCTATTCGGAGATACCACTCCCATAGACCAGCATGCTGCTATCGCTGATGTCATCGGCACTGTAGAACCCGGCATCAAAGCCGCGATTGCACAAGTAGCTGGCGCTATACATCATTAAGAGAGATTCTTTATGGAAGCTTCATTTCTAGCGGCTGTCAACGTTTCTATTCTGGCCATGGCGGTGATTTTCACCGTTCTGGTTATTTTGATCTTCACCATTCAGGTTTTGGTGAAACTGATCCCCTATGAAGCTCCACCCCCTGCACCTCCTCGCAATCAAACCGCAGCTCCTGCAAGCGGTGACCATGACGATCATGTGGCCGCCATTACAGCAACTCTGGCCATGCACATGGGAAAATCCCCCAACGAATTTAGAATCGTCAATATTTCCCAGCGCTAACCAGCGAGCCGCTGGTGGCAAGGAGCAATGACCTTCACTGGCAGAAACGGGTTAGCTCGGCTTAATGAGCTGGCTCCGCGACTGGTGGATGTGTTGGCGTTGCTTCAGGCAGATTATCTGTGATAGGAGACAGGATATCTTGCGGAGTCTGTAAAATGCCCTGAAAAATCCCCATGACCTTTTTTCCTAGAGACGTAAAAGGAATCGCGCTGATATCAGGATCATTGAAATCCCCTTTCACCGTGTAGTAGGTTTTCAGCAGGCTTTTTTCATCGCCACCGGTTATGATTTTCCCGACCAGTGGAATTTTCGTCAGGAACCGGTCGAGTCCGGCCAGAGGAGCAACCCCTACCACCGTATCCATCTGATTATTCATCAGGTCAAAGTTGCCGACTATGGAGGTTCTCCGGTTGTTGGTTTCGACGATAAAGTTTTCCGTTTCAAACACTCCGCCTTTAGAAACGATCTCTCCGGAAATCTGCCTGAAGGAAGACGGCTCTTCCTTTTCCAAAGGGTTGGATTGAGGGATCGAACTGAACAACCTGCGAATACCCCTTTTAAGCTTATCTTTATTTATGCTTCCGGATCGGATATCCAGAAATATTCGGCCTGACAGGGATCGGGCAATTTCTTTCCAGTCTTTTCCACTGCCTATGAGCCGGGCATCCATCGTTTTCACTTTTCCACTTAAACCGTTTTTTAAAACATCACCAAAAAAGCCGAACAGGTTGTTTGTTTCCATGTTCTGGGCTTGAACGCCTGCCTCAATATGCCCAACCCCTTTGTGATCGACCAACATCCGCCCGCTACTTTTGATCGATGCGTTGGAGGCAAAAGTCAGGTCCTTCATTTCTATTTCCCTGTCCTTCAGGACAATGCTTCCTGCAACCTGATCCAGATTTAAAAGTTTGTAGCCCAGTTGATCCAGACTAAAATTTATCTGGCCTTTGCCTTTGGCAAAAAACTCCGACTGGTTCAGCCTGTCAATTATAGACGTCTCTTTGTCTTGCGATTCGGGGAAAATTTCATCAATATCCAATCTCTTTCCGGCGATATCCAAATCCAGGCTGGGGGAATCACCTCTTTGGTAAACACCGAAAAACCTGAGCCCACTTTGATTAGCCTTGATACTTCCTGAGCGAATGTCCAGGCGATCCTCTTTAAACTTCAGGCTGGCATCCACCATCACGGGCGATGAAAAGTTTTTTGGCCGGATTTTCAGTTTCCTCAACTCCATCTCACCTTCGAATTTTGCATCCTGGAGATTATTCAAGTTGCCGGAACCGGTGATTTTAAAATCGGTGCTGCCGTCTATCTCCGCATCAAAAAATCGAAAAAACTGCTGGGAGGGATAAGTCTGAAAATTATTGGCCACCAGACTGATGGTGAACTCAGGGTTATCAAGGTCGGGGATTCGAACAGTTCCTGAGACATGATTTCCGCCCAACTCATAAGACCAATTGTCGATGGTTAATCCTCCATTTTTTAAAACGCTGCCTTTGGCTTTAAGTTTACTCAAGGCGTTGGGACGTTTTTCCATAAAGCCGGGAATTTGATAACCCACCCGTGCCAGATCGGCCTGATGTTCAAACTTAAAGGAGTCCATGTTGCCATTCAGGTTCAGGGAAACGTGGGCAGGGCCAGAAAATTTCAAATCCTTAAAAACAGGGATATCCTTCAAGTCGGACTGTACAAGTCCCGGGAAGTTCAGGCGCAGGGCATATTTCAGCTTCTTGATATTCTTGCGATCTATTTCCCCCTCCAGTTGAATGGGTGAATCGCCGTACTGGCCGTTCAAGTTCTCCAGTCTTATTCTTCCATCGCCATAAGAGATATTGCCGTTCAGGTTCGTCATCGCCCGCAACCGGTTCGGATATTTCATGGAGAAGTTTTTCAACTCAATTTTTCCCCACTCCTTTTCCGTTTCCGGCTTATTGGGGTTGCCCTGCGACCGGTAGTTCATGATCAACTCACCGGAAGTAAAGTCCAAGCCTTCCTTCAAGCTCAGCAGGACATCTTCGGAATTATCAGACAGGACATAAAACAAATCGCTGGATGCGATTTTGTAGGTCGACGACATTTTTTTCAGCGGCTCTCCATTACGGAAACCCATCTCTCCGTTCATCTTTGAAAAGGAGCTTTTGGAAAAATTTCCGGAAAGGTTGTCATACCTGATAACCGGAATCCAGGAGGCGTCTTTGCGCTTGTCCGCTTCCGGAGTATGGGTATAGATAATTTCCCCATTCAGGTTTTCCAGTCGCGGCTCAAACTCCTTATCATTAAGCGAAACGTCCTGCATGCTTATCTTTCCCGAGATCGCCAAACTGTCGAAATCATCCAGCGGACCCTTCACGTCCAGACGAACTTTTGCGGTCCCTTTAAATTCATCGTAGATCGCAATGGAATCGAACAAGGCGTGCCCTTTGAAAACCTTTTTGAGGGTTCCATGAAACTGACTCATCTCCACTTCGTTTTCGACTTCAAGGTCCACCAAGGGCCGCGTCATGATGTCATTGATGGTTCCATGTACATTATTGATGGGCTGGTTTTCATACTTGGCCTTAGTAATATGCAGGGTGGTGTTTCCCTTGTGCACACTGAAAGTTCCCGTCACATTCTGTAACGCCGGCAAAGGGGACTGCCAGTCCACGTGCTTCATTTCAAATTCTGTGGAAATTAAACCCCGGTTTTCTTCCCGCGCCAAGTCTCTAAGCTGATCCACGCTCCCGTCGAATTTCAATGACTTTATTTTTATCGAACCGTTTTTAAACCGGGACTGCACCAACGCGTGGTATTCCTCAGGAAAAAACTTTAACGGCAGGTAATCGACGCTTTTATTAACCTGAAATGAATCGGAAACCAGATCAAAGGATACAGAAGGATCTTTGGAAAGAAAATTGTTGAGGGACGCCTTGGCCGTGAATTTAAAAGGCTCCGATACCGATTTCAACTCTTCAATATGAAGGGAGTCCTTATTGAGGGAAATCTTGTATTCCAAGCCACCACGGTGGGGCACGCGGGCATCTCTCAATGTTGCACGCTCTTTATTCAAGGAATATTTCAGCGTGCCTTCCGTCTTCATGGCACCACCGAGATTCCCTGAAAAGATGGAGTCCAAAGACAATAAGCTGTCCGCAGGAGCTTTAGCCAACACCTTTCTCAAGTAGGGCTGAAAATTTGAGACATTCAGTTCATCGACCCGTATCTGACCATTAACGGAAATGCCGGTAAAACCCTGGTCTTCAGAAAAATTGTCGAACGCTCCGGAAGCCTGGAAAGCAGTGGGTGAACTCCCGCTGAGGATTTCCCCTTTTAAATTGAATTGAAAGGGGGAGTTGAGAAGGTTTTTCCGCACGGAAAAATGAATCCGCTCCAGATCCAGTGGCAGGGGGCTATCTGAAGGGCGATTTAAATAGTCCTTAAAGTGTATGGCGCCATCTTCCACCATGAGTTGGTTCATGAGGCTGGCTTTTAGAACTTTGAACAAACCACTGTCAGCAGGCCGGGTGATCCACTTCTTCACATCACCTAAGCTGAGCCGCCCCTCTGCATTCCGGGTCACACTGAGGGATGCCCCCTGAACAATGATTTTCTTGATCTCAACCTGTTTAATCAGTAACGGCAATAACCGGACCACCACCCACACACTGCGTGCTGTCAGCTCCGGTTCCTCAGCAAATCGAGACTTGACCGAGACATCTTTCAAGCGAACACTGAGGCCGCGGAAAATATCCATCTCAGCGTCACCGATTTTTACTTTCCGCTGTGTCAACTCCTCCAGCTTCTCTACCGCCGCCGTTTTGATCTCTCCCAGATTACGTAACTGATAATAGGCCAAAGAACAAACGGAGATCACCCCGATCACTAGCGTGAACAGGGAATAAAAAATAATCCTTTTGCGGTAAAGCGGCATATAAGGTTTACGGATCGCAGAAAAAGGTTAAAATAGCCTTCGCGGTTTTTCGCGGGAAAGAAAAAAATTTCGAGGAAAAGAAGCAAAACCGGTTCGTAACCGCTCATCAATCACTAATGGACGTGGCTAGTTAAGTCCATTGTTTTCATAATGTTATAGTCCGTTTAGGGCTTTTCGTCCAGCAAAAAGCCCGCATTGCTCTTTTTGACACTTTTTACATTTCACACTGATGAAACCTACAGAACAGTCCTTAATTCTTGGAATCAATCCCGTACGGGAAGCCCTTTTAGCCTCTAAACGACGTTGTTACAGGCTGATTATCGAGCAGGGTAAACCCCCTGCAAGGATCCAGGCTGTGATCGAACTGGCCAAGGAAAAACGAATTCCCATCGAGCCTTTGCCCAAGACGGCCTTCAATAATAAGTTCAAAAATCAGGTGCATCAGGGAATCGCGGGATACTTTTCCATCGTCGCCACTCTGGAACTGGAAAGCCTGATCGAAACCGCGTTTGAAAAAACCTCCCTGCCGACACTGGTCATTCTGGATGGAATTCAGGATCCGCAAAATCTGGGAGCGATCATACGATCAGCGGAAACTCTGGGAATTCAGGGAATGATCCTGCCTAAACACGGCACATCGCCCCTGAACGAGACAGTAGCTAAATGTTCTTCAGGAGCTCTCGAACATTTACCCATCGCCTGGGTCACCAATTTGGCCCGCTGTATCGAACAACTCAAAGAAGCCGGATTCTGGGTCGCAGGTGTCGTGCCTGAGGGAGAGATGCCATGCTACCAGTACGAGTTCAATACCCCGGTGGCGCTGGTCATTGGAGGAGAGGAAAAAGGCATTCGACCTTTGCTGAAAAAATCCTGCGACGTCACGCTCGCGATCCCCATGAAAGGCCGATTGGGATCCTTGAACGCGGCCTCAGCCAGCACAGTCGTCTTCTACGAAAATTTGCGTCAGAAAAAAATGCGGGATAATGCCAAAGAGTGAAGCACGGCCTTCATGGTTTGAAGACGGATGAAACTTAAAGCCGGTTGTAGGATCGCATGCGACGCATGGCGGCTTTTCTTTTCTTCTTGGCTTCCTTCTGCTTGCGCTTTTTCTTTACGGAAGGCTTCTCATAAAACCTGCGGCGCTTAAGCTCCTTAAGCAGGCCTTCCTTCGTCATTTGACGTTTCAAGACTTTTAAGGCTTTTTCAACCTGATTTTGATAAACTGTGACTTCCAAAAATCTCTCCTTTCTACCCTGAGTTTTTTAGCAGGGGAGAACAACTGTTTTGATGGCACAAAATAATGCTTCGCTACCAAACCTCCGGCACCAATGCTTCCGCACCTGACGGAAAAGCCATCCTATTATGAAGCTTGCGATTATCAACAAAAACCCCCACAAAGTCAAGACCCTAAAATAATGAGCCGAAATCCGGTCAACCAAACCCTTCGTATTGTCCCCTTGTTTTTATTCTGGTTACTGCTTTTATCTCACGAGGGTCATTCTCAGGAATTTGCCGTGCCCAATTCCGGGTCCCCCTACAAAAACCTGGCAGATCTGGATGCGGGCCAAATCCTCCATCTTCCGACCGGATTGGAGGTCAGCCGGGAACAAATGATGGACTCCATTTCAGCTTCCCGGGTCATCTACATCGGCGAGACCCACGACAATATCGAAGCCCATAAAGTGCAGTTGCAGATCATTCAACTTCTGACAGAGAAATATCCGGTGGCGATTGGGCTGGAAATGTTCCGTCGCTCGGCCCAGGAAAAACTCGACCTCTTCAACCAAGATCAACTTTCAGATCAAGAATTTAGAAATCTCTTTCACAGTAATTGGGGCGGAGGGTTTGACCTCTACCAACCGATATTTGAATTTTCCAAATCCAAAGGTCTACCGTTGATCGGACTCAAATCCACCCGCGCGGTGGAAAATAGTTTTCGCTCGGGAGATGCGGCACCCGGCGACACATTGTATCCGGAAATAGACGACACCGACCCTTATCACCGGGCGTTTGCCATGTCCGCCTTCGGCGGTCACACCGCGAAAGCGCTGGAAAAACCTTATCGCATGTTGTTGCTGTGGGAAGAAACCATGGCCCAAACTGTTGCAGAATTTTTGCGCGATCCGGTCAATAAAGATAAAAAGCTGGTGGTGCTGGCAGGCGGGTTCCATGTTCAATATGGATTCGGCATCCCAAAACGCGCTTACCGACGAATACCGCATCCTTATTCCATCGTCCTGCCCGACATCACCAAAATTCCAGAGGAACTGAAGGACCGGGAAATGAAGGTGGAGAAAGTTTCCATCCCGCTTTACGCCGCAAACTATGTCTGGAAAGTGGAATACCGGGTGCCCGGCCAGAATAAAGTAAAGCTGGGGGTACAACTGGCTCAGGAAAAAGATGGAGCCGTGCGCATTCAATCCATCGGCGAAAACTCCAACGCCCAAACCGCCGGCATGAAAGCCGGAGACCAGTTACTCAGCATGGACGGAAAAACTCTAACGGGGGTGAACGATGTATTAGAACTTCTGCAAAACAAAATTTTTGATGACCACTCCACCTTCCAACTTCGCCGCGACAACCAAGCTCTAAAAGTTGAAGTGGTGTTCAAACAAAGAAAACCCTAAGATCCACTGGTTAGTGGAGAATTTCAAAAGTGGTCAAGCCTTGGGGTTCGACCCATTCAATATCGAGCGTAGAGACTTGGGCTGCGGGCGGACCTTTTCTGCACCAGCTGATAAACTGTTCGAGGATTTCTTTTTCCCCTTCAGCATGGATTTCTACAGTGCCATCGGGGCAGTTTTTTGTCCACCCACACAGGCCCAATTGCAAAGCCTGCTCGCGCGTGCCGGCTCTAAACCAGACCCCTTGCACACGGCCGCGCGCAATAAGATGGACACTCATCAACATGGCCTCTTTTCCACCCGATCACTTGTTTTTGCGAAACGCGTCATCAAAAAGATGCTGGATTTCCCGGCAGACCTGAAACTTGCTCCCGTCTCCGATTTTTTCTCCGAACTTGCCGAGGTCGCGCATGATGCGCTGGAACTCCTGAGTCTGTCCCTTGAACTTTTCAATGAGAGGACGAAAATAGAGCTGCTCGTCCTCATCCAGTCGATCACAGATAACCCGGAGCCGGGTTTTTAACGGTTCAAAATCTCGTTCCATGCCTTAATACTAGCCTTCAATGTATGGGATTGCAATTGGGTAAAAAACTGAGAGGAAAATCTTCTTGGGATCTGCAAGGGAAACCAGTGAGCTATTTGCTTTTGAGGCGTTCTTTCATGATGGTCTTTAGCCGGACCACAGCGGGGCTGCTATCTGGGAGTGTGAGAAATTTTTCGCGGGTGAGAACAGCGACTTCACAATCTTCCAAGGCTATCACCGACGCGCTACGCTCATCGCTTGAAATCATCGCCATTTCTCCAAACAAGTCATTCTCTTTGAGTGTGGCAAGTACTACTTTATTGCCCTCGACATCTTCCCGATACACTTCCACCGTTCCCTTTTTAATCAGGAACGCGCTCGTGCCATGGGTGCCCTGACGAACAATCTTTTTCCCCTTGCGATATTCTTTAGT
>CALAGQ010000126.1 GCA_937891765.1 uncultured Nitrospina sp.
AAGTTATTCCTCCGCTTTGCGTGAGATGGCGCCGTCCTTAATTCATATCACCAAGCAATATGCGAACAATCGGGCAGAAGTTTCACATGAACCGACAAGACAACAAGAGCGGCAAATGAGAAGATTCAAATCCGCAGGGCAAGCGCAGAGGTTCCTTTCCTTTCACGGGTTAGTGAATAATTTATGTCGACAACCAAGGCATTTGCTATCAGCAGTGCATTACAGAATTTTAAGAGATAAGGCATTTACTACTTGGAAACAGGCGGTGAGAGTTGATTGATAAAATTAAAACTCTAGGATTATTTTGTCTAAAATAGTTAACGTGACAATACCTAATTTATTTTTATCCCCTCCGTCCGGTTGCATTGATAATTGCTGATGAAGTTTCAAGGTAGAATTCGATCTAATCCTTGATATGCAACAACTCATCCCTCGTGACTTCGATCCGTTTATTCTTAACAAGCAACAGTTGAAGATTGACCTTGGACGATGATTTGTTTTCGATGTGTATCAGGAGTTCCTTGGTTTCTTTTTTTGGCATGGGTATTTCCTTTTGCTTCCGGTTTGAGTGTTGCCAACACTTGGTCGGCGGCGAGTTTTAAATGTGAAACCATCAATTTTTCATTCATTGAACTTGCAGTGAGCGCTGCGAGTTTCAACGTTTCCACAGCGATCCGTAAAGAACCGTAGAATTTATTGGTCATTTCGTAAAGATATTCAAAAACATCCTTTGGACAGGTTTTCCCCTGTAAAACAGATTCAACTACCAAGCCAACATCTGCCTCGGTGAATTGATGTGGGATCTGCTGGATCTTTGATCGAGAGGCCAGTTGCTGGTAAAACTCTTCCTTGTTGGTCTGTGTCACCTTGTCGCGCAACGACCCATTACCTGAAACAATAAATCCAATACCTCTATCGTTAAGCGTCCGAATAATCTCAAAGGCAGAATCGTTAGTTCCTCTCTCTGTGTAAAGTAGGTGTGCGTCGTCAACAAAGATCAAAGCACCTTGCTCAGAGCACTTCGTGGCGATCTCATCAAACACCATTCCGGCACAACCAATACTTTTTCTGCCCAATATCGTCCATGCAAGTGCTTTAAAAAATTCGGTCTTACTACGGATCATGGGATTGACCGGGATGTAGTAGGTATTTGAGTTGTCCTTCATGTAAGCCTTTACTGTGGTTGTCTTTCCACACCCGGAAGAGCTGTGAAGAATGTTGATCCCTCTTGTGACATGAGCTAGAGAAATGAAATTCAAGATTCTTTTTGCTTGCAGGGTAAGCACAAATTCAGGGTCAGGCAGCAGGTCCACACGTTGGTCTGCAAGCCTGAAAAAGGCTTCCAGTTTTTCAATAACGTTGTGATCCGTCTTAGGAGCACACTTCCCTGTCAGGAAAGTTGACAGCGTGGCAGGATTCAAATTTGCAGATTTTGCCAATTGATCCTGACTTCGAGTCGGGTCAACTTGCTGCCAAACCATGACCCGTCCTTGTAATTCTGAACGCTTCTGAGAAAGTGCTAGTTTGCTTTCGGTTGATGTGTTCATTACGTTCTCCGATTACCTGTTTACAATGTTTAAATTTTCCATGAATGCAAGTGGATCGCTGTCATCAAAGTCAGGGTCAAACGATTCGCCACCATTCATCTGCTCGGCAACGGTTTTGTATCTTGGTGACTGGATACCCTTTCGCTCTAATGCTGCGTTCTGAGCTTCCTCCAATGCCCGTGTGCTATGAACAGTTGTCCGGTTCAGGCTGATGAGTTTCTTCCCGCCTTTGGCTTTTCTAAGTTGCCGCTCCATCGGGCTTTCGGTGAGCACTGCAATGGCGTTTACTTTTTCTCTTAAAATGATTTTCTGGTCTTTCCGCGCTTTCACATATTCAGGTGAAGACATTTCATTGATCGATTCATCAACCGCCGTGCAGATGAAGTTGTGTTGCATGTCGAACACGTAGAGAAGACCGGCGTTATCAATATCCCGGCGAACGTTGACGCGCTTTCCAACCCATCCGGCAAAAAGCGGTGACTGGTATTTGCCGCTCTCGTAACCGATCCCGTAACTCTGCACCGTTCTGGCTCCACATGGGAGAAGGAGGATGTCGAGGGCTCGCTCATCTTCAAGCATTCGGATTAGCGCGGTACTCTGCGCGGCTTTGTTTTCAGGAGTGGTTCTGATACCAGTATGTTCGCGCTGATGATATTTGTTTTCTAACCATCGATTGATGAGATCCTGCAAATCTTCTGGTGTCAGGTTTAGGCGAATTGGGTTGTCGCCCTGCTTCATCATTCGTTGTGCAAAAGTTCTCCTAGACTCGATGGCTTTCCGGTCAGCAACGTTGTGACCGACATAACCCGAAGTTTCTTCAAACAGGCACATGGCCATCGTGCGGAAGAATCTTTCGATATGCGGTTTCTTTTCTGGTGAGAAAGGCGGGAGGGTAATGGCATTGACGCCTAGAGTTTCAAACGCGAGATTTATCTGGTTGCAGACATAATCTTTTCCGTTATCGCGCACAAAGTTTTCCGGCACACCCCAATCAGTCATGATGGAGCGAATCAGACTGGCAACACCCATGCCCGACGAACTCGGCGAAACGTAGCACTTCACCTTGCGGGAGAAGATGTCTATTCCACCAATGATGGTGTAACGCTTGCCGTCATTACACATCAGATCTGCGGGTGTGGAGTCGAGTTCTACATAATGCAGGAAGTGGTGCGCTTTTTCTGACTGCGACCCAAACGCAAGGGCATATTTATTTTTCCATGCATCCGGGTTTCTCAACCACTCGAACACATCAGGATTTTCTTTTTTCCATTGGCGAATAAAACGGGCAACGGTGGTACCCGACACGATATTGTTTGGAAATTCATCAACAAGGTATTCCCATATCCGCGTGTCACGGCAGTCAGGATTAAAACGAATCAGCGAGAGAATGTATTTGCATTGCCCCTCTTTCAACTTTGTCCTCTTCACACCGAAGGCCTTCATCCGCAAACCATACAGGCCGTCCTTGTCATAAGATTTTTTCCATCGGTAGTAGGTGTCTTTTGAAATCCTAAAATTACCGCAAAGATCAATAATGAGTTGGGTTTTGTTTCTTTCGTTCGAGGACTCGACCACCCTGTCGATACCTTCGATAATAGCGAGACGTTTTTCTATCAAGGTGAGATGTTCAGGCTTTAAAGACTGGTACCAAGCCGACAGATCGGAGGAGGTAGAATATTTTCTTTCTTTTATTTCGCCTAGGAGCCCGGTACCAGAATTTTCGTTGTCATGCTGAGGCTCTCGAAGCATCTCGGAGGCCGGAGGGATTTGGCTTGCTTCCCTCCCTTCACAGGGAGGGAGAGAGGGAGGGTTGGATTGAGCCATTAACTTCGCTTGCAATGGTGTTGGGAGTGATTCAACTAGAACCTTTGTGAAGGTTTTTCCTTTTTGTTTTTCAGATGGGAATTGTCGTGCTTCATACACTCCAGATTTGATACGCCGCTCAACAGTTCTTCGGTCGCACTCGGCTATTTCCATCACCTGTTTAATTGAGAACGCCTCACTCATCACGTTAACCCTCGTTTAAGCTCGCGCTCTTTCGCAGCAAGTTGCGCCTTCAAAATTTGCAACTGCCCAAGGTCCATAACATCATGCGAACGGCCGTCTATAAATTTGCCATCATGCAACTTGCACAAATACTCTGTGATCGCAGTGGAGTTACAGGCTATTTCAAAACTGTGGATATATTCGAGCGGGATATGCCGGTCACTGTCTGCCCTTGTCCAACTATCAATCTGCGCTTTCGTGATCGTCTTGCCGTCGTCTAGGCTTGCCGTCATCAGGCCAGCAATTTCATCGCGGCTTATTTTTGATTCGCGAATCACTTCGTTGATGGCTCCGCGCAATTGCAGGTCGACATTGCAAGATCCGTTCACCGGCGTAGATGGCAAAGTATCTTTTTGAAGGTCAGCAATATAATCATCAATCGTCATTTGTCTTGGGTCCGGGGCTTGCCTTGGTCTGGTCATCAAGCCCTCTCTTCCTTAAAAGTGCGTTGGGTGATTGACCTTCCACCCGCGTCTATTTTTTCTTGCGACTTAGACATTGTGCGGTTCTCCAAAATCACCTTGACTAGTTGCATCACGAAAACTATTAAGAGGCCGACTATGCAGAAACTGCCCGAACAAATGACACCGACTGAGCTTTATGAATTTTGGCAGCAGGAATGCGAGAGGCTTCTGCCTCAGCCGATCCGCTCCGACCACACACTTCAATATCTCGATTTGTGTGAAATGCCAGAACCTGAGCGCAATGTTATTCTTGAAGGGCATAAAGACGTTGTTAACCATTTGATCGAATGCCTGGTAATGCAGAGCTCAAGTACTGCTCAAATCGCAGTGACTCTGCGGCGATCCCGCCCGGAGCCTCTAATTGTTTACTGGTGGCGACTTGGTAACCTTTTTACGCTTCTAGGAGACGCGGAGCAAAATGATTATCAAATTCCGCTTTCTCCGAGTTGGTCAGCTTTCTTGCGGGCTTCTTTGGTCCGTCAAAAGGTAGATTCATAATGATCTCGTGTTATAATTTTGAGATAGAAGAACGGGCCGATCTCCTGCCAAGGTTTACGGACCGCCCTTCGGTTGACGCGGAGGTACGAGAACCGCGCTTTTTCTCTTCTCTGTCCGGGAAAATCGCTGCAATCTCTACCCCTAATTTTTTAGCGATGCGCTTTTCGAGTGGCTTGGACTTCGACCTGCGATTTACAACCCGGTTAAAGTGCCACACGCCAACGCCGAACTCTTCGCTGAGTTCCGTCTGCGAATAAGGGCTTTCGTAAATGGCTTCGACTGCGGGATTTTCTACATTCATTTTTTGCGGTTTATTAGGTTGTTTTGCTCTAACTATCAAAACAATAGTCAAAGGAATTTGATTTGTCAAACATAAAATCAAAAAAAATTGTTTTTATTGATGTTGTCCAGCGAATCAAGGAGTTGGAAAACTTCAAGTGGGACCATGAGGTCGGCGAATTGCTAGGCTTTGCAAAGGCGACTTTTAGCGCACGAAAAACCCAGGGAAATCTTCCTGAAAAAGAGATCGAGGTTTACTGTTTAAAAAAATCAATAAATGTTGACTGGCTGCTTACAGGGGAAGGCCCAATGCGCCTTGACGCAACATCGGAAAATCAATATAATCCTTCGGATTCTAATACGTTAGACAACGGGGGACTGGAGAGTTCCGAAGTGGATAAGTGGAAAGAAAAATGCCTGGAGCTATCTCTGGAAAATCGTGATCTCAGATTGAAAGTTGAGGCTTTGGAGGGCAATACACAGGAAAAGCTAGAGACCCAGGGAAGGCGAAAAAAAGCACTGTAAAAAAATCATCCTTCTTTAGGGACATCGAATGTGCCGCTTGCGATCAGGGTTATCACTGGTTTCATAAGTGTGATCGCGCTCTTGCAATGATTGAATTTGGCAAGCTCGCTCCCAAACTTCAGCGCGTCACCGACAATCTACCCTCCCTCTATTTTCACCCGGTTTATTTTGAGCAGATGTGTGAAGATGCTTTGATTGATGACTTCGACCCTCTTGAAAACTAGGATGAATCGAAGGCTCTAATCCAATGCAAGGAATGCAAGCAGGAAGTCAGTGATAGAGCTTTGACCTCTCCGCATTGTGGAATTTTGTCACCCCTACCCCAGCCTGAAACTTCCAATTGGGCAGCACTTGTTATCGCCCTTGTGGCCATCATTTTTTTATTCTGGGCCAACATCCTAAGGTAAATATGCCCCTACGTACTCGCATACCATCCACCATAAAAACAGGATAAATCATTAATTTTAAAGGGTATGGGCATGTTTTAAGGCTATGCCCTCACGTTGCCCCTATGTCTGCAGCCGTTGATTTTTTGCGTCAAATATCAAGACAGGCCCTTTCGGCTTTATACCGTGGGCCTGTTTCCGGGAACGAGCGTAATAAAAAAGGGCTTAAAACGGCCATTAAAGCCACCTTAAACCCTGTTTAAAACCGTCTCAGATGCGAGTTATCCACAGTTTTTCGCAATCTAATGGCATTGCACAAAACACAAAAAAAATCGCTCCGGGTGCCCCTAACCCCTTATTCTATCCCACTATATCCCGTTTAATCCCGCCATATCCCGCCCCTACTTAATGTTGCAAACTAGCTGCTTGCCGACAGATAACAAACTTCCCCCTGATCAGGGAGGGATTGAGAGGGCTTCCCACAAGCCTATAAATATTCTATACTTACTTGGCTAACTGTGTATTTTTGTTACTCAATGGATGGATTCTCATGGCTCTGAATAGCAGTTTAATCTCCAGCTACGGCAAGGAAAGTCTGCCGGAGATTCTTCACCATATTGCCACCCGGTTGAAGAAGCTCTATGACTGCAAAATGGTGCGGATCAATCTTGAGGATCTTTATGAAGGGATGCTGGTCTGCCAATATGTCACCGACCAGAACCAACCGAATCAGGAGCCCATCACTAAATTCGTCTCGCCGGAGGCTTCGATCATTTCGCAGGCGTTCCTGAATAATGAAGTGGTGTTTTCGTGGGATGAGTCGGAGAAATTTGAGAAGCTACAGAATCCGGTTGAGAAGCTGGCGGGTATTAAGGCTACCGCCGTGTTCCCCATCACCTATCAGTTTCGCCCCATCGGCACCATCAGTCTGGATTGGGGAAAGACCGGCGAGTTTCTTAATGAAGAACAGAAAAAGGAGATTGTCGATTTTCTCAGCGATGCCAGCGGCACCATTGACCGCGCCAAGCGGTTCCACCAGAAACTGTCGTTCTCTCGCCATCTTGATCTGGCGCGGAAAAAAGAAGCGGCGTGGATGATGATGCGCTCTGCGGTGCAACTGATCGACAAGCTGACTCTGGCCTCGGTGTGGGTGCCCTCTTCCATTCAAAACCCTAAATCGCGGGAGTTGAGCAACCGGGTCGAAATTCTCGCGGCATTTTCAAAAAACAAAGAAGACGTGCTGGTTTATAACACCCGCGACCATATCACTCTCCACAAGGAGAACCTGATCAACCGCATTGTCCTGCATGACGACCGTAAGGGCCTCATCGCCAAGGACTCAGAACTGAAGGCGGTCTATATCGAAGATGTTATGGAAGAAAGTTTCACCCGCAAAGCGGTGGCGCGCAAAATTGATCTGGTCTCGCTTTATCAGGTGCCAAAATTCAATGCAAAAACCGGGCAGTTGATCTGCGTGGTGAATTATTACACCAATACCTTGCACAAGTTCACCCGTTTCGAAAAACCGCTACTGGAAAACCACGCGGCCATGGTGGAGAAACTGATTCTCGAGGAAAACCCGGAGCATGTTGAAATCGAGGTGCTCAGCGAAATCGAGGAACTGCTATCTGATGCTGATGACAACCTGGCCTCGTTTCTCGACAAGATTCTGGCAAAAACTTCGGAGTTGATCGGTGCCGACTCGGGAACCATTTCCATCCATAAAATTCTCGATGGCAAACCCTGGCTCATCATTGAAGATGAAGAAGGTAATCTTGTTGGGGCTAAATCCCGCGGCTGGATGAAAAGCAAGATTCCCCTTCTGCCTGTCGGTGGGGAGGAGCTTCCTGTTGAGCAAAGATCTCTCAACGGTTATGTGGCGCATACTGCGAGACCGGTTTTAATTGCCAATGTGGAAGATGTTAAGCAGACACGAGGTTTTTATAAAAACCTTTCTGCGCAAATCCAGTCTGCGCTGGCCGTCCCCATCATTCACGGCAGTCATGTGCTCGGAGTGATCAATCAGGACAGCTTTCAAAAACATTTCTTCACCCCGGAGCATCAAAAAATTCTCCAGATCATCGCCAGCCTGATTAGCCAGAAGGTGAACAACCTCCAGCAGATTGAAACACTGAAACGGGAACTGCTACAACTCAAGAAGGATATTGAGTACCGCGACCCTAAGGTTTCGTCCTATCATTTTGGCAACGTGATTGGGAAAAGTAAGAACGTCAATTCGCTGGTCAACCAGATCCAGACCGTTGTGGATTCCATTTTCAACCGCATGCTCAATTGGGAGGGCAATCAACAGCGCGAAGTCATGACCGGCTTACCCAGCCTTCTCATTCAAGGGCAGACAGGCTCGGGCAAGGAATTCTTTTTCAATAATATCTATTCCCATCTCAATGACATGTTCCAAAAAGAGAGAGGAGCCCACTTCAAACTGCCTTTAAGAAAAACCAATATCGCCGCCTACAGCGGCGAGTTGACGTATAGCGAATTGTTTGGTCATAAGAAAGGTGCTTTCACCGGAGCCGAGTTCAACCGCCAGGGCATTCTGGAAGAAGCTCATGGTGGAGTGGTTTTTCTAGATGAGATTGGCGACGCCGACCCGAAAACACAAGTGCAGTTGCTGCGCTTTCTCGATACCGGAGTGTTCATGAGACTGGGTGAAAACCAGCCGCGTATTTCCAAAATATTTTTGATCGCCGCAACCAATAAAGACCTGCTTGAGGAAATTGAGGAAGGACGGTTTCGGGAAGACCTGTACCACCGACTCAATGCCTTGAGCTTCCAGATACCACGACTGAACGAACGGGAAGAAGATATTGAGGATCTCGCCACACATTTTCTCGGCATTCTCTTTAACTCCTATAGAAAGGAAGGCAACGACCCGACCCCACCACAATTGGAACCGGCGGCGGTGGAATATCTCAAACAACATTCTTATCGGGGGAACGTCCGGGAACTGAAAAACATCCTGCTACGAGCCATGCTGTTCCGTAAAGGAGCTACGATCACTAAAGACGAAATCATGTCAGCATGCCGACCGTCCTCTCCAGAGTCACCCTCTGGGGGCATCACAGATCGGAACTTTATCGATACATTATTGAATCAATTTGAGGCGGGAGAGGCCAATTTCTGGACGGATGTCCATCAGCCTTTTAAAGCCAACCATTTGACCCGGGACACGGTGCGGTCGCTAATACTGGCGGCAAAAAGCCGGTATCAAACCAATCTGCCGGGGCTGGCGGTAAAACTGCGCGCCTGTAAAACTCGTTCGCATCTGGAGTCTGACGAAAAGAAAAAGTTCATCAGCTTTAAGAACTTTTTGTATAAAACCGTAAAATTATCATCCAACTGATATAGTTTGGGCTCATTCCCCTTTTTTAGGGATGGATTGACGTCTAAATATAATCTGCTATAATGGTAGAAAGCATTGTCGTAAAGAAAGATGGAAATAATTCTTCCTGGCTCCATCCCCGTCACTCAAAATTTCGTAGCAGGCCCTGACCTTTTAAACGTATCAAATTCGTTAAGGGGCCCCAATATAATCAAAAAACACTTTTAAAGGAGTAGCTCATGTCAACAAGCACCGTCTCTGAAGACTTCAAGGTAAAAGATCTGTCACTGGCAGATTGGGGACGTAAAGAAATCATCCTTGCCGAAAACGAAATGCCCGGACTCATGACTCTGCGCCAGAAATATGGCACGTCCAAACCTTTGAAAGGGGCGCGTATTGCTGGCTCCTTACACATGACCATTCAAACCGCAGTGCTCATGGAAACTCTGGTCGAACTGGGTGCCGAGGTTCGCTGGGCTTCCTGCAATATATTTTCAACGCAGGACCATGCCGCCGCCGCCATGGCTAAAGCTGGCATTCCCACATTCGCCTGGAAAGAAGAAACCGAAGAAGAATATTGGTGGTGCACCGCTCAAACTTTGCTTTTTGAAGATGGCCCCAATATGATCCTCGATGACGGTGGAGATCTCACCGCTTATGTTCACGAAAAACACCCTGAACTGCTGGCTAACATCAAAGGAGTCACGGAAGAGACCACCACCGGCGTGCACAACCTTTATAAGATGATCGAAAAAGGAACTCTAAAGCTCCCGGCGATGAACGTCAACGATTCGGTCACCAAGTCGAAATTCGACAACCTTTATGGCTGCCGGGAATCCCTTGCTGACGGCATCAAGCGCGCCACCGATATTATGATTGCCGGAAAAGTAGTCGTTGTTGGCGGGTATGGAGATGTCGGCAAAGGTTGCGCCGATGCCATGAAAGCTTTGGGAGCCAGGGTCATCATTACCGAAATCGACCCCATCTGCGCATTGCAGGCGGCGATGGAAGGCTATGAAGTCACCACTATGGAAGAAGCTGTTAAAGAGGGAAATATTTTTGTCACCACAACAGGATGCGCAGACATTATCCGTATTGATCATATGGAAAAAATGAAGAACGATGCCATTGTTTGTAATATTGGACACTTTGATATTGAAATTCAGGTCGATGCGTTGAACAAGTTTCCTGGAATTGTCAAAGACGTTATCAAACCGCAGGTGGACAAATACACCTTCCCTGATGGGCACAATATCCTTCTGCTGGCAGAAGGAAGGCTGGTAAACCTGGGTTGCGCGACCGGGCATCCATCTTTCGTGATGTCCAACTCATTCACCAATCAGGTGCTGGCGCAAATAGAGCTGTACACTAAACAATACGAAGTAGGTGTTTATACTTTACCGAAAATACTCGATGAAGAAGTCGCACGTCTGCATCTGGATAAACTGGGCGTGAAGCTGACAAAACTCACCGACAAGCAGGCCGAATATCTGAGCGTGCCGATAGAAGGTCCGTACAAACCTGAGCATTACCGCTATTAAAATAATTAGCGCAAAACAAAACCGGCTTCCCATTTCGGGAGGCCGGTTTTTTTGTGCGATTAAGAATTTATTCGTTTCAGACTGGGTTCTTCTCGAAAAATTCTTTCATCATTGGCAGAATACGTTCGTGTGCATCTTCCACCACATAATGTCCGGCATCTTCAATGCGGTGCACTTCGGCCTGCGGGAAAATCTCCTGCCAGCGTTTCAGGAAATGATCGTTAAAAACAAAATCATGCGCTCCCCAGATAATTTGCACGGGGTGCTGGCGAAATAGTTTCAGGTTCTCTTCAATATGCTGAATCACCAGATAGCTCGGCGAATCGGAGTTCATCGGTATATCCTGCACAAAACGCAAATTTGCCACACGATTGGCAAAATTATCGTAAGGTTCCAGATAACCGGCTTGGACATCTTCTGTCATTCTTTCCTGTTTCTTGCAAGCCCATCGGATGGCACCCTTGGCAAACGCATTAAATCCGCGAATGGCGAGTGCGCCGAATCCGGGAAGGCGGCACAGTCTCAGCCTTAATGGTATCTCCCGCGATAAAAATGCAGCGGTATTGAAAATCACCAACCTCCTGATTCGTTCTGGATGCCGAACCGCGAATCCCATACCAATTGCCCCACCCCAGTCATGCACAACCAGAGTGATGTTATCGAGCTTGAGGTGGTCCGTCAGTTTCTCCACATTATCGATGTGTTGAGAAAGCGTGTAAGGGTAGTTTTGTGGTTTGTCTGATTTCCCCATCCCCATATGGTCGGGCACCACGCAGCGATAAGAGTCTTTCAGTCCCAGAATCAAATTACGGTAATAAAAGGACCAGGTAGGATTGCCATGTAGCATGAGAAGCGGCTCGTTACCTGAAGATCCCTCATCCAGATAATGGTAACGAAGCTTTTCCAGTTGCAGGCTATGCGATGAAAAGGGATAAAGCTCTGTCACCACTCAACACCCATCATCATGCAGTTGAGTCCACTGCCTATACCGAGCAGCGCGGCTTTGTCGCCAGACTTAAGAACATTTTTTTCTATTCCCATCGCCAATGTCGTTGGTAGCGAGGCCGACCCGGTATTGCCGAGAAACTCCAGTGTGGAAAAATCTTTTTCAGGATCGAGCCCGACATTTTCATACATGAGTTTTCGGTGGCCTTTGCCGACCTGATGGCAGAAGACTCGACTAACATCTTCATTTTTCCAGCCAAGCTCTTCACGGGTACGCGCCCAGGTTTTACCGGCAAGCCTGCACCCCTCTAGCATCAAAGTTTCGGAGTCAGTTTCCATCAGCGGCGACCAATCTCCCCCTGCCCCGCTGTCATCACTACCGCGACATAAATGGTTGAACTTGGTTTCAGCCAGAGAGACACCACCCATAAAGCGGTGGTTTTGCCTGGCAATTTTTTCATGGGCCAGAACAACGCCGACTGCGGAAGAACCAATCGTCAAGGATGCGAAAGAGGATTTAATATTACTGCGGGTAATGTCCTGCCGGGCCAACAAAGTCTCGATGGTGTTGTTCACCAGTGGGCCACCATTTTCTCCGGACACCACCAATCCTGCCAATATCTGGTTTTGTTCAATCATGTTGGCAATGATCATCATGCTGTTCAGCACACCCAGGCAGGCATTGGAAACATCGAACACAAATGCTTCAACGGGGAGCTTCAAGTTATTATGAATAACCGAAGCGGTGGAAGGTTCGAGAAAATCTCTGCATACGGATGCAGAAATCAGACAACCAATTTGCGCAGGATCGATCCCGGATTGGGCAAGGGCCTTTTGTCCGGCAACAGTTGCCACCTCGCTGGGGAAAATCCCCTTCTCCCAGAATCGACGTTCCCTGATTCCGCTCATCAATTCCAGCCTGCCTTGCGGAAGTTTGAGCCGATCATAAAGAGGAGCCAGTCTTTTTTCAATTTCAGCCGAGGTCACAATATTGTCAGGAAGGTGGTAACCCAGACCTTCGATACAAACTTTTTCAAAACGCATTTTAATTGTTTTCTTTGATATCTTTGTTTTTCAGGTCTATGAACTGCATTTCATAATATTTCTGGTACAAACCGCTACTGGTGAGAAGCGATTCATGTGTCCCCGATTCTACGATCTGGCCTTTGTCCATGACAAGTATTCGGTTGGCGTGTTTAATCGTTGACAGACGATGTGCGATAACAAAAGACGTCCTGTGTTCCATGAGATTATGCAGGGCCTCCTGAACCAGCTTTTCAGATTCAGAATCCAATGCTGATGTGGCTTCATCGAGAACCAGAATCGGAGCGTTCCTTAAAATGGCCCGGGCGATGGCGATTCTCTGCCGTTGTCCACCAGACAGTTTGACTCCCCGTTCGCCGATGAGAGTGTCATAACCGTCATCCAGATTCGATACGAAAAAATCCACATGAGCAGCTCGGGCGGCCTCCATAATTTCTTCGCGGGTGACCTCCTCCTCACAACCAAAAGCGATGTTGTTCCAGATGGTGTCGTTAAACAAAAAAGTCTCCTGAGTCACCAGGGCCAGTTGCCGCCTCAAAGAAGCCAGTTTGTAATCCTGAATATGTTTCCCATCGATAAAGATCGAACCGGAAGTCGCATCGAAGAACCGGAACAGCAGGTCAACCAAAGTTGTTTTGCCAGCTCCACTCATCCCCACAATGGCGATGACTTCCGATTTTTTTACAGAAAGGTTGATGTTACTCAAAACCATTGTGTTGCGGGATGGATAGCGAAAAGAAACATCCTTAAACTCAATGCTATCTTTGAAGTTTTCCAGTTCATCCTCGCCTTCCCACATCTTTTCCTCTTCCTGATCGAGAATATCGAACACCCTTTCCGCTCCCGCCAGCGCTGTCTGAACACTGGTGTAGATTTTAAACAGAATTCGAAGAGGAGAATACATCATGAATAAGGCAACTATGAAAGCCAGAAATGTTCCCTGGCTGATTTCGCCATTCAAAACCTGATTCCCTCCATACCACAGGATGAACGCCGAACTGATAACGCCTAACACCTCCAGAAAGGGTGAAGTGATTTCCATATACTTCACATTTTTTTTCATCACTCCAAGATAACTTTCGTTATCAACTCTAAACTTTTCTGTCTCACGCTGTTCCATGCTAAAAGCCCGGACAACTTTTATCCCTGAAAAGGATTCCAAAATAGTTGCGTTGATACTGCCCAGAATTTCCTGACCCCTTCGGGACAGGCCTCGCAGTTTTCGTGCAATATTTCCTACCGGGAAAACCGTTACAGGAAATATGATCAATGCCATCACTGCCCAGTCCCATTTCAAATAAAACACCCACGCCACGAGACCAATCAGCATCACACCGTTTTGCATAAACTCCTTCATCATTCGCGTTACGGTGGACTGCATGATCGCAACATCATTATTGATTCTGGACATGAGTTCTCCCGTCTCATGGTCCTCAAAAAACATAAATGGTAGTTTGTGGATATGCGTGAACAATTTTTCCCTGAACTTCACCACCAACTCCCACGATATCCCAAAAATGATGAGATTTTGAGCATAGGTCAATATTGCCTTGATAACGTACAAAATGATCAGGGCAAGAGGAATTACCTTCAACATGAAATAATCTTTTTTTACAAAGATCTGGTCGAAGGTTTTTTGAATAATCGGAACGGGGGAAGTAGCAATAATACCAACGATAACGGAAAAGAAAATGGCCAGACATAAGCGACCCAGATAAGGTTTTAAGTTGCGGAATAAGCGCTTATAAAGGGACATTGGCCACCGAGCAAGACAGGAAACTGAGTAACCTGTGGGACAGAAAATGAAAGGAAAAAGCCCCTGGCATTGAACTCGATTCAATATCCAGGGGCTAGAAAAAACCGTTGCTTAAACGGGGTATTAATTTAGGCTTTCACTTCTTTTGCAGGCAGGAAATCTTCAAGACCCGCGCCGTTTTTAATGGCGTCTTCCATCATCTTCACAGACTCGCGAATTCCTTCCTCACAAACTTCCAGTGAAATATCCTGGATATCATTTTGAGAACACCAAGCCATTACCCGGTTTTGGGTATTGTCCCGCATAAATCCTTTGGGAACGCGTTCCAATCTTTCCAAAGCTTCCGGCGACCAGTTGAAATCTTCAGCATTCAACCCCTCACCTATACTGAGAATATCGCCGGGAATTCCTTCGCTTTTCCCATTACTGTCATCTTTTTTAATCTTTTCGTTGAGGATTTTATCAAGAAAAGCCAGAGTAACCTTTTCAATTTTTTGAACGCGCGCATTTTTCTCAACACGGGCATGGGCTTTTCTTCTCAAATGCCCCTTTGGAAAACTGTTAAGTCGATCCAACGCTTCCTGAGTCCAGGATACTTGCACACCATCAGGCAAAGTTGTAAAGGTAGTGGAATTCTGAGCTTCTGCCTCAGTGGCCTGGTATTCTTCCTTGTTAACAGGAAGTAATCGTTCCGGACCCGCATTACAAACAGTACATTTAACAACATCACCTTTATAAAAAGTATTACAACTGGTACATTTCAAAGTTATCTCTTCAGGAGGTTTACCGGCATGAGCTTCTGCCATTTCTTCCTTCAGCATGCCCAGACCTTCAGGGTTGTTCGGATCCATCCCCTCTTCCTTCATCCTCGCACCGATAGCAGACATCGCCTGCATAGCACCTGCGGGAAGAATCTCCTGCACCGCTTCAGTGATAACGCTGGATGTGATCATACTGTGTCCCCGTTCCAACGCATAACGCAGGATAGCGGAAGTCGCCATCGGCCGCACAAAACCAGGAATCTTCTTCAAACGTTCTTTCCCCTCAGCGGTCCACTCAATGCTTTCTTCCGCTTGCAAGTCTATCGGTGGCTTGAACACTCTACTGGAGAGCATCACGTTGCACGGAACCAAACGCAGCAAGTTCTCGGCATTACCTCCGATGTCCATATCCGGAGCACTATGAACTCCAATGCGCCCTAAAATCAGCAAGTAGGGGTTTTCCTCCCGAGCGTATTGTAGAACCTTCTCAAATACCTTTCCGTCCAGAAGACGAATGGTGCATTCCATATCTTCTTCTTCACAAACTTTCCGGGAAATTTCCAGATGAGCCTGATAGATTTTAGCCAGTCCCTTATCAATGATATCTTCATGCAGCTTTTCCTGTTGCTCAAACTTGAAAACTTTGGAAGCCTCGCGGGACAATACACCGGTCAGACTATTGAACATGGCGTAATGAAAGTAGGGATCAAAGGTAGAAATGATTTCTAAAGGACGGTTGAGCATTTTCGCCATTTCAATTCCTGTCATCAACCCACCAAAGGATTGACCACTGCCATCGACCGCGACCACAATTTTTCCACTTGAAGGCCGTTCCCCATGAATCTCGGGACAATATTTAACCACCAGCATATCCTTCGTGGAGCGCCGGATAACCCGCTCGGCAACAGTCCCGATCAAGCTGTCCTTGATAGCGCCCAGCCCCAATGCACCGATCATAACCAGATCATAGGGAGATTCTTTGATATCACGAACCAGTTCCGTCCAATTGCGCCCTTCGAGGGATTTACCCACAAAAGGAATACCCAGTTCTTTACATTTAACTTTAGGGACATCCAGATAGGAGTCACTGATGACTTCCATTCCCTTGGTGATCAATTGGTCATGAATATTTCGCTGCTTCTCTAACTCTTCTTCATCCTGATATTCTTCGGGAAGTCCGCTTTCCATTTGGCGGAACCGGACATCGTGCATTTTGGCAGCATAAACATGGCTTGCGGTAATGGTCGTCTCTTCTGACCCTTTAGCGAACTCAAGCGCCAGATCCACACAAGCGTTGGAGTAATCAGAATTATCTACCGGTATATAAATATTCTTAAACATGAGGTCAATTTCTCCGTTCCAGAAACCTGGGAAATATAGTTTTGAAAAATTGGAATCTAAATATTCTAAAATTAAAGAATCTTGTAAAAAGATCCATTAATCAACTGCGGAATCAGGTGCGATCAACGCACTTTACAGACGCTGGGCATTCTAGCAAATTATTCAACTGTGTCAATGAGAATTAAGGCAAGATAATGTTGTAATTATAGGCGTTTTAAGAGTTTAAGCACATCCCACCAAAAACCGTTTCGGCTTGCACCTTCAATCATCTATCATAACCCATTTTTCCGATTCAATCAGAAAACCCAGACCCAACACCATGAACGATTAAGGTTAGCTTGTAATGCATAACATATTGTTTTTAAAGTAATAAATTAATTTTTTTCTTTGCCTGAAAGATGTTTTGCCAGAAATCGAATTTTTCGCTACAATGCACTTGTCAGGCAAGACTTTATCTTCATATAGTTCTGACCGCTAACAGAAGATGCAACAATGCTGAAACCCGGAGTCAAATTTTTAGCCCCGGTCAGTTCCTCAACCAACTCTCCCCGATGTAAGATTCTCGTTACAATCAGGGACTCAAGCTTTCATAGGAGCCCAATGCTTTTTAGCCATAAAGACGAAATAACCAGCCACCTTAAAGGTATCGCCACTCAAGATAACGGGGGCGTGAAAATAGAAAACGCCGATAAACTCAAGGGCGACGTGCTCGATCAGTTACTCCTGAACGCCGTTCTCAATCCATCTGCAGAGATAAAAGGGCTAAGCCGGTTTCTCATCAAATCGGCAGCGCTGGAGTTAGGCATAGTCAGTTCATCCATTCAAGGACTCTATGA
This sequence comes from uncultured Nitrospina sp., assembly GCA_937891765.1. Classification (GTDB taxonomy): domain Bacteria; phylum Nitrospinota; class Nitrospinia; order Nitrospinales; family VA-1; genus LS-NOB. The sequence continues at coordinate 17,313 of CALAGQ010000126.1, forward strand.
CGCCCGGGGCCGAGGTGAAGTTAAAGGATTCACCGTCCCCGCCCTCAATATCCGCGGCCTGCCCTATGAGCTGTGCCGGGCTATTTTTCGCACCGCTATAAAGATGAACGCCGGTGCCTTCATTTTTGAGCTGGCTAAATCAGAAATGGCTTATACCTTCCAGAAACCGCAGGAACTGTCCACGGTCATCCTCGCCGCGGCAATCAAAGAAGGCTATACCGGACCCGTCTTCATCCAAGGCGACCATTTTCAGGTCAACGCTAAAAACTACGCGGCGGACCCGGCAAAAGAGATCGCCGGACTCAAGAGCCTGATAGAAAGCGGTATCGCCGGTGGATTCTATAATATCGACATCGACACCTCGACACTGGTCGACCTCAGCAAGCCTAATGTCATCGAGCAACAACGCGCAAACTTTGAAGTTGGCGTTGATCTCACTCAACACGTGCGGGAATTCGAACCGGAAGGCATCACCATTTCCGTGGGTGGCGAAATTGGCGAAGTAGGAAAAGAAAACAGCAACGAACAGGAACTGCGCGCCTATCTCGACAATTTCAATGAACTGCTACAAAAAAATCGCAGCGGAACCACCACCATCAGCAAAATCTCCATCCAGACTGGAACCTCGCATGGCGGAGTCCCTCTACCCGATGGCAGCGTCGCCGATGTCAATCTCGATTTCGACACACTGGAAAGCCTGTCACGCATTTCACGCGATGATTATGGGCTGGCAGGAGCTGTCCAACATGGCGCGTCGACCCTACCCCAGAACCTGTTCAACAAATTCCCGGAACTGGAAACCGCAGAAATTCATCTTGCCACCGATTTCCAGAATATGATTTATGGAAGCACTCTGTTCCCCGCAGATTTCAAAGAAGAAATCTACACCCACCTGCGCGAAAAGTTTGCTGGCGAGAAAAAATCCGGCGAGACCGATGAGCAGTTCATATACAAGACCCGCAAAAAAGGATTTGGCGAGTTCAAATCTGAGTTTTGGGGATTGTCCAACGAGATTCGCGAAGGCATCGGCAAAGAACTGGAAGACAAAATGACTTTCCTGTTCGACAAACTGGCCGTGCAAAATACCAACGAGTCTGCCAGCAAAACAGTAGAACAAGTTCCCATCAAACCAATTCTTCAAGACGAAATTTCTTCCTGCTAGTAACCACCAGGCGCTTCGACAACTGTCATCCTGATGAACGCAAGCTAAGAAGGATATCGCTTTGCTTCTCCCTCCCACGAGAGTGGGCTCCTAGGAGTTATCGAACAGTGTCAATGCCTTCGTAAAGATCGTCGTCCGGGGTCTCATCAGGGCGATCGCCATATGTTTCTCTGCGGTTTTGGGCAAGGTTTCTCATGAAGTGGGCGTTGCACGCAATGCACATCCAGCCTTCGCCCGAAAAAATCCAGCACTCATGTTCCACCCACTCCTGCGCTTCTTCTTCGCTGTCGCACCATCCCCCATTTTCCTGGCAGTCTAGGGCAACCCGGGTGTGGCACACCACCGAATATTCATCAGCTTTCTTTACGATCAAGGCAGACTCCATTTGCTATTAGCGACAAGCTATCAACAACGAGATGCTTCGAGAGCCTCAGCATGACACCAGGTAAAGCCGACTTGCAGCATGCTGGTTCCACGTCTAGTGGTTTTGTGCAATAAACCGATCCAACTCGTTGGCGAATTTATATCGTTCTTTCTGACCAAACCCGCTTGGGCCACCGGTTTCGACACCGCTACCGCGTAACTCATCCATGAAGTTACGCATGTCCAATATCTGCCCAATATTATTTTTATCGTATATTTTTCCTCGCGGGTCAAGGGCCAGCGCCCCCTTTTCTACGACGCGGGCGGCCAGGGGGATGTCTGCGGTGATGATCAAGTCCCCGGCCTCGCATTGATCCACAATCTCATCATCGGCGATATCTGCACCCTGCCCCACCTGAATCAATTGAATGAAAGAGGACTCAGGTACACGAAACCTTTGGTTCGCAACAAAGGTCACCATTATTTCTGTCCTGTCCGCCGCACGGCACAAAATCTCTTTGACCGGCTTGGGGCAGGCGTCTGCATCCACCCATATTTTCATATTATGTCCAGGATTTTATCAAATCAAACAAAGGTCGCCGGAGCACTAAAAAATTCATCTCGAATTTCTGTTTCCATGGCTTTGGCAGGAGACTCTAGGTACTTGAACCGTTTCATTACTTTGGGATGAATGGGGTTGGGAACAAACTCCCCGCTGTTGCCAAGTCCCAGTTCATCTGCAATACAATCCGCTAAATGCAAAATCGCCGTTTCGGTGGAAAATTCTTCAGACTTCATAGGCTGATGATGAAAAGCCACCGGCTCATAAATCTTTTTCGGGAGTCCCCCATTCTCTCAGCAAGTAGGCCCCTATCCTAGCGTGACTAATGCCCAGCGTTTCCAGTTCCATCTCAAACAAATTTTCTTTATCTTCTTTACAGCGAATCAAAATCTCCTTCGACAATTCAGGGAGCTTGCTGTATAGCACTAGACTTCCCATGTCGTGCAGCATCCCCAGCAAATAAAAACTCTGCGGATCAGGAATTCCGTGATACTTCGCAAGATGTTTTCCGGTGACCCCACAGGCAATGGAATGTCTCCAAAAAGATTTCATGTCCACCAGTCTTTTTGGAAAATCTTTAAAGTCTTTCATAACAGAGGTTGCCAGAATCAACTGATTCAGTTGTTCAACTCCCAGCACGTTGAGGGCATGGTCCACATTTTCCACTTTGCCCGTGAATCCGTATACCGGACTGTTTGCAATCTTTAAAATTCTGGCAACCAGGGAAGGATCGTAATTGATGATCTCTGACAGATCCTTAAAAGAAAAGTCTGCCCGACTCATGGTCTGCTTGACCTTTAAGTAGACTTGGGGTGGAGAGGCAACGGAGTCTTTTAAGAGTTCTCCGAGGTTGATGGCATTTTTTGCCATAGCTCGATCATTTTCACATCTGGGATTTCAACTCAGATGTTTTCAAAAAGTTAATAAATTTTTCTTTGGGTTCAGGATCAGGCTGTCCCGAGCATGAGTTTGGGAAGAATACCACAGTTACTGCCCGTGCGCCTAGCGCTCGAGCCAGACTTTCATATTACGTTCATCGTCGTGAAGTTCGAACAGGACTTGTGGGACGAAGCCGGATTTCCGGGCTTTATCCTGAATGGCTTTCAAATCGATATTATTTTTCCGGATCGATTCCTTCACCGAGTCATCCATCGCCCCTTCGATATCATCGGCACATCGGCCGGGCATGGTCAAACTGACTTTGTTGCCGTTGGCCTTCACCACATGAACCTTGAGGTAGCGGGCTATGGAGTCGAAAGCCGGACTTTGAGAGTCGCCTTCCACTTGCGGCAAGGTCAAAGCTCTGGCCTGAGGATAAATGTCTGACAGAAGTTTATCCATGGTGAACTGCCAGGGCAGTGGGACATCCAACCTTCTCAACATGCTGGTCAAGCCATGTAAGGTTCGCATCAGGAATATCAGTTGAGGAGGCGCAGAAGAACGGAACCACCATTTCATGTCGCCGACAATCTGGTCAAACCGTTCACTCATTCTCCAGTCCTTAACATCGTAGGGAGCTTCCACCAGAAATGGCTCGAACAGAACGGACATCAAGGCGGGTAGAGTCGGACGCAGGTCCTTTAACTTTTCAGGATCGAACCCCAAAGCCGCGAGGCAGGCCACCGGGTCCAGATGTTCCCGATCGCGCAGAGCCAGGATGATTCTTAAAAGCGCCAGCCGGACATCATCCGAAATCTCCAAGACACTGCCGAAATCGTAAATGATCAGCACAAAATAATCTTTTTTGTATTGTCGGAAGGCAAAATTCGCCGGTTGCGGATCGGCATGAACAAACCCGTGCCAAAACAACATATGGATATAATGTTGGAGCAATAACCGGCCCATGGCCTGCTTCTGCTCGGGCATCATGGTTTCGGCTTTATCGAGACCGAACCCTTCTTCCTTTTTCTGCACCAGCACGGTGGGTCGTATTAAATCGGTGATGACTTCAGGGACTACAATGCGTTCCAGCGGAGGAATTTTGTGGCGATAGTTTTCCTGATGTCCGGCTTCAATGCGATAGTCCAACTCTTCGCTGAAATTATGCCAGAATGCATCGCGATAGCCATCCATTTTGAATCCCCATTTCGCTACCGGCCCTACTTTGGGCAACCAGCCCATGAGGTTCATCTCTGCTTCCACCGACGTTGCAATTTCGGGATACTGCACCTTCACCGCCACTTCCGTGCCATCCTTAAGTTTGCCGAAATGCACCTGGCCCAGCGATGCGGTCTTGCAGGATTTTTCCAACTTCTTAAAAATCGTGTCCCAGGGTTTGCCGTAGGCATTACTGATCAATTCGGTGACTTCTTCGAAAGGAAGGGGTTCAAGAGCGTTGTTGAGGGATTCACGCAGGGCCTGATCGTCTGCATCCATGGTGATGAACTGGCCGATCTTGGCAGGCAGTCCTCTAGACTGGCCGAGCAGTTCGACCAGATAGTGCTGAGCCCAATGACGATGTTCCTCCGATGTGGACTTGCGCAACTTTCGTGCGGCAATGCCCAGCTTGAGAAGATTGTTCCCTCTTTTAAAAATCGCTCCGAATTTCACTTTGTCGCCGTGCTCCTCTATACAACTCGCGATGACGGCTTGCTATCGTTCTAACTGTTTTTTAAACTGGGTGACTTCGGCAATGACTCCGTCAGGAACTTTTTCCTTGCTTCCTTTGGCTCTCATCAATACCTCAAGCCGGGGAGTACCAGAGTCGCGGAAAATTTTTCCCGCAGCTTGGGCAATCTCTGATTTTTTGAGGTCTCGTATCGCCTGGATCAATTTCTTTTTAAAACGGAAGTCGCCTTTTTCATCCGTCGCCAAAGAGTAAAGGTCACCTGCAACCGCGCCGATGCTGTCGCCTTCTTTTTCAAGCGCAACAATCAGGCTTTGTTGATGTCGCTCAAATTCCTGATCGGTCAAATTAGAGAATAGTTTTTCGGTGCTCGCTAACCAGTTGTTGACCCTCTTACTCATTTCAAACGGACCGTGTGTGGAAGACTGGATCACCAGCCGAAAAAATATGCGTTCCTCAATGCGTTGATGAAAGCTCCACACAATATATCCCAATTGCTGATTGGTGCGCATCTGCGTATAAAAATCGCTTTCCACAATAGAAGCGATTATCGAGGTTTGCGCCAAAACGGAAAGATCTTTCTTTCCCACCTGAATGGCGTAGGCCAGAGAATTATTGTTATCCGCCACCTCCTGGCTGAACTGGAATCTTTTTCCTTCAGGCATGACTTCGACTACCTGTTCGAAGCGTTCATTTTTGGGTAGCGCTTTGCTTCCCAAAGCCGACAAAAGGAGATCAATACTTTGCCGTGCTTCATCATCTGACCAGTTACCATGAATCATTCCGGTGATATACACTTTTTCGTAAAGTGTTTTGGCGTAGGCCTTGACATCATTCAAAGTGATCGGGGCCAGAGCAGTGAGCTTTTCCTCTTCGGTGTATTGGTCCTGGAGGAGCATCAACCAGTTGTAATAACCTCCGCGCGAATAAGCCTGACCGAGTTTATTGTTTTTCAATCCGCGTATCATCGCTTCCTTGATGTTGGCGAATTTCTGCTCATCCACTTTCACTTCCTTCAGGTTTTTCGTCACCAGCTTGATCAAATCGCCAATCCGCTCAGAGTAACCACCAAGAGTGAGGAGCACCCCTTTCTTTTCAATCGACAAGCCATAGGACAATCCCGCCATTTGAATGGGATAAACCAGTTCATTCAAGCCCTCCTGCATCATGGACTCATAAAGTTTAGCCAACTCCAGATTCCTGGCACTACGATAAACTTTCGCGGTTTCGATTCTAAACGTCAGAGCTATTTTGGGTTGTTTGAAACGATGATCATATTTGAACCAGACTTTTGCCCGCTCATCATCCTGCACCAGATGAGGATATTCCTCCACCAGCTTCAGGTTATATGGAATGAAATCATTTTTTTCAGGGTAAAAAACACCGTCTAATTTTCCTGGATTAGATAATCTACTGAAAGCCTTGCCACCTATTTTTTTGAGGGAATATTCGGCATCGTAGTACGGCGCTTTGCTATCGGTTGTGGCTGCATTGTGGCTCAAGACCACCATGGTGTTTGCTGGAGTCAACGTATCCAGAACCGCCTTATAAGCAGAAGGTTCGTATTCGGTAAAAAGGAAAGGCAACGTTTCCACATCTTTCAGTTTGTAATCCTGCATCATCGCCGCTTTACCTGAAACAAATCCCATGCCCTCATCCGGGTTTTTCCAATCGAAGTTGATCTGGGCCATAGCCTGAGTTTCCTTGAAAGTGTATTCCTCAAACCCATGCTCTCGCACCATATTAATGTAAGCAAAAATCAGTTCAAGAATGCGTTCGTAGTCTTTCAGCCCCTTTTCGGTCAGCGAGATATTGATGCCGAACGAATTGATATCCGGGTGACTGCTTCCTCCACCTGCGCTTAGACTCAAAACCAGTCCTTCTTCTTTTAATTTGGAGAGTAGAGAACCTTTGCCCTCATAGCCCAGCACAGAACCGACAATCGAGGCCGGTTTACTGGCCTGATGCTCCTTAAGTCGAATAGTGGGGAAATCAATTTCCAGCGAGCGAACATCCTTGATGGTTTTTATTTTCAGCAGGCGATACTGTCCCTTGAGCGGTTTTCTGAATTCTGGAGATAGCTCAGGAACTTTGACGGGCCGATTAGGTATGTTGGAGAAATATTTCTGCGCCACGCCGGTAAGGATTTCCATCGGCATGCTGGAGATAAGAGCCAGCTTCATGTTGGAAGCTGAGTAATAACGCTTATAAAATTCAAGCAATGCCGGGCCATTAGTGCCCGACAGGGTTTGCTGGTTGCCAGTGCCAAAATTGGCAAGCGGATGACCCGGCTCGGACATCAGGCCCGAAACATAGTTGCCGCGCCATCCATCATTGAGCTTATTTTTTTCGTGTTCATTATTAACGGCTTTGACTTCTCTCTCTGCATAAGTTTTATCGAACAAAGGAGCCTTGAAAAAATCACTGAAGCGATCAAGAGCTTCAGTGAATCCATCATGCGACACCTGAAAAAAATAGTTGGTGATGTTTCCCCCGGTGTAGGCATTGGACCCTCCCGAATGCGAGTCGAGAAATTTTTTGTAAGACCCAACCTCCGGATATTTTTTTGTCCCCAGAAACAACATATGCTCTAGATAATGAGCCAACCCCGCTTTATCCTTCGGATCGTACAGATAGCCTGTACCTACCGACAAGGCGGCGGCGCTGCGATGCACATCGGGGTCGGAAACCAGAAGAACATCCAGTCCGTTTTCCAGTGAGAGGGTTTGGGTTTTACGCTTGTCTCCCTTAACTGCCTCGGCGGAAGAAATTAAAAATACGATCCATAAAGCCAGAATCAATCCGGTCTTTAGAAATTTAGGAATCCAATTCACAACCAACCTCCAATTTTATCTATGAGGCCAGAAGCCTCAGAGTGTAAGAAAATATTCGTAACTGCATTATTATATCGGGGTCTTAATGGTAAATGGGGTTAAAAAATTTTAATCTTCAATGAAGCAGCGGCCGTAATGCCGCAGAGAATTAGTGGGAATTACCACCCATCAAAAATATGCCGATCAGGATCATCGCTCCGGCCAACAGGCGTTGCGGGCCAAACGGTTCCTTTAGCTTCCAGCACCCCCAATAAACCACCATCAATACACTGACCTGTCGAAGAGAAACCACCGCGCTCACAGCTTCAAACTGAAGCACCACGCAGATCAGGCCATAAGAACCTAAAGTGGCGACCCCGGCCAGCAAGGCTTTATGCCATTCCTCTCTCCATGTTTGAAAAATATATTTTGCCGGATGGTTGAAAAAAATATAAATATTGCAAAGCAAAAAACCTATGGTCGCCTCAATGAAGAAAAAGGTAACACCATTGGCAAAGGGCTGATCCGGCAAATGATTCAAAAGGGCATCCATTCCCTTTTTATCCACCAGGCTGTAGCTGACCACCATCGCCAACGTGTAAAACACCCAACGCAAATCATGATCGCGAAGAGCTTGCATCAGAGTTTTAAACCCTCTTATCAGTTGCCCCTCAAAATGCAGGATATAAATCGCTATCAGGATGAACCCAATGGCTAAAAATGTAGAGATACCCAGGTGTTCATCGAGCAGCAACCATGCAAAAAGTGGGACAAATACCGGTGCCGACCGGGCGATGGGATAGACATAGGAAATGTCAGCAGTCGCATAGGCTCTGGAAAGGCAGAGTATATAAACACCGTGCAAAATTCCCGAAATGATAGCCCAAATAAAAATCTCATTGTTCAAGGGAGCCATTCCGAACTTACCGTAGGCTATCAAGGCCATGCCTATGATGAAAAACCCTTTCAAACCGGAAAAGTACTGGGAATTTTTACTGGTCTGGGTCAATATGTTCCAGAAAGAATGCAAAATGCTGGATAATAGAACCAGTCCTATATTAAACAGTGACAAACTTTAAGCTCCGAATCGTTTCATATATTTAAGCGGGATTCCCGACATGCAGACAAAAATCGCGTTCGTTTCCTATCCGGTTGCAGATTTAGACAGGGCGTTGAAATTCTACCAGAAGGTACTGAGAAAAGAACCCCTGTTTCACCGTGAAGATTGGGCTGAGTTTGATCTGGATGGACAAAGGCTGGCTTTGCAGAAGTCCGACTGCCCGGCTGGAGTTGGCGCCACGGTCTATTTCTTGGCCCGGCCTATTGAGGGTTTCGTGTTCCGATTGAAAGAGTTGGATGCCACGCTGGACGGAAACATAGAAATCCATTCCTACGGAAAACTCGCCCGTTTTCAAGACCCCGATGGAAATATCCTGGGACTCTATGAACCCACCAGTCGGAAATCCCATTGAGCGTATGCCGCTGTTGATGTACAATTGCCAGTATGAATAACCCCCTGACGCATTTTAATGAGGAAGGCCGTGCTCGCATGGTCGATGTATCCGATAAAACCCATACCTCCCGAAAAGCGGTGGCGACCGGAGAAGTGCATATGCAACCGGCAACCCTGCAACTGATTCAAGAGGGACAAATCAAAAAAGGCGATGTGCTGGCGGTAGCGCAAGTCGCAGGCATCATGGGAGCAAAACGTACCTGTGAAGTCATTCCCATGTGTCACCCCCTGCTGCTGACCGGTGTGGACATCAGCTTTCAGATAAACCCTGACCCGAATCCTGAGACGGGGTTATGCTCCATCACCGTGACCGCCACGGTTAAAGTGACCGGGCAAACTGGTGTGGAGATGGAAGCGCTGACTGCTGTTTCCATGACAGTGCTCACCATTTATGACATGTGCAAAGCCGTTGATCGGGGAATGTATTTCAATCGGATCGGATTGGTTCATAAATCCGGCGGCAAATCGGGAACCTTCGACAAAGAAACCGTGGAAAAATGATCTCCCTTAAATATTTTGCCAGTCTGAAATCCATTGCCGGAAAAGAAGAAGACAGTTTGGAGATTGAAAATCCAATAACTATAGACCAGTTGAGTGATATCATTTCTAAAACAGCGCCGAAAATGGGAGCAATTATCCGGGAGAAAAAAGTCATGATCTCGGTCAATCAGGAAATGGCCTCTGCCGACACCGTTATTCATGACGGCGACGAGGTGGCATTTCTCCCCCCATTCTCAGGCGGAGCCCAGTAAATTAAGGACAACACCATGAGCACCACTACCGACTCAAAAATACGCATCCAGCTGGAAGATTTCTCGGTCACCGATGAGATCGAAGCCATGAAAAAAGTTTCCCGCAATATCGGCGGCATCACCACCTTTCTCGGAACAGGAAGAGAACTTTCAAAAGGTCAAAACATCACCCAGCTAAACTTCGAGCATTACCCGAAGATGGCGGAAAAAAAGCTGGAAGAAATTCGGGCGCAAGCCATCAAGGATTACGGAATCATCGACATGAGCATCATTCACCGGATCGGCCCCATAGACATCGGTGAAAATATTGTTTTGATCGTCGCGGTTGGTGAGCACCGGGGAGAAACCTTCAAAGCCTGCGAGTGGGCCATCGCTGAACTCAAACGCACCACACCCATCTGGAAACGCGAAACCACCTCCACCGGCGAAGTCTGGGTCCAAGACACTCCCTAACACTGGGCGTGCGGCCAGTGGGGCGGTGACGCTATCGCGACCGCCAAAAGCGTGGCCATGATATTCTTCCGTACCTGTGATAACCTCTGCATTATCCTTCATGCCCGGCACGGGTATTTCGTAAGCCCTTTCAAATTGGGTCCTGCGTCACGCTGGCCCGTTAAGCTATGATCTTATGACCCCCCACCCTACTGAAAGCACTCTCACAGTGACGGTCAACAGCCGGCTGGCTCGCTGGCTTTTACTGGAACAGGATGAGCAGAGAAAACAAGCCGGGGAAAAAGCCTGGGAGACTCCACAGATATTCTCCTTTTCATCCTGGTTGCGCGAGATCTGGCTACAATCATGGCCGACACAGTATCTCCTCAGCGACTTGCAATGCGAAAAAATCTGGGAACAGATCATAGCGCAAGACGCAACCCGTCTTGACCTTCTTCACCTTCAAGGCGTCGCCTCTCAGGCCAGTCAGGCCTTTGCCCTGATTCATGAATACCGCCTGCCACGGAATCCCAAACTCTATGAACTGACCGATGAGGCAAAAACCTTCCTGTGGTGGACAAAGAAATATGAGAGACGCCTTGCTTCACTAGGTGCTTTGGATCCTTGTATGCTTATGGAAGCGGTGAGAAACTCCATGCAGGAGGGAGAAATACCTATCCCTCCCTCTCTTCGTGTGATGGGATTCGAAGAACAAAGCCCGCAACTGAAAGTTTTTCTCGACTTTCTTCTCGAAAAAGGCACGCATGTGGATTTCCTGTCACCAGTGCCCGACCCGGAAACACTGGAAGACACACTGAGCAACAAGACCGCTCATGTCCGGGAATACGAAAACCGCCAGGGAGAAGCCGAAGCCTGTGCCCGTTGGGTAAGGTCAATATTTCAGCCGGGAAAACGTATCGGCATCGTTGTGCCGGAGCTGGAAAAATATCGCACCCTTCTCAAGCGCGAACTGGCGGCAGAACTGGTTCCTGAATCCATATTCACTCTGGACGAACAGATTTTGCCCTTTAATATCTCACTGGCTTCGCCATTATCTCAGGAACCCATGATCAAAATGGCGCTGAACCTGCTGACCGTAAAGACAGTTACTGTTCCTGTCAGTACGCTCCTGTCATTCATCCAGAGTCCCTTTTTTGGTTATGCGTTTCCACCCACCCAGGAAATATCTGATCTGGAACGCAAACTTAGAAAAAAAAGAATTCTCTCCATCCCTCTTGATCGACTCTCTTTAATTTATGGCCGCATCCTTCAAGTCGACCAACTGGCAGATGGGTTAAAAGCCTGGATCTTGAACAGCAAAAGATTATTGCCGGGAAAGTGGGCAGAGGAATTATCAGAGTTTTTAAAAGACAACGGTTGGCCGGGAAAATCTTCGGCTTCTGCGGATCAGCAATCCGTTTTATCGAAACGGCATCAGGCATTTGAAGCCTGGAAAGATTGTTTGAATGAGCTATGTTCTCTAAATCAAATTCTCGGCCCGATTAACAGACTGGAAGTTTTAAATCATCTTTCAAATATAACTCGGAGCAAACCTTTTCAGACCAAAACACCGGAGCATTCCATCCAGGTCATTGGCCTTCTCGAGTCATCGGGAATGCGGTTTGATCATTTATGGGTCATGGGTTGTCATAGTGAGGCGTTGCCTGCCCATCCCGAGCCCAACCCTTTCATCCCCTATGAAATCCGCAGTAAATTTTCCATCCCGCGTTCCAATCCACAACGGGAATTGAAATTTGCCGAGCAATGCTTAAGTCGTCTGCTGATGGCTGCACCGGACGTTCATTTCAGTTTTCCCCTCCACGAAGGAGATATGGATATGGGAATGAGTCCGTTATTAAAAGGATTCCCAATGAATGAGGAGACCCCTCACCTCTCCAGACGAATCAAAGATCAAGTCCTGGCCTTGAATGATCTGGAAGAATTCACCGAGCCTACATTTTTGCCAGCTACTGATTTCGAAAAGAACAGCTTTAAGACGCGGGGTATTTCATCTGGTTATACCTTACTCAAAGATCAAGTCGAATGTCCCTTCCGGGCTTTTGCCCGCCACCGTTTGAACAGCGATCGTTACCAGTCCCCGGAAGTGGATTTTGACAACATGGATCGCGGCAACGTCATCCATAAAGCGCTGGAACTGTTCTGGGAAAAAACAGCCAACCTGGAAAACCTTTTAAAAACCCTTTCGGAAGGTTCTCTCGAACAACAGCTCGATCAATACGTACGGGAAGCCCTCAAAGTTTGCTCAGAGCGCACCACCGGCCAAATACAATTCAACCAACTCGAAATAGAACGAAACGTGCGGGTCATCCATGAATGGCTACGCGATGTGGAATCGGAAAGACCCGATTTCAAAGTGCTCCACAATGAAGAGGACGTATCGATAAACCTGTCTGGAATAAAACTCACATTGAGAATTGATCGCATTGATGAAATTCCTGGCAAGGGCCTGCTATTGATCGACTACAAGACAGGAAGAGACGCTAAAAGCACAGATTGGTTTGGAGAAAAAATACGCGGCCCACAACTGCCCCTTTATGCGCTAGCCAAGCCTCCAGCAGGCTTGGCCTACGGCCATCTGGTGATCGGCAAACCCGAGTTCAAGGGCACCACCATCCCAAACCTGCCTCTTGGACAATTCAAAAATCAGGATTTTACCAAGGCCAGTGGATATTCCTCATGGGAGGAGTTGCTGAACTATTGGAAGAATAATCTAAACGCTGTCGCCGATGAGTTTCTGCAGGGGAACCACAACGTTTCTCCAATCAACAAAGGCGAACCTTGTCGGCATTGCGAGTTCGGTTCCCTTTGCAGAATCCAGGAAACCGCAAAGCGGGAAGATCAGGAGGACTCTTCTTGATACTGGCAGATGAGAAAATAAGAAAGCAAGCTCTTGAACCCGACCAGTCTTTTATCGTGCAGGCTCCGGCAGGATCAGGAAAAACTGAATTGCTCATCCAGCGTTATCTGAAGTTATTGGGACTGGCAAACTTTCCTGAAGAAATTCTAGCGATGACTTTTACCCGAAAAGCCGCTGCGGAAATGAAGGAGAGAGTTTTTTCCGCCCTCACCGAAGCCCAGACTCATCAATGCCCCGAACAAGCTCACGCACGGTTCACCTGGGAACTGGCGCGAAAAGTTCTTGAGCAGGATCAGGCGCGGGAGTGGAAGCTGATGAATAACCCGGCCCGTCTGAGAATTGTAACCATTGATTCATTTTGTTCTTCTTTAACCCGACGGATGCCTTTGCTATCCCGCATGGGTGCGGGGCTGGACATCCAGGAAAATGCCAAGAGCCTTTACCGGGAAACCGCCCGAAGCATCCTGAGCCTGACGGAAAGTGAGACCAACCCCTACGGAGTACTGGTGCGAAATATTCTTCGGCATATTGATAACTCTAAGGAAGATTTCATAAAAAGAATCGTCCAGCTTTTGACTAAGAGAGATCAATGGATGATCTCCTTTTTCGATCCTCGCGAAAATCTGGAAGCGCATCCCTTGAATGAGGACGCCCGGCAAAAACTGGAGCAAACCCTGGCGTGTTTGATTCAATCCCGACTCGGCGAACTGGAGGGTCTGTTCAGTCCGGGCATGAAAAAAAGTATCCTGCAGGTCGCTACTTACTCGGGCAGGAATTTGGAAAATGACGAACCTTCCCACCCTTGCGCCTGTCTTGCGAATCTCCTGAGCTTTCCCGACACCGCCATCGATAGTCTGGAAGTCTGGAAAGGGTTGGCTCATCTTTTTTTGACCCAGGACAAGCTTCCTGCCTACAGGAAACAAGCAAATATTAAGTTGGGTTTCCCTCCAGGAAAAGGTGACGATGCTAAAAAAATGAAAGATGGGTTTCTGGAACTGACGAACTCTCTGCAGGAGAATCCTGCACTTCTCGCGGCCTTAGCGAAAGTGAAAAAGTTGCCGCGGGGACACTTCACAGATATGGAGTGGGACTTGCTGAAGTCAACCATCCGCCTTTTGGCAGAGATCAACAAAAAGCTGAAAGATGTTTTTTCATCCCGGCAGATCACCGACTTCACAGAAATTTCCCTGTCCGCCATCAACAGTCTGGTTCAGAAGGATGAAGATGGTGGGGAGCATCCCACCGACCTGCTTTTTTATCTTGATTGCAAAATACATCATATTCTGGTCGATGAGTATCAGGACACCTCGTTCAAGCAAGAAGAGCTATTACGCAGGCTCACCTCCGAGTGGAGCGAGGGAGATGGCAGAACCCTGTTCATTGTTGGCGATCCTAAACAGTCCATTTACCGATTCAGGGATGCAGAGGTGGGTTTATTCATCAAAACTCAGGAACTAGGACTGGGTTCTTTGCGACTGATACCCCTGTCGCTGGAGTCCAACTTCCGCTCACAAAAAAATCTGGTGGACTGGGTCAACACCTGCTTTCAAAAAATCTTTCCGGCAGATAATGACCCTGATCTTGGAGCTATTTCCTACACGCCATCGTCAGCGGTCTTGGAGGAGGGCATGCATCCCGGAGTGTTGTACCATCCTGTTCCGCATCACGAGGATAGTCATGCCCTTTCTGAAGAGGAGGCGCGGCAGATCACCCTTCTGGTCAAGGATACCCGATCTCAATATCCGGATAAGAGTCTGGCAATTCTAGTCCGTGGGCGAACCCACCTCACTTCCATTGTCAGACATTTTAACGAGTCTAATATTGCATTCAAGGCCGAGGCTATCGATTCCCTCACAGATAGACCCGCGATTCTTGACCTTCTGTCCCTGCTCCGATCTCTACGTTTTCCCGGTGACCGAACCGCGTGGCTATCGATTTTAAGAGCACCCTGGTGCGGATTATCTTTGACCGATATCCATGCCTTGGTGGAACTTGATAGGACGACGCCAGTCTGGTTCCTACTCAACAATTCTTCCCACATTGGGCTTCTTAGTGAAGACGGGCAAAAACGAGCGCAGGGTCTTGTTGACAATATTCAGCATTTTTTAAACGGATTGCCCGAACAAAACTTTCGCGATGTGCTGGAAGCCTGCTGGATCAGGCTAGGCGGACCCGCCTGCCTACAGGGAACCAGTCCTGATGACATTGAAGTGTTCTTCAGTAAAGTGGAAGAAATCATCTTTTCCGGGCAGGAAGAACAATTCGAAAACTTCGATCAGATTCTGACGGATCTGTATGCCAGCCCCTTAGCGGTTTCCGAAAATGCCGTGCAAATCATGACCATGCACAAAGCCAAGGGCCTGGAATTTGATTTTGTGATTTTGCCAGGCCTGGGCAAACCCATCAAAGCCGATGAAAAGCGCCTGATTTACTGGATGCCGCATGGCGATGACCTGTTACTCGCCCCCATCGAGGAAAAAGGCGGTGAAACTTCTCCTCTATACGAATTTTTATCGGACTTGAACAGGGAAAAAGAAGAATATGAAACCTTAAGGCTTCTCTATGTGGCCGCAACCAGAGCCAAGTCTCAACTGCATCTGTTTGGTCATTTAAAACCGCATGAGGAAGATGGGTGGAGACCTAATTCAAAATCCTTACTGAATAAGCTGTGGCCGCACATCAAGGAAGAATGGCTGGCGAAACTGAGCGAAACTGTGGAGCCGAGCCCTGTAGAACCCGATCAAGCACCGGCACATTCCATTCATCGCCTGCCCATCGATTTTTCATTTCCAATTGCGGAGGACTCCATCGTTGAAGGACAGGCAGTCGATATCGAAGATGAAAAATATATAGAACCAGAATACTACTGGGCAGGAAATACGGTGCGGTGTCTGGGCAACGTCTTGCACCGTTGCCTGCATGATATAGCCGTAGAAGGATTGGAAAGCTGGTCGGAAGAAAGAATTGAAAATTTGAAGCCCAAATTCAAATCCGCTCTTCTGGCTGAAGGGTTGCCGCTGGAGCAGGCAGAAGACGCTCTTAAATCGGGACTTCTGGCTCTCTCCAGACTTTTCGAAGATGACCGAGGGCGGTGGATTTTAGCCTCGCATGAAGACGCCCGTTCCGAGTACCCGCTGACGTTCTTTCAAGATAACCGGTATATACGAAATATCATTGACCGGACTTTCGTCGATGAAGGAGTTCGATGGATCATTGATTACAAAACCGGAACTCATAAAGGTGGAGGAAAAAACCTTGAAATCTTTTTGGATAGTGAGGTACAACGCTACAGACATCAATTGAACCGCTATGAAAATGTGCTGAAAAAATATGGTGAGAAACGTCCTATTAAAAAAGCATTGTATTTTCCCTTACTGAAGGCATGGCGGGAAATTAATTAGCAGGTCAAAAAAGGCAATACTCAAATGTAAGACTGGTAATGGTTTTAGGGCATTCACAATGCGGTGCTGTCGACGCAACCATTAAAGGTGGCAATCCGCCGGGACATATTGACAGTCTCGTGCAGGCCATAAAGCCCGCATTGGATCGGTTAAAGAAACAATCTCCCGACTGGGTGAATATTGTCGCAAAAGAAAATGTGAAAATTGGCGTAGAACGGTTACAAACTGAAGACCCCATTTTGACAGCCCGGCACGAAGACGGCGACATAGAAATCGTTGGCGCATTTTATGACATTAAAACCGGCAAAGTTAGCCTGATCATGTAAACACAAAAACTCGCTGCCGCTTCAATCCTGCAATATCATCCTCAGGCACCCCCCTCATCAATAACTAACTGATTAATAAGTGGTTTTTTATTACTTTTCTGCTAAACTTTTTAAAGTTCACAATCCTATAAGCCGTTAAGAATTTAACGACCCGTTTTTGGTAAAGCAGATGGTGGGTCGTCTGGGCGTGGTATCAGGAAGTCTGTTTTCTTTTATCTGACAAATTGGGGTAAAAAGAAATGAATCTTGTTAAACCGCAGCGTAATACACATTTCTGGGTTCGGTTTCAAATTGAACGTATGAAACTGAAGTTCTGGTGGAAACATTTCAAACACCTCACAACCCTGCCTTGCACGAAGCACTGAACCGGCCACTCACCCCTTCAAGCCGGATGAACATATCCTAAAGTCTAACCTATTGTAATCCTCCCCCAGTTTGGTTAACCTGATAAAGAAAAAGTCTTTCTAAAAATCTACAAAGGTTGTTCTATATGGACGAAATTCGTTATTTCATGGAAGAGTCTCTGGTTTCCGTACACCCTCAGTCTTCCATCAAGGAGGCCGCGCAAAAAATGCGCCATCACTCCATCAGCTCTATCTTTATCGGTGAGAATGAGAACTACACGGGAATTTTAACCGATACGGATTTAACCCGAAGTTTTGCCGCGAAAGATCTGGATCCGGACAAAACCACCGTATCTACGATTTTCAACGACCCTATCATCACATTGGGCGCCAACCTCACGATGGAAGAGGCTTACGGGTGCATGCGCAAAAATAACATTCGCCATCTGGGAATAACTGAAAAGGACACTATCATTGGAATACTATCCATCAAGGATTTTGCCAACTACTACCACAATAAATTTTCCCAAGAACCGGGAGAGAAGGGCGATATCCAATATTTCATGAAAGATTCTGTTCTAGGCATAGAATCCGAAAATACCGTTCTGGATGCGGCCAAAAAAATGGCTCAACATAAGGTAGGCTGTCTGCTTGTCTCCGAGGAGGGAAAAGTGAAGGGACTGTTTTCAGAATCCGCTCTGACCATGGATGTTATCGCTGCTGGACGTCCGCTGAGCACTACCCCGTTATCCAAGGTTCTGGTCCGTCAACTTATCACCATGGACTGTGAGCAGACCATGTCCAACGCATATCAAAAAATGCGCGAGAATAATATTCGCCATATTCCCATCTCGCGTGGAAAAAAAATTGTCGGAATGCTTTCCATCAAGGATTTCGCGAACTATTACAGCTTCAAGTTTTGTCAGAGCGACAACCAGGAGGATCAGGTTGCCCGTTATATGCAGGGAAATATGGAAACGATTCCTGACTCAACCTCTGTGCAAAAAGCCGCCCAACGAATGAAGGAAAAAAAAATCGGTTCGCTTCTGGTAACTCAAAATGGAGAAATAACAAGTATTGTTACGGAAGAAATTTTTACCCGCAAAGTGCTGGGGGACAAACTCAATCCCGAAACCACACTGGTTTCTGAACTCATGGAAAACCCCACGACCATAAAAGCTGATCAGCCCATGGATTCTGCCCTCAGCTCTATGCACGAGAATGACGCTCGCTATCTGGCTGTCATAGAAGACAACAAGATAACAGGAATCATTTCACTCAAAGATTTGACCATCTACTACAAAAATAAATTTATAACCGCACAGGATATTGATGAATAACCGTTTCCAGCCCACAAGACCCTTTGAAAATCATCATCTTCATTCCTCAATTTAATTCATGTCGACAGAACTAACAGAACTAAATGAAAACCCAAATATTGTAATTTTGACAGGCAGTGATTGCCGGCATCAGTTTTTTATTCATCGCTTAAACACTCATTTTTCAATTTCCGAAATCTATGTTGAAAAAAGCAATTACCCCTGCCCCAGCCCTCAGTCAGAAGAAGAATCCATTGCTTGGGACTGGTTTTTTAAACGCCGGGATCGTTACGAGCGGGAACTGGTTCGGGAGTCCTGTCAGCTACCTGCAAAGAACAGCCCGAGAACAACTTATCTTGCCGACGACGAACTCAATTCTCCCCTCACCCTCAACAAAATTGCAAAGACAAGCCCCGATTTTATCGCTGTATTTGGAACCAGCATTTTAAAAGAACCATTTCTAAAGAGATTTCCAAATCGATTATTTAATTTGCACATTGGCGATCCTGAATTTTATCGGGGTTCGTCATGCAATTTTTGGCCGCTTCATCAGGGCAAACTCCAGCACATGTCAGCGACCATCCATAGAATTGACCAAGGCGTTGACACAGGGGAGATCCTATCCCGGCAGGCGATCACCTTGAGCGAGGACGACAACGAGCAGACACTACTTCTCAAGCCGCTGAAATTGGGAGCAACCCTAATGGTAAAAACTATCCAAAATTGGCAAAGCGGAGCGCTTCAATCTATCCCCAAGAGTAGAAACGGAAAACTGTTTAAAAAGTCCGATTTCTCCCCTAAAGTAATACTGGAAGTGAAACAAATGGTAGAATCAGGCAAGTTGAAAAGCTATTTACAAGCGAGGGATTCTTTGACAGGCATTGAGACTTGACCACAGACTTCAATCTTCACGATAAGCCCATGCCAGTTTACATTCAATTTTATTTATGAAAAAAAAGATCTTATCAGGATTAATTCTACTGAGTTTAATATTTCTCTTGGCAAGCCATCCCAACTCGGCTCTGGCCCAACAAGAAGACGTTAGTGAAAGGTTTGTCAATATAGGCCTGATAAGCATATCAAATCTGTTCACTTTGCCGGAAAAAACAAACACTATTGTTTTTAGAATTAAAAATAATGCGTCACGCACAATCAAAAATATCTACGGTTGGGTTTATATGTATGACAAAGGGCCTGGAGGCAAAGGAAAAAATTTCGTTCTCATGAACAATCCGCACAAAGGAGGCAATATCATCAGAGGTAATCCGCATCGGCCCGGCACGATTTCGGAATGGAGTTTTCCTTTAGTGCGCGAACCTTTCATCGCCAACCAGGAAATTGACTATACACTGCGGGTCGATTCTCGTTCCATCTTTTTTGCTAATGTCGAGGTGGGGAATAAACCGACTAAGGAACCCTGAAAACGTAAACAAAAAAAATCAAATCACTCTTTTCCGTTACTCGCGCGCCCGGCAACCATGCGGACTTCCTGCAATAATTCTCCACAAGTGACATCACCCTTTTTCAAAATTTTCACGACATCTCCCTGAAGCCTGCCTTTTTCTTCTTGAGTGAGATCTTTTGCGGAGTTGACGATTATCGGAATATTCTTCCAGCTCTGATTTTGCCTCAGACGGGTGATGAACTCGAAACCGTTCATTTCCGGCAAAACCAAATCCAGCAAAATCATATCAGGAATATTGTCCTCAGCGAGCAACTTGAATGCTGACGGCCCATCAATAGCCTCGGACACGCTCCACCCTCCCTTATTCAAAATCCGGGTTAGAGCCACCCTGTTAATCGCATCGTCCTCAACAATCATAATGGAAAAATCAGCAGGTTTTGTCCGGTATTTTTTAAAAATGCTTATAAAACGATCCCAGTCAAGGGGTTTAGACAAAAATTCATCGGCACCTTTCATCCCCGGTCCTGCTTCGACCTCGGACAATAGAATTACGGGTGTATTTTCAAGGGTTGGGTTCTGTTTAATTTGCGATAAAACCTCCGCACCATCCAAACCCTTAACCATGGCATCCAAAATGATGACTAGAGGGTGGCCCTGTTCAGCAAGGACTAGCCCCTGCTCTCCATCATCAGTGACTTCCACCTTACACCCTTCTTTTTCCAGAAACCTTTTCATCAAATTACAAACAACTTCATCCCCACAGACAACCAATACCTGATCCACATTAAAATCAAAATTAAAATCAGACATCTTTTCCTGCTTATCATCAGGATTAAAACCTGGATCTTCGTCAAGAAACCGGTCTGCCCATTCTGACCACCTGCTAACAGCCTCCTTCTCGAAGGATTTTATCTGGGAAACATCTTCCGGAATCAAAATAGTGAACGATGCACCTTTACCCAACTCGCTGCTGGCTTGGACATCGCCTCCCAACAATATGGATAAACGCTTGCTGATGGTTAAACCCAGTCCTGTCCCTCCATGTTTTCGTGTTGTGGAAGAATCTGCCTGAGCAAACTCTTCAAACAATCCAGAAATTTTCTCAGGCTCGATACCGATCCCTGTATCTCCAACGGTAAAATAAACCCATTTCACACCATCAACCATTTTCCCAGAAATGGTCAAATGAATCTCTCCATTACTTGTAAACTTACAAGAGTTTCCCAAAAGGTTTAATAGAATCTGACGGATGCGGGAAGAGTCGGAATACATTGAGCTGGGCAGACCCTGCTTTATGACTTCCAGCTTATTATTTTTCTTCTGGGCCAGAGGCTTCACCGTTGAAATGACTTCCTCAATGAGAGCAGAGAGGTCAAAAGATTCAAGATATATCTCCATTTTTCCTGCTTGAATTTTTGACAACTCAAGAATCTCATTGATCAAACTCAATAAGTTCCGTCCGGCAAACTCGATGGCCCTTAAATCCTCAACAAAATCCGGTCGATTTAATTTTCTAGCTTCAAACTGGAGAATCTCACCGTACCCCAAGATTGCATTCAAAGGAGTTCGAATTTCATGACTCATATTTGCAAGAAATTCACTTTTAGCGCGGGCGGCCGCCTCCGCTTCTTCCTTGGCAAGCACCAGAGATTCCTCGGCGATTTTTCGAAACGCAATTTCTTCTTTAAGTTCCAGGGTCTGTTTTTCAAGGTCCTTGGTGCGGATTTGAACTGTTTCTTCAAGGTTCTGATTCTGTTCCCAAATCATTTTATAAAGCGCGGCACTTTCCAGAGCATTGGCAGTATTCTGAAGAATCACAGATAAAGGATAGAGAACGGTTTCGTTAACAGCCTTGCCGCCTGCCAAAACACGACCGACAAACATACCACGTACCCGGGTTTTGCTCGCTAAAACATGGAATACCAGCAAGTGATCGTGGGAGGGGACTTTAATCACGACTGCGCGGTTACGATTCAATGCCCAAGCAAATGTACCGTTTTCGATTTCTCTGTCCACTTCAGTCTGGATCAACTCTTTATTAGCCGGAGGAGTAACCTCTTTCAGGATAAAATCAGAACTTTCCTCATCCACCAGATAAAAAGCCGCCACCTGAAAATCAACAAGGCGTTTGACATGGTTCAACGCAACTTTCAAAATCTGGTGTGGATCACGGCTCAAATGGGCGCTGTGTTGCAACTCACCCAGAGAAGCAAGAATATCCAGACCAAATAGATTGAGCCGAGCCTGTCTTTCCAGAAACTCGATTCTAACTTGATCTTTACTTTTAGCGTTTTCGGGATTCTTTTTATTCACAGCCTTGGCCTTTAAAGGAACATTTCAACCGCTTCTGTTGCCTGCCTGTCAACCTGCTCAATAATTGACGGCAAAAGACTGGGAGGTAAGTCGAGCACTTCCCATGCTTTGGCATTTAGTGGTGGCACATAACGTTCACCGCAGGTTCCCAACTCCATACTATGCGCGATAATGTCCGCAACATGAACAATGGCTGCGGCGGTGGGGTAACGGGGCGATAGACTGGGTGTGTGATGAAAAGCTACCGCCTCTTGAAGCATCTCGGGGAGCTTCCACACCTCCAGCAACATACCCGCTACACCCGCATGATCAGCTCCCATAATCTCATTTTCGACGTCATGAAAAAGTCCTTCACCTTCCTCATAACGGTTCATAACATTTCGCATCTGCTCGGGAAGATTCAGAAGTAAAACCAGTCGGCCCAGGTCATGAAGCATTCCCATCAAATAAAACCGGTCCGCATTAGGTTCCCTCCTATAAACGGCAATGACCCTGGCCGCCAGGCCCGTCGAAACGCTATGAAACCAGAACTTTTCCATATTCATCAATTTTTTGGGTATCCCTTTAAATTGATTGACCACCGTTGTTGCCAGAGCAAGGTCATTCAATTGAGCCATTCCAACAATCGTTACCGCATGGGTGATCGTTTCTATTTTGCTCGGAAAACCAAAAAATGAACTGTTCACTATTCTTAAAAGCCGTGCAGAAAGAGAAGGATCGCCACTTATGATCTCCCCAATTTCCACAAAAGAACATTCAGGGTCTTCCACAGCCTGATTAATTTGGTAAAAAATCGTAGGCAGTGATGATATCTGTGGAGACTGCTCAATCAGTTTACGTAGATCCAACTTTATTCTCCTTCCTGCCGCATTTGAACTTTTCTCGCCAAACAAATGTCATACAATTCGGTGATCGCAGGGTGCCTACGATCGGTGAATTTAAATAGAGCTTCCTGTTCCTTAATAATAGCTGGGGAGGCTTTTACAGCCTTTTGTCCCTCTTCCTGTGAAGCTTTCTTTGACCCTTCTGAGTCAGCTATATTGACCTCAGTGATGCCCCAGGCTTTCAGAGTTTTCAAATTTTGCTCAGTAATAGCCTGACCTGCGGTCAATAGCGTCCGGCCCATCCGATCCTTTAACTCGGCGGCAGTCACCATACCTTTACGTAATGATTTGATTTTGACCGATTTCATTTTAAACTTAATTTAACAGGGTAGATAAATTACAATAAAAACATATCAAACTGATTCTACTCTCAAATGAAATTAATATTCTTGAAAGTTATTAACATAGCTTTTTTATGCCTTTTTATCATTTTATCAGGATGCTCGAAAAATCACCGGGTTCTCATCAACCCTTCCATTCCCATTCACGACTCCAATATTGGTGATGGGCTGCCGGTGGCGGTCAAAGTTGTCGATGTCCGCTCCAGCAATGTCATTTCGAAATGGCAGGGCGGATTCAAAGTACGGAAGTTTACTGTCATTTCTCAGGGAGACCTAAAGGATATTTTCACCACTCGAATTCGGCAGGGATTAACAAAGTTGGGGTTTTCGCCTAAAAATTTCAGTTCCAACGCTGAAAGGTCTTTGGAAATTGAAATATTAAATATAAAAAGCCACTACCAGGAAAACCCTCCAAAAATGAATATTCTGGTCAAAGCCGATGTCAGAGCCATCTGCCAAAGTCGGGGAAAAAGGTTCAGCAAAAGCTTCACTTCAAGGATGAGCCGGTCTGATATCAGCCCTGCCAGTTTCCCCAATGAAAACTTATTAAACTCCAGCCTTTCAGAGATCATGGGGGAAATTTTCAGCGACCCTGCTCTCATTGCCTGCCTCACCCATAACCCAACAAACCCCCAGGCCCGCACTATACCTTTAACTAATTGATTTAATTAAATTTATCTATATTTCTTGCCATTAAACTCACCGCTTTTCCGGGAAATTTGAAGCCAAAAAGCTTAATTCTGTTTATTTTATTGGAGTGACTAGCTATAGTTTACCGGAATGTGCTCGCAATCAAAGTTTTTCCTTTTGTTCCGGGGCTAATACGTCGATAAATCAGTAGTTATTAATGTCATTCTGCACCCCGAAACGGGTTCAGCCCCTAAGAAGGATAAGATGATGAGCAATCGATTCATAAATCCTGAAATGGGGAAAAGATAATGGAAAAAGACTTTGGTTCGCTTGTAAGCAGTGGCGATGTCCTATTTATGATGCTTGGCGCGGTGATGGTTTTTGCCATGCACGGGGGATTTGCCTTTCTTGAAGTAGGAACGGTGCGAAAGAAAAACCAGGTCAATGCGCTGGTAAAGATTCTGGTAGATTTCGCCATCTCAACTCTGGTCTATTTCACGATTGGATACGGAATCGCCTACGGAATTTATATGTTTCAACCGGCCAGTGAATTGCTGGCAGAAAATCAGGGCTATGAGCTGGTCCACTTTTTCTTTTTGTTGACATTTGCCGCCGCTATTCCTGCCATCATTTCAGGCGGCATTGCCGAGCGTTCTAAGTTTTGGACCCAGGCTTTAGCGGCCGGTATTTTTGTCGGCGTCGCCTACCCTTTGTTTGAAGGGATGGTCTGGGGACAAATCACTTTTCTGGGGCAAGAAGGTTCCTGGCTAGCCGAGCTGACCGGGGGAGTGCCTTTTCATGATTATGCAGGATCCGTGGTCGTCCATTCCATGGGTGGATGGATCGCCCTGACAGCAGTCATCGTACTCGGGCCACGATTTGGAAGATGGGATTCGCAAGGCCGCAGCCGCCCTATCCCTATCAGCAATGTTCCATTCATGGCATTGGGAAGCTGGATGCTTTGCGTCGGCTGGTTTGGTTTTAATGTCATGTCTGCTGCCACAATGCAGGGGATTTCTGGCTTGGTAGCCATCAACTCGCTTTTTGCCATGGCAGGAGGAATTCTCGCAGCCTTAGTGATTTCTAAAAATGACCCTGGGTTCATACACAACGGTGCCTTGGCTGGCCTTGTCGCCATTTGTGCCGGATCCGATCAGGTTCACCCGATCGGTGCTCTGGTTATTGGAGCGCTAGCTGGAGTTATTTTTGTCAAAGGTTTTACTTGGGAGCAAGAAAAATTAAAACTCGATGATGTTCTCGGAGTTTGGCCTTTGCATGGTATTGCCGGTTCATGGGGCGGAATCGCCTGTGGAATTTTTGGACAAGAGGCGCTTGGGGGACTGGGTCAGGTCAGCTTTGTCGCTCAACTTATTGGAACTCTTATTGCCATAGTCGTGGCTGTGGTGTTTGGTTTTACTGTCTATAAAGTATTGGATAAAACAGTCGGAATCCGTCTCGACAAAGAAGACGAGCAAAGAGGCTCCGATCTTGCTATCCATAATATTGAGGCTTATCCGGAAGATGCTACCAGCAGGTTTTTATGATTGACGATGTATTAAAAAAAGTTTTCGCGGTTTTATTGGCGTTGAGTTTCATTGCATGGGCAACCCCCGCCATGGCAAAAGAAGATGCCATTGAAACCCTGAAAAAAGCGGCCGCAGCCGATCCGAAAGACTATGCCCCCCATTTTGGTCTCGGTCAGGCTTACTACACCATGGGCCTCTATGATCAAGCCATAGAGGAATACCAGAAAACCATAGAGTTGGAACCGCTGTTCGCGGCGGCCCATAGTGGTTTGGGTTCCAGTTACGGCGCTTTAACAAAGTATGAAGAGGCTGTTGATGCATTCAAGGAGGCTATTCGTCTGGGACCCAATTATGCCGAGGCCCAGTTTGGCCTGGGCTGGAACTATGCCCAACTGGAAGAATATGAAAAAGCTATTCTTCCACTCAAGACAGCTCTGAAAACAAAACCCAAAATGGTCACCGGCCATTTTACTCTGGGGCAGGTTTATGCCGCTTTGGGTGAACACCCTGAAGCCATTAAGCATTTCAAACGAACGCTGGAAATTTCCCCCATTTATCCAGATGCGTATTTTCAAATGGGCCTCAGCTTTTCCCAACAAGACAAATATGATGAAGCTGTGGGGGCTTTTAGAAATACCTTGAGACTGAGCCCAAATTATTTTGAAGCCTATATTGGCATAGGCCGTGCCTATATCAATTCCAACCGTAATGAAGAGGCCGTTGAGCCATTAAAAAACGCTATCACCATTAATCCGGGATACGCGGATGCCTACGAACGCTTGGGAGCCGCCTATCAGAACCTGAACGAACATGGCAAAGCGTTACCGGCTTATCATGAGTTTGCCCGCATTGATTATAGAAACCCGGTTGCTCATTTCAAACTGGGCGTGGCCTACTCCCGGCTCGCCAAAAAGTACGATGCCATTAACAGCTTTCAAGAAGCCGCACGGTTGAATGAAGAATTTCCCGAAGCACATTTTAATATGGGGTGGTTGTATCAGGAGTTGGGTGAGTCCGACAATGCTCTCGATCAATACAAAAAAGTTGTCATGCTCGATCCCGAAAACCTGGACGCTTATTTCAATATGGGAGAAATCCATGAATCCTTCAACCGTCACGAGGAAGCCGTCGCAAACTTTCAGGAAGTCGTGGACATAGACCCTAACCATGTTGAAGGACACGTGCATCTGGGATGGAATTACGCGAAACTCAACCGTCAGGATGAAGCCCTGTCAGAATTTAGTGCTGCATTGCAAATCAACCCCGGCCTGACAGAAACCCATTACAAACTGGGAGTCACCTACGTAGGTCTGGGACGATTTGACGAAGGGCTCAGGTCTCTTCAAAAAGCTATAGAACTGAATCCCAACCACTTGGGGGCACTGCTTCAACTGGGAAAACTCAACTCAATGCTGGGATATTATCAACAAGCCAACGAGTATCTCAACAAATTGTTAAAAATAGCTCCGGACTACAGCGAACTAGGGCTTTTGTCCGGCAAAAATCTGGTTGAGTTGAACCAGTTTGAAAGTGCCTTGCCACATTTGGAACAAGCCATCAAGCAGCAACCAGATTCGTTTGAAGCGCAATTTTATCTCGGGCTCACCTTGATCCGTCTGAACCGCGAGACGGATGCAATCATCCATTTACAAAAGGCGGCCCAACTCAATCCCGAATCGTCGCTGACCTTCAACCATCTGGGACAAACCTATCAGAAACTGGGAATGTTTCCGGAAGCCATCCAAGCCTATAATCAGGCCACCCTAATAGAACCCAACTTTATCGATGCCTACAACAAACTGGGAGCCCTTTATACTTTCAAGCATGATTATGAAATGGCCATTAAAATGTTCCGGGAAGCGGTTCGTTCCAATCCGAAATTTCAGGCCGGCTACTTCAACCTCGGAATGGTTTACGAAATTCTGGGCCGTCATCCTGAAGCCATCGAGCAATATAAAAAAATCCTGGCATTGAATCCTGACCACCAGAAAGCCCTATTCAATTTAGGCTGGGCGTTGATGGATGAAAATCGTTTTATCGAAGCCGTGCCGCCGCTGCGGCAAGCTATAAATCTGGATCCGGAAAACACCGATGCCCATTACAGCCTGGGCCTGGTTTTTGGCAGGCTCAATCGCTATCAGGAAGCGCAAGACCAATATCGACAGGTTCTGCAACTGGATCCTAACCATCCCGGAGCTCAAGAAAAACTGGCATTGACCGAGAAAGAACTCGAAACTGCAACCGCCTCCGCCCAAAAAGAAGTATTCCCCAAAGAACTCGATATCATTCTGATCCCGTAGTATTTATTTGCGTGTCATCCTGAGGCACTCCAAGGATGCACCCTTTTCTGCCTCCATCTACCCTTCGACCCTTCGAGAGCCTCAGGATGACTCAGGGTGACGGGATTGGTTCACCCTTCGATGTCGTTCAACATGACGGGTTTGAGATTTTCTCAGCCGAGAAAGCATTTGCCAGCAAGTTAAAGCCATTGTTCGCTGGCCACACGCCGAGTGGGCAGCTCGCCGGGCATAGTGGACTAATATTAAAGGGCTTAACCGATCAAAGCCTTTATTAATAAATAAGTTGACAGTAAATCCTTTGAACTTATATACTTCGGCCTCCAAGCGGGATTTAGGGTGACAGCTCTAACCCATGAAAATATAAGAGATTCTTATATTTTTTCCCCTGAACTCCGCTATATTTTTGGTACGTTATAAGCAAAAATACCTGATTCCACTAATAAGGTTATCTCATGGAAACCAACGAGACTGCAGCCGCGACTGAAGACATTGAACTAGAAGAGGTGGATCTTGCTCCGACCGAAGAGATACTGAAAAACATTCCGGACGATTCGCGCGGTCATCTCATCCCAACCTTGCAGAAAATTCAGAATGTCTACCGGTTCCTGCCTGCACCGGCTATGGAATTGTTGATGGAACGTCTCAATGTCAGCCGGGCCGAGCTCTATGGAGTCATCTCGTTCTACCCGCAGCTTCTTATTACAGAGCCGGGGAAATATATTATCAAGCTCTGTTATGGCACGGCCTGTTTTGTGAAAGGGGCTTCCATAATTGGTGACAAAATTAATGACTGCTATCATATTCGCCCCGGCGACACCGACAGCACAAAACTATTTACTTTGCAGACCGCTTCCTGCCTTGGCAACTGCGGGGCCGCTCCCATGGCCATTATCGGCGATGACACTCATGGAACTATCGACCCTGAGAAAACACTGGAAATTCTGGGTGGATACAAGCTTGACGATGCCCCGGAAACCGAGGAGGCCACAGCTTCATGAGCACTGTTACTAAAAAAATATGCAACATCAACATTGATGGCAAAGCGGTTTCTGTTCCTGAAGGAACAGTTATCCTTGAAGCCTGTAATCAGAATGAAGTACCGGTTTCCAATCTCTGTTACAACAGAAAGCTGAAACCTTTCGCCGCCTGCCGCACCTGCATGGTCGAGACGGTGGTGGATGGCAAAAAGGAACTGGTTTATTCCTGCACCCAACCTGTTTGCGATGACATGGAAGTCAGCACCGGAACCGAAGAAACTAATCGCTACAACAAAGCCTGTCTTGAAATGCTGCTGGTTGAGCATCCTCTGGACTGCCCCATCTGCGACAAATCCGGAGTTTGCCCCCTGCAGGACAACACAGATATGTTGCAACTGTACGACGGGCGGTTTGAGATTCAGCGACGTAACGAACCCAGCATCAAGACAAATCCTATCATTGAGTTCTACCTCAACCGCTGCATCATGTGCGGATTATGTGTTCGCGCCTGTGATGAAACTCAGGGCGTTCAAGCTCTCGACTTTCATAAACGTGGCATGAGCGTTGGCATCGGCACCGCCAATGACGAGCCTCTCGACTGCGAATTCTGCGGACAATGCATCACGGTTTGCCCAACTGGTGCTTTGATGGATATGACTTCATCAGCACGCGGCTTGGCCGCCATGTTCACCGAAACACACACCACCTGCAACTACTGCTCTTGGGGATGCACAATCAAACTCGAAAGTAAAAAGGGTCAGGTTGTCCGCATTGAAGCGGATGAGGGTTACAACGTCGGCATCAACGAAGGCAATCTTTGCGCCAAAGGGCGTTTGGGACACGGCATCATTCACAACGACCAGCGTATTGAGTCCCCTCTCATCAATGTTGGCGGCGACTTTAAAGAAATCACTTGGGAAGAAGCCCTCGAAACCATTGCCGACCGCATGCAGACCACGGTGAACCGCAGTGGCCCTGACAGCCTTGCCGGAATTGGCTCGGAAAAATTGACCAATGAAGAAAACTACCTTTTCCAAAAACTGTTCCGCAGTCTGCTCGGCTCCAGCCAAGTCACAAATCTGGCAAATTTAAGAGCACCTTATCTGAACCAGTTCATGCTGAACTGTTTCGAGAACGGGATTGAGTCGCAACCCATCACTAAATTGCAGGAAGCCGATGTGGTTCTCGTTTTCAATTCTGACCTGCCCTCTGAGTACCCTGTAGGTGGAAACTCGATTCGCTTCGGAACGGTGTTCAGCAATACGGACTTGTTGATCGCCAATCCTAGAAAAGTAGTTTTTGAGAGCAATGCCAAAGTCGATGTGCGCATGACTTACAAGCACGGCTCTGATCTGGCCGTTGCTTCGCGGTTGGCCCGCATCATCATCGACAATAAATTAGTCGATATCGGAAAGGCACAGTCTGCCATCCCCAACTACAGCGAATGGGTGCAGTCTTTGGCCCCGTATACCGCTGAGGCAGTTCAGCAATGCGCCGGATTGCCGGATGACGTTCTCACCCGCGCGGCGGAAAGGTTTGCCCGAGATGCAGACCGTTTTGTCATCATCGGGAACGACGTTCTTGACACCGGTCAAGGTGAAGAGACCCTCAACTCCCTGCTCAATCTTTGCACCCTGGTTCAGCACGCCAGCACAGGTAGCGTGAGTGTTTATCCTCCGCGAGAACATTGTAACTCGCAGGGGGTTAATGACATGGGCTGTACGCCTGAGTTTTTACCGGGCTATCAATCGACTCAAGATGCTGCTGTTCTAAAAAAATTCGCCGATGAATGGGGCACCTGCTCTCTTAGCAGCACCAATCTGGCTGGAGACTTGTTGCAAAATTGCATAAGTGGCGCAGTGAAATTTCTTTATATTGCCGGGGAAGATCCTGTTCAGTCTTATTTCAAACCACAACTGGTTAAAGAGGCGTTGCGTACTGTGCCGTTTCTGGTTGTCACCGATGTTTTCATGACCGACACGGCGCGAATGGCAGACCTGATTCTTCCATCATCAACCTTCGCAGAAAAAGAAGGCAGCTATACCAATATGTCGCGGCATGTTCAGCGGGTCGCGCCGGCCGTAATCCCTCAGGGAGTCTCTAAACCGGATTTCGATATATTGATCGAGCTGGCAGAGGCATTGGGAAAACCTTTCAAAAACACGGATACTGCCAGCGTGCAACAGGAAATCGCAAACGTCACGCCAGCTTACAAGGGAGTTTTTCCGGGAGGCAAGTCTGTTCAATGGGCACCGGACTCCGCGAATGCAAAGGCCAAATTCCATATCAATAGCAGTTCAGGCGAACACAACGGCAAAGCAGAAGGTTTCACCCTGCAAACCAACAACCACATGTTCCATATAGGAAGCTACACCCAACACTCCAAGGCATTGGTAGATATCGGACCCGAGTGTATTGCCGAGTTACACCCTGAGGACGCTAAGGATTTGGGAATCACCACAGGTGATCAGATAATGGTTGAATCTTCCGCCGGGAAAATAGAGGTCAAAGTCAAGACCAGCAAGGTGACCAGCCGCGGAATGTTGTATATCCCAAAAAACTGGACGACTGTTCCTGTTAGCACGTTGCGAAACGGAGAAGAGGGTTTGATCAACGTTAAAATTTCTAAATCGAATTAACATTACTTTATCCCGGTTTCGGGATACATAACCACTATGGCAGACTTAAAAGAAAATTTACACACCGATCATATGGTCCTGAATATGGGCCCCTCGCATCCGGCCACGCATGGGACGGTAAAGTTTCTCCTGACTCTCGATGGAGAAACGGTCGTCAACCTGGAAACCGAAATTGGTTACCTGCACCGCGGATTTGAAAAAATGTGCGAGAGCGTGACCTACTCGAACGTGTTTCCTTACACCGATCGGTTGAATTATTGCTCTGCCATTATGAACAATATTGGTTTTGCATTAGCGGTAGAAAAACTCTGCGACATCGAAATAACCGAACGCTGTAAATACATCCGTGTGGTCACCAATGAGCTTGCGCGCATATCGGACCATTACACCAATATCGCCGCTGCGGCTCTGGAGCTGGGCGCATTGACCGCTTTTATTTATTTCGTGGAAGCCCGTGAAATCGTCTGGGATTTATTGGAAAAAGTTTGCGGTGCGCGTCTAACCTCAAACTATATCCGTATTGGTGGCCTGATGTGTGACTTGCCACCGGGATTCGATGAAGATCTTAAAGCCGCTTATCCCAAACTCGATTCACTTTTTGATGACGTAGACAGCCTGCTCACCAAAAATCGGATTTTTATCGACCGCATGGCAGACACCGGCGCTATCCCGGTAGAAAGCGCCATCTCCTGGGGATTCACCGGCCCTTGCCTGCGTGCCAGCGGCGTCAATTATGATGTCCGCAAAAACCATCCTTATCTTTGCTACGATAAAATTGATTTTGACATTCCTCTCGGCAAAACCGGCGACAATTTTGACCGCTACCTCGTCCGCATGGAAGAAATCAAACAAAGTTTCAGGATCATCAAACAGGCCATGAACGATATGCCTGAGGGCCCCATCAATGTTGCCAATCCCTATTTGCGAAACCCAGCCAAACCTGATGTCTATGCCCGGATGGAAGAAATGATCGCTCATTTCAAAATGGTCATTGATGGACTCAAACCTCCTGTTGGAGAAGTTTATTTTCCGACTGAAGCGGCAAATGGGGAGTTGGGTTTCTATCTCGTCAGTGATGGCTCGGGCAAGCCTTACAAGTGCCGGGTTCGCCCACCCTCTTTCACCCTGACCGCTGCGATGGGTGAGATGTGCAAGGGTGGAATGCTTTCCGACATCATCCCTACCTTCGACATGATCAACATGATCGGTGGGGAGTGCGACCGCTAGCAATAATCCCAACCAGTCTTAACCCACCACTTTTCAAATTCCTCAGCACATTATCAATTCATTGACCCCCTACTTGTGTCATGATTTCAGGGGGCCTTGCTGGTTTGACGTTTACGCCCCCTTCTTTAAGATAATGCTATTTTGATTCCATCTGGCCCTAGGCCCTGCATCCCCAAAAAAAATCTTAGGCAGTCCATCATCCTCGATAGCAATATAATAGCCGTTGAAACTATCATGGGAGTTTTCGTACGTATAAGTCTCATCACCCTTAGACTCGACATGCCAATTCGCCCCAGGCACTAATGACTGACGAGCCACAAGCCGGAGATATTCATCAGATGTCACACTATCCTCTATATCTAAATAATAATTATGATATTTCCCTGAACATACATATTGAAAGGCGGTCGTCTCCTCAGGTTGAGGGACAGGCAACCAACAGAAACTTTTCGCATCATTTTGTCCCTGGATTACATATCCGGTTTTGTTATTGACAACTAAATATTTACCGTTTACTTTGTTGCTGATTTCAATAGTGCCGACAGGTACTTCAGTATCAATATTATTTATAAATACCGCTGTGCCCCCCACAAGAATGCTAATGGTTATAAGAATCAGTAATTTTCTATTCATTTCACCCCCTAACTAAATTTTATTGAAACTAAAAGTTATCGCCATAGTATACCTAGTAGCCATATCTGCAAGGTTTTCTCTGTCGGAATAAGAAGTCAAAACTTGACTTTTAGACTAAAGGTGTTAAAAAACAAAGCGGAAGACTAAGCGTTCCTTCTATTATCGACAAAGAGTGCTACCGTTAAAACGGGATCTCACTACTACATCTTTCTTGCCTCTCTGCTCTTCAATGTAAATTCCCGTTATGTCTAAATTCCTAAAGCTGGCTCTTCTCATTGTGGGTTGCCTGTTCTTAGCTTGGTCTATCAACGCTGTCGATCTAGCAAGCGTGTTCGAGCTTCTTAAAAAAATCGGCAGTGGTTTTCTTATTATCCTGTTGATCTACACAGGCGTCACATGGTTGGATACGCTTTCCTGGAAATACAATTTTCGCCCGGACGAGACCCTCCACTTCACAGACTGGGGTTTATGGAGGGTCCGGCAGATCGGCGAAGCGTATAACATCATCACTCCACTCGGAACACTGGGAGGAGAACCGCTCAAGGCTCAACTTTTGAAGGACTATCATGGGCTCAGCTTAAAGCAAGGGCTCTCTTCCCTTGTCATTGCGAAAACCACTTTTTTAGCCGGATTGATCCTGTTCTTCATTCCAGGGATTGCCATGATCTTGATGTCGCCCAAGGTTTCAGACGAATTTAAGGTCATCAGTCTTGTGGGGATGGGAATATTTTCTACCAGTATTTTTCTGTTTTTTGTCTTTCAAATAACCGGATCTTTGGGGAAAATTTGCGTATGGTTTGGTGAAAAAACCAACAATTCGAAGTTGCTGAGCTTTCTAAAAAAGCTTGAGCATATTGATGGACTATTCTCAGGTTTTTATAAAAGATATCCAGCGCGAGTGATTAAGGCTGTTCTTTTGGCTTTATTGGGCTGGATGCTGGGACTTGTGGAACTATACGTAATTCTTTATTTCCTCGGTTTTCCCGTCAGTTTTTATGAACTGTGGATAATAGAAGCACTGGGCCAGCTAGTAAAAGTCGGTAGTTTTCTAATCCCATTGAGATTAGGAGCTCAGGAAGGAGGTTTGATTTTGATATTCGCTGCTTTGGGCTATCCGGCAAATCTGGGTCTGGCCGTGTCGCTTATAGCCAGAATAAAGGAACTGGCCTGGGTAGGACTGGGGCTGGCCCTGGGGGCCACCAAGCTCAGCCAGCGAACCGCCGGGGGCAAATAGTAATAACTTTTTATGACTAGCAAGATTGTCGATAATTTGACGGGTTCTTGCCTCATTCCCACCGGGCGAAGCCCGGTTAGAAGGTGTCTCTGCTAACGCCTCGGTCACGCCCTCTGCCACCGGGAGTGCGGCCCAGAGATGAGGTGAAGACATCGTCCTGCTGAACCAGACCGTCATGCTTGGTCCGAATGGTTCCAATGCGGTTTTCTTTGATTTCCAAGGCCGCTTCGTCAATCAGGTCTTTTTCTTTTTTAGCAGCTTTCTTTTTCTCTTTATCAGCTTCTGGTGTCACTTTGTTAGCCTCGGTGCCTTCGCTGGCCCCTTCTGCGGCCACCGGTGTTTCGCCAGCCTCGGCCTCAGTAGCAGTGCCTGATTCCAATTCTTCGGCTTCGGCTTCTTTCATGGAAGTTTTAAAGTTTTTAATACTCCGTCCAAAAGCCGATCCAATCTCTGGGAGCTTTCCAGCCCCAAAAATGATCATGATAATGACCAAGATTACCATTAACTCTGGAAAACCTATTCCCATCATAAGCTTTGTCTCCTTTTGGCTGATCTGATTGGGTGCCAGTTTAGCAAAATAACAGCTGAATTGACAGGAATTTAGCACCACTGTGCTGACCCTGCATCTTACCGAGTATCCACCTGCAAAAACCCACGCTAAATGAAAAAATAAAACGGGAACCCGTAGAGCCCACGGGTTCCCGCATCGAAACTACACAGTTCTAGTGTCCCAAATGTCCGTTTAAAATGGGCGATTCTAAAATCGCTTTATTTCCCGTGGCGAGCTCTTTGGCTTTCTTGAAGTGCATGGTAGCTGCACCATGGTCCCCAAGTTTGTCCAAAGCCACCGCTTCATTAAAATGTATTTCTGCTATTGAACTATCTTCTGCACCGGCTTCTTTGAAATGTTTTAAGGCTTCGTCAGCATGCCCCATCCCCCAATGCTTGATCCCTGCTTTGTTATGCATATCCGCGCCGGGATTAGATCCTGCCGGAAGTTCCATAGGCCCTTCGGCAGCAATAGCTGTGAGAGGCATAGAAATCAGAAACAAGGCAAATACAACTGAAAATATGGTTCGCATATCAAAACTCCCTAAATGTTAAGTTTCCAATCACCTCAAAAATACTAATTCAGGTAACATATAATTTAGCATAATTATCAATCTAATTTATTATATTTGACCCGCCACGGCAATAATTTTATGATAAGCTGTTTTTAGCAAAGTATTGTATTTAATGATTTTTTCCGCCTGAATTTTTTATGCCTGAAGAACAAATTATTGATCTAGACAAGCTCATTTCCGATAAGACCGTAAGAGGCGTTGCCGATGTCAGGCTTGAACTGGAAAATAAAAAGCTGGGCGATGAGGAGATAATTCGTCTGGCAGAAATGGAAATTCTGTCCGAAGTGACCCATCTAGAGCTTGGTGAAAATAATATCAGCGACAAAGGTTTAGCAGTGCTTTGCCAATCCCCACGCACACAAAACCTGAAATCCTTAAATTTAAAATCCAATAAGATAACGGAAACAGGGGCACAGTCCTTGGCCCAGGCCACCAACTTACCCAAACTGGAACAGTTAATTTTGAAATTCAACCGCATAGGGGAACAGGGAGCACAATATCTAGCGCAATCGGAAACCCTTGTAAACCTGACCACATTAGACCTTTTTCGCAACCATATTGGAGAGGCAGGGGCCAAGGCGATCAAGTCCTCAAAAAATTTTAGGGGAGTGAGCCGTCTCAGGCTCGACTGAACTATAAAATGGATTTATCCAGAGCTTATCCACGCAGTCCTAAAGAAAGAATGGCCGGTTTGGTGCAATTAGCACGAATGATCGATAAAGCCCGGGCCTTTAAAGAAAACCAGCTGTCGGACTATATCTACCCCTGCCCGCTCGACAAAATTATCCTGAGTTTCCTGCGTATTGATTCCGACGTATTCGCCATGAAGGCCATGGACTGTGGAGATGATGAAATCAGCGCATGGTCCGAGGAAATGCTTAAAGACAAAAAATCCGCAGAGCTCGTTTTCATTAATGATCAGATTCTTGAACGAAGGCCTGACTCAGAGGATCGACTGAAATATTTTTATGAAACCCGTGACAAGATTGATCCCTCGAGAACAGACGTTAACACCTGGGTCGACCTTCTGGATCTGGAAGAAGGCCGCTTGCCACCAAAATAATTTTCCCAGACATTTTTCGCTCATGTAGCGACTGCTCGTTTTTACCAGCCTTTTCCCCGCTTGACGTTATAACAATTGGCCATGAAAAAATCACTGAAAAACCAGAAACCCACCAAATCAAGAAAGAGAAAGGAACGTTCCAGATTTGGAAAAATTTTCTTTATCGCGTTTTATTCCATCACCCTTTTTTGTTTGGTCGCAGGCTTTGCCGGAGCAGGCTTTATATATTTCCACTATTCTCAGGACCTTCCTGATGTCCGCGAATTAAAAAGTTATCACCCCAGCACCATCACCCAGATTTATTCGGATGGGGATGAAAAAATCGCCGAGTTTTATATAGAAAAGCGTATCATGGTTCCGCTTGAAGGTATTCCTCTGGCCTTGAAACAGGCCGCTCTGGCGGTTGAGGACTCCAACTTCTACTATCACTTTGGCATTGACCCTAAGGCTATTTTCAGAGCCTTTATCACCAACCTGAAAGCCGGGAGTGTCGTGGAAGGTGGAAGCACCATCACGCAGCAGTTGACTAAAACACTGCTTTTATCCAGCGAGCGCAAATTATCCCGAAAAATAAAGGAAGCCATTCTGTCTGTCAGGCTGGAACTGATTTTCACCAAGGATGAGATACTAGAAATGTATCTCAATCAGATTTATTACGGTCATGGCAGTTATGGCGTGCAAGCCGCCGCCCACACCTATTTTGGTAAGAGCGTTGCCGATCTAACCATAGCGGAATGCGCTATGATCGCCAGCCTTCCTAAAGCCCCCAATCACTATTCTCCTTACAAAGACCCCGAGCGTGGTCGAAAAAGGCGAAACCATACTATCAGCAGAATGGCCTACCTCTCGTTTATCACCCCGGAAGAAAAGGAACAAGCCTTGAATGAAGAGTTTCATCTGGGGGGAGTCACCGACATGCTCAACAGAGCTCCTTACTTTGTGGAACATATACGGCAATTTCTTGAAGAGAAATATGGCAGTAGCAAACTTTATCGCG
The DNA here is from genome assembly GCA_937891765.1 of uncultured Nitrospina sp. GTDB lineage: Bacteria > Nitrospinota > Nitrospinia > Nitrospinales > VA-1 > LS-NOB. The sequence continues at coordinate 55,037 of CALAGQ010000126.1, forward strand.
GCGGTTTAAAAGTTTATACCACTCTTGATATTGATCTGCAGGAGTCCGCCCAGAAATCCGTCATAGAAAATTTGCGAGTCGCGGACAAACGCTATGGATATCGAGGCCCGCTAGGCACCCTGTATTTATCGCAAGGGGAAACGGCCCTCCAGGAAGCTCTTGTCAAAATGAACCATTTTGAAGAGGGTGAAAGCATTACAGAGGGGAATATTATCAAAGGTGTTGTTTCGTCGGTGGGTGAAAAACAGGTAGAGGTTCTTTTAGGACCCGATTATGGGACCATTGATATTCTCGATATGAATTGGGCGCGAATTCCTGATACCCGAGTGGATGGCGGGTGGGCAAAAATCAGAAGGCCCGACGAGGCTCTTGCTCCGGGAGATTTAATCTTGGTGAAACCTCTAAGGATTAAAGATGGTGGTTGGTCGCTGGCTCTGGAACAGGAACCGGAGGTGGAAGGAAGTCTGGTGAGCCTCGATCCTAAAACCGGTCAGATCAAAGCTATGGTCGGAGGCTATGACTTTTCTAAGAGCCCGTTTAACAGGGCCGTACAGGCCATTCGGCAACCCGGTTCCGCATTCAAACCCATCATCTATGCCGCTGCCATCAAAGAAGGTTTTTCCCCTGCCAGCATCATCATAGACTCGCCAATAATTTTCAAAGAAAAGGAAGATGCTTTTGACAAGTGGAAACCGGTAAATTTCGAGGAAAAATTTTACGGGCCGACATCACTGAGAACCGCCCTCACCCACTCCCGCAATGTGGTGACGGTCAAACTCATGCAAAATATCGGAATAAAGGGGACCATCAGGCTGGCAAAAAGTTTGGGGATCTCGAGCAACATGGAACCCAACCTGTCCATTTCTCTGGGGTCATCGAGTTTAACACTATTTCAACTCACTTCCGCCTATTCAGCATTTGCCAATAACGGAACCCTGATTAAACCCAACGCAATTAGAAGTATTCAAAACCGTAAAGGAGAAGTTTTATACACTTCCACTCCCGAAATCACCCAGCCGATTTCGCCAGGCGTCGCTTACACCATCACAAGTTTATTGCAGAGTGTTGTGGAACATGGCACCGGGCAAAAAGTTAAGGTGCTAAATCGACCAGTAGCTGGAAAAACAGGCACCACCAATAATTATGTAGACGCATGGTTCATGGGCTACACGCCAGATTTGGTGACTGGAGTCTGGGTGGGTAAGGACAAAGATGAATCCTTGGGGAGAAATGAAACGGGATCCCGTGCCGCCATACCCATCTGGTTACAATTCATGCAGGAGGCTCTTGCCAATAAACCCATCACCAATTTTCAGGCTCCAACGGATATACAGTATTTAAGAATCCAGCCAGAAACAGGAGAGCCTGCCACGTTCGACGAACCCGGTTCCAAGTTCGAGATTTTCTTACAGGATCATCTCCCAGACAATGTAGAGCCTTTCCTGGGAGATTCTTTCGAAGGCACCTTTTGATTTAACCCCCCTTGGCAGGGGAGGCGATGGCACTGACTTCTCAAACCGAGATTACTCTCTGCTAGCTAGAAATTTTATTGCTCAATAGCCCCACGCCTAATGGGGGCTAGTTTTGCTGAACAATTTTTTTTCTTTTTACTGTCAGCACAAAAATATTTTTTTCGGAGTCACCAGATGGAAGCAAGGTGGTCTTCCCCGTCACACCGGGAAAGTTTTTAACAGTTTTCAAGCTTTCCTTCAACTTGATTCGGTTATCCGCACCCGCCAGAATATTTTTGATGACAATATTTGCCGCATCAAAAGCTTGGGCCGACAAGTAGGTGGGCTCTTCGCCAAAATTGGTTTTAAAATCCTGAACAAATTTTTTGACCTCTAACTGGTGAGAATCAGGATAATAGCCATCCACAAAATAAACCGTCTTCAAATACTTCCCGCCCATCTTAACCAGTTCGGGAGAGTTCCAGCCATTCGCTCCCAGCAAAGTTATATTATTAACATTATAAAAAGCCAGTTGTGGAATGATCAGCCCCACCTTGTCATAGACCCCTGGAATAAAAAGAGCGTCATAACTCAACTCCAGCGACACTTTTAACTTTTCGATATCATTCTCCGACCAATGTCCCATATCAAGTATTGGTCGGGATAAAACAGATGTATCGCTGAAGTCGGGTGTCACCCCCTCACTCAACAATAACTCACGGGCAATCTTTTCCAGAGCATCATCTTCAACACCGCCTATCTCCAAAATCTGTTTTTTAAAATCGTTTTGGGTACGCTCATATCCAGCAACCGCAACCACCTCTCCGCCCAGGGCTTCTACTTCGCTGATGAAGATATCTTTTAATTCCAACCCAAAAGTTTCAAAAGGATAAAGCACAGCAAATCTTTTCAACTGAAGAGTATTAACAGAATACTCCGCCAGGAATTTTGCCTGAATCTCCCGGGTCAAAGAATTACGAAACATAAAGGGATTCAAATCCACCAGCCCATGGGTTGATGCAGTGGGTGAAAATATAGGGATTTGATATTTTCGGGCAACCTCACCGGCAACTTTAACCTCATCACTCAGCAAGGGCCCAATGATACCCACAACATTGGGCAATCCGGCCAACTCGCTTATAATTTCATTCATCGGCAGCTGATGACCCGAGTCCCTCACCTCCAGCGCCAGTTTTTCACGGGCTTTAAAGGAAAGCTGATTCACGGCCAGCTGAATTCCCTGCAGTACTCTTTGTCCTGTCAGCGCAAGCTTGCCGGTCAAGGGAAGAACCACACCTATTTTAATTTTAGCCCCGGTATCCGTCTTAACCTGGTTTAACCTGTTCTCCAACTCAACTTTACGAGGATGAGCAGGGAAAGCTCCAATGAACTTTTCGATACTCTCCGCGTAGTTGGCAATATCCCCGGCATCTCTGAAAGACGATATTTTTCTTAATAATAAAAGATCCACCGGAAAACTGTTGCCCAGCCTTTGAATCAAAGCTGAGACCTGGGCGTCCCCAAGTTTTTCATTAATCAGCTTTTCAGCGACCTTGACTGCGTGTTCACTAATTTCTTTATTTTCAATCTGGCCATGGACTTGTTTCAACTTAGCAAACGCTTTTTCATAATCCATTCGACCTCCATCAATTCTGGCCAAGTAAACCATGACCTCCCATTTACGCTTTTTATCCGGAGATGATCGTAAAACCATTTTAAATAAAGATTCCGCACGGTCATAATCTGCCAATTCATAATGGCAGACGGCCATGTCAAATCTTGCTGGATTTGCAAAAAGGGAACCCGAAAAATCCCGCAAAAGAATCTGGTAGAAACGGACTGCCGTAAAATAAGAGTGGTTTGACTGATCTATCCAACCGAGGCGAAACAAAGCCTGATGGCTTCTTTTCCCCGAGGGGTTTTCCGATAAATAGTCATGGTAAAGCGGCTTGGCACCGAGAAAGTCTCCTGAATGAAACAGGTATTCGGCCTGCAAGAAAGGATCTCCCTGCAAAACAGGCTCGGCCTGCTCTATGTTGCCATTCCCTGAAACCACTTCTTCAGATTCGGCATAAGCCGGTCCACAAAGGCTTAGCAGACAAAGCAAAATAAAATTAATGCTTACTGTTCTCATCAAATCGATTTTCGAACTCCCATTAATCATCATTTTTTGATTTATCTTTTAATTTGTGTTTTTCAATTCGATACCTCATTGAACGAAAACTGAGGTTTAATTTTTCCGCCGCCTTATTAATGATACCGTCAGATCGCATCAAAGCATTGGCTATCATTTTCTTTTCGATTTGATTCAGAGTTTTTTCCAGGTCGATCTCGTTCTGGTCGAGCCCCGGAACCTGGATTTTATCGGGAGACAATTGTCCGAGAAGTTCATCCGGCAAGCTGCTTTTGCCGATCCTCTCCCTCGTTTCCAGAACCACTGCCCTCTCAATGACATTTTCCAGTTCCCTCACGTTGCCCGGCCATGAATAGCGCTCAAAAAATTTTAAAGCATCCGGATCTATGCCCTGAATATAGGTTTTATTGTGTCGAGCATTGTACTTATTGATAAAAAATTCCACCAGATCTGGAATATCTTCCCTGCGCTCCCTTAACGGAGGCAGGTGAATAGGAATGACATTCAACCGGTAATATAAATCTTCACGGAAGGATTTTTTTTCCACTAAATCCGCAAGGTTACTGTTGGTCGCCGCAATGACTCTCAAGTCTAAGGGAATGGACTGGGTGCCCCCTAATCGCATGATTTCATTCTCCTGCAAAACCCTCAACAGTTTGACCTGAGTCGATAACGGGGCATCGCCCACTTCATCAAAAAAGAATGACCCTTTATTGGCGGATTCCATCAACCCCAGCTTCAGGGAATCGGCGCTGGTGAACGCTCCTTTTTCATGCCCGAACAATTCACTTTCAAGAAGGTTTTCCGGCATCGCTCCACAATTGATTGAGACAAAGGGGTAATTTTTTCTATTACCATTAAAGTGGATGGCTTTAGCGATGAGTTCTTTGCCTGTACCACTTTCACCGGTGATCAATATGGTTGCTTTGCTTTGGGCAACTTTTTCCACCAGATCGAAGATTTTCTGTATCGGCCCGGATTTTCCTATGATGTTTGAAATCTGAAAACGGTCATTCAAAGCGGTCTTTAAAAACCGGTTTTCCTGAGCGAGATTTCGTTTTTCCAAAGCGTTCTTGACGATCCGTTGAATATCTTCGATTTTGAACGGTTTGGAAATATAATCGTAGGCACCCTTTTTCATGGCGATCACAGCTGTTTCTGCAGAAGCATAAGCCGTCATCATCACAACAGGGGTATCGGGGAGGGCATTACGGGCCGCATCCAAAACATCTATGCCATTGGAGCGCCCCATGCGGATATCGGTCAGAATCAGATCAAAATTGTTTTCACGAATCAGCTTGATGGCTTTTTCGACGCTGGGAGCGGTGACAACCTGATAACCTTCCTCCTCAAGCATAATGACCAGGAAGTCCCGTAAGCTTTTTTCATCGTCCGCAACCAGAATGGAACTCATATTAAGATTTTATCGCCATTCTTACCTGTAAATCAATAAAGGTTCATAAAAACTTTTGCGGAATGAAGACTGGAATAAGCCACGTCAACGTTTAAAGGTTTCTGCATAAAGCTTTAAACGCAGGGCGTTGAGTTTTATGAATCCCTCTGCGTCATTCTGGCTATAACCATGACTCTCTTCAAAGCTGGCTATATTCTGGTTGTACAGCGATTTTTCAGCCTTTCGGCCTATGACAATGCAATTGCCCTTATACAGTTTCAGCCTGACTTCACCGGTGACATTGGCTTGGGCATGATCCATGGTTTGCTGGAGCAGTTCTCTTTCGGGAGAAAACCAGAAACCGTTGTAGATCATCCTGGCGTAGGAGGGAATCAGAGAATCACGGAGAAAAGCAACCTCGCGATCCAGAGTGACAGATTCAACCGCCCGATGGGCTTCGTGCAGAATCGTCCCACCCGGGGTTTCATAAACCCCGCGTGACTTCATCCCGACAAAGCGGTTCTCCACAATATCAATACGCCCTATTCCGTTTTCCCCGCCATACTGGTTAAGCCGCTCCAGCAAAGTTGCAGGGCTCATCTTCTCGCCGTTTATGGCAACCGGGTTTCCCTGTTCGTAAGAAATCTCTATAACGGTCGGTTTATCGGGGGCCGCTTCAGGAGTCACCGACAATAAAAACATATCATCATGAGGTTCATACCAAGGATCTTCCAACACCCCTCCTTCATAACTGATGTGAAACAAATTACGATCCGTACTATAGGGTTTGGCCTTGGTAACAGGAACGGGAATCCCGTGCGTCTCAGCATAATTGATCAACGCCGTGCGAGAATTGAGATCCCATTCACGCCAAGGAGCAATAATCTTTATTTCGGGATTGAGCGTATGGTAAGCCAGTTCAAAACGAACCTGATCGTTGCCTTTGCCTGTCGAACCATGCGACACGCCATCCGCTCCTTCCAGATTGGCAATTCGTATCTGCTCTTTGGAAATCAACGGTCTGGCAATAGAAGTACCCAAAAGATAATTATGCTCATAAAATGCATTACCCCGGAGCATGGGAAAGACAAAATCTCTGATAAATTCTTCCCGCAGGTCTTCGATATAAACCTTGCTGGCTCCGGTTGCCAGAGCTTTTTCTCTGACCGGCTCCAACTCCTGGCCCTGCCCCACATCGGCAGCAAAAGCGATGATCTCACAATCATATTTTTCCTTAAGCCATTTGATGATGACGGAGGTATCCAGTCCGCCTGAGTAGGCCAATACAATTTTCTTAAATTTAGTTGCCATAACTGCTTTCTTTCCAGGTTAGAGAATTCGGGAATAATCCGAATCCAGACAATGATCAATTCACAAAACAAGGGCGTATTGGGCGGCCCCCAGCAACGGGGCAGATTCATCCATCACCACTTTCACAGGAATTTTCGTGAGGTATTTTGCAAACCTGCCTTTGTCAAGAAACGCCTCCATAAATCCCCCTTCCTGCAACAAGGCTACGATCTTCGGAGCAATGCCTCCGCCAAGATAAACCCCGCCATCCGATAAATATTGCAACGCTAAATTTCCTGCGAGAGCTCCATACAGGGAAATAAATAGTTCTATAGTTTTCTCACAAACCGGAGAAGTTTTTGCGATGGCTCTTTCAACGATAGCAACGGGAGAATCGACAGCCTCATCTTCCGTCGCCTTGAAAAATCCATAAATATCCAACAAGCCGGGGCCTGATAATACCCGCTCTATGCCGACTCTGGAATATTTTTTTTGCAGAAAAAATAAAAGCTCCGATTCCTGTTCATTGCGGGGAGAAAAATCACAATGTCCCCCTTCGGAATCCATAACGATATATTTGCCGTTTTTGTCGGACACCAGAAAGGCCTGCCCTAAACCCGTGCCCGCTGAAACCACCGATATTCTTCCTTCACTGACAGAGGTTCCGGCTTGAATGACTTCAAAAGCTTCGGGACCCAAAAAAGGAATCGCGTATGCCGTCGCGGCCAAGTCATTGACGAGCCAGACTGAGTTCAGCCCTAATTTTTCCCTTAAGCGTTCAGTCTCAATCTGCCAGGAAAGGTTGGTCAACTCGCATTTGCCGTTAATGACCGGACCGGCTACACCAAAGCAGGCTTTCTCAATCTTTGCATCGTTGTCCTTTAAAAAGTCCTGCAGTATCTTCTCGAATCCGGAAAAGTCTCGACTTTCATAACGTTTTTCCGTTATCCGCGTTTGTCCGTCAAATAGAGCCAGATTGACCTTGGTACCACCAATATCCCCTGCCAGTATCATCTTAGAAACGAACGGATGCGCTCGTCCAGGGCATTCTGATCTTTGGTGAAAGACTGCAACGCCGATTGCGTCATCAAGTCGTCCAGTGCAACGGATTGCGGCCAGTCGGTCAGATTGGGAATTTTTCCGTGGTCCTGGATTTTCTTTAAATCGTCATCGCTGAAGGGATGAAACAGGTTGACTCCCCGAGCCATTTCTTCCAGTTCCTTTCCCTGCATGGAATCCAGTTCCGGTGTAGCAACCAGAGCGTTCACGAAATCCTCAAACTCATCGGACAGTTGCCAAAGTTCAGGAAAACGTTTCGCCAAGGCATGCTGTGGATCAATCCCCGGTTCAATCGTATCATCAATATGAGACGTTACCTCTTCAGCCGACTTCCCAGATTCCTGAAAATCTTTCATCGCTGCGGGAGGAATGGTCAACACATCCAACCCGGCCAGAAAAGCCACCTGTTCGCCATTTCTTATGCTGGCAGCAATCAAGCGTGATCCCACATCTTTGTGGTTATCCCGCGCTGACTTTAACGCTCGTTGGGTCTCCAACGTTACTTTTTCTCCCACCAGTTCTCCCGTACCCGCTTTATGATCCATTACCACTTGATTCAACCGACCCAAAAAGACATTCACAAAATCTGGATTGGCCAAACGCGCCGCTAGATAGTTTTGCCGAACTGAAAACCCCAACGTGAAATTAATGGGAATACCCTCCTGCCTTAAAGTGCGCACCGCTAGATACCCTTCAGGGGTCAGGGGCACTTTAACCGTGAAGTATTCCGGGCAAACCTTGTAATATCGGCGACCAAAATGAAGCGTGCGCTCTATACTCCGGGACACAGCCGGGTGCAACTCGACACTGACTTTCACCTTGAAAGCCTGAACCAGGCGCAGGGCAATTTTGCAATTTATGACAAACCCCACCTCCAAGATCATTTCCTCTTCAGACAACTCCAAGCCTTCCTGTCGGATTTTGTGGATGGTGTCTTCAATGACCTTGTCCATAATCCCGCTTTGCACCACCTGATTTGCCAAGGTGTTATTGGTGGTCAAAGCCGTAAGTTCGTCCTTCCATATCTCTTGGGCTTTCTCCAACTCGCCGGTATCAATCCACACCTCAGTGCCAAGGGCTTTCAATCTGGCCAGTAAAGGGTCCGATTCGCTCTGGGGTGACGCTCCCTCAATTTTTTCAAAAGCCAGTCCATGCAAAACTTCCTCCAGCTTTTGGCTTACAGTATCCATGTTGTTATCCTCTCTAAAAACCAGGTTTTCCCAAAAGCTTGAACATATTTTTTTTATAAAACTCCACACCCGGCTGATCGAAAGGATTCACTCCATTCAGATAGCCGGTCATCGCCACTGCTCTTTCAAAAAAATAAAAAATCTGGCCCAAAGAGGTTGGCGAGCGATCCTTAATTTTCAGGGTCATGTTAGGAACGCCACCCTCTTTATGAGCGCTTGCCGTTCCCAGCCATGCTTTTTCATTAACCGTATCCAGCGTCTCACCAGCGAGGTAGTTTAAACCGTCCGCATCATTTTTAAAAGCGGGTATTTTCAACTGCCGCCGGGAGGATTCGAGAATTAAAAAAGTCTCAAAAATATTGCGCTGACCCTCTTGAATCCATTGGCCCATGGAATGAAGGTCCGAAGTGAGCTCTACTGACGCAGGGAAAATTCCTTGCAAATTCTTGCCCTCGCTTTCACCAGCCAATTGTTTCCACCAATCCGCCAGATAATGAAAAGCGGGCTGGAAGGTTGCGAGAATTTCAGTGGTTTTCCCCTTCTGGTAAAGCAAATGCCGCTGGGCCGCATAACGGTAAGCATCGTTTTGCTCGAGAGAGGGATTGGAATATAATTTTTCACCCTGACGAGCCCCCTCCATCAACTCTTGGATATTTATCCCCGCCACCGCCATAGGGAAAAGCCCCACGGGTGTTAACACAGAATACCGGCCTCCCACATCATCCGGAATCACAAAAGTCTTATACCCCAGTTCATCGGCAAGACTTTTAAGAGCTCCTCGACTGGAATCGGTGGTGACAACTATCCGGTCCCGGGCTCCGGCTGATCCATATTTCTTTTCCATCATCTGCTTGAGCAGACGGAAGGCAACAGCCGGTTCGGTGGTGGTGCCCGACTTGGAAATCACGTTGAGACAAACATCCCGGCCCCCTATCAGGTCAAAAAGATCGGCATGGTAATCGGAACTGATATTTTGTCCGGCAAAATATATTTCTGGCCCGCCCTGTCTGCCAACCTGATTGGGAAAAGAAGAATTCAGGTAGGAAACCCCGGCCCGGGCTCCCAGATAAGACCCGCCGATACCCACAACGATAAAAGCTTCACATATGTTGCGGATGGAGTCTGCTGCAGAATCAATCTCAGCCGAATCGGAAAAATTAGAAGGCAGGCGCAACCAGCCGAGATAGTCCGCCCCCTTACCAGACCCTTGCTCTAACGAGTCATGGCAAAGGCTGACTTCTGACTGGAGCTTGTTAACTTCCTCGTCGGAAACGAAGGGCTTCAGGTTTTCACAATCAAGAGAAAGGTTTGACATGCTGAATCTTTTTATCTTTCCAGTTTACTGAATTTAGACCCTTCCAGGGTCAAATTATACATCAAGCCTTTCTGACCAAATACAAATGCCACGATAGGATCCTGAACATTGGTGGTGTCCAGAGAATCCCCCATACCAAGAGTGATCAATGCCACCGATCCATCCACTCCGGCCTTCCAACCATCACTATTTCTAAACTGCTTCAAAGCATCCGCTTGGCTAAATACCAAAACAATTGATTTTGCCTGGGCACCCAGTTGAAACCCTATCGAAGCCGCCATGGTACTGTAATAATCGACAGTCTTACCACCAATTCGTAAAGCCCCTTCACCATATTCCCCGCCAATGCCAATTCCCACTTTAATAACTGAAGGAAAAATAAGAACCCCTTTGGCTTTTTTTATAAAACTATCGGCACCTGGAATTTCTTTGTTAAAACGTTCCAAGGCAACATCCACGCTCACATCTATTTCCCTGGCAGTTTTCGCATAGGCCATGTTGGCGGAAAACATTAAAACCAGACCCACCAAAATCCAGCGAGTAAATCTAGAATTTATTTCCTGCCGCGTCTGCGAAAAAACTTTTTGAATCATCGATAGCTACCTTTCAAATCAGGATTTCTGAAAACGACCAGCATTACCTTGGCTCGGAGGAACGCTTAAGCATCTACGCGAAGAAAAATGACACCAAACCGGCAAGTAAAAAGAGGGACACCGGCTTATTGATAGACCATCATTAATAAGCCCAACAGCCATAGGTTTATACCAGAATTTGGCTAAAAATAAAACCAGACGGAGAACCTCCGCTGGTGAATTGCAGTAGCTTGTCTAGGCTGACAAAGAGTCATCTCGGCAGTAAAAGCCATTGTTAGCTGGCCCCACGGCGAGTGGTCAGGATATCACGGATGAAGAGGTTGCTGGCTTTCACCACATGCGGTTTCTCCAAATGAGATTTCATGTCGGCGGGCAAGCGCAAGGTGAAGGTGGAACCGGCCCCCAACTCGCTTTCTCCATTCAGGTTTCCGCCCATCACCAGAACCAGTCGGTGAGTGATGGCCAGCATCAACGCATCGGCACCGAATCCGCTTGAAAGCGTTTCATCGGCCTCCGTGTAACCTTTAAACAGGTTTTCCAGAATCTTGGGGCTGACACCCGCACCACTATCCTGCACCACGAAAGTCAGCCAATCCGTTTCTCCCACCGCCTCGCGACTCACTTTAAGCGATATCTTTCCGTTTTCAGTAACACGACAGGCGTTCTGCAACAGATTGAACAAAACCCGTTCCACCCTATCCCGATCTCCATTCAACTCACCCAGTGAATCAGCAAGATCAACGGTCAAAGTATTTCCCGATTTTTCAGCTTGCGATCTGGCTTTCTCTGCCGCTTCACTCACCAGATCGGTAACGGAAAATAACTGATGCTCCAGTTCGGAGTGGCCGGATTCGATTTTGGACAGGTCTATAATTTCCTCGACCCATTTCACCAAATCATCACTGGCTTTGCGGATTTTACTCACATCAGCGACCAGATCATCCAGACCAGCATCTTCCAGTTCTTCCTGAATCATTTCGCTATAACCGATGATGTGGTTGAGGGGGGTTCTCAATTCATGGCTGAGATTGGCGAGGAAAAAGGATTTGCTTAAGCTGGAAGTTTCGGCTTCGCGTTTATCAAGCGCCAACTGCTGAAGGGATTTTTCCAAGTCTGCCGTACGTACAGCAACCTGATCCTGAAGAGATTTTTTATGCAGTTCAATTTTTTCACCGCGTTTTTCTGTTTCCTGTAGCACGGTGTTGATCAACTCGATCAGCGGATCATCTTCTGATTGATCGATCCTCAGCGAATAGTCCCGATCTTCAATAACTTTTTCAAGGATTTTACGAATTCGCTCAGTGTTCAAAGACTCTACCCCGCAAATCCCTTTTCGGCGAGCCAGCGTTCCGCTTCCAAAGATGCGGCGCAACCGGTGCCTGCGGCGGTAATGGCCTGACGATACTTGTGGTCATGCACATCGCCTGCGGCAAAGACGCCTTCAATATTGGTCTCCTGAGTTCCCGCTTTCAGCTTGATGTAGCCAGCGTCGTCCAGATCCAATTGCCCGTTGAAGATAGCTGTATTGGGAGTATGCCCGATAGCGTAGAAAAGACCCGCCACTTCGACCTGACGCGCTTCACCTGTCTTGATATTTTTCAGGCTGGCCCCAGTCAAATAGTCTTCACCTACCGCGTCTTCCAGAACCGTGTCCCAGAGGATTTCCAGTTTAGGATGTTTAAGCGCTCTCTCCTGCATGATCCTGGAAGCCCGAAGCTCGTCGCGCCGATGTACCAGATAGACGACTGAGCCAAATTTGGCCAGATAGGTGGCCTCTTCGACAGCCGTGTCGCCGCCGCCAATGACCATCAGCGGTTGGTTGCGGAACATGGGAAGCGCTCCGTCACAAACAGCACAGGCCGACATGCCGTTGTTCCACATTTTTTCTTCATTGGGAACGCCCATTCGCTTTGCCGTCGCGCCGGTAGAGATAATCACTGAATGCGCTTTCACTTCACGGTTCTCAGATTTCAACACAAACGGACGCTGACTAAAATCGGCGGAGATCACATCTTCCTGAACCATTTCGGTGCCGAAGCGTTCGGACTGTTTGCGGAACAACTGCATCAACTCCGGCCCTCCAATGCCTTCAGGAAATCCGGGATAGTTTTCGACTTCCGTGGTGGTTGTCAGCTGTCCTCCTGCTGAGCCCCCCATGACATAACCTTCAAACATAAAAGGGCTGAGATTAGCCCTGGCAGAATAAATTGCGGCGGTGTGCCCGGCGGGCCCTGAACCGACGATGACAACATTCCTAACATCTGACATAACTGAAAACCCTTTCTACCGGGCCACGCCCGGTGGGAATATAGCAACGAGCCGTTGAGCCACCAAAACTCTTTGCTCGCCTGAAACAGTTACTGCTTGCTGGCCCCACGCCGAGCGGGCTTCACACAGCGAAATCCAACATCGCTGTATCTCAATTCGGGATCTTTTGCGACCCGATCAGAGGTTCTTAAAAAATGACTGGCAGAATTCCACGCTCCTCCCCGCACCACCTTGTTTTTCCCGGCAGCATCGGCAGGATCATATCCGTCCAAAGTCCATTCATAAACATTGCCTATCATATCGTAGAGGCCGTGAGAATTGGCCGTAAATTTTCCAACATTTTCCGGATTACCGTTTCCATAAGGCTGACCAAAATGGGCGCCACCCAAGTCTTTGCCTTCAGCTGCAGCCTCCCATTGTGTCTCGGTGGGGAGATTTCCTCCACGCCATGAGCAGTAGGTTTTGGCATCCTTCCAACTCACAAACACGGCAGGTTGTTGCGGTTGATTAAAATCCTGCGGCCGATCTTCATGCAAAACGGCAGGCTCGCAAACACCGGCTATGAAACATTCCCGGTAATCGGCATTCGTGACCTCATATTTATCAATCTGGAAAGCGTCCAGCTTCACCTTACGGGGAGCCTCATCGTTACACCAGTCGGCATTACTTTGTTCTTCCTCGCAATAATAACTTCCCACGTTGTATTCACCTGCCGGAATCAGAACCTGCTTGGCGGCGTCAGGCTCTGCATAAACAACAAGAGGAGAACACGCCATAAAACTAAACAGGAATAAAATGTATTTCAATCGGTTCATACTTCTATTTTATCCAAAATCGCTTTTTTAATCTGCTCATAATCGGCATCCAGCTCAACCGGGGCGAAAGCGTGCTCCGACTTAATTCCTTCCAATTGATCCGTATGGTATTTGAAAAGAAAGTCGGTGAACTTCAACCCATTCGCAGTGGAGATCACCACAACCTTATCCTTTTTCTTAATTTCCCCACGCTGAGTCAATTTTTCCAGGACGGCCAGAGCCACGCCTGTATGCGGGCAACAGAGTAGTCCCGTCTTATTGGCCCTGCCCACCGCATGAGCCAGTTCACTTTCCGTTGCTTCTTCGACAATGCCATCAAAAGACTGCAGGGCGCGAATGGCTTTTTTATAACTGACCGGGTCTCCAATCTGAATGGCACTTGCCAGAGTCGTTTTGGCCTGAACCGATTCGAATGTTTTGAATCCCTTTATGTAACTGCGATACAGAGGGTCGGCCTGTTGTGCCTGCGCACAAACCAGACGCGGAAGTTTGTCGATCAGCCCCAGATCGTAGAACATCTGGAATCCTTTGCCGATAGCACTGACATTTCCCAGATTACCACCGGGAACGATTACAAAATCGGGAACTTTCCAGTTGAACTGTTGCACCAGCTCGAAGCTGATGGTTTTTTGTCCTTCAATTCGCAGGGAATTCATCGAGTTTGCCAGATAGATATCGTTTTTCAGGCAAACTTCTTGAACCAGTTTCATGCATCCATCAAAATCGGTATTCAAAGATAAAGTGAGTACGCCGTGGGTAATAGGTTGAATCAACTGCGTCAACGAGACTTTATCTTTAGGTAAAAACACAATGGCAGGTATGCCAGCAACAGCGCAATAGGCCGCCAGTGCAGCCGAAGTGTCTCCGGTTGAGGCACAGGCCACCGCTTTAATATTTTTCCCGGAAGCAATCATTTGCTTGACCATGGAAACCAGTACGGTCATTCCCAAATCTTTGAAGGATCCCGTATGCGCCATGCCGCACTGTTTGACCCATAGATCATCGAGGCCAATCTGGTGGCCCAGTCGCTCGGCCCAGAACAGGTTGGTGCCCCCTTCATAAGTGGAGACAATATTTTCGTCTTCCACATTGGGGCACACGAGTTCCCTCTTGCCCCATACAGAACTGCCGTATGGCCATTCGTTGCGCCGGTACCGGCTCTCAAGCAACTCTCTCCACTCTTCAGGTGATCGTTGTTTCAACCGCTCCATATCGTGCTGCACTTCCAGAAGTTCATCACACTCCCTGCAACGATAGACGATATCGGTCAGTTCATACCGGCTTTGGCAATCCGGGTTGATACATTGAAACCAGGCTTTAAATCCCATTATTATCTTTCCACACGAATCAAGTTAGGTTTTTCACAAACCACATCCAGTTCTTCTATTTCCTTTAAAGCCGACTGAATATTTTTCTCATTGGCTTTATGACACATCATCACCAGCGGCACGCCTTCACCTCGGTCTCCCCGTCCTCTCTGAATCATAGACTCAATGCTGATGGAATGTTTGCCCAGTATCCCGGATATTTTTGAAAGCACGCCCGGATGATCCACCACACTGAAGCGCAAAAAATATTCAGACTCGATTTCACTGATACCCTTGAGAGGAATATTTTTAACTTCCTGGAAAGACCCGGCAGGCAATCTTTCGCCCACACCCGAGAGGATGTTGCGGGCAATTTCGACAACATCGCCCACCACCGCACTACCGGTAGGCAGAGCGCCCGCGCCATGACCGATCAGAACATTTTCATCCATCATATCATCACAAACGCGAATGGCATTTAATACTCCGTTAACATTGGCCATCGGGTGTGCAACCGGAATCATGGCAGGGTGGACACGAATATCGATCTTCTCGCCATCGTATTTGGATATGGCAAGCAGTTTGATGCGGTAGCCAAACTCGCGTGCGCATTCGATGTCTTCCGAGGAGATGTCTGAAATACCAGAAACGGTTATATCGTCAAACGACACAGGGGTCCCATAAGCCAGGCGGGTCAGTACCGCTATCTTGTGGGCAGAGTCGATGCCCTCAATATCAAAAGTCGGATCCGCTTCGGCGAAACCTTTTTCCTGCGCTTCTTTTAAGGCTGTATCGAAGTCGCAATTTTCATCCGACATTTTGCTGAGAATATAATTTGCGGTGCCATTGACGATACCTTCTATAGTCTGAATGCGGTTGGCGACAAACGCCTCCCGAATCGACCGAATTATCGGGATGGCTCCTCCTATGGAAGCTTCGAATCCAATCGACAGCCCTTTTTCAGTAACCGCTGAAAAAATTTCGTCTCCATGCTTGGCCAGCAGAGCCTTGTTGGCCGTCACCACATGTTTTCCCTGAGCAATGGATTGGAGAAGAAATTTTCTGGCTGGCTCGTATCCACCAATCAACTCGATCACCACATCAATGTCGGGGTGATTGATCACCTCGTCGGCAGATGTCGTCAGCACATCGGAGGCTAGTTTGACGCCCCGGTCTGTGATGATATCCAGATCCGCAACTTTAACCAGCTCGACTGCGGCTCCCAACCTTCTCTTTATAATTTCACTATTTTGTGTGAGAATTTTAGCTACCCCGGCACCTATGGTGCCAAAGCCGATCATTCCCACCTTAACCGTTTTCATTATCTTCCCTTAAAAAATCTCTTTAATTCCCCGGACCGCCTGCCTGATCCTGTGTTCGTTTTCGACCAGCGAGAAACGTACAAAATGGTCTCCGCCCTCGCCAAACCCGATGCCGGGCGCAACCGCCACTTTGGCTTTTTCCAGAAGCATCTTGGAAAATTCCAAGGAACCCATTGCCTTGAAGCGATCCGGAATTTCTGCCCAGACCATCATCGTCGCTTTTGGCGGTGTCACTTCCCAGCCAATTCGATTCAACGACTCGCACAAGACATCCCGCCGGCTTCGGTACCTTTCCCGAATTTCTTCTACACAGTCACGCGGACCATTCAGGGCCACCGTGGCCGCGATCTGGATCGGCTGAAACATGCCATAATCCTGATAACTTTTGATGCGGGCCAGAGCATGAATGATTTCTGCATTTCCCACCGCAAAACCAACCCGCCACCCAGGCATATTATAACTTTTTGACAAGCTAAAAAACTCTATTCCCACATCTTTTGCTCCCTTAACTTGCAAAAAACTGGGAGCCCGATAACCATCGAAAACTATGTCCCCATAAGCAAAGTCGTGGATCACAATCAGGTCGTGTTCTTTGGCAAAATCCACCACCTTCTCAAAGAAATCTATATCCACCACCTGAGTCGTGGGATTATGCGGAAAATTGATGACCATCGCCTTGGGCCTCGGCCAGTTTCTCTTGAAGGCATCGAGAAGACCTTCAAAAAAATCTACACCGGCGCTGAGAGGCACATGAATGACATCGGCGTTAGCCAAAATAAATGCGTAAGTATGAATCGGGTAAGTCGGCGTTGGCACCAGAACCGAGTCACCCGGACTGGTGATCGCCAGAGCCAGATGAGAAATGCCCTCTTTCGAACCAATCGTAGCAATCGCTTCTGACTCCGGGTCCAGATCCACGCCGTGGTTGCGCTTGTACCAGTCGGTAATAGCAAGGCGCAATTTGTATATGCCTTTGGAAACGGAATAACGGTGATTGGGTTCTTTGGGTGCGGCTTCTATCAATTTATCGACAATATGTTTAGGAGTCGGCATATCCGGATTCCCCAAGCCAAAGTCGATAATATCGTCCCCGCGTCGACGAGCATCGTATTTGAGTTGATTGACGATCCCTAAAACATAGGGAGGAAGGCGCTCAATTCTGGGAAAATGTCTCATGACTTTAAAATGGTGATAGTGGTGATCACATCCCGATGATTGATAACCGGAAACAGGAACCTTAAGCATTAAGGGAACCCTTAAAATAAGACTGGCCAAACCACAAAAAAAGTTTGGATCAATCAGGGTCTATTAAGGAGGCAACCTGTTAATTTCCAAGGGAGTCCGGCGAATGCCCGCGTAACATAACATAATTTATAAAACCCGGCAAACCTAAACCCCAGGATGAGAGGTCACTTTTTGCCCCTTGAGGAATCCATTAATTCTTTTTTCTTGATTCTAACCTTTTGCAGGGAGTAGTATTTGCCCTTGTAGGCTGACAATCAACATGTTGGCTTCCCCTTGCAGGTTTTCTTTCCAGATTGAGCCGGGGATGGCAGACAAAATCCACTCCAATAACCTTCCTGGCTTAGCCAGATCACCTTCCTCAAATTACGCATGGAATTTTTTCAGATAATTTTGTTGAGCATTATTCAGGGACTCACTGAGTTTCTGCCCATTTCCAGTTCCGGGCATTTGATATTGGCGCCTATAATCTTCAACTTTGAAGATCAAGGCTTGGCTCTGGATGCCATTTTGCATTTAGGCACCCTTCTGGCAATCATAATCTTCTTTAGAAAAGAACTGACAGATTTAACCAAAGGATTGTTTGACCGCCAAGGCTCTCCAGAAATGCACCACCTTGCATGGGGCATTGTTATTGCTTCGTTCCCGGCGGGACTGATCGGACTGTTTGGTGGAGAATGGATTGAAGCTAACCTGAGAAACCCCATTTTTGTCGGTTACAATCTTCTTTTCTGGTCCCTCATATTTCTGGTGGCAGACCGGTACAGTTCAAAAAGTGCTAACTCGAATGCAGAACTAAACCGGTTGAGTCTGCGGCAGATCTTATTTATTGGGTGCGCCCAGACCATTGCCCTGTTACCGGGCACCTCACGCTCTGGCATCACCATTGCAGCGGGACTCTTCAGCAACCTCTCACACACTTCAGCAACCCGGTTTTCTTTTCTGCTCGGAGCGCCCATTATTTTTGCGGCAGGCATGCACAAACTCCTGCAGTTTATTTTGCACCCGGCCCCCGTACAAACCTATTCCAACCTCCACCTTGCCATAGGGTTGGGGATAAGCTTTCTCGTCGGCTTGTTGGCTATTCAGCTTCTTCTAAAGATTGTTGCGCGAGTGGGCCTTCTACCCTTTATCCTGTACAGGGTGATTCTCGCGGGCGGGATTCTTCTTTACTACTGAGGGCTCGTTGGCAATAAAAAAGCCGACCTGAAAAATCAGGCCGGCTTTAATTTTTAAAGCTTACAACAATTAACCACAGCTTACGCTGAGGTTAGTCGTGCCAGTGTTGGTGATTCTAACTTCACCACTGATGTCTCCAATGGAATCACCACGGCTGAAGTTATCTTGCCCAGTCAGAACAAGTTTCTTATGGCCCATAGAATGTTTGCTTGGCATTTTTGAAACAGCATTACCAGCGGCTCCGCCACCATTATCCTCAAATCCCTGATGCGAATTCGGGCTCAAGCTTACTGCAACCGTAGTGAAATTTGAAGACTTCCAGATGTTAGCATTTGCAGACCCCAGAGTGTTCATTAACGGACTCTCAGCTTGCTCTCCACCACCTGTATTTTCTAAAGTGATCGAACTGGCGTTGGTGCATTTGGTCATCTGGCCTGGTTTCAAGTCCGCTGCAAATGCAGAACTGGCGAGACAAAAAGAAGCGACAGCAACAAGTAAAACAATAGCGAGTTTTTTCATGGTGATTCTCCCTTACCCTGGTTAACAAACGTTACCTACTAAATATTCTAAACGAGGCAAATTCCGAGGAACTAGCCCCCTCCCATTAGAACGATAAAGCAATTTTTCACAGAACGTTTCAGTGCACAAACTTCGCCTGAATTCCAATCAACTCAATTGATTTTCGGCACTTCCCCAAAAACCAGCCCGTAGGAAACATCCTACTAAAAATAGCTCGGCCTCAATTTTCTCAAGAGTATACGTATGCTTCAAAACATGTCAACATTTATTTCCAGCACCTCACAAAATCACTTTAAATACAATATGTTACAATATTATTCCCTACCCCCCTAAAACAGCCAAAGAAATAACCTCATAATATCCCAAAGAAGACTAAGTATTTATCCTACAACCATAGCAAGCATTAACCTTATATGGGGACGTGTATTTTCTTCAGCCTTGCCGGCTCTCATCGGCAAGCACCGTACCTGAAGGTAGGGTCAAAGTCTTTTTCAAACCTTGCAAATGAACTTTTCCTTTAAGGCTAGCTGTACCCTCAAACCGAACATCGCCGCTTATCTTCAATTCCTCCAAATCTGCAAGGTCAGGAATAACGGGGAAACTGTTCTGAAAATTTTCTATATTTTGCAGAAAATCCCCCAACTCTATTATGGGTAAGGACTTTCGCTTTCTAATCAACTTTCCATCATTCAGGCTGAAAAGGTTGGAACGGACCAACAACAAATCGTCCGTCTTTTTGACAGGCAAAAAACGCTCCCGCGAAACAGTGAGACCTACCGCCCCGTCAAAGCATTCCAAGCCAGAACCGATAGCGGTCTCAAGTTGAACAACAGGAGTTTCCTCAACATTTTTCCGGTTCACCATCACGCTTAATTCCAGAGGGCCCTGTTTCAGTCTGCCGTTCAGAGCCACCAGGTTTATCCAGATATTATTGGTATTAAAAACCTTGAATTTTTTCTGATCACAAAACTCGTCAATCTTATCATCGGGAACACGGGCAAGCTCCAGCAGCTTGAGTTTTCCATCCTGTTGATAGAGAGTACCGCCCTTGACATCCGCCGGAGTTTTAGCCGTCATTTCCATTAAGAAAGGGATGTTGCATTCATCCATATAATTCAGGATGACAGGATCCACAACTGCGCCGAGGTTATCGGCATTGGAAATAAAAAGAATCTCCCGGCCCGCATCTATCAGCTTTTGTAAAATTCCCTGTTGCCCAATACATTGATAAAAATCTCCATGCCCGGGAGGGTAGTAGGCCTGATCCCCCCATTTATCAGGGGTGAGCGGACTCAGACTCTCCGAATGCAGGCGAGGGAATTTGTTTTGTTGAAAGCCTGTTATTTCCGAAGAAAACTTCAAGGCATTCAAATGGGCCTGGGTTTCCTCATGCGTGTAGAAACTGTTCATCAGGAGCAGAGGAATTTTTTGATCCCATTCCCGATTCAGGCTCTCAATTTGTTCTACTATCAAATCGAGAAAGGATTTCTTATCCCGCACCTCAATCAGAGACTTTGGTCCCACACAACCCATGCTGGTGCCCATGCCACCATTGAGCTTACCCACAACTAGCTTTGACAATTGGCGCGCAGTCTGAGAATGTTCCGGGGAGGATAGACTGGAAAAATCCAGCAGGTTGCTGGAGTCGGGAGTCACTACGGAGCTCCAGTTCTGAACTTTAGACGGTCCTTGACGGAACCGGGTAATCATTCCCCAATAATTGTCTAATGGAGAACCTTCAAGCAATTGCCCCAACTCATTCAATAAAGAATCTTCACCGTCTAACATACTGGAATCCTAAATCTGTTTTTTCGTGATAGACTCGCAAGAACTTGCTACTTCTTTTGCGAATTGCTTGGCCTGTCCATGCTGGTATTTAAAAAAAATATCTACAAAACCTCCCATCACCCTGAAAATGAGGCCCGGCAAAACCTGGACCCCTGTGCTTTCATTTTCAGGTCGCTGACCACCGACCGGGAAATCTTTTACGGACTGCAACAACTCTCCCAAGAAGAAAGCCAGGATCGCTTCAAGACTTTATTCCCCCACGTATCCAGATTTGGATCCATTTCGCTCATCAACAACTTCTCCCGGTCACTTCTGGAAGGACTGGTCGATAAAAACCAGTGGTTCTCCATGAATGCCTATCATATGACATATCTGTTTGACAGTCTGCATGGCACTTTTGAGGACTACAGCTACTCGGAACCGGAACAAAGGAAAGAACTGTTTCCCGAGCTTCACGGAGAGGCTATTGACTTTGACCATTTTCTGGAAAATTATTTTTTTGGGACCGCGTTCTTAATGGACGCGGATCGGTTTAACAATATGCCCCCGGAAGAAAAAAAAGACCTGAAACTCACCGACTCCTGCCTATTCGGGGTGATCAACAGGCTGATCCCTGCTGAGGAAGAAGTTGTGCTTAAAGCAAGCCTACAAACCCCCTATGCCCTCTAATCAAAAGCCATCTCGATGAGAGATACGCTATTTCTCTAACTCCTCTTCCAGTCTCGAAGTTAGAATGTTGGAGTCCGGTTCCACCTCACTCAAAAAGCTGGCTACGGGTATTCCATTTTTCCCAACTAGAAATTTATGGAAATTCCATTGCGCCTCATTTTTTCCTGGCACCCACTTTCCTTTTAGCCGGTGCAACACCCATTTTACCAGTCCAAATGTTTGCGCCCGGAATCCGCCTCCCCCTTGATGTGTCAAACCACAATCATATAAATATCGGTAAAGATCAAGTTTTTGCGGACCCAGAACAGGCACTTTACTGAAAAGATCAAACGTCACATTAAAATTTTTCTGGCAGAATTGCTTAACCTCCTCATCATCATTTGGCTCTTGCGCACCAAAGTCATTAGAGGGGAAGGCCAGAATACTCAATCCCTGATCCCGATATTGCTCATAAAGTTTTTGCAGACCTGAATACTGCGGGGTAAACCCGCAATGAGAAGCCACGTTGACAATAAGCACAACCCTTCCCCGAAATTTAGAAAGGCTGGATACCTCTCCGTCAATAGATTGAGCCTCGAAATCATAAATATTTTTATGCAAAAAATTCATGTCCAAAAGTTTAGGTCGAAATCGAATTGGGCCCTGCAATTCAGGTATAATAAATGGTGGCGTGAGTCATAGAAATAACGCACCTTAAAATATAGCAGATTACTAAAAAAACCAAATACCCAATAGCAAATTCGTCAAATGCTTGCATTCAAAAACAATATTTATGACACCTCGTCCCCTGGAAAACTAATTTCCTGCCCGGACTCGGACTACAATTCATACTTCGATCCTCGCCATTTTGTTGAAGTGGCACTCAGTCAGGAAGGTGAAGTCTTGTCATTCATTGAACGCCAACCGCAAATGTACTGGAAGGAAGATTTCATACAGTTTTATCCCCACGCAGGAAGAATTAATTCTCTCCACGCTCTTAAAGAAATCCTGAGAATATTGCAGGTCGGATTAAACGAAACTTCATGCTGGCAGCACATGAATACTTATCACTTTTGTTTTTTGTATGATGTGTTGGTGCGCTTTTCTTTCAACTACAACCATGACAGTCTAGAGGAGAAGTCGTCACACCTTCCTGAGTTAAAGGGCAAACCTGTATACCTTGGCAATTTTGTCAGCAACTATTTCTTCAATAAATCATTCTTGGTCGATCCCGAGCATTTCAACTCGCTCAAACCGGAAGACAAGGCCAAGTATGACTGCCCCCACCTGTTTAGCGTGCTCAACGGCCTCAGCCCGACACAGGAAGAAATGGCCCTCAAAGATTCCCGGGATTACCCCTACACCGTTTTTGCTTAAATCAGCACCAATGCTGACTGAATGACATTGCTCTTCAGGCGTGGTTAGAAAAATAATAGGACAATATATATGGAAGAGCATCATTTGAAGCTAGCCATGGAGGCCCTTATGTCTAAAGCAAGTGGTTGTATGGTCATTGACCATACCGGTTGCCTGCATGAAGGCATAGCAAATGGTGGAACCTACAAATTTAAAACCGCGCTTTTTTAAATCCTTACTCATCGTATCTGATTCATTGGTGGTGGCAGGAATTTCTTTCAACGATTTCCAACTATTTTGCAAGGTTTTGCCATCGACAAACCCCCAAATATATTTATCAAAGCTACCAAACTCCTTTTGTACTTCTAAAAATGCCCTGGCATTGGTGACTGAAGCCGCGACTTTCAAGCGATTTCGCACAATCCCCTCATTTTGCAAGAGCTCCTGCTGTTTGGGGTCAACATATTTTGCGATCTTCTTGGGTTCAAAATTGTCATAGGCCTTACGATAATTATCGCGTTTTTTAAGAATGGTCGTCCAACTAAGCCCTGCCTGTGCACCTTCTAAAATTATAAATTCAAATACTGATGTAATTTGGCCCCCAATCTACAAATTCCCATTCAAACACCTGATTATAAAATTTTTTTGTTTCGGCATTTTTAACCATAGGTAATTCAATATAATTTATACTATTGTTTCTATTGCTCATGATCTTTTCCTTTTCATTTTAAATGGAAAATATAAGCCAATACTAATTTAGATAAAAGTTTTTTTATTAGACTTGCAGTATTAGGAGGAATTCGTTGCTCCCTGTCGTCACAGCAAAACAAATGCAGGCTATCGATCAGCAAACGATTGATGATTTTGCCATTCCCGGCATCACTCTCATGGAAAACGCCGGTATTGGAGTTGTTCAGGAACTGCGAAAGAGTTTTCCCAATCTCTCCAAAAAAAAGATATTCATATTTTGCGGCAAGGGCAATAACGGCGGCGATGGTTTTGTCATTGCCCGGCATCTACTCAATCTGGGATCTGAAGTAACCGTCCTGTTGGCCGCAAAATTGTCGGAGCTGAAAGGCGGTGCGGAAACCAACGCCAACTCTGTTAAAAGTATGGGGATTCAGGTTGATGAGTTGGATCCAGATAATTTGAACCGCCACGATCATAAACTGCGCCATTGCGATATCATCATTGATGCCTTGTTTGGCACCGGATTAAATAAACCAGCATCCGGCTTCATGGAAAAAGTCATCGATAAAATCAACCAGTTTGAAAAATTTGTGGTCTCGGTGGATATCAACTCCGGTGTGGATTCCGATAGCGGCCAGTTAATGGGACCGCATGTCAAATCAGACCTGACCCTTGCCCTTGCCTACTACAAACAAAGCCATTTGCTCCACCCCTCGGCCGGTGCCATGAAAGAAACCCGGCTCATCGATATTGGGATCCCGGTAAAGGCATGTGAAAGTCATAAAATCCAAGTCCACCAGTCGGGAGAAGAGGACATAAAATCCTATTTCCAAAAACGCGACCCCAATTCCCACAAAGGTAATTATGGACATGTCCTGGTGCTGGCCGGGTCGAGAGGCAAAGGCGGTGCTGCAGGGCTGACGGCTCTCGCAGTTCTCCGGGCCGGTGCTGGTTTATGCACCCTTGCACTTCCCGATTCCAGCCAGAAGATTTTTGAAGTACATCCTATGGAAGTGATGACCGTCCCATTGGCTGAAACCGCCAACGGCACATTGTCCTTGAAGGCAAAAGAATCCATTCTCGATCTTCTCAAGGGTAAGTCAGCGGTGGCAATAGGCCCGGGGATCTCCACCGATCCGGAAACGGTTGCTTTAATCGGTGAAATCCTTCCACAGATTCAATGCCCGCTGGTGCTGGATGCGGATGCCCTGAACGCGTTATCGTTGCACAAGGATTGGCTGGAAAAGTTGAAACCCGGAACCGTGCTCACCCCGCATCCGAAAGAGATGTCCCGTTTAACCGGAATACCAACAGATGAAATTCAAAAAAATCGTGTTGCCACAGCTTCTAAATTTGCCAGTGATCATTCCTTAACTCTGGTCTTAAAAGGTTCTCCAAGCCTGATTGCATTGGCCGATGGGTCGATAGTCATCAACCCCACAGGCAATGCCGGAATGGCGACCGGTGGATCGGGAGATGTTTTGACAGGAATCATTGCCGGGCTGATGGCTCAGGGTTTGCACTCCTCACAAGCTGCCATTGCGGGAGCCTATATACACGGCGAAGCGGGGGATGACTTTGCAGAGAATCAAAGCCAATCCACTTTGATCGCAGGAGATTTGTTAAGGTGCTTACCGGAAACACTGAAACGCATACTTCCCTGATACGAAAAATGAAAAAAATTTCACACAGTCCTGAAGAAACTCTGCAATTGGGAAAATCTCTCGGCAGTTCGTTGATCGCCGGTGACATCGTTCTTCTATTTGGAGATCTCGGCGCTGGCAAAACCCACCTGACTCAGGGAATCTGTTACGGTTTGGAGTTAGACAAAGATTCCTATATTCGCAGTCCAACTTTCACACTGATCAATGAATACTCGGGCCGACTTCCTATTTATCATATCGATCTATACCGCATAGAGAATCAGGAAGAAATCTATTCGCTGGGCCTTGAAGAAATTTTATTTAATCATGGAGTGACTGTCATTGAGTGGGCGGAAAAATTATGCTCACCCAAAAACCCCGAAAACCTCATGTTGAACATCCAGGATCGAATAGAAATTAATATACAAATCATCAGCGACTCTGAACGTGAATTCACCTTCAATTCGTTTTTCCCGCAACCCAGAACCCCCCCTGTTTTTACTTTACTTTAAGAGTTCCCTATGTCATCATTGCCCATATGGTATGCCATTTGCATATCCTTTTAATGTGTTATAAATTAAACATTTAAATGATTAATACGGTCAGAAGAGCTTTACTATTGGTGGTCTTCAGCGTGATTGGAGTGGCAGGATTTTACTTTTTCAAAACCCTGGGTACTTCTATCGAAATGGGCAACGTGAAACTCAAGGTGATGGGAAAAGGAGTCGATGTCGAAATTGAGAACTTCAAGATAACCCACGAAAATAAAGGGGTTAAGGAATGGGAGCTCAAAGCGGATTTAGCGCAAATCGACAATCGGGAAGAATTAACAAAGTTACAAAATGTGGAAATGATCCTGCATAAGGGAGAAAACAGACAATACGTCATTTCCGCTGACTCTGGAGTTTATAAAAGCAAAACTAAAGATGTAGATCTCGACGGGAATGTAAAGCTGATAGGTCCTGCAGAAGGATTGAAAGAAAGATTGAGCAGCAACCCTGAGAAAAAGAACTGAAAACCACATGGAACAGCATGAAGAATAAAAATATAGAGACTGGATTTATCATTCTTGTCGCCTGGGTATTAATGGCTGTACCTTGTTTGGCTCAAAACCAGAGCCCGGAAAAACCCAAGCAGGACAAAGAACCCCTGGAAGTCACCTCCGACCGAATGCGGTCTGAAGATGGAGGGGTGAAAATTATATTTTCCGGGAATGTTGTGAGTTACAAGGGTGACTTAAAAATCACCTCTGACATCCTTGAGGTCTACAATTCCGCAGACAAAAAAGAAACAGATGAGATTGTAGCCATCGGCAATGTTTTTATTACCCGGGGGCTAAAAAAAGCTTCTGGAGACAAGGCGATCTATTTTGATAAATTGCAAAAAATCATTTTAACAGGTACTCCCAAGGCCACCGCATGGGAAGAGGACAATATGATTGAAGGTCGGGAAATGATCTTTCTTTTGGATAAAGACCGGTTTGTGGTCAATGAAAGAGTGCGCATGAAGATCTATCCAAAAGATGAAGAAGCTAAGAAAACCCCCGAAAAAAAAAAGTCTAAGCTAACCAATAAAAATCAACTTCCCTCTCCCAAATAAAAAAGTGGCTGGCCTCAGAACTGAAAATCTTGTCAAATCATACCGGACTCGAAAAGTAGTCAAAGGTGTAAGCATTGAAGTCAATCAAGGCGAAATTGTCGGCCTCCTGGGTCCAAATGGCGCCGGTAAAACCACTACTTTTTACATGGTTGTAGGACTGGCTCGTCCGGATGAAGGTAAAGTTTTATTAAATGATGAGGATGTCACCTGTTTCCCCATGCATCAGCGCGCTAAAAAAGGGGTGAGCTATTTGCCACAGGAGCCTTCTGTGTTCAGGAAGTTGACGGTGGAAGAGAATATCATCGCGGTACTGGAATCTCAAAAACTCTCTAGTTTTGACCGCAAAAAAAAGGCGCGTGCGCTGCTTCGGGAACTCAACATCCTCCATATAAAAGACTCCAAAGCTTATTCGCTTTCGGGTGGAGAACGAAGACGGGTGGAAATCAGTAGGGCTTTGGCAACATCTCCAGCATTTGTTCTGCTGGACGAACCCTTTGCTGGCATCGATCCTATAGCCGTGGCGGATATTCAATCGATAATATCGCAATTAAAAAAAAGGGGCATTGGAGTCTTGATCACCGATCACAATGTGCGGGAAACTTTAAGTATCACCGACCGTGCCTACATTATCAACGATGGGGAAATCATCGCATCAGGCAAACCGATGGATGTCGCACAGGACGAAAAAGTGAAACAGATTTATCTGGGAAACCAGTTTTCATTTTGAGCCGGGAGTAAACATATATGGCAATGGAAATGAAAATGAATTTAAACCTGAAGATGAGCCAGAAGCTGGTCATGACGCCCATGCTTCAACAGGCCATCAAGCTGCTGCCATTGGCACGTCTGGAACTCGCCCAATTAGTAAGACAGGAAATCATAGAAAATCCGGTCCTAGAAGAATTGCTTGAAGATGAAAATGAACAGGAAGATAGCCAGAACGAAGAACGACCGACTGAAGAACCCGCCACCACACCCGACATGGAACCAGACGCATCCCCTCAGGATCAGGAAATTGACTGGGATAATTATTTTCAAGACAACATTGATCGCGGCATGTCGATCGAAAGCTATGCTGAAAAACCTTCTATTGAGGCCACCTACAAAAAAGAAGCTACTTTGGCAGACCATCTCATGTGGCAACTGGATTTAACCGTCGACTCTGAAACAGATAAATTTATCGGCTCCTGCATTATTGGTAACATTCAGAACGACGGTTACCTTTGCGCCAACTTGCAGGAAATCGCTGATATTAGCCAATCCGATGAAGAAAGTGTGTTGCGGGTTCTAAATATTATACAGACTTTTGAACCTACCGGGGTTGCCTCTCGATCTTTGAAAGAATGCCTGATGATTCAGGCCTGTGCCCTGCCCGACAAAAATCCCTATGTTGAAGTACTCATTGAAAACTATCTTGAGCGACTGGAGGACAGATACCTGCAAAAGGTTGCCTCTGAGTTAAAAATTGATTTGGAGGAAGTTTTAGAGGCCCTGGAAATCATCAAAGGTTTTTGTCCAAAACCGGGGCTTTTATTCAGTTCCGAAGGCGTCGATTATGTGGTTCCCGACCTTGTGGTAATAAAAACAGCTGAGGGTTACGATGTGGCCTTGAACGATGAAGGAGTTCCCAACCTGCGAATCAGCTCTTATTATCACAACCTGTTAAAAACTACCAAAGAGGGGCAGACCAAGGAATATCTGGAAGACAAATACCGATCCGCTTTATGGCTGATTAAAAGTATCGATCAGAGAAGACAAACCATCTACAAAGTCGGGAAAAGTATCGTAAAACTGCAAAAGGATTTTTTAGACAGCGGTTTGTCCTATTTGCAACCCATGGTTCTGAAGGATGTGGCCAAGGATATTGAAATGCATGAATCTACGGTAAGCAGAATCACCACCAACAAATATATAGATACACCGCAGGGAGTTTTCGAACTGAAATTCTTTTTCCATAGCGGCATCAAGTCCTATATGGGCAGCTCCATGTCCTCCATCCGTGTAAAAAATATGATTAAAGAAATCATCATTGAGGAAGACAAGAATAATCCTTTGACAGATGACCAAATGGTGGAGGCATTAATGAGAAAAAATGCTAAAATAGCGAGAAGAACAATCACCAAATACCGAAAAGAGCTGAATATTCCACCTGCGAGCAAGAGAAAAAAGTTGTTTTAATTTCCCCTGCCTTTTAGTAACTTATGCACCTTTAGCGTGCTTTAATCACCATACGCGTTGACGTTTTTTTGGGAGAGATCGATGAAACTGACTGTAGCTGGACGAAATATTGAAATCACGGATGGAATCCGGGAGCACTTGCAAAGCAAAATGGGTAAGACCATCAGCGAACTGGGTGAAAAAGCAGACGTCCACGTAGCATTGTCTGTAGAGAAGCACCGGCATTTTGCGGAGATCACAGTAAAAACAAAAGGGTTCACGGTACACAGCAAAGATGAGACCGACGACCTCTATGCTTCGATGGACAGTGCCTTGGTAAAAATTGAAAAACAGCTTCGAAAACATAAAGAAAAAGCCCAGGATCTTAGAATCAAAAAAGGCTCGCAGTCCAAAGCGAGAGACCTGGACTGAACCAACATTATCCATAATTTGCTCCCATTAAAATGAAAATTGACGATATTTTAAAAAAGGACTCAATCATTGCCAATTTGGTCGGGACCAATAAGGAAGAAGTCCTCCGTGAAATCACCGATTTCCTGCAAAATCAGGGCATGATCAAAGATAAGGAGACTTTGCTCAATACCTTGGTGGAGAGGGAAAAACTGGGAAGCACCGGGATTGGTGAAAATGTAGCCATTCCTCACGGAAAGTCCGATGAGCTTTCCCAGATCATCACGGTCTTTGGACGGTCCTTAAATGGCTTGGACTTTGAGGCTCTGGATCAAAAACCTGTTCATTTTGTATGCATGGTTATCGCCCCTTCCAATTCCACAGGACAACATTTAAAAGCGCTGGCTCGCATATCCAGGATTTTCAAAAACCAGAATTTGCGCGATGGCATTCTAAAATTACAAAACGCAGATCAAATCTATTCACTTCTTCTGGAAGAAGACTCAAAGTTTATTTAATTGACCATGAAAGGTATCGCCGTATCAAAGGGAGTTGCAATCGGAAAAGCGTATCTGCTTGATTCAACCAAGTTCTGCATCATCAAGCATCAGGTCAGTGAGCTTGAAGTAGAAAAAGAGGTTGCGCGCTTTCGCGAAGCCATTGAAAAAACCAAGCTCCAAATGGCGGAAATAAAAAAGCGCGCCGAAAAAATTGCCGATAAATATGCGGTTATCCTGGATACCTACACCCTCCTCCTCGATGATGACATTCTGGTTAACGATACCATCGACAATATCCGAAAAAATAAAACCAATGCAGAATGGACCCTCACTCAGACTTTAGATAACTTTCTAAAACTGTTTGACAATATTAACGATGACTATTTGAAGGGCAAAAAAGACGATCTCGACCTTCTGGTTCAGACCATCCTGAAAAACCTCATTGGCCACTCCCAGGAATCGCTGTCCGACATTCATGAGCCAGTCATTATTGCAACCCATTCCCTGAGTCCCTCGGACACCATAATGATGCCCAAAAATTTCGTCAAAGGATTGGTCACCGAGTCAGGAGGAAAAACATCCCATGTTGGCATATTTGCCGCAGCGCTTGGAATCCCCGCCATCACCGGAGTTAAAGATCTCACTTCAAAAATTAATTCGGGAGATCAAATCATTGTTGATGGCATTGATGGTGAGATCATCATAAATCCGTCCAGCGAAACGCTGCAACATTATGCCAAGAAACAGGAGAACTATCGCAAATACGAAGAAAGATTGTTGACCAATATCCATCAACCGGCAGAAACGCTCGACGGACATCATATCGAACTGCTGGCCAATATTGAGTCCAGTCAGGAAGTCAAAAACCTGCATAAATTCGGAGTCGAAGGAGTGGGACTTTACCGCACAGAGTTTCTTTATTTGGCAGCAACTACCCTTCCGGGGGAAAGAGAACTCTATGAAAATTTCAAGCAGGTTGTCCAGGAAATGGACACTCGGCCTGTAGTCATTCGTACCATGGATATCGGGATGGACAAACAATTCGGCGATGTCAGAGACAGTAATGAGGACAACCCCGCCCTGGGCCTGCGAGGCATTCGTTTGTCCCTGGCTAAACCCCAGCTATTGATGGATCAGTTGAAAGGTATATTGCGGGCAAGTTTCTATGGAAATGTGAAGATTCTTTATCCAATGATCTCTTCGGCAACAGAGATTATTCAAGCCAACAAAATCCTGGAAGACGCAAAAAACCAACTACGAAAAGAACAAATTCCATTTAACGAAGAAATAGAAGTTGGTGCCATGATAGAAACCCCGGCAGCGGCCATCTGCATTGACCATGTTCTCAACGAAGTGGACTTTATCAGTATTGGCACCAACGACTTGATCCAGTATCTTCTAGCGGTGGACCGGGTCAATGAGAGCGTCGCGCACCTGTATCAGCCCTTTCACCCTGCGGTATTGAGATCATTAAGGAACATCATGAAGTCTGCTGAAAAGGCTGGCAAAAAAGTTTCCATTTGTGGAGAGCTAGGAGGAGACCCGATGGCAACTATGCTTTTACTGGGGCTGGGGAAACTCAGTGATTTGAGCATGGAACCTCATTCAGTTCCAAAAGTAAAAAAAATCATTCGCACTATTCGGCTTGAAGAAGCACAGCAATTGGCCGATGATGTTTTGGAGATGAGTTGCGCCGACGAAATAACATCCTTCATCACCAATGCAATGAGGGTCCGATTCCCGGAAGATTTTGACCGGGATATCAGCTTCGAGGAGAAATTGAGCCCTGCCTGACATTACTGAAACGATAAATAAAATATTTGTCTATATTTAACCTTACAAAAAGAGGAAATTTTAATGAGCTCAGGAAATTATTTGTTCACATCAGAATCTGTATCCGAAGGACATCCCGACAAAATCGCGGATCAGATTTCTGATTCCATTCTGGACGCGATCCTAGCACAAGACGCCAAAGCAAGAGTTGCTTGTGAAACGATGATCACCACCGGCTTCGCTGTTATTGCTGGAGAAATCTCGACCAAATGTTATGTAGACATCCCTAAAATCGTCAGAAATACCATCAAAAACATCGGGTTCTCTCACTCTGATATGGGTTTTGATTTTGAAACCTGTGGCGTGATGGTCGCTCTGGACGAACAATCCGGGGATATCGCTCAGGGAGTTGACGATGACAAGCGCGAGCAAGGCGCCGGTGATCAGGGCATGATGTTCGGCTATGCGAGCAATGAAACCCCGGAACTGATGCCCGCACCCATTATGTATTCGCATCAACTGGTACGCAGGCTTGCTGAATTAAGAAAAAAAGGAACACTCCCCTATTTGAGACCTGACAGTAAATCCCAGGTCTCGATCAGGTATGAGAACCATAAACCCGTCAGCGTTGAAACAGTCGTCATTTCGACCCAGCATAATCCCGACGTCTCCAATAAGCAATTACGCGCTGAAATCACGGAACTCGTGATCCAAAAAGTCATCCCCAAAAAGCTGCAACACAAAAAAATGAAAGTGCATATCAACCCAACCGGACGCTTTATTATTGGCGGCCCGCACGGAGATTGTGGCTTAACAGGAAGAAAAATTATCGTGGATACTTATGGCGGATTCGCCCGGCATGGTGGAGGCGCCTTTTCGGGGAAAGACCCATCCAAGGTTGACCGCTCCGCCGCTTATATGGCCCGCTACATCGCCAAAAATCTGGTTGCAGCCAAGGTGGCTGACCGATGCGAAGTTCAACTGGCCTACGCCATTGGGGTTGCTGACCCTGTTTCAGTTTGTGTAGAAACTTTTGGAACCCATAACATCGACCCGGATATTCTGGAAGACTTGGTCCGTTCCCATTTCAACCTCAAACCCGCAGGCATTGTTAAAACGCTGGATCTCTTAAAACCCCGTTACCTGCCAACTGCAGCTTATGGGCATTTTGGCAGAAAAGAAAGTTCTTTCACGTGGGAGAAAACAGATAAAGCCAAAGCCATCAAAAAGGATGCGGGATTGTAAAAAAGGAAGGAAACGGTTTTGATCGGGGGCGATGAGGGTCGACTCAGGCCACGCCCCCAAAAACCACTTGTTTAATTTTGCTGCTTAGATTTTCCGGATTAACAGGTTTTACCAGATATTCTTTAATACCCGCCTGCACAGCCTCAATGACTTTATCCCGCTCTTTTTCGGCAGTGATCAATAAGAAAGGGATATCACTCCATTTCCGGTTTTTACTCAGTGCTTTAAAAAAGTCAAGACCATCCATCTTGGGCATATGCCAGTCAGAAATAATGAGATCAAAAGGCTTTTGCTCGAGTTCCTTTAACGCCGCTTCCCCATCTTCACTCAAGACCACATTCATATAGCCGAGTTTTTTCAAGGTTCGGCGCAAGAATAAGCGAGTTGTTAGAAGATCTTCAACAATTAAAATATTAATGTCATAATTCATAGAGTTCCTAGGCATACGACTATTAATTTTACCATCGATAACAGATTTACTGTAACACAATCCCAAATATAAGGAAAACTTATTGATTTATAACAGTATTTGCCCAAATATACTGTTCTTTCGAAGGAAATCTCTCCTTGCAGAATAATAAAATTCGCATTGGAATTATTGGTGCCGGGCAAAATACCCGGAAAATGCATCTGCCCAAACTACTGGCTCTGCCTGATGTGGAAGTCCGGGAAGTCGCCAACCGAACTGTCGGTTCCGCGAAAATTTCTGCTGAAGAATTTAATATAGCGACCGTCCGCGAGTCTTGGCAAGAAGTGGCCACCTCTCCCGACTTGGATGCAGTCGTCATAGGAACTTGGCCCAATCTTCATTGTCCCGCCACCTGCCTGGCTCTTCAATCGGGGAAACATGTCTTGTGTGAAGCGCGCATGGCCATTAATCACGCCGAAGCCCGGAAAATGCTGGACACTTCCATGGCCAATCCTGATCTTGTCGCGCAACTGGTTCCCGCTCCCTTTTCCCTTCAAGCCGATACCATGATCGCCAATATGATTGGAGATTTGGGGAGGATTTTATTTTTTCATGTAGACTATCAATCTCTTGCGCTGCCACAAAAAACCCTGCATTGGAGACGGAACACAAAATTTAGCGGTATGAACATCATGACATTGGGAATCATATATGAAACCCTGCTCCGCTGGTTGCCTGCCGCCCAATGGGTCAAGGCAGAAGCCCGGATTTTTCACGACACGACCATAGATCCAGAAACCGGTGAGTCGGTAAAAATAGAAATTCCAGACTACCTCTCGGTGCAGATGTGTTTGCAGGGGGGAATTCCCGGGACACTGCTAATCAGCGAAACTGGCTCTCAC
Source organism: uncultured Nitrospina sp. (assembly GCA_937891765.1). GTDB lineage: Bacteria > Nitrospinota > Nitrospinia > Nitrospinales > VA-1 > LS-NOB. The sequence goes on from CALAGQ010000126.1 coordinate 89,235, forward strand.
TCAGGCAAACCCACTATCAAAATCGTCGGGGAAAAGGGAGCCTTGGTTCTGGAGTTGGTCCCGGACGGAAAATTATACTTTAGCCATCGCGACCAAACTGAAGAAGTCTCTATTCCCTCAAACCTGCGCGGAAGCTGGAAAGTTGAAGAAGAGTTTATCAACGCGATCAGAAATAAAAAGCCATTCTCCCACACCTCATTTTCGACCGGAGTGGAATACATGCGCTTTACCGAAGCGATCTATCGCAGCTACCGCAACAACGGCACTCGGGTGCCTCTGCCCTGAATGATGCTTCCCTTACCCATTAAAGCGTCCAATTGCTAAAAAAGCACTCCCGGCATAAACCTCTTCAATAGTCTGAACAACGAAACCTGCCCTTTCCATTTCTTCGGTAAGCTCTTCGCGCCTATAGGCCTTCCATTCCCCCGACCTGAGTTGCTTTTGTATGAACCGCAGCCCTACAGCCTTGGTGAAAGGATAAATCAGACATCGCTTAATGAGACTAGCCATGAGCCCATGGCGATCCCTGACCAGTCGGATACTTTCCTCAATAATAGAATCCGCATCATAATCGACAGAGGGATTTACGAGAATGAGCAATCCGTCCGGCTTCATGACAGCTTTCAAAATAGCCAAAGCTTTCTGCCTTTTTTCAGAGGACGCGAGGGTATAAAGTGAAAAATGTCCGACGACCACATCAAACTCTTGTCCCTTCAAGGGAAAAGAAGATGTTAAGTCGGACTGAAAACAGGAAACCCGGTTGGCAATCCCCAGCCTCTTAGCACGAAGCATCGCCTGCCCCACTCCCGCTTTAAGAATATCCAGCCCGGTATAAAGCATGCCTTCCCGAATACGTTTTGCCAGAAAATGCAAAAGCAGACCGGACCCACAACCCGCATCCAACAGGTTCAAAGATTTCCCATCCGGCAAAGCGGCAACCACACGCCGCATAGATTCAAAATAGGACTCTGGAGACAATCGGTCATAGAGGCTCGACTGAAACCCCACCATCCAATAGTTCCTGCTGTGAAACTTACTCATACTTTCCCTGATAAATAAAATTTCAACCGCTTGTCAGTCACCTGGCAAAAGAATATACTGATCGTTGTAACCAAAAGGAGTAATTTAATGGCAAAAAAACCTTTTATCAATAAACACGGGTTTGTTGAATACCCGTTTCTCCATGACGACCGCAAACAACAGAACTGGTGGTTTTATAATCTACTGGAAGACCACCTCAAACGCCGGGCGAGGCAAAAGATAGGCCCTAATTATACCCGCGATGACTGCGAAGATGATTTCAAAAGAATCCTGGCCGAAACCAATCTGAAATTTTTTGTCCTGCTCCCTTCAGGAATGGGAATGGAGTTCAAGCTGATCGGAAAATATAAAACCCCTGAACTCATCGAAATCGAAGACCCTGTCCCGTACATCACCGAAAAATATGGCGGCGGCAAATTCAAGGTCAACATCTATCACGAAGGCACCTTCTGTGGCACAGAAAATTTTAAAGCCCATGGTGATCCCAAGTGGGTTGAGATAGAAGATGATAATCCCACAGGCTGAAAATAGCCATATACCTTTGGATAACATCAAGCTCATTTATTTTGTGGGTTGTCCAAATTATGAGGCGGCAAGAACCCTTCTATTAAATTCAGGCTATGATTTTGAAGAAGTTAACCAAAGTGATCTTCCTGAAAACCATCCATCCAAACATTACAGCTCACCCACCATTTTAAAAAACGAAAAGCTCATTATCGGTGAGAAAATGGATTCTTTGGCAGGAGGTTGCTCCATCAAATTGCCCGATGATGTGGAATTAAGAAAGAAGCTGGCAACATAAGAAGTTCAATCCAGTTCTTCCTCTCGATTGCGCGGCTTCTGAATGATGGGGACACTGAACTTGAGGCTCGCTGGCAAGGTGGCGGCTTTTTTTCCGTAAGCGATATTCCCGCTTTCCCCTTCCAGTCCAATATAAATATTTTCGTTTTTGACTTTTACCGGATAGGTCGGGATAAACAGTTCCGGGTTCTGCATATTAGCCCCGCTCTCCAGCTTAAAACGCCATTCATGATTCGGGCAGATCACAATGCCTTCTTCAATACGCCCTTCCCCTAAAGGCGCACCTCTGTGCGGGCACTTGTTGGCAACGGCGTAATATTTCCCCTTATAATTAAAAAGAGCAATCTCATCCTTACCCGCTGATATGATGGCGGACTTGCCAATCGGGAGATCCTCCTCGCTCATAACTTTGACGTATTTCATAAAGTTTCCGTCTTCTTCCCAGGCTCTTCGCCATCTTTATAATATTCAATTTCACAGCTTGAGTAGATAAAGTTCATGGTTTTCTGTCCCAATAACTTGGTCGTGGTCTGATTCATCGAATCCGGATTGGACATAATACGTTTTTGGATATCTTCCACCTTCTGTTTCGTCTGCTTGGCCAGCAGTTCATATTCCCCTTCCATGTCCTGTTGGGTCAAATGGATATTTTCAGCGGCTGCGACGGACTCCAGCATCATATAACCAGTAGTGTTGAAGATGGCTTTTTCTCTCCATTCTTTCATCGCCTTCTCAGGTTCAAACCCGGAGTCCTCCAACTTCATTCCCTGCTGGGCAATTTGAAACTTCATGCCTTCTATCATAAATTTCAATTCCCGCTCTATCACCGATTCCGGCGGAGCCACCTCGGCATCTTTGACCAGCATGTTAAAAATATCCTCTTTGATCCTTAACTCTTCATGCTGTTCCTTGTGGCCTTGCAAGTCAATCTTGATGGCCCGGCGAAGCTCGGGGACGGTATCAAATCCTTCCCGCTGGGCAATTTCATCAGTCAATTCCGGCAGATGGAGCTTTCTTATTTTTTTAATTTTAACTTTAAAGATGGCTCGATCATCTTCCTGAATTTCATCAGGAGCCCCCGGAATGGGAAAACTGACCCGGCGCATTTTCTGGTTCCAGTCAGCAGGGAGAACAGCCGCAACTTCAAAATCCTCATCCTGAACATGCCCGATCAACTGATCCTCGAAACCGGGAATCATTTTCTTTTCCCCCACACGCAGTTCATGATCCTTTGCGCTACCATTATCCAGCGGTGCCCCATCCAACGTGCCTTCAAAATCCACAGTCAGGATGTCACCATCTTCAACCGCATAACCTGCAGGCATTTCTTCCAAAGAACCTTGACGGCTGAGAACTTTTAACAGAGTTTCTTCAACTTCCTCATCCTTGACAACCGCTTCCTTCTTTTTATATTTAAGCCCCTTATAATTCTTAACTTTTATATCCGGTTTGATATCGAGAATCACGGCAAACTTTAAAGGCTCATCTCGTTTCATATCCTGCATCCCCGCGTGATCAATTTCCGGCTGGCCTGTCGGTCTGAGTCCTGATTTATGCAGCGCCTCTTCATAATATTCCTGCATCAACGCCTGAAACATATCCGTTAAAGACTGCATCGGAACCTGTTTCTCAAGTATGTCCTGAGGAATCTTTCCCGGACGAAACCCCGGAATTTTGACCTGCTTGTTCAACACCTTATAGGCGTCCTTCACCCTCTTCGACACAACATCTTCCGGGATGGTGATATTGATCTTTCGTTTCAAGCCTTCCAGTTCTACAACATCAAATTCCATTTTCAAACCTCCACTCGGCGTGGGGCCAACGAGCCCACTAGGCGTGGGGCCAACAAGCAATCGCTTTTGCTGGCTAACAAAGAGTTATCTCGGTTGATCACGCCATTGTTATATTTTTTCTGTAAGAACAGACATTGCGTAACAAGTCATTCCCCCGTCGCCACCACAGCGTCGGGAAATTTTTCCAGGATCATTTGATTGACTTCTTTTTTTAACTGCCCCAGTATTTCATCATAGGAATAAGACCCCAGAGTTTCTGTCCCTTTTTTCAGGTTCACTCTTGTCGGCCCGCACCACATTCCAAGATCTGCATCATCCGTTTCTCCCGGACCGTTCACCCGACACCCCATCACCGCGATGGTCAGCTTATACTTTTCAGCATACTCTGTCATCTTCCGCACATCCTGAGCCAGGTCGACAAACTTGTCATTCTCCACTCGCGAACAACTCGGGCAAGCGATGATGTTCAATCCCTCAAGAAAATTTTCGGGAACAGAACGAAAGCGACCTTCCGCGATATCTTTGAGGATTTCGCGTCCGACCTCGATTTCCTGTCCCTTTTCATCGTTGGGCAGAGTCAGGGAAACGCGAATCGTATCGCCAATTCCGGCAGAGATCAACTGTTCAAGAGCAATGCGGGTTTTAATAATGCCTTCAGGAGGAAGTCCGGCCTCGGTCACTCCCAGATGCAGAGGAACGTCCGGGCGTTCTGCAGAAAACCGGCGGTTGGCGTCTATGACTTTCTGAGATTCAGAGTCCTTGAGTGAAACACAATAGTTTTCAAAACCCATCTCATCGAGCATCTGGCAATGATCCACTGCGGACCGAACCATAGACTCTACCGAGTCGTCTTTATAACGTTCCTTGTAGTCCGGGTCCACCGAACCACAGTTAACACCGATTCGAATAGCGCAATTATTTTCCTTTGCGGCGTTGACAATGAATTCTACTTTCTCGCGAATGGACTTTTCTTTATCCAGATGGAACAAGTGTCCTGGATTGTAACGAATCTTGTTCACGAAAGGCGCAACGATAGGTGCCAGCTTGTAGTTTTCCTGAAGGTCCACCGACCACACGCTGTCGGGAAATTTTTGTCGCAGGATTCTGAGGGCTTCCACATCTTTTTCGCTGTCTACAGCAATTCGAATGACGTCGGCATGCGCCGCTTCCAGAACCTCAATCTGTCTGGCCGTGGCTTCCAGATTCTGGGTTTGGGTCGCCGCCATGCTTTGCACCGCAATGGGAGCATCGCCACCAATTTCAATTTTGCCAATGCGTATTTTTCGTGTTTTTCTCGGTTTCATATATTCTGTGTTCCTGTAGGGATTACCCAAAGATAAAGATTAACAAATAACGGGTTCCAGAACAAGGAAGCTCTTGTCTTGAAGGTTAGCTCACCCCGGCATTTTCCTGATTATGAGTGCGATCCAACGGAAAAGGATTTTCCGTATTTTCAAAATCCGGCAAATTATGCATGATCGCTTCCATGGATTGAAGGTACAAATTCTCAAATCCCAGTTCCCTGGCCATTGCGATGGCGCTTTCATACTCCTCCTGGGTGATTTCCCGATCCAAGGGAGATGTGACTTTATGAACCGGGCGATACTGGCTCATCAGGCTCAAAGGCACAGTCGGCGACAGTTCGAGGGCGATGAAACACAGGGTTTCCCAGGTTCCCGCAATATCCTCGGGCAAGAGCAAATGCCGAACCAACAATCCCTGCCGGGCCAGACCATCCTCTCCTATTTCCAGAGGCCCGACCTGCCGATACATTTCCAACACCGCCTGACGGGAAAACTCCGGGTATTCGTGAATATGTGAAATCCCTTTGGCCGTGGCGGAATGGGCATATTTCAAATCCGGCAGGTAAATGTCCACCACCCCATCCAGAAGCTTTAAAGTCGGCAGAGCATCATAACCATTGGTGTTATAAATGATCGGGATTCCCAGCCCCATCTCCCGGGCGAGGGACAGGCTTTTTAAAAGTCCCGGCACAACATGCGAGGGGGAAACCCAGCCGATGAAATGCGCCCCCTCTTCCTGCAAACGCAGCATTTGATGAGCGGCAGCCTGCCAGGATTCTTCCGCACTCATTGCCTCGGTCGCAGACCGCCAGAGCTGGGAAATTTGAAAGTTCTGGCAATAATCACAACGCATATTGCACGCAGTGACAAACAGGTTGCCCACCCCAGCCTTCCCGACCAGAGGTGGTTCTTCGCCAAAATGCCGGACGCTGGATGAGACTCTTAAAAGATCAGTTTGACCGCAAAATCCGGTCTGCCCCTGAGTCCGGTCCACGCCGCAAGCGTGCGGGCACACCCGGCATTCCCGGTAGATGTCATAGGCTTGCTGGGCTCTCGACTCCAGTTCAGCCCGGCTTAATTTAAGATAACGTGCGGACATTTTAGTTTGTTTGTATTTTCAAAGAGAACAAAGCAGTTGCCCCATCAAGTCTTAGGAATGTTAATATAGGAAAATTATAAAATAACTCTATTATAAACATTATGACAAAATTTCTTTCATCGTTCATCCTCATACTGGCACTGACTCAACAAGTCTGGGCAGCGCCCCAGCACGGGCTTTCATTATATGGCCCTCAGGACCTGAAATACAAACCCGGGCAGAACTATGTGTACGCCAACCCCAATGCCTCTAAAGGCGGCAATCTCGTGCTGTCCGATTTTGGCGCATTCACCAAACTGAATCCGGCCTCGCTCAAAGGCGTGACGGCACCCGGTATCGGGCAATTGGTCTTTCAGACTCCTATGGATAGTTCTGCTGATGATGACGAGGCTTTTTCGCAATACGGCAATCTGGTGGAAAAAGTCGAGCTGGCTAAAGACCGGCTCTCCATGACCTACACGATCTATAAGCAGGCGCGGTTTTCCGATGGGCATCCGCTGACAGCCGATGACTTTGTTTTCTCGTTCAACCTGATCAAAGATCCCGAATACCACCCTATCTATAAAGAATATTTTAAGGACATCAAATCCATTGAAAAAATCGATGCCCATACCGTCCGCTACCACTTCGCTGTGTACAATCAAGAACTCCCCTTGATAACGGGCCAGATGCTTATTTTCCCAAAGCATGTTTATGGCGTAAAGGGAAAATCCTTCGGCGCGAATTTCGATGAAATCGCCATCGCCAGCGGACCCTACACCGTCGAGAAATATGAATACGGTAAATACATAACGTTCAAACGCAATCCGAATTGGTGGGGCAAGGATATCGGCATCAACAGGGGACGCTATAATTTTGATCACGTCACATACAAAATCTACCTCGACCCGGTAGCTCAGCGGGAAGCTTTCAAGGGAGGAGAATTTGATATGCAACTTATCAACAGTTCGCGCGACTGGGCCCTCGACTATAAAGGCGATTTTGTTAAAAAGGGGTATTACATACGTGGCGAGTTTCCCCACACCCGAGTTGCCGGCATGCAGGGATTCGCCATGAACATGAGGAATGAATTCTTCCAGTCCCGCAAGGTCCGGGCCGCCATCGCTATGGCCTTCGACTTTGAGTGGAGCAATCAAAATCTATTCTATGGACAATATACTCGCAACGAATGCTATTTCGACAACAATCCCGAAATGAAAGCCGCAGGAATTGCCCAAGGTGATGTCAAAACACTTCTTGTCAAGCTGCGGGAAAAATATAAAAACCATGTTCCTAAAACCGCACTCACCAAACCCGTGGGCGCACCGGGACAAGGCCAGTCGGCCGTCAAAAATATTCGTACCGCCAACGCTTTACTGGATTCCGCCGGATGGGAAATCGGTGCCGATGGCATTCGCACTAAAGGCAAACAGCGGTTGCAGTTTGAACTTCTCCTAGCCGGACCAGGATTTCAGCGCATCGCCGAACCCTACAAAAATAATTTAAAAAAAATCGGCGTACATCTTGACATCAAGGTCGTGCAAGTCGCCGAATATGAAGAACGTCTGCGCAGTTTTAAATTTGGCATGATCGTTGCCAACTATCCCCAAAGCCGGTCACCGGGCAATGAGCAACGTTATATGTGGGGTAGCGAAGCGGCAGAAATGCCAGGAACCAGAAACTATATGGGCATTAAAAACCCTGCTCTCGATGAATTGATCGACGGGATCATCAAAGCAAAAACCCGTAAAGAAATGATCATCTATATTCATGCCCTTGATCGGATTCTCACACATCAGTTTTATATGGTTCCTCATTGGTACATTTCCTATGATCGAGCCGTCTATTGGAACAAGTTCAGTCGACCCAAGATCAATCCTTCGCAAAGTAATATTGTCAACAATATGCTTGAATGGTGGTGGTCGGATGAACAGAAGGCTGAAAAACTGAAAGATGCAAGAGCACAAGGAAAATCTCTCCAATAAAAACCATCCGTTCCCCCGAGTAGCTTATGACCGCTTACATCATACGCCGGCTTCTATTGATGCTCCCCACCCTTATCGGGATCGTCACCATCACTTTCATCGCCACGCAATTCGTTCCCGGCGGTCCGGTAGACCAAATGAAATCGCTGTTAAGAGGCCACGGTAGCACCCTGACCGAGGCAGGCGGTGGAGCCTTGACGGGGCCCGGAAAGAAGTTCGGCGAGATAGACCCCAAGCATATGGAAGCATTAAAAAAAATCTACCATCTCGACCGGCCGCTCTGGGAACGGTATCTACGTACCTTTTTATGGTACACACCGAAAAATAAAGACGCGGCTTTCACAGAGAGTTTTTTCAACCATGACAACTGGGAAGGGTTTCTCGTCTTTAAATTTGGCGACTCGTTTTACCGCAACAAATCCGTCATTGAACTTATCAAGGAAAAGTTACCGGTGTCCGCATCGCTAGGTGTCACGAGTTTTTTCCTCACCTACACCATCTGCATTATTCTGGGCATCGCCAAAGCCGTCAAACACGGGACCCGTTTTGACACTGCAACCAGCCTGATCGTGCTCATCGGCTATAGTGTTCCGGGTTTTGTTTTGGCAATTTTCATCATTGTCCTGTTTGGGCCAGGGGATGGAGCCATCGCCCATCTGGTACCGATCGCCGGCCTGACCTCAGCAGGAACTCCCGGGTACGAGTCGTGGTCGGCATGGGATAAGTTGACCGACTATCTTCATCATCTGGCTGCTCCTTTGTTGTGCTACGTGCTCGGCGGATTCGCCACGCTGACTTTGCTGACCAAAAATGCATTCCTTGAGGAAATGCGCAAACAATATGTATTGACCGCCCGAGCCAAAGGCCTGCCGGAAAAACGCGTCTTGTTCAAACATGTGCTGAAAAATTCGCTCATTCCACTGGTAACCGGATTCCCCATCGCCTTTCTCGCCATGTTTTTCTCCGGTTCACTATTGCTGGAGCAAATTTTTACTTTGGATGGATTGGGACTACTTTCCTACCAAGCGGTGATCCAAAGGGATTACCCCATCGTTCTCGGTACACTGTTTATCTTCTCGCTCATGGCATTGATCGGACAATTATTGACCGACCTGTCTTACGTTTTGATCGACAGAAGAATTTCTTTTGATGAATCCCAGAGCTGAATATGCTGAAGCTAAATAAAGAACTAAAAGTTAAACTGAGCGTTTTCAAAAACGATAAACGCGCCTATGTCAGCTTTTTGGTTCTGGCTTTTCTTTTCATAGCAACCCTACCCGCAGAACTGATCTGCAATGTGCGTCCGCTGGTGATCGTTGTGAAAAACAAACCTTTTTTTCCCATCTTCTTCACCTACAGCGAAAAAGATTTTGGCGGTGTCCTGCCGAGTGAACCGGATTACAAGTCCGCCCGCTTTCTAAGAATTTTAAGCGGGGTGTCTTCAGCACTTTCTACACCGGCAAAAGGAAATAACTCTTTCGGCTTGGACATGGATGATTTCGAAGAGGAAGACCCGGCTTTCAGCATCGGGCTGGATGATTTTGAAGACAGCAACATTGATGTCCAGGCCCCTGCTACCGAAATCGCACTCTCTCCCCGCGACCACTGGGCACTCTGGCCACCGGTGCGTTACGACTATGTCTATATCCCCACCGAATCAAAAACTGGCAATGTTGTGCTGGCCGCACCCTACCGCACCCGTAATGGCGACAAGGTTATTGAGAGCTCCTGGGAAGACGGGCATTACCTCGGCACCGATGACCGGGGCCGGGATGTGCTGGCGCGTTTGTTGTATGGCTTCCGTATTTCTATGATCTTTGGAGCGTCGCTGGCGATCACCGGCACTTTGATCGGGTGCCTGATTGGAGGGACTCAAGGATTTTTTGGCGGCTGGGTGGACCTGGTCGGCCAGCGGATAACAGAAATCTGGGGGTCGATTCCGCGTCTATATATTTTAATAATTTTGAGTTCCTTTCTGGTACCCTCGGCGTTATTACTATTTCTAATTTTGAATCTCACCGCCTGGATGGGAATTGCCGCCTATATTCGCGCGGAATTCCTAAAAGTCCGCAACTTTGAATTCGTCAAAGCGGCCAAGGCGTTGGGAGTTTCCAATTTCACCATCATGCGCCGACATATACTGCCCAACGCCTTAACCCCGGTGGTCACATTTTTCCCCTTTGAAGTCACCGCAGGAATTCTCGCGCTGGTAAGCCTGGACTACCTGAATCTTGGAGTACCCAGTCCCGCGCCCAGTATGGGTGAGTTGCTGGCACAGGGGAAAAACAACCTTCAGGCGTTGTGGATACTGTTGCCCACCTTCACCTCACTCACGTTGACGATCACTCTATTAACTTTTGTGGGTGAAGGCATTCGCAATGCCTTTGACCCAAGAAAGACCCTTTAAGGGAAATTAAAAAATGTTGTTGTCGGTAAAAAATCTCGCCACCCATTTCCATGCCGGGCCCGGAAGAATTGCCCGGGCGGTGGATGGCATCTCTTTTGATCTTGAACAGGGGAAAACTCTGGCTCTGGTGGGGGAGTCCGGTTGCGGCAAAACCCAGACGGCGTTTTCAATCATCCGACTGATCGCCGAGAACGGTTATCATCCGACGGGGGAAATCCACTTTCAAGGGCAGAACCTGTTCGAGCTCGACCCTGAAGAAATGCGCAGTCTGCGGGGGAATAACATTGCCATGATTTTTCAGGAGCCGATGACCTCTCTCAATCCCCTGTTCCGCATCGGTGACCAGTTGGAAGAACCTTTAAGGCAACATTTAAAAATTGCAAAAGGCGATTCCCGAAAACGGGCTGTGGAACTGCTTGACCGGGTGGGAATTCCCGATCCTCATAAACGCATTGATGATTTTCCGCACCAGCTTTCAGGAGGCATGAAGCAGAGAGTCATGATCGCCATGGCCCTGGCTTGTGAGCCGAAACTGCTCATCGCCGATGAACCCACCACCGCTCTCGATGTCACCATTCAAGCGCAGGTGTTGAGCCTGATGAGTGATTTGCAGAAGCAAACCGGCATGGCGATTCTACTTATCACTCACGACATGGGCATCGTCAATCAGATGGCCGATGATTTGTGCATCATGTACGGTGGCCGGATGGCAGAGTATGGCAGCCGCGAGCAAATATTTAACAATATGGCTCACCCTTACACGCAAAGGCTTTTCAGTTCCATTCCCAAACTTGAGAAAAGCGAGACCTTGCTGGATACCATCCCCGGTCTGGTTCCTTCCGCCACCGAGTATGGAGAAGGCTGCCGATTTGCTGATCGCTGTTCTGAAGTCATGGACATTTGCCATGAACGGGAAAGCAAGGCGCATCACATAAGCAGCACCCATCAAGCAGTTTGCCACTTAATGGACAAGGATGCGGGCAGCGCCCGCAAGCAAATCAAAACAGCTGAGCCTATCCCCGTGCGCAAACTTGGGAACACAACACTTGTCCGGATACGAAATTTAAAAACCCATTTTCCTGTCCGCAAGGGAGTGTTTCTGCGCATCGCCGACCATATCCGGGCGGTGGACGATGTCAATCTGGATATCCCCAAAGGCACAACCGTCGCTCTGGTGGGGGAGTCCGGTTGCGGGAAAACGACTCTGGGAGAATCCATTCTGCAATTGGTTCCCGATGCAAAGGGCGAAGTATTTTTCGACGATCAAAACATCATGGACCTGAAGGGCGAAACTTTAAAACAATTTCGCAAACATATGCAGATCGTGTTCCAAGATCCTTTCGGTTCTTTGCAACCCAGAATGACAATCGAAAAGATTGTCGGCGAAGGATTAGAAATTCACCAGCCCATGCTTTCAGTGGATGAACGAACTCAAAAAATTGCCCGGGCTTTAAAGGAAGTAGGACTGAGTCCATCCATTCTTGAACGTTACCCGCATGAGTTTTCTGGCGGTCAGCGGCAACGCATCGCCATCGCCCGCGCTTTAATTCTGGAACCGGAGTTTCTGGTGCTGGATGAACCCACCAGCGCTTTGGATGTATCGGTGCAAGCTCAGGTTCTCAACCTGCTAAAAGAACTACAGTCACGACATACACTTACCTACCTATTCATCAGCCATAATTTAAGCGTAGTGCGCTATATGGCGGACACGGTAGCTATCATGTATCTGGGAAGAGTTGTGGAGCAGGCGCCGGTTGAGGAACTCTTCAAGAACCCTCGTCACCCCTATACAAGATCGCTGCTAGAGTCGGTGCCGGCGTTAGAAACCCGCAAACCTTTTAAGCCACTGGTAGGAGATGTGCCCTCCCCTCTTAATCCTCCAACGGGTTGCCATTTTCACCCTCGTTGCCCTATTTATCTGAATGAGGAGCAAGGCTCAGAGTTATCAAAAAAATGTGTCGGCCAATACCCTGAAAAAGCGGGAGAAAAGAATTCGTTCGTTTCCTGTCACCATGCCTCCTCCCTTCCCAGAACCAAAGAATAAAAACTTATAATAATTATTCCTACAACTCGTTGATAAAACAGCGAATCAAACTCCTTATACATTTCTGTTTTTAAACCACACAAAAAAGCCTCTGCAATCAAATTGAATCTTTTGGTCTTACACGTTCCTGCTTTACAGTGAAAACGGGCCGGGCTATAGTTTTCTTCCATTCTGCGAGCCGGTCCGCGCCAACGTTCGAGGCAAGCTTCATGAAAAAGATATTGCCAGTCTTAGTAGGTATCGTATTTCTTACCGCCAGTTCTTCTGCATTGTCACAGGAAGAAATTGCGGCGGTGATGTCTATGAAAGCGGCGCTGGAAAAAGAACCGAAAAATCCTGCCTTCCTTTCAGAGTTGGGCCTTGCCTATCTCAAAAACAAAAAGTTTCAAGAGGCCATTCTTCCCCTTGAGCAATCAGTAAAATTCAGGAAAGATGATTTTAAGTCGCATTTTTATCTGGCGCTGGCCTATGGTGCAGTGGGCCGCCACCCCGAAAAACTGAAAGAGCTGCAGAGAACCCTGCTACTCAATCCGGATTTCTCTGAAGCCAACTTCAAAATTGGGCTGGCACACGCGGCTTTAAGCAGGCACCACGAAGCCAGCGAGTATTACCGCAAAGCCCTCAAAGAGGAGCCGAATAATGATGATTTGCATTATTTCCTGGCGTTGTCCTGTTTTCTGTCTAATCGTTATCAGGAAGCCCTGTCAGCGATCCATGAATCCATCCGGCTCAATCCTAACAATGCCGAGGCGCATTACACTTTGGGACAGATCTACATGAAACTGGGGTATTACAAGAAAGCCATTCAACCCCTGCAAAGCGCGATGAATATACACCCCGATTTGGCGCAAAATAAAGTTCAAAACTCATTCCGCTAGTCCACTTGACGTTTACCAGCCTTTTTCCACCTTCAATTCCCTCTTTTTCTGTAAGTTTCTGGGGCAAGACGCGACTCATTTACAGTTATTAAACCCACATGAGTTTGCTATCATATTAGTAAGCACAGCATTAGCAGACATAATCTATATAGGAAATCCCATCATGGATAAAATCTATGCCGCCTTTTTAATATTTTTTAGTTATTTCCTTCTCGTTACTTTTTTGCCCAAAGGTGCTGACAGCGCTTCAAAGCAATTGCCGGTCACCAAGGTATCTGAAAAATCCGGAAAAATCGAGACAGCCATACTCGCAGGAGGCTGTTTCTGGTGCATGGAGCATCCCTATGAAGACCGACCGGGAATATCAAAAGTCATTTCCGGATTTACCGGCGGAAAACAGAAAAACCCTACTTACAATCAAGTCGCCTCTGGTTCCACCCTGCATGTTGAAGCCGTGGAGATCCACTACGATCCAGAAAAAATATCCTACAATGATATTCTGGAGATTTTCTGGAGAAATATCGATCCAACGGATGCGGGTGGACAGTTTGTCGATCGAGGCAAACAATACACAACAGGCATTTTTTATAAGAGCGAACAACAAAAACAAATAGCAGAACAATCAAAAAAACGAATTGAGGCTGGAAAACGGTTCAGTAAAAAAATTGTCACGAAAATTGTTCAGGCAGGCGAGTTTTACCCGGCAGAAGAATACCATCAGGATTTTTTCAAGAAAAATTATATCCGCTACCGAGTATATCGGGCCGGCTCGGGTAGAGATGAATTCATAACCCGTGTCTGGGGGGAAGACAAAGAATACAAAATTTCCAAGTCAGGATTTTCTGAAAAAAAAACCTCACGATTTACCTTGATTGGCAACAAGACCCGGTCTCTGGACCAATTGACCAAAATGCAATATAAGGTCACACAGAAAAATGGTACGGAACCCCCATTCAAAAATGAGTACTGGGACAATAAACGAGCGGGAATTTATGTAGATATCATCTCAGGTGAACCCCTGTTCAGTTCCAAAGATAAATTCAAATCTAACACAGGATGGCCCTCCTTCATCCGGCCACTGGTGCAGGAAAATATAATCCAGAAAAGGGATGCCACATTTGGCATGGTTCGAATTGAATTACGTTCCAAATCTGCCGACTCGCATTTGGGGCATCTGTTTCATGATGGTCCCAAGCCAACAGGACTGCGCTTTTGCATCAACTCGGCGTCCATGAGATTTATTCCGGTTGAGAAACTAAAGGAAGAAGGTTATGAGGATTTCCTGTCCTTATTCAGCAAGGGCATCTGATTGACCACCCGTGACGCCAATTCCACAAATCTGCTTTGGCACCTGTATATGGTGAGAACCAACCGTGGCCAACTTTATAGTGGAATCACTCAGGATGTCGCCAGGCGGTTTTTGGAGCATCAGGAGGGAGGCAAAAAGGCGGCCAAGTATCTTCGAGGGAAAGGCCCACTAAAGCTGGCATTCCAACAGGAAATAGGAAGCCGATCTTCTGCACTAAAGGCCGAAATTGCGCTCAAAAAGCTGCCCAAGTGGCAGAAAGAAAGCCTGACAGAAAACTCAGGCAGATTGAATCTCGATGACTTGAAATTTGTTCAGAAGAAATAAAATAAACTTACTGGATAAGTTTATTTTTGAATGCGTAGTTAGTAATTTGCGCATTATTTTTTAAAGTGGTTTTTGCCAGAATTCGGCTCCTGTACGTTCCCACCGTTCCAACCCCCAGGCTAAGCACATTAGCAATTTCGGTCAGAGTATTTCCCGAACCGATCATGCAAAAGATTTGCATTTCTCGGGGCGACAGGTTTTCATGTAGTGTCCTGTCCGAATCATTTTTAAGGCTACTGACCATTTTTTCAACAAACTTCTGACTGACATAAATTCCACCTTCCGCAACTTTACGAATGGCTGCAACAAGCTGTTCTGGAGCACTGTCCTTGGTCAAATAACCTGCGGCACCGGCCTTATAAAATTGTTTGGCATAATTTTCTTCAGAAGAAACGCTGAGGATAATTACTTTAATATCAGGATATTCGCGATGAGCTATTTGCATAATTTCCCATCCCGTTTGGCCTGGCATATTAATGTCCAACAATAAAACATCCACGTTCTGGCCGGGAAGTTTCGTCAAAAGTTCATTGCCGTCACCGGCCTGACCGATCAACTCTAAATCCGGGGTTTCATCAATGATTTGAATCAATCCCTTGCGGACCACGGCGTGGTCATCAGCAATTATTATTCTAATAGTTTTGCTGGGGCTACTTATCATTATTCACCTTGGGAATTCTTACTGTCAATTGAGTGCCCTCACCAACAACTCCATTTATGTCAACATGACCATTCCAAATAAGAGCACGCTCACGAATACCCAATAATCCCAAAGAATTTGAATTAACGATTCGCGTGCGATCTATCCCCACCCCATCATCCTGAACCTTCAATTCATAGTCAGACTTATTTTCAACAAAGTCAACTCGTACGTTACTCGCCTGTGAGTGACGTGAGATATTTGTCAGAGCCTCCTGAAACATTCTGAATAGATCGGTGGACAATTCAGGTACCAACTTGATTCCCTCCGGTGTAATATTTAATTTACATTTTATATCAGTACTCTCCATAAACCTGTCAGCCTGCCACTGCAAAGCTTCACAAAATCCCAATGCAGTGTTGTACTGCATTGGGGCAAAAGACGAATGTATTTGAATTAAATTAAGAGTTTGGGTGTACCACCCAGATATAACGATAATTCCCAATAATACACAAAGACAGCCAGGCACAATCGATAGAAGTTTGTTTCTTGTATCCATTGATCTAACCCGAGTTTTGAGCAAATAAGGACAATTTTTTTCCAGAATTAAAAGTTAATCCGTGTTCCATTCAGTAAAGAAATAATAAACCAATGTGACAGCAATGACACCTGCAAGACCAACGGTTAAAATACAACTTAAATTCATTTCATCCTCCTCTTTTAATACCTGTTAACGATGACTTTTATTTTATGAAATTCCTCACCTAAAATGCAAAGTTTCGCTCACATATGGGCATAATATTTTGTTAGAGACTGGATAACTTTGTTGAGAGGACCCATATTTCTAATGAGCAAATAACTCTTATCTGGTTGTTTATGAAACTACTATACCCATTCGCCCGGCGCTTCATTGCAGGACCCGACCTCAAAACAGCTTTACCCGCCATCTGCCGTATTCAGGAGTCCGGTTATTTTTCATCCATCGATATTCTGGGAGAAAGCGTTGCCACCCGACCGCAGGCGGAGTCCGCAAAAAGTGAATATCTCAAACTATTTGAATCGCTCGATAGCATTAATCATTCCTTCGATTTTTCTATCAAGCTCTCACAATTAGGCTTGGGTATTGACAGAGAGTTCTGCACAGAAAATCTAAGACAATTGGCACGAGCAATGGGCAATCACACAATTCGGCTTGATATGGAAGGTTCCGCCCACACCCAGAACACCCTAGAAATATGTGGAGAAACGCACAAAACCTATCCTCATATCGGCCAGGCAATCCAGGCTTACCTGTTCCGCTCTGAAAATGATGTTCGTCATTGTATTGATAACAAAATATCCATAAGACTTTGCAAAGGAGCCTATAAAGAACCTGCGGATGTTGCCTTGCAATCCATGGACAAAATCAGGGAAAACTTTTTTAAACTTAGCTGCCAACTGTTAAAAGAAGGGTATCAGCCCGCTATCGCAACCCATGACGAAAATCTGCTGGGGAAACTTCTGGATTTTATAGGCCAGGAAAGGATTAAACCAGAATCCTTTTACTTCGAAATGTTGTATGGAGTCCGACGGGATCTGCAGAAAATACTTAAGGATAAAGGCTATCGGGTGAGAATATATATCCCCTACGGAAAAGCCTGGTTGCCTTATACCTTGCGCCGATTGGTCGAAAAGAAAGAAAACCTGCTGTTTGTAATCACTCATCTGTTTAGAGAGACTTTTGGATTGCGAAAACTGCACTAAGCCATGCCACAGGCTTCCAGACCGGGGAAAGAACTAATTATAAAGAATCAGGCCCGCAAGCGGTTCACATAGCGAATGGTTTCCTGAGAATATTTTCCTGTAACTTGTGGAAGCACCTTTGCAACTTGGTCCCAGCTTTTCACCGGTTCATGAGAAATTTTCTTGATGGCCTTGGCAATATTTCCCATTCCGGCATTGTAAGCTCCGGCCGCAAAGCTCCAAGCCTCTTCCTCGCCGATTCCTTCTTTTTGGTATTTGTCATAAAGCTTTTTCAAATAACGGGCTGATGCGTCTAAGTTTGACTCAGGATGCCAGACCGAACCCGGTGTCTTGTCGTCACCAAGAGTCAACCCAAGCTCTTTGGCCGTTTCCGGCATGATCTGTCCCAACCCCATCGCTCCTCTCGGACTCAAAGCTTTTGGATCGTATCCAGACTCTGTTTGAATGAGTTTTTGAAATAACTTAGTGGGAATAGAATTATTAACGGCAACACGAACTGATAGTTCTTTAAGGGATGGCTTGTTCAAGCTTTCCCCATCCTCTAGTTTTTTTGCCGTCTCATAGGATTGCAAGACTTGGCGCGAATTAATGGATGGCTGGAATTTCTCCCCGGTATTAAAACCTTTCAATTTGAGAAGAGCTTTTGAAAGGGCAAATGGGTCAATGCCTGATTCTGAAACTCCACCTGCCGGACTCCATGCCTGGATCATATTCAGTTGATGTTTGATCATTATCGAATAAAAAGGGTCAGAATAACCTGTATGCTTACTCGCCTTAGCAGGAATAACTGAATCCAATTTATTCAAATTTTGCAGATAAAGACTTGTGTTTAGCACAGAAACCTCAAACCAAATTTTTGACACAATCACCCTATTTCTATCAATTCAGCAAACCGCATGCCAAAATAGATATTTGGGACTTTAATTCAAAAATCATCCAGCAATGCAAAAAATAGTAAAAATTTCTATACAGAAAAACTTCCTTGCGCTGTGGGGAGGCTACAGTACCGGCTATTTTGGACGAGGACGCATGGGAGAGGATACAACTTCCCGAACGAATAAAGTTTTCTGAATTAAAGGAAAAAATTCACGAGGCTTACGATAAAACCGTGAATCTTTTTCTTCAGCAGGCTTGATAGAGACTGTTATTATATTCTACTCAATCTAATCCCACCGCCCGGGCCTGCTGGTCAGCCAGATAGGAGCTCCGCACAAGAGGCCCCGCTTCCACATGACTCAGGCCTAATGATTCGCCAATCTCCTTATATTCTGCAAAACGATTGGGATGAATGAACTCTACGACTTCCATATGAGCCGGAGACGGTCGGAGATATTGTCCGATTGAAAGAATTTGGCACCCTGCCTCGAAAAGATCCCGCATGGTTTGAATCACTTCTTCTTTTTTTTCTCCCAGACCCAGCATAAGTCCACTCTTTACGATAACCCCTTTGGTTTCTGCCGCTATTTTTAATGTTTTCAGGGACCATTCATAGCGGCATTGGGGACGTGCATGCTTTTGCAAAGACTCAACCGTCTCAAGATTGTGGGCCAGCACATTGGGACGGGCTTCACATACTTGACGGACAAGATCCGTGTCTCCCTGGAAATCCGGAATCAACGCCTCAATTTTTATCCCCGGGCACCGAGCTCTAATCGCCGTAATAGTTTTAACCCACTGCCCTGCCCCACCGTCTGGCAAATCATCACGGTCTACAGAAGTTATGACCGCAAATTTTAAATCTAACCGTGAGAGTGACAAAGCAACCTTCTCCGGCTCATCAGAGTCAGGTTGATTCAGGTGCCCGGTAGGGACGTCGCAAAACCGGCAGGCCCGGGTACAGGTATCGCCCAGAATCATGAAGGTCAAGGTGCCCGCGTCCCAGCAGGTGCCTATATTAGGGCACGATGCCGATTCGCAAACCGTGTTTAATCCATTTTCCTTTAAAAGAGATTTTAATTGAAAAAATTTACGGGTTTGAGGAAGCCGGGTTTTCAACCAGTGAGGCAACCTTTTATGCTGATATTTTTTGGCCGGATTGCTCATTAAAATTAAAAGGGTAAGGTGTAATCCAGAAGTCGCGATGTAGTATAATGTGAGGGCTTACAAAAAGAAACCTTTCGTTTCTTTATCAATGACTCCAGCCAGTTTCATCGCATTCCAAGGCAACCTCATGTTTTTCAAGACCATCGACAGATATATATTCAGAGAATTATTCAAGATATTCCTGATCAGTGTCTTCGCCATGACAATGATTCTCTATCTGGATAAATTCCTGTTTATCGCTGAAATGATCGTCAATCGCGGCGTTTCTTTCGTGGAAATGGTGATGATGATGGTCTATATATCTCCCGCTTTTCTTGCCATCACCATCCCAATGGCAGTCCTCATGGCTTCGGTCGTCACATTCAACCAATTTTCAGCCAGCAATGAGTGGGTTGCCATGAAGTCTTGCAACTGGAGTTTTATGGAACTGATGAAGCCCGTTCTATTTTTTTCATTGTTCGCATATTTTCTGGCCAATATCGTGATGTTCTGGGCTCTCCCCTGGGGTAACCAGTCCTACAAAATCCTGATGTATGACATCATTAAAAATCGGGCAAATATAGACATCCAGCCCAACGTCTTCAACCGGGACTTCAAAAACCTGATTCTTCTAGTGAAAGAGCGTCATGAAAATTCACAACTCAAAGGTGTGTTCATCGCCGATAGCAGTAATCCAGAGGCCCCACAAATTATCACCTCTGAGCAGGGAATCATATTTCCAAATCAGGAAACCCTTAAAATTCAACTCAAACTCAGCAATGGAACCATCCATGAATTGAGCAATGAAAGAGGCGACTATCAGACTTTGAATTTTGACCGTTATGATATCAACCTCAGCCTCCCCGATACAGAAAGGCTGGAGAAAAAAGCCCTGGTCGGGAACAGGGAACTATCGCTCGCAAACATTAAAGAAAAAATCAAAGACATGAAGAAGAAAGGACTCCCCACCTCAGGACCAGAGGTGGAAATGAGTAAAAAGTTCTCTATTCCTTTCACCTGTCTGCTCTTTGCTTTCCTGGGTGCCCCGCTCGGCATCAAATCAAGCCGATCAGGAAAATCAGGCAGTTTTGGAGTCACCGTGGCTGTCATCCTGGTTTACTATGTGGGGCTCATTGTGACCCAGAACCTGGGAAGAATTGGGGAAATCCATGCTTACACCTCTGTATGGATACCCAATATAATTCTGATTTTTGTGGTTATTTATGTGATCTATAAAATGCAAAAGGAGTTGCCGTTCAGATTTATGGAAACCTTCATTGATTTCCTGATAACAATTATCGAGTTCTTTAAAAACTTGTTTGGCAAAACCAATAAAGGGCCTGTCAGAAAAATTAAAGGCACCCGGATACCCACCCGGCCCTCTCTTGAGGGAATAGACCGGTTGCGCGAAGTATCTAATCTAAAGAAGCAGGACTGAATCTTACTGAAACGGAGAGCACAATGAAAACGGCACGAGATATCATGACCCGGGATGTGGTCACAGTGAAAAAGGATCAGCCCATCAGCGACCTTTCCAAATTATTTATCGAAAACCATTTTAATGGAGTTCCCGTTCTCGACAATGCCGGGAAAGTTATCGGCGTGGTCACCCAGGGAGATTTGATCGAGCAGAACAAGAACCTGCACATTCCCACCGTCATCGCTTTGTTCGACGCCGTCTTATTTCTGGAAAGCGAAAAGAAATTTGAAGCAGATGTGAAAAAGTTAACCGGTTCCAAAATTGAAGACATTTATCACAAAAATCCTGTCACCGTTTCCCCAGACACAGACCTCAGCGAAATCACCACATTGATGGCCGAGAAAGATGTTCATACCCTCCCCGTTCTGGAAGGTGACAAACTGGTCGGTATCATCGGTAAACGCGATGTCATCCGAGCCATGGCTTAAAGCCAGCCTTAAGCTCTCAAAAAAGTATAATCACCTTTCATCTTTAATTCTTTA
>CALAGQ010000127.1 GCA_937891765.1 uncultured Nitrospina sp.
GGTTGGCTTAGAAGCAGCCACCCTTTAAAGAAAGCGTAACAGCTCACTGGTCTAATAGCCATCTTGCGGCGAAGATGTAACGGGGCTAAAGACATGCACCGAAGCTTCGGATTCGATACTTTGTATCGAGTGGTAGCGGAGCGTTCTGTAAGTCTGTGAAGGGAGATCCGCGAGGGCTCCTGGAGATATCAGAAGCGCGAATGTTGGCATGAGTAACGATAAAGAGTGTGAGAGACACTCTCGCCGAAAATCCAAGGGTTCCTGCGTAAAGTTAATCTGCGCAGGGTTAGCCGGTCCCTAAGGCAAGGCCGAAAGGCGTAGTCGATGGGAACCAGTTTAATATTACTGGGCCAGATGAGAAGTGACGGATGATGTAAGTTGTTCTCCCTTAATGGATTGGGAGGGCTGCGAAATTGTCCCAGGAAATAGCCTCATCATTAATGACCGTACCCCAAACCGACACAGGTGGATAGGTAGAGAATACCAAGGCGCTTGAGAGAACGATGTTGAAGGAACTCGGCAAATTGCCTCCGTAACTTCGGGAGAAGGAGGCCCTCTATTAAGGCAACTTTTTAGGGGGGGCACAGACTAGGGGGTGGCGACTGTTTACTAAAAACACAGGGCTCTGCGAAGTCGTAAGACGACGTATAGGGTCTGACGCCTGCCCGGTGCTGGAAGGTTAAAAGGAGGGGTGAGAGCTCTGAATTGAAGCCCCAGTAAACGGCGGCCGTAACTATAACGGTCCTAAGGTAGCGAAATTCCTTGTCGGGTAAGTTCCGACCTGCACGAATGGCGTAACGACTTCCCCACTGTCTCCAACATCGACTCAGCGAAATTGAATTCCCCGTGAAGATGCGGGGTACCCGCGGTTAGACGGAAAGACCCCGTGCACCTTTACTATAGCTTTAGAGTGATAATGGATATGTTATGTGTAGCATAGGTGGGAGGCTTTGAAGCGGTTGCGCCAGTGACCGTGGAGCCACAATGTGAAATACCACCCTTAACCTGTTTATTGTCTAACCACGACCCGTGAAGCCGGGTCTGGGACCCTCTATGGTGGGTAGTTTGACTGGGGCGGTCGCCTCCTAAAGAGTAACGGAGGCGCGCGATGGTAGGCTCAGGTTGGTCGGAAATCAACTGTGAGAGTGCAATGGCATAAGCCTGCCTGACTGCGAGACTGACAAGTCGAGCAGAGACGAAAGTCGGTCATAGTGATCCGGTGGTCCCGCGTGGAAGGGCCATCGCTCAACGGATAAAAGGTACGCCGGGGATAACAGGCTGATACTGCCCAAGAGTCCATATCGACGGCAGTGTTTGGCACCTCGATGTCGGCTCATCTCATCCTGGGGCTGGAGCAGGTCCCAAGGGTATGGCTGTTCGCCATTTAAAGAGGTACGTGAGCTGGGTTTAGAACGTCGTGAGACAGTTCGGTCCCTATCTGCCGTGGGCGTAGGAGAATTGAGAGGATCTGTCCCTAGTACGAGAGGACCGGGATGGACACACCTCTGGTGGACCTGTTGTTGCGCCAGCAGCATTGCAGGGTAGCTATGTGTGGAAGGGATAACCGCTGAAAGCATCTAAGCGGGAAACCCCCCTCAAGATAAATTCTCCCTTAAGAGCCGTGGAAGACCACCACGTTGATAGGCTGGATGTGGAAGTGTAGCAATACATGAAGCTGACCAGTACTAATTACTCAATCGACTTGAAATCTCATCATGAACAGAGATTAGAATAACTTGAAATTAAAAATATAATCTCGAACATAAGCTCATTACTTAATTTATTAGACAAAACTTTATCTTTGATTGATCTGGTGGTTTTAACGCTAGTGTCCCACCCGGTCCCATCCCGAACCCGGAAGTGAAAGCTTGTTGTGCCGATGGTACTTCGTCTTAAGGCGCGGAAGAGTAGGTCATCGCCAGATCTATCAAGGATAAAGCTTTCTCATTCACAATCTCAAAAATCAAACCAACCGCCATAAAGGCGGTTTTTTTGT
>CALAGQ010000128.1 GCA_937891765.1 uncultured Nitrospina sp.
AGCTTTTGCAAATCCGGCTGATGCGAGTTCTATCTTTATGGATAGCCGGGAAGGCGCGGCGAAAGGATCGCCCTGTACATGTTCAAAGGTGAGTTGAAACAGGCCGAAGGCGAAGCTTTTGCCTTGCAGGTTTTTATAGGTTTTGTAACCTTTGCCATCGAGAGATGTGATCTCGTTTATGAGTTCTTTAGGAGCATGCATGGATAAGTGTAGTGTCCTGCAAAACCTTCAGCCGAAACTCCAACGGGAAGGTAATTGCGGGCAATGTTGACGATATGGTTTCTGTATGGAAGGTGGACCGAATCCTCCCGAACCTGACTCATGGCAAAAGGAAGACGGGTTTTCAAAGTTCGCGAACCTTCTTGGGTTCCATCGCCTTCTATAAAATGATCGATGATGACTGCGGAAGCTCCAGCATTTTTAAGACGCTCAAAAAACCGCTGTGGATTTTCCAGCGGAAATAAGGGCGACAGGCAGGCCACGGTTTTGAGTCCATGGGCTGACAGTTGTTCCAAAGCGGAAATTCGTTTCTCAACACTGCAAGGGGGCGGCGGCAGCCCCGGTAGACGATCCCTGTCCCCTTCTATAGAAATGTGAATTCTGAGCGAGCAGAGTTGAGAGAGTTTTCGCAGGATTTCCTGATCGTCCATGATGCTTGCGCTATGGGTTTGCAGGATCAAGGTATCGGGCGGGCAGTTCATCATGGCTTGAAGGACGGCGCGAGTCACCCGGTATTTTTTTTCAGCGGGTTGCCAAGGATCGGTGGCGCTGGACATGAAAATGGTAAAAGGGATGTCACGTTGATGGGCCCAGTTTTTTTCTCTTTGTACCGATTGGATATACAATTCCGCGGCGTTGATTTTGACATCGACAAATTTCCCCCACTCACGGCCTCGTGTCAGCCAATGATTGAAGCGAACATAGCAACCTTCACCGCAGGAGGAAAGGCCGTAGCCGCAACCGCTGTATGGATTCAGCGAGTGTGAGCAGACTCCCTTAAGATAGCCGCTGGCGCGGGTCAACAGAGTTTTGCTTTGAATCAGGTTTAGCTCTTTACTTAAAGGAAGGTTGGGGGTGTGCATGCGAGTCAGGGGGTTTCGTTCCACTTGACCGATCCCAGGTTCATTTTAAAATTGGGGCCGGCGCGGTAAAACACTTCATAAGCTCCTGTGTCTTTGTTGGCCTCCGCGACCACCCATTTGCGGTCGGGAAAGTCTTCCAGGTCCCATATCCAGACTTGCTGGTGATCGGTCTTGGTCAGAGTCAAATAACCGCGATCTTCTCCGAAAAAAAATTGTCCGTATAAGGTGACTGTGGTTCCAGGGGGGCCATCCAGAGTCAGAGAGTATTCGCCCTCACAAAAATAATTTACTGTATCCCTAAGGTCGGGGGTGTCCTTGCCTTTTTTAATAAAAAAAACTTCTTCGCAGGTGCGACCTTTCCAGAACAGGGTCCAAGGATCCGAAGCCTCTTTAAGTAGTATCAGTTCGGTTCTGGTTTCTTCTGCCCAATTGACAGAGGGAAAACCAAAAGCTACTATCATCAGAATCCAAAGTGTTTTTATAGTCATTGCGAAAACTTTTAAAGAGCTCTCATTAATCGGGAACTTATAAGCCGCCACTCCTCAACCATTTTATCATTTTTTATCCAACTGCGGTATTCTGTCTGCTTGTGTCCCGTTTGTTGACACAACATCCCGCTCAAACCAACAGTTTGAATTATGGAACAAGAGACAGAAATTAAGAAAGATTCGTCCCTGATGTATATGATTGTCGGCTTGATCCTTGCGGGGTTGATCTTTGTGGCTGATACCCAGATCCCTCTCGGAATTGCGGATGGCATGCTTTACGTCGTCTTGATCCTTCTGGGACTGATGGCAAGAAACCGTTCTTTTATTATTTATGCGGCGGTTCTGGGTTCGGTTTTAAATGCGGCAGGGTTCATGATTTCACCGCCTGGCGGGGAATGGGGCGTAGTGGTTGCCAACCGGCTTCTATCGGTTTTCACGATTTGGATGACGGCTGTGCTTTGTCTGATCACAACCCGGGCAGAGGAAAACCAGCGTTCTGCCAATGACAGGCTGGAAGAAAAAATCAAGGACCGGACTGGCAAGGTTCAGGAAACCAATGAGCTTTTAAATGTCGAAATAGCACATTCCAAACTGATCAAATCCATTGCGGTGGCATCCAATGAAACCCGGGCGATTGGTGAAACCTTGCGATTTTGCATTCGCCAGGTCTGCGAATTTGCCGGTTGGCCGTTGGGGCATCTGTATTTGACGGCTGAAAATCCTTCCGAAGGACTCGTCCCCACCCCGTTTTGGTATGTGGAGGAACCCGGACAATTTGACACGTTTCAAAAGATCACCCAGGAGACCCCTTTGGACGCAGGGATTGGTCTTCCCGGTCGGGTGCTGGTCAGCGGGGAGCCAGCCTGGATCATTGATGTGACGAAGGACGCCAATTTTCCCCGTGCCCAACTGGCGCAAGATATCGGGATTAAGTCCGGATTTGCATTTCCCATATTGATTGGCAGGAGGGTAGTGGGAGTGATGGAATTTTTCTCGCCCAGGGCGATGGAACCCGATCAGCAAGTGCTCGACATCATGGCACAGATCGGAACCCAACTAGGCAGGGTGTTGGAAAGAAAGCAAGCTCATGGCGAAAGTGAGCGCACACAGGACCAGTTGCGCAAGTTGTATCATCGTCTGGAGCAGGTGCGTGAGGAAGAAAGAACCCGAACTGCACGGGAAGTTCACGACCATCTTGGTCAAGTACTCACCACCATCAAGCTGGAGCTTTCCCTGCTCCGTAAAAAACTCGCTCCTGACAACCCGGTGATCCAGAAGGCAGCAGCGCAGCTTCTTGAAATGAGTGATGATGCCATTCAATCGGTCAAAAAAATTTCAATGGATCTCAGGCCGCCGATTCTCGACGATCTGGGAATTGCCGAGGCCATTGTATGGCAGGCGAAAGAGTTTACTAATCGGACGGGAATCAAGTGCGATTTCGAGGATGACCTGGAGGGCTTTGAACTGGATCTGGAACGCTCCACCACCTTGTTCCGGATCTTTCAGGAAACCCTTACTAATATTGTCCGCCATGCCGAGGCCAGCGAGGTTTGTGTTACACTGTCAAATGGTGATGACACCGTTACTCTAAAGGTTCAGGACAACGGCTGTGGGATATTACCCAGTCAGGTGGCGAACCTGAGGTCTCTGGGTTTGCTGGGCATGCGAGAGCGGGCCATGGTCTGGGGAGGCAATGTGCTGATTTATGGCGCTCCCAATGAGGGGACAACAGTAAACATCAATATTCAAAAAGGATGATCATGGCAACAAAACAGGAAACGGGGAAAATCAAAGTAATCATTGCCGACGATCACCCATTGTTTCGCCGAGGCTTGAAGCAGGCTTTTTCAGAAACCCCGGATATCGAGGTTGTGGATGAGGCGGAGACTGGGGAAGAGTTGTTGGAAAAGGTTCAAGGCATGGATCTGAACATCGCTCTGCTGGACATTTCTCTGCCTGGAAAGGGAGGGCTGGAAATTCTCAAGCAACTGAGGGATGATCGCCCCAAGCTGCCGGTCCTGATTTTAACAGTTTATCCTGAAGAGCATTATGCGGTCCGTTTTTTCAAAGCCGGGGCATCAGGCTTTATCACCAAGGAAAGCAGTACCGACGAGATATATACCGCCGTGCGCAAAGTTGCCGGTGGAGGAAAATATGCCAGCCCTGAAATCACCGAAAAACTGGCATTCGACTTCAGTAAGTCCGATCGACCCGCCCACGAAAGGCTTTCGGATCGGGAGCATCAGGTTTTCTTGATGCTGGCAGGAGGGGATTCCCCCACTGAAATCGGCAAAGAGTTGTCCCTGAGCGTCAAAACCATCAGCACACACCGCTCTAGAATTTTGGAAAAAATGCAAATGAAGAAAAATGCTGAATTGATCCATTACGCGATTTCGCAACGGCTTATTGAATAAGGCCGTTCACCTCCCTCCCCGCCGGGCAGTCAGCAAATAGGACTCCCGGATCTACGTAGGACAAACACCTACCACAGGCAGGATAAAGGCTTACTTAAAATAAGGTTATGCGCCTATATTTATGTCCAGTGGTATCTATTAAACTTCTCGGAAAATTGGGTATTAAAAAATAGTCCGTCACACGGTCGTAAGTGTTTTTAATAAACAAAACTTCAAGGAGAGGGTAATATGAAAAAGATTTTGGTTTTAACAGTGGCTTTCATTGCGGGATTCGCTCTGGTTGCAAATGCAGGTTCGATCACGCCGGGCCAAACAGCAAAATGTACTGACGCAAAAAGTATCACCTTGGAAGTTGCCCAAATTGCTAATTCCAATGGCGGCAAAGATGGCTACAGCGATAATGCTCGTGGCAACGCTAACTTGAGCCTGTGGAAGTCTTCCAACTTCACAACGATTCCTATAACATTAGGGCCGAACGACAATAACGACAGTGTCAACGGTACTGACGGTGGGAAAACCGGTTTGCCACAGAGAGGCGGAATGGGTAAAAGTAAGGTAGTTCTCGTTTCTCAGAACAACTTCAGCCGTGGCGACTCTATTGGCGATATCAGCGGATTGGTTAAGATCACCAATAACGGCGATAACCCTGTTACGGTTACCTGTAACTAAGACTTGTTTTAGTAAGGGCTTAATCGCGAGTTTTGCCCTTACCCTGGAAGCAGCCGACCTCTCCCGGTCGGCTGTTTTTTTTTGTCCTCTCCTGGCTCGTCCCTTTTTGTCGGTTAAGTCCTAGTCTCTGTCGTTGTCGTCCCCTCTGTTGATTTCTAGTCGGCTCTCTGCGCCTCATGCCCATGAGGTCTTTCTTTTTAAAAAAGACTTACCGGACTTGTCATAACATCTCCGTCTATTTCTTATGTTAAAAAAGAAAATTCTTAGGTGGAGACAGGCAATCGCGCCATTAAAAAAAGGGTTGTCCGCTGATATCTAAAGTTTCTGCGTTTCATTAAACTCCTCAACAATTATGAAGATATTTATTAGCACTGCTGAGTGAGTGATTTTTATACAACAAAAAAAGGAGAGGGTTATTATGAAAAAGATTTTCGCTTTAACGGCACTATTTATCGCAGGTCTGGCGTTCTCCGCCAACGCAGGTGAGATCACCAATGGTCAAACGGCAAAATGCAATGATGCTAAAAGCATCACCTTGGAAGCTGCCAAAACTGCTAATTCTTCTGGTGGCAAAGATGGCTACACCGACAACGACAGGGGTACTGCTAGCCTGAACTTGTGGAAGTCTTCCAACTTCACCACAGTTCCTATAACATTAGGACCGAACGACGACAATAGAAGCCTTAACGAGACCGATCATGGGAAAACTAATATTCCTGTAAGAGGTTCCATGGGTGCTGGCAAAGTGACCCTCATTTCTCAGAATAATTTCAGCCGTGGCGACTCCATTGGTGATATCGGGGGATTGGTGAAAATCACCAACACCGGTGGTGTCCCAGTTACGGTTACCTGTAACTAAGTTTGATTGGTTTTTTGTGAGGGCGCGAGTATTGCCCTTACCCTGAGACAGCCGGCCTTCTCCCAAGGCCGGCTGTTTTTCGTTTTTCCCTTCCCGCTCCTCAATTTAGAGTTCCCCCATTTGATGATTGCGCTTAATTTTTCCCAACTAATTTGTTACCCTTGCTCTTTCGTCAGGCCTTAGGCAATAACAAGGCAATAACCGGTCTTTTCTTAGAGAGAGAATAATGAGTGAATCCGTTAAAGTTCGTTTCGCGCCCAGTCCCACCGGGTTTTTACATATCGGTGGAGTGAGGACGGCCCTGTTCAACTGGTTGTTCGCCCGTCATCATGGCGGTCAGTTCGTGTTACGCATTGAAGACACCGATCATGAGCGCTCGACGGAAGAATCGATCACAGAAATTCTCGAATCCATGCGATGGTTGGGACTGGACTGGGACGAAGGCCCGTACCGGCAAACCGAGCGGCAGGAACTTTATTCTACAAAAGTCGACCAGCTTTTCAAGGAGGGCAAAGCCTACCGTTGCTACTGCACGCCAGAAGAACTGGATCAGAAACGTAACGAGGCTCAGAAAAAAGGACTCAAACCTAAATATGATGGAACCTGCCGGGAACGAAGCGATCAGCCGGAGGGAGCCCCCTCCGTGATCCGGTTCAAGGCACCGCTCGAGGGTTCGGTGGTGGTGGAAGATATGTTACGCGGTAAGGTGGTGTTCGATATCGCCGAACTGGATGACCTGATTCTGCAGCGGACCGACGGTTCCCCCACTTATAATTTTGTTGTCGTGGTCGATGATGCCGACATGGGCATCACCCATGTGGTGCGCGGCGACGACCATCTTTCCAATACGCCGCGGCAATGTTTGTTGTACGACGCTTTGAACTTTCCCCGGCCTCGGTTCGCGCATATTTCCATGATACTGGGGCAGGATAAGGCTCGACTCAGCAAGCGTCATGGGGCGACTTCGGCCTTGGCTTACCGGGATATGGGTTATCTGCCTGCTGCCATGATCAATTACCTGGCCCGGCTGGGTTGGTCGCATGGCGACCAGGAAATTTTTTCGCGTGAAGAAATGGTCAAGCACTTTTCCTTCGACTCGGTGCACACCTCGGCGGCGGTGTTTGATCCTGACAAGCTATCCTGGTTGAACGAACATTATATAAAGACCACTCCACCGGAAGAACTGGCCCGGCATCTGGAGCCGTTTCTTATTAGCTCGGGAATTTTGCAGGAAGGTCACGGTCTGGATGATGCGGAAATTGCCCGAGTTATCCCGTCTTTGAACCAGCGTGCCAAAACTCTTATCGAGATGGCGGAAAAGTCGGCGTTCTATTTTAAAAAGGAAGTTGAGTTCGACGAGAAGGCGAAAGCCAAGTTTCTCACTGTTGAAGCGAAACCGTTACTGGAAAAAGTCATTGCCGGGTTGTCCGAGCTGGAAAACTTTTCCGCAGAAGAGATTGAGGCGTTGTTCCAAAAAGTTGTGGAAGAAGAGGGGGTAAAGCTCGGCAAGCTGGCGCAGCCAGTTCGTGTGGCCCTCACGGGTACCACTGTGAGCCCCGGAATTTACGACGTCATCCTGCTACTGGGAAAAGAAGAGACCCTCAACCGGTTGAAAAAAGCCCTTCCGTAGAGTGTCGATTTCTGTTGGGTCGGTCTAATCGGACTTTTCTTTGGTTATCATTTCGCCAATATCGCGGACCTTTACTTTTCCCTCAAGGCCTTTGGCTTTCACCGCGTCTTCCAGCATCAATACACAGTAAGGGCAGGACACGGCGATGGTGTCGGGATTAGTGACCATCAACTCATCCAGTCTATGATGGCTCATGCGGGTGCCGGTATTTTCTTCGAGCAGGAACCGGGCACCGCCGGCGCCACAACAGGTCCCGCTTTCGCGGCTCTGTTCCACTTCCTGAACGTTCGTCACTTCTGCTGCAAGCACTTTGCGCGGTGCGTCGTACACCCCATTATGTCGACCCAGGTAGCAGGAATCATGCACCACCACGTTGGCGTCGGTTTTTTCTCCGAGTGATATTTTTCCATCGGCGATCAATGTTTCCAGCAATTCAGAATGGTGGATCACTTCCAGATAAACTCCGAATTCGGGGTACTCGTTTTTCAGTGAGTTGAGGCAATGCGGGCAGTGGGTGATGACTTTCAGCACAGCATTTTGTTGGAAGGTCTCAGCATTTTGGCGGGCCAGCATGTCGAACAGATATTCGTTGCCCGCTCTGCGGGCCGGGTCACCGGTGCAACCTTCACCGTTGCCGAGAATGGAAAAGCTGACTTTGGCTTGTCTTAGAGCCTTGACCACGGCCTCGGCAATTTTTTTGCCGCGCGTATCGAAAGACCCGTTACACCCGACGAAATATAAATAGTCAGTAGGTTGGGCCTTGTCCCAGATAGGGATGTTAAGTTCTTTCGCCCAGTCGGCGCGTGAGTTTTTAGGGAATCCCCAGGGGTTGGACTGGGTTTCCAGTGATTTGAAAGCGGATTCGAACTCTTTCGGGTAGCGGTCTTCGGTCATGACCAGTCCGCGTCTGAGGTCGATCACTTTGTCGACGTATTCGATCATCACCGGGCAGGCAGATTCACAGGCCCCGCAAGTGGTGCAGGCCCAGAGGACTTCGTCCTCAATCACATCTCCCAGCAAGGTCTTATCGGAATCGGGCGGGCCGTTAAGATGGTCTCTCAAATTCACCGTGAGTTGTTGCGGTGAGAGAGGTTTGCCGGTCGCCAATGCCGGGCAGACCCGGTCACACCGGCCGCATTGGGTGCAGGTGTGCAGATCGAGCATCTGCTTCCAAGTGAAACTTTCAACTTCTGTAACGCCGAATGTCTCTTTTTCGTCATCTTCAAAATCGATGCGGTGCAGGTTGTTGCCGGGATTCAAATTGGACAGGAAAACATTTGGGATGGCCGTCACGATATGAAAGTGTTTACTACGCGGTAAGAGCGTCAGGAAAAAGAGGATGGCAGAAACATGCGTCCAGTAGGCCAGACTGTGCAGGTGCCCGGCCAAATATTTTCCCAACAGGCTGACAAGGGGGGTGAAAAGGGCGGCCAACGGGCCGGAATTGTCGATGTCTGGATTGAGAACCAGAAAGGCGGAGTCGAACAAAACGTCGCTGGCCACGATGACGAGTATCAGGCCGAGAATCACCAGACCCTCAGCGGAGAGGGTGAGGCGGTCGGGTTTAATCACCAGCCTGCGGTATAGAGCATAGAGAACGGCTAAGGTGACCAGCAGGATCACGCCATCCTTAACCCATAAATAGGGCAGGACAAAAGGAGCGGTGGCAGAAAAATGTGACACAATATTCGGGAAAAGGCCGATAAAAAAGAATTCCCCGGCCCGCACAAGGAGGATGAGGAATCCCCAGAAAATCATGGCATGCATCCAGCCCGATTTAGGTTCCTTCAGGAGCCGGGTTTGCCCAAAACCTATGCTAAGAGTCGTGAAAATTCGTTTTAATGGCTGATCTGTGCGGTTTTCTTTTCCGGCTTTTAGCAGGAAGCGCAATTTTGGCCACGCGCTAAGGGTGAAGGCGGCCAGCGAGTTCAGGATGAGAAAAATCAGAATCCAGGGTTGCAGGTTGGCGGGAGCCCACTCGAAAGCACGGTTAATGTGTTGATCCATAAGCGGTATTGTGAAAACGATTGATATCTTGTGACCGGTTGGCCTGAGTCTCAGTCAGGAATTGTTAGATTATTGTTTTTATTCGCGAATTGCTATTTTATTCGTAGCGCGGGTAATATATAATTAGTAAGCGAAAGATTATCCCCCATGCCAATCTGATTTTGGAGGTTTTTGGTCTTGCTAAAATTTATGAGGATTCAGATACGGATTCTGCCAATTTTGCTGACTTTGGGTTTTTTATTCCCGATCGCGGCAATGGCGGTTCCTGTTGAGGATGAATTTGACAGGAATCAGGCCGGAAACCGTCCCGGAGTTTTCCCAAAATGGCAAGGGACACCTCCGGTGAATCAGGATCTTTACCCTAATTTGACTGATGGCATCAACGAGCCACATCCTTTACCGTCTCATGTTAACCGCGACATTTACACCCAGTTGTTGAGAGTTGAGCCGGTAGACCAAGTGCAAAGCAAGGTGTTTAATTCAGACCGGTTTAACCGCCTCCAAAGAATCGGGATTCTGGGGTTTGAAAACAAAACGTTTGCGCCTTTTGAAGACCGTGCTGCCGGCGACATTGTATCCCGACAGGCGTATCAGGAGTTGAAAAGCAACAAGAGTTACTCCAATATCATCCCTCCGCAGTTGATGGAGGATGCGCGGCTTAAAATTGTCAAATCTCCCGGCTCTGCAGCAGATCAAAATCCTTCGGACAGCGAGGAAATAGCGCCGCTGGTTTCCGGGGACAGGGTTGACGCGGTGTTGATCGGAGCGGTTTCGAAATATACCGACAGATATGTAGACCGGAATGGAAAAATTCAGAAAAGTATAGCCAGCGGTTTGGAGTTCACGGCGTTTTTAGTGGACCCACGGACCCGGGAAGTTATATGGGGTGCCCGTTTTGTGGGACGGCAAAGGCCGGGAGTCCAGAACCTCGGTCAACATAAGGGCCGCTGGTTGAATAAAGAAGAATTCACCCGCTCTGCCATGAAATTTGTGTTAAGAGAATTTAGGAACCGGGTTGATGAACAACCGCATAACGAAAATCTGGGACAATGACTGAATCCTTCGGTGGTATGCCTGAACCAGAGATAGATAAAAAAAGGAAGCTTTGGCGGAACCTTTTTTTGCTCAACCTCTGTGTTTCCTTGCTTTTGGTCGGCATTTTCTGGTTGCCTTCTAAGCTGGAGCAGGTGGGCAATTTTCTCAATTCCCCCAGCGTTAATCTTCCTGAAGAAGGTAAAATGGCCAAGAAGCCCGTGGAAGAGGTGGCGCCCGCGCCGAAGGAGGTACCCAGCAACCTGTTGACAACTCAAGTGACAACAGTGAACGCATCTTCAGAAAAAGAGTATGTGTATTTTGATTTTTCCAGCGGAAAGCCGGTCCGTATTCTGGACGCC
The DNA here is from genome assembly GCA_937891765.1 of uncultured Nitrospina sp. GTDB lineage: Bacteria > Nitrospinota > Nitrospinia > Nitrospinales > VA-1 > LS-NOB. Next base: position 10,544 of record CALAGQ010000128.1, read on the forward strand.
TCATCCTTGGAATGGGATCTGGCATTTAGAAGAGGCAAGGTGATATCCAATGGCGGCGCTTCCAGCAAGTTAGGGAAAGCCGGCCTCATCGATCTGGGTGTGGTTGAGTTTGACGAGGTGACGGAAGTGCCTGCGGATAATTATGCCGAGGATATAGCTGCGAAAACTGAAACAGAAAACCCGGTTCTGGTAAAATGGTATAATTATAATTATTTTACCCACAAGCTGACTGCCAAGAAAAATAGTTATGCGGTGCGGACGGCAAATGGCAAATTTGCCAAGTTTCAGTTTTTGAGCTTCTATTGTGACAATAAAGAGGCGGGGTGTATAAAAATACGCTATGTGTATCAGGATAACGGGTCCAATAGTTTTTTGAAAACAGACGGCGCTTTTACGACAACCTCGACGGCTTCCTCCCCGCCGGAGACCACGAACCCATCTTGATAGCTAAAGAAAATTGCTGAAGTTACTAAGACCGCTCTTCACAAGGCCGATCTTTTCTGCTAAGAATGTACTTTAGCTCGCTATTAAGGGATAGGAGAAACAGGTGACCATCATTAATTTTGATCAAAATTTGGATTTGGAGAAAAACGAATGCCGACTTTAAAAGGTTTGTTGTTCAACCAGTATGCTGCTGAGGGACTCACTGCGCTGGTTGAGGAAATGCAGTCAAGCTATACCGCGAAAAAAGGACGTCGGTTTAACCATAATAATATTACCTACGAGATCAGCCGTCCTGTCCTGAAAGGCAATACTATTGAATTTGAGATCAGCTCAAAAATACCGGAGGATGAACTCAAAGATCCTAAAGAGATGCAGTCTTATTTCCAGCAAATGAAAAAAATCCTGGAGAAAAGCAAGAACAAGCCTGCGTCGATTGAAATGGAAAATATAGTTTGGGATTCAAAAAGAGACACCGAGAAAAAACGGAACTATGTAAAACTTCAATACCAGTATCCTCTGGATGACTTGTTTGACAATAAAGTAGTGGCCAAACGACACGAGAAAGTGATGAGCGGCCAGGCCGATCCATCCATGCCGGATTCTCCCAGCGCCTTCACCAAGGCAGGACGGGTTGTGCTGGGTGTTGTTCGGGAAACCATGCAGCAACTCGGTAAGGAAAATTTGACCGAGTTAATGGATGTCAACAAAAAGGTCAAAGCCTCGCTGAAAGGCTAAGTCTGATGGGTTCCGTAAAGTATTATCTGGGCAGGGCCTTGCAATTGATAGGCCTTGCCACCATCTCGGCAGTGGTGCTCATGTTTTTTAGCCAGATGAGTATGGAGCCCCTGCTCATGTGGTCGTTGGTTGGCGCTTGCGAGTTTTATGGCGGAACCTGGTTGCTGGGCGACCAGGAAGGGTGAACTGACTTTCCCGTCTGATAGCACAATACGCCTCTTACCCCTTAATAAAGATTACCCGTGAAAACCCTTCTTGAACAACCTGGCTTTTTGGCCCCCTCGGGAACGATTGGGGCTGATGTCAGCTACCTGCTGGCACTTGTTTTTACCATTCTTTTTCTTGTGGCCTGGAGAATGGCTAAGAAGGCCCAGGGAACCCGTCACCATAAGTTGATTCTGGTTTCCATGGTGGCGATGATTGTTTATTTCGTTGCTTACTATTACGCCCGCAGTCTGGGGGTTCTCTCCTTTGAAGGCCGAGAAGGTTTTGGCGGTCCCGATGATATTTACGAGAACGTTTTTGTTCCGGTATTGACCATCCATCTCATTCTGGTCACTTTGGGGATGGTACTTGCCTTTTACATGATTCCGCAAGGATTCCGTGCCAGTGTCAAGACCGGCAAGGACTACAGTTTGAAATCCGGGGAGTTGAAAATGAAACCCCGGAGTTTCAAAATAGTCATGTTTACCATTCTCGGATGCTGGGCTGTGGTTCAGGCTCTGTTATTGGCGACTCGGCCGAGTCCGTTTGGAGCCAGTGTGGCGTATGGATTGATTTTTGCCACTGTTGCTTTGGTGGTGAGCCTGGAGAAATTGATCGAAAAACTGCTTCCTGACGGGGCAAGACGGCATCGGATTCTGGGCCGGACCACTATGGTCATTTACGCCTTGATTCTGGTGACCAGCACCGCAACTTATCTCATGCTCTATTTCATTTACCCGCTCAAACACTAATTGCGGGCCGAAAATCAGGCAGAGGGAATAAATGATGGAGAAAGCACGCCCGAATGGGGCAAATCTTTAAAACAAGGGGTTTTGCTCTTGACACCCCATGATTTAACTGATAAATTTCGCGGAATTAGATGACTTCGAAGTACATAAGAAGGAGGTACAGAGCGGTCAGTCCATTGACGCCGAGGCCGATGTAAACGATGGTATCGAAAATTTTTCCGTCTTTGCTGGCCATAAAAATCCTCAAAAGGTAATTTTTTTATCTTTGAAATAAAAGAAATATACCCTATCATTCGAATTTTAAAACTGTCAAGAACAAACTTTTTTGAATAAAGAATTAATTTAATTTTCCCGGAGCAGACCATGGATCTAGAAAAGATTAAGGAAAAGGCAGGACCCCTGATTTATATCGGAACCGTTATTTTCTCTTTATGGTTCTTCTACTGGTTTGCATCCGTTTGGCGGTAATCGGTTGGAAAGAGAAATCCAATCATTAATTTTTTTGGGGGAGTTTAAGGAAATATGAACGATTTTTCGGCCAGCGAACAAAAAAAGTTTATCACTCCAAAATCTGTTATTTGGTTCCTCATTGCCTTTGCCTGTATGGCGGGATATTACTTTCTGATCAACGTTGGGTTGATGAAGGTTCAGGGGCTTGATTTCTTCTACCTTTGGAGTTCGGGTAGTGGCGGTGGCGCAAGCCATTAATCCTGAATAACGGATCTTGAAAATGATGACAAGCCCTATGGGCTTGTCATTTTTTTTGCCTACTGCTTTTCAACTCCGAATGAATTTAAATTATGAATGAAAATCCCTCCTGCCGGGTCTATCTTTTCCGTCATGGTGAAACCGCCAACTCAAAAGAAGTGTGCTTCAATGGTCATTTCGATGTAGGGCTTTCCGTGAATGGGGAAGACCAGTTCAAAGAATGGGCTCAGGTTTTAAAGGATGAGCCCTTCAAAGCTATTTACTCCAGTGATCTTGAAAGAACCGGATTGAGTGCCCGGTTGCTGGGACAACCGCACCAGTTGGAACCGGTGGTCTATCCTGAGTTGAGGGAGTTGTGTTTTGGTGCCTGGGAGGGGCTGAGTGTCGCCGAGGTGGAGAAGAAATTCCCCAAGCAACTGGAAGAACGCATGAAAAATATTGAAGCGTTTCAAGTAGATGGGGGTGAGACCTTTGAGCAACTTAAGCAAAGAGTGGTTCCTAGATTTGAAAAAATTATTGCCAGTCATCCCAATGAGCAGATTGCCATAGTCTGCCACGGAGGTGTGAACCGGGTAATTCTCTCGCATCTGCTTGAGGTGCCGATAAAAAGAATTTTCCGGCTCAAGCAGGATTATGCAGCACTCAATATCATCCAGTATTATGGCGATGAGCCGGTGGTGGAATTGTTGGGCGGGGCGACCCAGATGGCCACGGCTCCCCAGGACAAAAAAATAGCCATTCAGTAGAAAGGGCCCTTTGATGGGGAGTTTTCTGGTCGAGATTAAAAACGCAGATGTGTATGTGGGCGGCAACCCGGTCCTCAAGTCTTTGAGTTGGACCCTGAACGAAGGGGAAAACTGGGCCGTGGTGGGCAATAATGGTTCCGGCAAGACCACTCTCATGAAACTGATCTTCGGCGAAATCATCCCGGTCTATGGCGGTCAGGTGCACTGGTTCGGAAAACGTGAACACACCCCGCTTCTGGAGGTTCGCGAAAAACTGGGATACGTATCGGCTGAATACCAGAACAATTATGACCGCCCGGCATTAGGCTGGGAAGTGGTGGCCTCGGGGTTTTTCTCGTCGATTGGACTGCACGAGTCGGTCACTCTCGGTCAAAAAGAGTCCGCTCTCAATGCCATGGCTCATCTTGGAATCGAAAATCTAAGCCATACCTCATTCAGGCAAATGTCTTATGGCGAGGCCAGAAGGGTTTTGTTGGCCCGGGCCATGGTTCATCGCACGAAGCTGTTGATCCTGGATGAACCTTGCGCCGGACTGGATATCCCCACACGCGAACGTTTCCTGATAACGCTGGAAAAGCTATCGAAAAAACGCACCTCAATGATCTATGTGACACACCGGATTGAAGAAATCATGCCTTGTGTCACCCATGTGCTTTTCCTGAAAGACGGGGAAGTCGCCGAGCAAGGGAAGAAGGACGAGATGATGAATTCAGAAACCCTTTCCCGCGTCTTGGGGTGCTCCCTGTCAGTGGAAAAACATTCCGACCGATACTGGCTACGACCAACAGGCACTTTGTAGAAGGGTGACTGGGGTGATTCACGACAGGAATATACGGGTTAGGGGGTTCCATGCTTTTGGCGGTCATGTTAGCGTCACCGCCGCTTTGCCGCTGACCGGTTAAGCCGACCACTAGCCGTGGAGGCAATGAGCAAAGCCTCACCTTGGGCCGAGATAATTCTTTGCTAGCCTGCAAAAGCTATTGCAGTTGGCCCTACGCCTAGTAGGTTGCTATTTGATATTGAACGGGGTAAAATTTTGCTTCTCTTATCAGTTCGAGGCAGGTCGCTAATGAAAGTGGTTCTTTTTCTGGTACTGTTTTTTCTGCAGGTTTCTACAGCTTGGGGACTCAGTCCTGAGCAATGGTTTCAGGAGGGCAACCAGTTCAGTTCAACAAGGCAGTTTGAAAAGGCAGTGGAGGCTTATGAAAAATCCATTGCCGGTAACGCCTTGTCGCCGGTTGCACATTACAATCTGGGGATTGCCTACAAGAACCTGAACCAGTTGGACAAGGCGGCAACGTCGCTTGAAAAATCCGTGGAACTGGAGCCGGTCAATATGGATGCCCGGATTACTTTGGGCAATGTTTATAATCTTCAGGAACGATGGGCCGATGCGATCGGACAACTTAATATTGTTGTGCACCGTAAAAAAGACGATGCCGAGGCTCATGGGAATTTAGGCTGGGCCTATTACAACTATAAAGAGGGTCCTCCTTTTAAAAAAGTAGTGATTCTCAATCTAGCCCGCGCTGTGGACTTGTTTAAAGAGCAAAACCAGCTTCAGGCTGCGGAGGCGACACAAAAAATTCTTGAGGAGGCTCGGAATAAATTTGGGGATTTGTTGATCCAATAAGCTTAACCGGTTTTTTTTAGAGGTTGTTATGAGTATCACCGTCATACCCACACGCAGTGAACACACCATCACCTTCAAGGTGGACAAATCTTTATTGCCTTACGGCAAGAGCATACCTTTTTCTGAGCCGGAAACCTCTGCCCTTCATCCTATGGGGCAGGCCTTGATGGCCATACCCGGAGTGAACAGCGCCTGGATCATGGCAGACGAAATCATGGTTACCAAAGACACCGATATCCGCTGGGCGACCGTAAAACCAAAAGTGATGGAAACAATCCGCAAAGTTCAGTCCGCCTCCTAGAGGCCTCCATCCGCTACGGTTTAAAATACTCTTTAAATACGCGGATGAGGAATTCGTGATCTTTCGTTCCCGACATTTCGCGGATGGAATGCATGGATAGCATGGGATTCCCCACATCGATGGTGCGGATTCCTAGATTGGCGGCCGTGATCGGACCGATGGTGCTTCCGCATCCCAGGTCAGACCGCACCACAAATTTTTGCACCGGGACTTTTGCTTTTTTGCATAGCGATTCAAACCATGCGCTTGACACTCCTTCCGTGGCATAGCATTGCCCGGCGTTGCTTTTGATCACCGGTCCTCCATTAATGATCGGCATATGCTGGCCGTCATGCATGTCCGAGTAGTTAGGGTGGACGGCATGAGCCATGTCGGCGGAGATGAAGAACGATTTGGCCAAGGCTCTAAAATATTCTTCCCGGGAGTTTGCTTCAGTCAGACTGATTCGTTCCAAGACATCTTTCAGGAAAGGGGATCCCGCTCCTTGCGCGGTTTCACTGCCAACTTCTTCATGGTCGTAAAACGCGATCACTCTTGTTGCCGGGTCTTTTTTCGTGGATTCTGCCAGCGCATGCAGGGCCGAGTGGCAACTGGCGAGATTATCGAGCCGACCAGAAAAAATAAATTCCCCTTCAGCACCGGCCACAGCGCCCGGTTGCGTGTCATATAAAGACAACTCCATCTCCAGAATATCAGCCGGACGGCATTTCAGTTTCTGGGCGACCATTTTTTTAAGAATTGCGTCGGGAGTAGATTTTTTTTGCAAAGAAAAAATGGGCGGCAAATGGTTTTGCTCGTTTAGAAGCAGTCCCTTTTTATTGACGTCGCGGTTTAAGTGAATAGCCAATTGCGGGATGCGCAATAAAGGTTGCTCAAACCGGATCAGTTGAGGCTTTTTCTTTCCGCCTAAAATCACACGACCGGCCAGCGACAAGTCCCGGTCTGTCCAGGTAGAAAGCAGCACTCCTCCATACACCTCCACTCCCAGTTGCTGATAACCACTTTTGGTATAACCCGCCTGCGGCTTTAACCTGAGATTGGGGCTGTCGGTATGAGCTCCGATGATTTTAAATCCGGGTTTTGATCCCACAGCAAATGCGATCAGGGATGAATCATTTCGGGTCAGGAAATATCGGCCCTCAGGGACCAGCTTCCATGCCTCGGTTTCTTTAAGTTCAATAAAACCTTTGCTGGAAAGAGTGTCGGTCATCTCCCGCACGGCATGGAAGGGCGTGGGAGATTGATCAATGAATTCCAGTAGATTTTGAATGCGGTCAGTTTTCGGGTTCATGCATTGGGTCTCCAAATATTCTCAACAATCACTGAGGCAAGAAAGGTTTTCGCTGTCGGTTTAACATCAGGCTGTTTTGATCCATGACAAGTTTTGCGCGAACTGCGTTTGGGCGATGCTCTAACCAGTTGTAATTCAATTTACTATGCAACTCCCTAAACATGAGGATGTTTTGTGCTTTCAATATCAGGTTCTTTGATTTTGGTGTTTGCCGGGTTTCCTGTAAAATAAAGTTCCTTTTTGGAGAGTATTTTTTCATGGGCCTTTTGATCAAAGCTGATTTTAAAAAGAAGCTGGATATCAAACTTTACCGGTTTGATCCCAAAAATCCCAAGCCAGAATACCATGCCGAAATATTTTGTGAAATGTTTTCCCAGTTCCCGCAATTCAAGGCCCATGTCGCGGCTTATATTGAAAGAAACTATTGTTTTGTGGTCAACGACGAAGACCACTCCGATCCCAAATCCCTCCTCACCACTTTAAAGCCCGATGAAGTCAGGAAACTGAACGAATGGGTTTTGTTGCGTAACAAACCCGGCACCGTAGCTGGGAGAAAATAGTCCCGCCCGAATTTGTTTTTTACCGCCATAAGCTCCAAATATTCAGGGGTAAGGTGTCCCTGTGACAAACCGTAGCGAAAGTTTAAGTTCAGATATTGTGAGATATAGTGTAAAAATATTTATCGCAAGCTCGATATTTTGGTGATTAGGGGAGAGCGCGATGGCAGAGGTAAAGAATAGGCCAGATACAATTCTGATTGTCGAAGATGATGAAGCTTCAAGCACCATCATCGTGAGGTTGTTGAACCAGATGGGTTTCTCAAAAATTATTCAAGCTGAAAATGGAAATATAGGTCTCAATAAACTCTATTTGAATCAGGTCAGTATGGTCATATCAGACTGGCGGATGCCTGATATGGATGGATTGGAGTTTTATAAAAAAGCCAATCAGGAAAAGCTTATTGATGGTGTTCCCTTTTTAATGGTTTCCGCAGAAAACGAAAGAGCTAGAGTCGCAGAGGTCTTGAAGGCCGGAGTGGATGACTATATTCTGAAACCGGTGGATTTAAAAATACTCCGCGGCAAGATAGAAAAACTTCTTGATCCTCCCTGCTAGCCGCAGGGTGGCAGCAACCCCCTCAATTCCCTTGTCAGGGGGAAGTTTAAATACTGGCCCCACGCCGAGTGGTCCCTTGGTTTCCCCTAAGAGACATTTGCTATGATCCCCAACAATAATTAAACTTGAAAGATAAAGAAGGAGCTTTGAAAAGATATAGTCAAGAAAAGACTTTGTGATACTTCCTTCATTCAGATAAGGTTGATTTTATGAAACTACCTGGTTCCAAAGGTGAGCATCGGTTGCAAAAGGAACTTGCCACCACCAAGAAGGCGCAATCTTTTTACAATAAACAGATGCTCGATCACCTCAACCCGGTGATGAGGGAATTCCTTGCCAACCAGGAAATCGTTTTTATTGCCACATCTGATGCCAGAGGAGAGTGTGACTGCTCACTCCGAAACGGACCCCCCCGGCTGGGTTCGTGTGATAGATGAGAAGACCCTCGCTTTTCCCGAGTGCCGGGGTAATGGAGTCTTTGCTAGTTTGGGCAATATTTTAGAGAATCCGCACATTGGCATGATCTTTGTCGATTTTTTTGATAGCACTGTTGGTCTGCATGTCAATGGAAAGGCTCGTGTTTTTAAGGATCAAAAAATTTTTAAAAGTGGATTGTTCCCGGACGATCTTAAAAAAGGTATCTCCAAAAAAGCCGGCTTGAAAGCAGAATGTTGGGTGATCGTTGAAGTCGAAGAAGCCTATATCCATTGTTCCAAACATATCCCCCGGCTTAAAAAAATGAAAAAGGATATCCACTGGGGAACAAATAAGGAAATCTATAAAGGTGGCGACAAATTCACAGCCAAGAGCTCCCGCAAGCCCAAGGCTAAATAGTATGCAAGTTGACGGCGCAAAAGCTATGGGACATGGTCAGGAGAATTGAGGTTTTGGTTGGGGTGCGAAGGCAACTTGATGAAATATCACAATCGAGATGTTTCGAGTACCCGTTCCGGTCATGAAGGCTGAGATTGGGGATATCACTAGCCTCAGAATGACAAAATTTTACCCGTAGCGGTACGCTACCCGCCGATGGCGTGCATGGCGCGGTCGGGGCGTTCGAAGTCATCGAGGTTGATTTTGTGGCCGGGTTCTTTGACGAGGACTGCTTGATGAATTTTCTCCGCGATACTTTCGTTGGTGGCGCCGGACCGGATCATTTCTTTCAGGTTGGTTTCGTCGGTGGAGAACAGGCAGGTTCTTAGTTTGCCATCGGCGGTCATGCGGATGCGGTTGCAATGATCGCAGAATGGATTACTGACTGCCGTAATAATTCCAATCTTCCCCTTGCCGTCGGCAAAGGTGTATTCACTGGCCGGACCAATTTCCAGAGAGTTGTCGACCGGTACCAGTTCGTATTTCTCTTTGATGAGATCGATAATCTCATGCCCGAACAAAACTTTATCGCGTTCCCAGACTTTATCGGAGTCGAGCGGCATGAACTCAATGAAACGGACCTCGAAACCATCGGAGCGGCCATACTCAATCAGGCCCATGATCTCGGTTTCGGAGAAATTGCGCACCGCGACGGCGTTGATCTTGATCGACTTGAACCCAACCTTGCGAGCCGCGTCCAAACCTTCCAGAACGGATTGCAGACAGTCCCTGCGATTGACATCGCGGAACTTTTCCGGGTCGAGCGAGTCGAGGCTGACGTTCAGCCTTTTGAGTCCGGCATCGAGCAGGCTTTGGGCCTGATCTTTAAGAAAAAAGGCATTGGTGGTCAGGGCGATATCGTTGATGCCCTCCACCTCGTTGATCATTTTGATCAGCGTCGGCAGGTCTTTCCTCATCAGAGGCTCCCCACCAGTCAGGCGAATACGGTTGATCCCCAAACTAGCGGCCACCGTCACTACTTGATGGATCTCCTCAAACGTCAGCAGGTTGCTTCGGTCCATGAATTCTACGTTATCCGCTGGCATGCAATAGGTGCAGCGGAAATTACAGCGATCAGTAACTGAAATCCTGAGATTGACGATGGTTCGTCCCATCCCATCGACAAGTTTTGGGGAATCGTTTTTGATGGTCATTCAGAAGTCCTTGTGGTCTAGGGGCGCCTGTTGAGCCCGCTTTCCGATACATGGAGTCAATAAATGAGCCTGAGCTCGCATTCAAGTGTGGCTAAATTATAGCTTTTTTAGTCTGAGGATGTATAGAGTTAGTTTGACCCCTTGGCAGGTGTTAAGCTGTATGAACTCTTTGCCAACCAATTAAAGCCATTTTACGCTGCCTCCACGGCTAGTGGCTGCCTAGTGGTCGAATTTAAAGAACTTTACGGGGCCAATTGCATCTTAAAATTGTGGCAAGAGGCGTATTTGATATATAATTATGCCTATAGATCCAATCTGAGCCGTTTGGGGATCACCCAGCGTTTTTAATAAGATAAAGCTTTTAAATTTAAGGATTTAATTGTGTCGGTCGCAGAAGAAAAATTTTCCGCAAAATTCGAGGAAATCGCTGCTGAAATCAAGCACCGGGGTGCCTATTATCAGGAGGACGCCAGTGAGAAGGGCATGGCGCTTCTCGAAGCCAAATTTAAAGACACAAAGCTATATTGGTTGGTGGACCTTAAAGAGGATCGCATTTTCAGCGCCCGCTTTTTTGCTTATGGAGGAAAAGTGTCTCTGGTGGTTGGCGAAACGCTTTGTACCATGGTTGAGGGGTTGACCGTAGGGGAAGCAGGCTCACTGCTGAAAACCGATGTGGAAGCCCGGCTTCGTGACGAACCGGATGCGCCTGCGGTTCCCGAATCAAAAATGAAAGCTTTCGATAATGTTGAGGAGTTGCTTAAAATTACCATGGAGCAATACCCCTCGGCGAAAGCGGTGGCTGTTGCCAGTGCTTCCATCAATAAAGAAGATTTTAAATCCACCACTGAGCTAAATATGGTGGCTCAGGCTTGGTTGGGGTTGACGAAGGACGAGCAGAAGGAGCAGATAGAGATTGTTTTGGATGAGCACATCCGCCCGGCTCTCATGAATGATGGCGGCAACGTCATGGTTCTGGATGTGACGGACGGTGAGAAAATATTAGTTCAATACCAAGGGGCGTGTGGCAGTTGTGGGTCTTCTTTAGGAGCCACCTTGTCGTTTATGGAATCGACCCTGCGTAAACATATCTACAACGAATTGAACGTTGTTCCACAGATGTAGTTAGTTACCCGGAGATCAATAATGAGTGACGAACAAAACTCCGTTTCAGATATTCTAGAAGATAATACCTATAAGTATGGCTTCACTACCGATGTTGAATCGGAGACCTTTGCCAAAGGGTTGGATGAGGATGTCATCCGCGCCATTTCGAAGAAGAAGAATGAGCCTCAGTTTATGCTCGACTTCAGGCTGAAGGCGTTCGAGAAATGGAAAACCATGAAAGCGCCGGAATGGCCGAATGTGCATTATCCGCCGATCGACTTCCAGAATATTTCTTATTACTCTGCACCGAAGCAGAAGAAAGTATTAAACAGTCTGGACGAAGTCGATCCGGAAGTCATGCGCACTTTCGAGAAGCTGGGTATTCCACTGGATGAACAAAAAAAGTTGGCCAATGTTGCTGTCGATGCTGTGTTCGACAGCGTCAGCGTGGCCACAACGCATAAGAAAAAGCTGATGGAAGTGGGCATCATTTTCTGTTCCTTTTCTGAGGCCTTGCAGGAATACCCTGAACTGATAGAAGAATATCTCGGAACCGTCGTTCCTGTCGGAGATAATTATTACGCCGCGCTGAACAGTGCCGTGTTCACCGATGGTTCGTTCGTCTATATTCCGCCGGACACCATCAGTCCTATGGAAATCTCGACTTACTTCCGCATCAATACTGAAGAGACCGGACAGTTTGAAAGAACGCTGATCATCTGCGCGGAAAACAGTTATGTGTCTTATCTGGAAGGATGTACCGCGCCGCAATTCGACACCAATCAGTTGCACGCCGCAGTGGTGGAACTGATTACCTTGGAAAACGCCGAGATCAAATACAGCACCGTGCAAAACTGGTATGCCGGAGACAAAGAAACCGGCAAGGGTGGTATCTATAATTTTGTCACCAAGCGAGGCAAATGTCAGGGCGACAATTCCAAAATTTCATGGACGCAGGTAGAAACCGGATCGGCCATCACCTGGAAATACCCGAGCTGTCTTCTTCTGGGCGATAACACCACGGGGGAATTCTATTCGGTCGCATTGACCAACGGCCACATGCAGGCCGATACAGGGACCAAGATGATCCATATCGGTAAAAACACCCGGTCGAGTATCATCTCGAAGGGAATTTCTGCCGACTACTCCAGCAACAGTTATCGCGGTCAGGTGAAAGTGGGCAAGAATGCCACCAACGCGAGAAATTACAGCCAGTGCGACAGCATGCTGGTCGGTGATAAATGTAGCGCACACACATTCCCTTATATAGAAACCGCCAACAGCTCGGTTCAAGTAGAGCATGAGGCCGCCACTTCAAAGATCAGCGAAGAGCAACTCTTCTATTTTGAGTCCCGGGGGATTTCCCGTGAAAATGCGATCGAGGCGGTCATTAGCGGATTCTGTAAAGAAGTTTTCAAACAACTGCCGATGGAGTTTGCCGTTGAGGCGCAGAAACTGCTGACCTTGAAACTTGAGGACAGCGTCGGTTAAATAATTACGGGACAGGCCGAGGAGGTAGTAAGCTTCGGCATTGAGTGAAATTCAAATAGCTCCTGTGTTGGTTCTCGCCGACGGTGGAAACTGGCAGGGCTTTTTTTTATTGATTGAGGAGAAGTGATGCTTGAAATTAAAGATTTGCATGCAGGTGTTGACGGGAATGAGATCATAAAAGGCATTTCCCTGTCGATTAAAAAAGGGGAGATCCACGCAGTCATGGGTCCCAACGGGTCGGGTAAAAGTACGTTGGCTAAAATTCTGTCCGGTCATCCTTCCTATCAGGCTACGAGCGGAGAGATTTTGTTCGATGGGAAAAACCTTTTGGAGATGGAAGCGGAAGAGCGGTCACTTGCTGGTATTTTTATGGGGTTTCAATATCCGGTAGAAGTGCCGGGTGTGAACAACGCCGAGTTTTTGCGCATGGCTCATAATGCTCGAAGAGTTAAAGCCGGTGAAGAAGAAATCGACCCGCTGGATTTTGACGAACTGCTTTCTGAGAAAATGAAAACGCTGGGAATGGAAAACAAGTACAAGGAAAGAAACCTCAATGATGGTTTTTCCGGCGGCGAGAAAAAGAAAAATGAAATTTTGCAGATGGCGATTCTCGAACCCAAACTTTCCATTCTCGATGAAACGGATTCAGGCCTCGATATCGATGCCCTGCGCGTTGTGTCGGAAGGCGTGAATAAATTGCGCAACGAGAATAACGCGCTCATTCTCATCACGCATTACCAGCGGTTGCTGGATTATATTAAGCCCGACTTTGTTCATGTTCTCAGTAATGGGAAAATCGTCAAGTCGGGCGGTAAAGGGCTGGCGCTTGAACTCGAATCCCAGGGGTATGACTGGGTAACGACTGCGAACTGAGGAGAGGTATGTCGAATACACTCGTTGAATCCAGCGCTGAGTCAGCGTTTCTGGATCTACATAAAAAACTACCGCAACAAGAAAATCCTGCATTGGCAAAGCTTCAGCAAACTGCGTTAAACCGCTTTGAGCTGCTCGGGTTCCCCCATTCCAAACATGAGATGTTCACCTATTTGAACACCAAGGGACTGGTGGAAACGGCTTTCGGTATCTCTGACGGTTCCAGAAAAGTCTCGGAGGAGTTTGTTGCCAGCCATATTTATAAGGGCTGTGAGAAGCAATGTCTGGTTTTTGTCGACGGCGTTTTTAATCGTGGCTTGTCACGGATTGAAGGCGTGAGCGCAAATCTGGTACCATTGTCGCAAGCCATTTCGGATGCGGAACTAAATAAATATTTGTCGGAAACGGCAGAGGATGAAAACGATGTGTTTGCTGCTCTCAGCACAGCTTTTTGTGGTGAGGGACTGGTTTTTAAGGTCAACACACAAATTTCAGAGCCGGTGCAAGTGCTGTTTGTTTCCACTGGCGGAAGCCCGGTCATGCATGCCCCGCGATTGGTTTGGCAGTTGGGTAAACTGGCAGAGGTTAAAGTGATCGAAAAATTCGTCGGCGTCGAAGGTGGTTATTTCGTCAACGCGGTTCAGGACTGGCTGTTGGCAGAAGGCGCGGGGGTTTCCTTCACACAGGTGCAGGCAGACGCTTTTGATTCCTGGCATTTTTCCAAGATGCGCGTTCACCTCAATAGAAATTCAAGGTTCTACTCAACAAACGCTTCTTTGGGAACCCAGTTGGCCCGGCATCATTATGAAGTCCGGCTCAAGGAAGAGGGCGCGGAGTTGCGGTTGAACGGAGTCAGCGTGCTCGATGGAAAGGATCAGGTGCATAATTTTATCCGCATCCATCACGAAGCGCCGCAATGTGTAAGCCATCAGCATTTTAAAAATGTTGTCAACGGGCAGGCCCGTTCCAGCTTCGATGGCACTGTGATCGTCAATCAGGGTGCGCAGTTGACCAACTCCAACCAGTTGATCAACAATCTCATGCTCTCTGACGATTGCCACGCAGACAATAAACCCAACCTAATGATTTTTGCCGACGATGTCAAATGCACGCACGGTGCGACCATTGGCCAGATTGATAAGGAACAATGGTTTTATCTGCAAACGCGTGGTCTTTCTGCCAAGGTGGCCAAGGAGCTTCTCACCCGAAGCTTTGCTAAAAGTATTATCCAAACTATCGAGTTCCCCGTAGTTGTGGAAGACTTGAATAGCACTCTTCTTAAGAAACTGGAGGTCCGTAATGTCTGATCCGAGTGTTGCGGACAAGATTTTAGATGTCGAAAAAATCCGTAAGGATTTCCCCATTCTCTCCCAGACCGTTCGGGGAAAACCCCTGATCTATCTGGATAACGCCGCCACGACCCATAAACCGGCTTCGGTGATAGAACGAGTCCGTAAGTTCGACGCGGAAGAATATGGCACCGTCCGGCGTGGGGCTTACAAGTTAAGCGAAAATGCCACCCAGCTCTATGAAGAGGCGCGGCAGAAGGTGGCCGACTTTATGGGCGCGGAAAAAAAAGGCGAAATCGTTTTCACCAGCGGAACCACTCAGGCTATTAATCTGGTGGCGCATAGTTTTGGCAAGCGGTTTGTTCGTGAAGGTGATGAAATTATAATTTCCAATATTGAACATCATGCCAACACAGTTCCCTGGCAGGTGCTTTGCGAAGAGCGTGGCGCTAAGCTCAAAGTTATTCCGGTTAGTGATGATGGCGAACTGGTAATGGAGGAATACGAAAAACTGCTTTCGTCCAAAACCCGCATTGTTGCGGTCAATCATGTGTCCAACGCTCTCGGAACGATAAACCCGGTTAAGGAAATCACCGCCAAGGCCCATGCGGCAGGCGCAAAGGTATTGATAGACGGAGCGCAAAGCTCAGCGCATATGAAAGTTGATGTGCAGGATATTGACTGCGACTTTTATACATTCTCCGGTCACAAGATGTATGCTCCCAGCGGTATTGGCGGAGTTTATGGCAAGATGGAAGTGTGGGAAGAGTTACCACCTTATGTGACCGGTGGGGATATGATTCTGGAGGTGACGCTTGAAAAGGCTACCTACGCCAAGCCGCCCGCCCGCTTTGAAGCGGGAACGCCGCCTATCACACAGGTGATTGGTCTGGGCGCGGCCATTGATTATCTTAATGAGATTGGTATGGATAAAATCTCTGATTATGAAAATACTCTTCTTGAATACGGTACCCAATTGTTTAAAGGAATTGAAGGTGTCCGAATTATTGGGAACGCACGCCATAAAGCCAGTATCATTTCTTTTAGCATCAACGGGGAGCACCCGAGTGACGGGCATCCACATGATGTAGTGAGTTGGCTGGATCGAGATGGAATCGCCTGCCGCGGAGGACATCATTGCGCGCAACCCACTATGATCCGTTACGGTGTTCCTGCGACAACCCGGGCCTCCATGGCTTTTTACAATAAAACGGAAGAGCTCGATGCGCTGGCCGAAAGCATCAGAAATGGCTTCCCCTGTGGTTTTGTGGCTTTGTGATATAATTGCATTCACCATAAGCAATTCCGGTGGTTATTTTCCCTAAACTTATTTATGTCTTACGATAAAGAACTCTACCAGCAGGTCATCCTTGACCATAACCGGAAGCCGAGAAACTTCCATGTCATCGAGAACGCTAGCCATAATTGTCACGGTGTGAATCCCCTTTGTGGCGATGACATCACCGTCTACCTGAATGTGGATGAAGCGGCGGGAAAGATTGATGAAATTAGTTTCCAAGGATCCGGTTGTGCGATCTGCAAAGCCAGTACTTCCCTGATGACCGCTTTCCTGAAAGGCAAGTCGGTGGAAGAGGCCCGACAGATCAAAGAAGAATTTCACAAAATGATTTTGGGAGAACTGGACCCGGAAAAGGATGAACATCATCTCGGCAAGCTGACTCTATTTATGGGGATCCGCGAATATTCGTCACGCACGAAATGCGCCAGCCTCGCCTGGCATACCCTGGTCGGAGCCTTGGATAAAAAATTTGATGGTATCAGCACCGAATAATTCGGAGGTTACCTGTGCCTTCCAAAACTATCCCGCATAATCTCGATTCCTTAACCCGCCCCGGTGATCTGGTCAAAAAACTCGACGGGCAAAACCTGCTTTGCACCGCCTGCGGTCATTTATGCAGGTTGAGGCCGGGCCAAAGAGGGATTTGTAAAGTACGGTTCAACTCCGAAGGCACCTTGATGGTGCCTTTTCGTTATTCCGCTGGTCTGCATAACGATCCTATTGAGAAAAAACCTTTTTTCCACGCGCTTCCGGGCAGTCAGGCGATGAGCTTCGGCATGCTGGGTTGCGATTTTCGTTGCGCCTATTGCCAGAACTGGTTCACCTCGCAAAGCCTGAAAGATGAAGCTGCAACGGTTCGTACCATTGCCGTCACGGCCGGTGAAATTTGTGACATGGCCCAAGAGCAAGGCTCGAAGGTGGTGGTCTCGACTTACAACGAGCCCTTGATCACCAGTGAATGGGCGGTGGAAGTTTTTCAGGAAGCGAAGAGAAGAGGACTCGGCACCGCCTATGTTTCTAACGGACACGGCACGCCCGAAGTTTTGGAATATCTGCGTCCGTGGATAGACTTGTTCAAAATAGATTTGAAAAGTTTTTCAGAGAAAGAATACCGTCGGCTGGGAGGGAACCTTTCAGCGGTGTTGGAAACGATTCAAGCCGTACACGATATGGGAATATGGCTGGAACTGGTCAGCTTGCTGATCCCCGGTTACAATGATTCCGATAACGAGTTGGTCGAAATGGCCGAGTTCATTGCGGGTGTCTCTTCCACCATCCCCTGGCATGTGACGGCGTTTCATCCGGATTATAAAATGCAGGATCGGGGACGCACCCCGGTGGATACCCTGTTGAGGGCCACTCGGCATGGCAAGAAGGCCGGACTCCAGTTTGTTTATTCCGGTAATTTGCCGGGGCAGGTGCAAAATACCGAGAACACCTATTGTTTTAATTGCCAGCATCTTCTGGTTGAGCGCAGGGGATTCCAGGTTTTGTCGATAAATTTAAAAGGAGAGTGTTGCCCCTCCTGTGATGCTCCGGTACCGGGCCGGTGGATTAAATTTTGTTAATAGAACAGCAACACGATCAAGACTGTCAGGTCCATAACCGCTATGAAAAGAATGCTGGGTTGCATGGCCGGGGTTGTGACGGTATGATCGTTGTGTTTGCAATTGGATCATTAACCTGGAGAGTGCGATGATGAAACGTCAAACCCTATTTTTATTTCTTTTTGTTGTCCTGCTATCAGGAGTGGCCCAGGCCAAGACGGGCGATCAAGGCGCATCGCAGAAGCAGGCGAGTATTGAAGGATTTCGTTCGGCGCAATTCGGAATGAATGAGCGCGATGTGATGAAAGCGATCTCGAAAGATTTTAGGATTAGCAGGGATAAGGTTTCCCGGTTTGAGCATCCCAACGAAAAAACTGTCAGTTTGGGAATTGATGTCGAAAAGCTGTTGCCGAATGGTGGCCCGGCAAAAGTTTTTTATATCCTGGGTCATAAATCCAGACGCCTGATACATGTCAATGTCATTTGGGGCAAACCGGCTACCCCCAAGCCAGACGCTGAAAACGTGATTGCCACCGCCAATCAGTTACGCAACCACTTGGCCCAGAAAAGTTATCAGAAAGAAGGTCTGGCCCTCAATGCTCAACTGAGTGAAGGCGTCATCTTGGTCTTTCAGGGCTTGGACAAAAAAGGTCGCGCTGTGAAACTGTTATTGGTCAATCCCAAGACAGATGCAGATCCCAAAAAAGCAGGCGAGAACATTTCCCTCACCCTTTCCTACATCGAAAAGCCTGGCAAGCCGGATGTCTTCCGCATCAAAGACGGCGATTTCTAAATTTTGAAATATTCCGATTAAAAATAAGTTGCTTTAATATCCCCGATCCGATTTATTAAGGATAGTTCTCTCTCTTTTGCTCTATAATAACCTGGGCTTTTTATGCCTGAAGAAACTCTTCATGTATCGAGGAAAAGGCTATTCATCGAACAAAACAAATAGCGGGGCGTCAAAAGATTAAAGCACGCCTTTATTTTTCCTGTCTAACGTTAGGCTGGCTTTTGTTCATGGTCCTGCCAGTTTGGGGGCAGACTGATCCCGGTGTCCTTGAAAAATCCCTTCGCCAATCCCGACCCGAGTTCCAGCCCCCGCCTGAAGAAGTTGTTCCAGATATTAAGATTGAAGATAGTCGTGAACTGATTGATGCCGGTGCAGGGCCCACATTTTTTGTGCGGGAAATAAAAGTTACAGGGAACACCTTGGTCAGTTCAGATGAACTCGCGCCTTTCCTGGATGTAGGAGAAGGTGAAGATATGACATTGGGGATCCTCACCCTTCATGCCAATGAGGTGACGGCTGTCTACGCGTCGCGCGGCTATTTTCTCGCCCGGGCATTCATCCCGGCACAGGAAATCAAAGATGGTGTCATAACCCTGCAGGTGGTGGAAGGAAAACTGGGTAGCATCGAAGTAAAAGGGAATGAAAAAAATTCCTCAGAACAATTTGTCCAGAGAATGGAGTCCCTTCGTGACGAAGAAGTCTTAAACGAATCGGCTCTCGAAAGAGTGTTGCTGGAACTTAACAGTTTGATGGGAGTCCAGGTGAAATCGGTTCTCAGACCGGGGGAGTTGCCCGGAACCACTGACTTGGTTCTCCAGGTCACAGAAAAGCGTGCTTATACATATAGTCTGGATGTCGATAATTTTGGTTCCCGATTCACCGGGAAGGTAAGAATGGGAGGCACCGTAACCGTAGGTAACCTGTTTAAACTCGGCGACCAGCTTTCAGCCCGTGTTGTTCAATCAGAGGATGGACAGGACTTTTTCCAGCCTTCTTTTCTATTCCCGATATCCGATCGCGGCACCACGGCGAAACTTTCGTTTACACATGCAGAACATGACTTGGGGCAGAATCTTTCGAACCTGAGGGCAGGTGGAAAGTCGCAAATAATTTCGGCGGAAGTTTCTCATCCTTTGCACCGTTCGCGCACAGCGCAGTTGTCGGTTAAGGGTGGAATGGAGGCGAGATATTATGTCAACGAACAACTGGGGGAGAACACCAGTGATGAAAGGTTGTTCGACCTTTATCTTGGAGTGGGAGGGAACTTCAGCGACCTATATCAGGGAAGAACATTTTTCGATACCCAGATTAAAACAGACTTCCCCCTATTTAATAATAATGGAAGCCTGAGATCGAGAACTGGCGGACAGGGGATGCTTACAGTGCTCAGCTCCAGCCTGGTCCGTTACCAGAATGCCAGCATAATTCATAAGAAGTTTCCCGGCTTCTTCATCCTGAAAGCCAGCGGGCAGTTTGCGACAGCGCGGGTGTTATCCCCCGACCAGACTTCCATCGGGGGTTACGGATCGGTACGCGGATTCCCCCTGTCTGAATTTTCCGGTGATCATGGTTATAATTTTTCAATCGAATACAATTTCCCCTGGCCCAGGTTTATCCCAACCATCCCCGGCTGGCCGGGTATGGATAAAGCGATTACTTTCCTAGGCTTTTTCGATCACGGCAAAGTGTTTATAGAAGACGCGCAACCGGGAGAAGACCATCAGGCCATCTCTGGAGCGGGTTTCGGCTTCAAAATTAATATACCGGCAAAAGATGAAGCTTCTTTCTCGACCAGTTTTTCGTTAATATGGGGAACGCCCGTTATGAGTGGAGTCAAACCCTCAGACTTAAACACGGGAATTCTTTATTTAAGTGGTTTGATTGCTTTTTAAATGATTTCTGCAAAGGAAAACCCAATGAAGTCTTGCAGTTTTGCATTTCGAGAAGGAAAAGCAGGCAGGCTGATTTGGGTTTTTTATTGTGGAGTGTTGCTCTTTCTATCGCCGGCATCGTCTTTTGCTGAAGAGAAACCGGTCGGGAAAATTATCGGCATCATCGGCACCGTTGAAATTATGGTTGGCGAACTGGTGGCCCAGGCTAAGAAAGGCGAAGTTCAGCAAGTCTCGGCAGAGGTTTGGGAAAAAGTAAAAAAGAAACAACTTGTCTTTACGAAAGACACCTTTCGAACCGGCCACAGAAGTCGCCTCAAAATCCTGTTCGAAGATAAAAGTCTGATGGCTCTTGGCCCAAAAACCAGAATATCCGTTGAATCCTATCTGTACAAACCCGAAAGCAAACTTCGTCAAGGGGTCATCAACCTAAGGCGTGGCCTTTCCATGTACATAGTTAATAAATCGCAGAAGAACAAAGATTCCTCGTTCCGTATCTTGTCACCCCACGGCAATCTGGCCGCCCGCGGTACCCAGGGCTATATAAGTGTCAGTTCCAAAAAAACCCTCATCGCCAATCAGGCGGGTGAAGTACTCGTCAGCAATATTGACCCTAATGTGGGGATGGAACGAAAGTCGAATTGGTTCGAGTTTGAGGAAGGATTTGAGCCCTTTATCACTACCGCCGCCTTTGATGGCGATGGCTTGAATTTTGCCCAAGCCAAGGGCGGGGGAGAAGTCATGGTAGGTTCCATGCAAAAGACCACTGTTGTGAAAGGTCAGCCCCCAACACCACCGGTACCCCTGACTATGGGGGAATTGCAGGCCATTCGCAACGTGGTGCTGGCAAAAATTGGAGGCAGTGCAAAAAATAAAGGCTTGATTAAAGTCGAAGAAAAGAAGTCGGGAAAAAAGAAGAAAAAGAAGAGTAAAAAATCCGACGACTCTTCATCATCAGAATCTTCAGACTCAGGAGACACAACGGAATCTGGAGAAACTACTGAAAGCCAGGACCCTACCGGGACAGAAGAAGGGGGAGGCGATACCGGTGACTCGGGTGGAGAGGGGGATGTGGACTCCGGCTTTATGATCGAGTTTACTGAAGGCGCGGTTCCCGATGGCAGCTTCGGGACTTCAGAAGACTTCTCTACCGGCGTTGACGTTTTTGATGATTCAAGCAGTGAAAGCTGTAGCGGATAAGTAAGGCAGCATTTTTTTCACAAAGTTCATAAGTGTTAATTTACCCTCCCGCAAGCGGAGGTGTTGGCATTTATTGTAAAAATCCTCCTTTATTAGTCCTCTCAAACCCTTTGAGAACCACAAGTTATTGTAAAAACGGCAAAAATCCCTTTTGATGCCTTGTTTTACCTCTCCTGTTTAAGTACAATACCAAATTATCGAAATTACGATAACTTAACAGGTTCTACATTTTTGTTCCAATTTTTTATAGGTGTAGATTTTGCGCGAATAAGTTTTTAAGTCTCTAAATAGGGTCTCATGCTGTGGGGGGAGCGGCATTTTGATTTCAGAGCGTGTAAAAAACTTCAGAAATTTCCGGCTCTTTTTGCGGTCAGCAAAAAAAGCGTCTTTCCTATTCTTACGTCACCTTGTAGTCGTATTCCTGATTTGGTTGATCGGCGGTTTCCCTACTCTTGTATTTGCCCTGCCGCAGGATGGGCAGATCGTTGCCGGCAGCGGTTCCATCACCGAGCCTACTTCCACCTCGATGCAGGTGGACCAGAACACCAACCAGATGATCATCAACTGGAACTCGTTCAGCATTGGTGCTGCCGAATCTGTAAACTTTTCCCAGCCCGGTACGGGCTCCATTGCCTTAAACCGCGTCATCGGTGCAGACCCCAGTCTGCTTCTCGGCAACCTCACCGCTAACGGACAGGTCTTTATCACAAACGGATCAGGCGTGTTCTTCGGTCCCGGTTCGCACGTCGACACGCATGGTCTGATCGCCACAACGATGGCGATTTCGGATCAGGACTTCCTCGACCAGAATTATAATTTTACCCAGGATATCGACAATCCGCTCACGGCTGTCATCAATGAAGGAACGATCAGCGCTACGAGTTATGTGGGCCTGCTCGCACCTGCGGTGGAAAATCGTGGAACGATCGTTGTTGCCAGCCTCGGTTCTGTTGACTTGGCGGCGGGCAAAGCGGCGACATTGGATTTCACCGGCGACGGCTTAATCAGTTTTGAGTTGACCGAAGCGGTGGCAGGGACGGTGACAGATAAAGACGGCAATGTGCTTGAAGATCGTGTGAGCAATAGAGGACTCATCCAGGCCGATGGCGGGCAGGTGCGCATGAGCGCCAAAGACGCCGGCGATGTTATTCGTCACGTCGTCAACATGGAAGGAACGATAGTCGCCAACACCGTTGTAGAAAAAGAGGGGCGTGTGTTTTTAACCGGTGGCAGTTCCGGTGCCGTGAATGTTTCGGGCACGATCACGGCATCGGGTGACGATGCTGGAGAAATAGGTGGCACGGTGCACGTGCTCGGCGAGAAGGTCGGTTTGTTCGACAACGCCGTCGTTAACGTATCGGGTGATGCGGGCGGCGGCACGGCCCTCATCGGTGGCGACTATCAGGGCAAGAATCCGGATATCCAGAACGCGAATAGAACTTATGTAGGCGAAGGTGCTGTTATCAACGCCAGTGCCGGCACCACCGGCAACGGCGGCAAGGTCATCGTCTGGGCCGATGACGTCACAAGATTTTACGGCAGCATTCTTGCCACTGGAGGCCTGTTGTCAGGAGATGGCGGATTCGCCGAAGTATCCGGTAAAGCCAGTATTGATTTCCATGCCTATCAAATTGAACTGAGTGCCGCTAATGGTGGGGCAGGGACCCTGCTCCTGGATCCGGCGAATATTACGCTACTTTCGGGAGTTGATGCCAACTCAACCGGCTTTACTGCCGGGTCGGACAATACGGAAGCCTTTGCCGACGATTCGGGTTTGACCACGATTCTTGATATTGACGCGACCACAGGAAGTTTTGTCGGCGTCGGGAACGGCACCACCATCGAATTGCAGGCCACTGGAGATATCACCGTCAGCAATGCCTGGAACGTTGCTACTTCAACCGGCAACACCAACGTCAGTGTGGTCCTGCGTGCGGGCAACGACATCAACATCAATCAGGTGATTACTGTTAGCGGCACTGGTACGCTGACACTGGAAGCCGATGGCAACACCGCTGATGGCGCGGGAGATATTGTGTTTGGGGCTTCCGGCAGTCTTGTTTCTGCGAATCAGAGTATCGACCTCACCGCAAATGACCTCAACCTCACTACCGGTTCTATCAATGCCGGAACAGGAACCGTTACTATTCTGGTTTCCGATGCTGGCACCATTGGTTTGGGTGATACTGCAGGAGGAATGTCGATCAGTGGTGCGGAACTGCAAAATATCACTGCGGCGAATGTCAGCATTGGCGACAGCACCGCTGGTAATATTACCGTCGACAATATCACTCTCGCCAACACCGCTAACATTTCAACCACCCTGACCCTGACAACCGGCGGCGATGTAGCCTTCAATACCACGGTGTCTGCCATCACCAATAATCTTGCGGTCAGTGCGGTAGGAGACATCACTCAAGGATTCGGATTGTCAGTGGGGGGCACATCGAGCATCACGGTGACAGGTACTAATGTTGCCACCCTGACAAACTCATCCAACGATTTCACCGGCGCGATCACCCTTTCGTCCGGTACTGGAGCTGTTCAATTAACAGATAGTACTGCAACGATTCTGGCGGCTTCTACCCTGGGTGGAAACCTGACAGTAACCTCCAGTGCAGCGATGACCCAGACAGGAGCCTTATCGGTAACCGGCAACTCCAGCTTCGCCAGCACGGGGGGTGATATCACTTTGAGCACCGGCACCAACGATCTCGGTGCCAACCTGACTCTGGATACCAATAATAGTTTTAATGTGGCGACAACTTCTACATTGACGGACTTGACTTTGACAGTAGACCCGGCCAACACTTCTACCTACGCTATGAGTGCGGCCAACATCAGCGCTTTCAACTTGACTGATTCTACCACTACTATCGACATCGGCACCTTGACTGCTACCGCTCTGAATTTTAGCCTGACTACGGATAGCGGTTCGGTCACCACCTCGGGCGCTATGGATGTGGGCACGGGTAGTTTCGCCATTACGACAAACAGCAGCACCGACGGTGCTATTACTATTTCCCAAACGTTAGCTGCAGGTGCCCTGACCCTTGATGCCAACGGAACGCTTGCGGATGTTTCTATTACTAATGCCGTCACGATCGCGTCCGGGGGAGCGGTGACCCTCACCGCTGATGACACGATCAATTTTGGGGCATCAGGAAGTCTCGTCGCCAGTGGGACGGGAAATGTATCCATTCAATCCAATACCGATTCGTCGGGCAGTGGTGATTCTGGTGATGCGATCACCATGTCGAGCGGATCTGTTATCAATGCAGGTAGCGGAACTCTTACATTGACCTCGACAGGGACGGGTGCCGGAAACATCACGATTGGTGAATTGATCACCACCAGTTCCTCGAACTCGGCGGTGACTCTTACCTCGGCGACAAATGTCTCGGACGGAAATGGGGCGGGGACGAATGTCAGCGCGGTGAATGGTCGGCTGGTGATCGATGCTACAACAGGGGTGGGTTCGGCCGACGCCTTGGAAATTGCCGTGGCATCTGTGGATATAGATAACACCACCAGCAATAGCATCGGTTTGACAGAGACGGACGCTCTTATCATCGCTAATATGACCAGTGCTAACCAGATCAACCTCACCACCAGCGGGGCGATCACTCAGAGTGGCGCCATCACCGCAGTGGGCACGTCTACCTTTGCGGCGGGGATTTCAAACAACATTACTCTTGATGATTCGTCGAATGACTTCTCTACAGTAATTATCACAACTGGGTATGACGTCACATTGACAGATGCCAATAGTCTTATACTTGGAGCCTCAGATATAAACAATAGTATTGCGGTCATTGCAGGCGGTGATATCACCCAAACTGCTCAGTTATCAGTAGCTAATGGCACTTCCAGTTTCACGGTGACTGGCTCCAATGTAATCACCTTGACACAAAACAACACCCTCGCCGGAGCCGTTACTTTATCTTCAGGTACTGGTGCTGTGCAAATAACGGAACTCGGTACTCTTACCCTGGCCGCCTCAACATTGGGGGGGGATCTGACGGCAAGTGCTGATGATGGACTCAAAATCAATGGTGACCTTACCACCACTGGTAATATGATTTTGGAGGGCGATGCAAACGACTCCTTTGACGGAATCGATAACATCGAACTTGCTTCCGGAATAACTCTTACCGCTGGTGGCAATATGACTCTGGACGCGACCACTAGTGGTATCTCCACATTGGGGGCCCTCACGGTCAATGCTACAAATGCAATTAATATCAATGATGACCTGACCTCCTCGGGTTCAGGAACCCATACCTTTAACGCAGACTCCGATGCCGACGGCACCGGTGACTTCACCGTGGCCAGTGGCAAGACGCTCAGCACCACCAACGATGTCCTGAGCATCAAAGGGGCGAATCTTAATTTTAGCTCAGCAACTGTCACTTCCGGTTCGGCGGGTACGACACTTACTGGAACCACTGGGACCACCATTGATGGAACCAGTATCACGAATCTCACGGCCGCTACTTTGACGATTAATGCTACCGGAAATCTTATTGTCGACGGCCTAACCTCTGCAGAACTATCTGGCGTTTCCGGCCTGTTAACCCTGACCGCCACCGATGATGTTATTTTTCAAACGGCGGCTTCCTCCCATAATGGAGCCGTG
>CALAGQ010000129.1 GCA_937891765.1 uncultured Nitrospina sp.
CCTGATTATTAACGCCGGTTACGTCACTGAAGATGGTGGAACCATTGAAGTTGGCGTCAGTAAAAATAATGGGTTCATACAAGTGAGCGTGATTGACAAAGGGAGCGGAATCCCTGAAGAGATTCAGGGCTATCTATTCAAGGACACATTAACCACGAAGAAGGATGGGAACGGACTGGGCCTGCTTTCCTGCAAAGGCATTATCGAGGAGAACCACCAAGGAAAACTCTGGTTTGAAACCGAATCTGGAAAAGGAACCACCTTCCACTTCACCCTACCCGCCCGCTAAACCTGGGGCCAGCGCTGCATTACCCGAAATACCCCTACGGGGCATGAAGGTAAATGAAGCAATATCACATGCGGCAAACGTTCTCTCGATTCCACACACCACAGCTATCTTCCTGCACGGCTAGTGGCTAGAATTTGGCGTGTTTGGGAGTTCGGGGGAAGGGGATCACGTCACGGATATTTTCCATACCCGTGACGAACTGGACCAACCGTTCGAATCCCAGTCCAAACCCAGAATGAGGCGCCGAGCCAAATTTCCTAAGATCGAGGTACCACCAGTATTGTTCAGGGTCGAGGTCTTTGTCTCGCATCCTTTGCAATAGCACATCATAATTTTCCTCCCGCTGGCTACCGCCGATAATTTCCCCAAGGTTGGGCAACAGCACATCCATGGCCCGCACGGTTTCGCCACCTTCATTGAGTTTCATGTAAAAGGATTTAATTTGCTCCGGGTAGTTGAACACGATGATCGGTTTTTTGAAAACCTTCTCAGTGAGATAACGCTCGTGTTCCGCCTGCAGAGCAAAGCCCCATTCCACCGGGTAGGTAAAAGTCTCGGATGATTTTTGCAGTTGGTGAATGGCATCGGTGTAGGTCAACCTCTCGAAACTACTGCTGGTGATATTTTTCAAGGTCTCGAGAATGGTGGTGTCAATGCGCTTGTTAAAAAACTCCATGTCTTCGGCGCAATGTTCCATCACATCTGACAACAGGTATTTGATGAATTCCTCCGCCAGATCCATATCGTCATCCAGATCATAAAAGGCCATTTCCGGTTCCACCATCCAGAATTCAGCGAGGTGTCGACTGGTGTTGGAGTTTTCGGCGCGAAAGGTAGGACCAAACGTATAAATTTCTGAAAGGGCCATGGCATAGATTTCACCTTCCAGTTGCCCGCTGACGGTGAGTGAGGTTTTCTCGCCGAAGAAATCCTGCGAATAATCAATTTTTCCATTCGCGCTCGGAGGATTGGAAAGGTCGAGAGTCGTGACCTGAAACATTTCTCCTGCTCCTTCGCAATCACTGGTGGTCACAATAGGCGTGTTCAGGTATAGAAACCCCTTGTCCTGAAAAAACTGGTGAATGGCAAAAGCTAATCTGTTTCGAACCCGCATGACTGCGCCGAATGTGTTGGTGCGTGGACGAAGGTGAGCGATCTCACGTAAAAACTCGAAGGAATGCTTCTTCTTCTGCAAAGGATACGTCTCAACTGGTGCCGGACCATAGACCTGGATTTCCGTAGCCAGAACTTCCTTGGACTGGCCCTTGCCTTGCGACGCAACCAGATTGCCCCGCACCGAAACGCAACTACCCGTGGTCAGCTGGCTTTCAATAGCAGGATATTCAGCAAGGGTGTGTTCCGCCACCACCTGAATATTGGCAAAGCAGGACCCGTCATTGATTTCCAGAAAGGAAAAGCCTCCCTTAGAATCGCGACGGGTTCTCACCCAGCCCTTAACCAGCACTTCTCCCTCCTCACCCTTGAGAAGGTGTTTAATTTTTGTCCGTTTCATAAGTTTAGCTTATCCTCATTTAAGCACTCACTGTCAAGCGCTCTTCTCATTGACAATAAAGGAGTTTTCAGATATTTTAGGGGGAGACGTTAGCAATGATTTTCCCCAGCGTCCCAATGGAGTTGACTGAGGAAAACCTACACCCCATACTCTGTGTTTATTCTAGGAAATTTGCTGAGTGCAACCGCTCAGGTTCTAAGCATTGTCTTACAGCTTTATATGTGGATCATTATCATCCGCGCTCTATTATCCTGGGTGAACCCGGATCCGTATAATCCCATCGTTCAATTTTTATACAGTATCACAGAACCGGTTTTGCTTCGAGTGCGGCAATTAATCCCCATGTCTGGAATAGGAATCGATTTCTCACCAATTCTTGTCCTGCTGGCAATTGTTTTCCTTCAAAGCTTTTTGGTGGAATCGCTGGCAACTCTGGCAATGCGACTACAGTGATCTATTATGCGCCTGACTTATCTTGACATTCTAGAGCAATGCTTCCACGACAAGTTCCGTGGCTATAACAAGCAGGAAGTCGACACCTTCCTCCATCTTGTGGCCGATGATTTTAAATCCATGTCCCAAGATCTCAAGGATAAAGACCGGCAAATCGATTTTAAAAACGAGGAAATCAAAGAACTCAAACAAAACCTAGACGAACTCCCCCAACTGGAACCCGAAACGAAAACCTCTCCCGAGGTGGAAGAAGAGTTACAAGCCCTCAGAAAAGAACTTGCCGAAAAAGATCAATTGATTGATGAGATGAAAAAAGCCAACGAAGGCCCGTCAAACGGCAATGGCGCATTTTCGCAGCTGACTCCCGAGATGCTGAAGGAGAAAGCAAAAAAAATCATCAATACCGCAAAGCAACATGCCGAACAAAATAGAGCAACCGCCGCGAAGGAGCTAGTCTCCCTACACCAGGAGATCCAAAAACTGCAAAAACAGAAGCAACAGCTGACGGATAATATTCGAGCCACTGCGGTAGAGCATTTAAATAAATTTAAAGCGGGGACCCAAAACGGCAATGCCGGAAACTCAACTCAGGATTAATCCCTGCGAAAACGGAATCCGGTTTTCAGCCGTCATCCAGCCCAGGTCATCCCAGAACGAAGTTTCGGGGATTCATAATAATTCCTTAAAAATTCGATTGACCTCACCACCGGTAGACGGAGCCGCTAACAAAACCTGTGTCAAGTTCCTGGCCAAATGGCTGGAGGTGAGTCCTTCCAGAGTCTGTATCGTCGCGGGACTCAGCAGTAAAAACAAAACCATCGAGATTAGCGGAATGGATGAATCCGGTTTTCGAGAACAGTTGACCGCTAAAATTCCCAACCTTTTTAAAGAAAATAATTCATGATTAAAACCATAGAGTATGTAGACGGAGTGGTGAGGATGATCGATCAGACTCGTCTTCCGGCAGAAAAAGTTTTCGTTGACTGCAAAACCATCGAAGAAGTAGGACAGGCCATTAAAACCATGGTTATCCGGGGAGCGCCGGCCATCGGTGTCGCAGCGGCCACGGGGGTCAGTCTCGGGGTCGAAACGATCACCGCCTCCAACTTCGATGAATTTTATGCCGCAATGGAAAAACAATGCGACCAGCTCGGCAAGTCACGACCCACCGCTGTGAACCTTGCATGGGCCATCAACCGAATGAAACAGGTTGCGAAGGATTCAAAAAACCTCGCTATCCCGGAACTAAAGGCTCGATTGAAACAAGAAGCTCTCACCATCCTGACCGAAGACATCAGCATCAACAAGGCAATGGGACAACACGGACAAACTCTGGTTGAAAGCGGCAATGTGATTTTGACCCACTGCAATGCCGGGGCTTTGGCGACAGCGGGTTTTGGCACCGCGCTAGGAGTGATTCGTGCGTCGATCAATGCCGGGAAAAATATCCGCGTGCTGGCTAACGAAACACGGCCTTTTCTACAAGGTGCAAGGCTAACGGCATGGGAACTCAAGGAAGATAATATTCCCGTCAAACTGATCACCGACAATATGTGCGGTTTCTTTATGAAGAACGGGGAGGTCGATCTGGTCTTGGTCGGGGCCGATCGCATTGCAGGCAATGGCGATGTCGCCAACAAAATCGGCACTTATATGGTTGCAGTGCTGGCCAAGGAAAACAATATCCCGTTTTACGTCGCCGCACCGGTTTCAACCTTGGACCTTTCTCTGGCGTCCGGCGATGAAATCCCTATAGAAGAACGCTCAGCCGAAGAAGTGGTGAACATCAACAACAAAAGAATTGCACCAGAAGGTATTGAGGTGGCTCATCCCGCGTTCGACATCACCCCTAACAAACTTGTCACCGCCATCATCACCGAAGAGGGCATCGCCCGTCCTCCTTTCATAGAGTCGCTCAAGGCAATGGCGCAAAAAAAATGAAAGCCATGATTCTGGCGGCAGGCTTCGGCACCCGACTCAAACCCCTTACGCTGGGCCTACCCAAACCCATGTTCCCGGTTTTAAACCGGCCCCTTCTGGAACACGCTCTGAACTTTTTAAGCTCCAATGGCATTCAAGACATCATCGTCAATGTGCATCACCTGCCTGAGAAGATTGTCGAGCATTTCGGCGATGGTACTGATTTCGGAGTGCGCCTACAGTTTTCCAGAGAAGAAGAAATTCTGGGAACCGCTGGCGGACTCAAAAAGGCCCAGTCGTTTCTTGATAAAGAAACATTTCTGGTGATGAACAGCGACGTCCTCGCAGATATTGATCTGAATAAGGTTCTCAGCTTTCATAACGAAAAGAATTCCTGCCTGACACTGGTTGTGAGGAAGGATGTCGAGCCGGAAAAATATGAACCCATCGAATTGGCCGATGATAGGCGCATCACACGCTTTGTGAATGCATCCATTAAAAATCCTCCCGCGACCACCGAGCGGGTCATGTTCACCGGCATCCAGATCATGGAACCGGAAATATTTTCCCGCATACCGGCAGACAAATTCTATGGCACAACAGAAGATGTATTCCCGACAATGATAGAAGAGGGGCTACCGGTTTATGGGTATTTACATGAAAAGTACTGGATCGATATGGGCACGCGGGAAACCTATATTCAGGCCCAGGCCGATGCCTTGGAAGGAAGGCTGACATTAAAAACCTCGCCATCGAGAAATCCTGAAGGCCCTCTGGTGGTGCCGCCGGTTCATATCGGGAAAGACTGCAAAATTTCTAATGACGCACAGGTGGGCCCCTATGCAGTGCTGGGAGATGGTTGTCGTTTGCGATCAGGCGCGGTGGTGGAAAATTCCATACTCTGGGCGGGCGCGACCATCGGCTCCGGCGCCACCGTAAAAAATTCTATCATCGGCAAAGGTGTCGTCGTAGAAAATGGTGTGCAGGTAATCGATACGTCAAGTTGACACGGATGAAACTTTCATCCATGCCAACTCAACATTGTTTACAGAAGTTTGTGGTTACTGAGTGTCATGGTCGAAACTGAAATAGCGCCCTCTTCGCAGTTGATGATGCGGCGCTGTTCAGGAAGATCGGCCTCACCCACTCTTGTATATGCATCCGTATAGCTTTCCACATCTTTCAAACCTTTAGTTTCCGGATTGAAATAGAACACGGAATATTTATGGGTCAGGAATTTACCATCCTGATTTTTCCGGCTCTCTTCAATATTGATGGAAAAAGACATGCGCGGTGTCTGCCGGTTGATCTGTTGGATTCTGCCATCCTTGATGCGGTAGAAAGAGCTCATGCCGTCCCCACCCATGACGAGTTTTCTTCCCAACGGATGCGTGCCGTCATCCCCGAAGCTAAGCTTATATTTGCCATCTGACTCATCAAAAGAACGCGGGCCCCGGTGCATGGCAATGGAAGACAGGTTTTCCGTAAGAAAACCCTTGGCTTTTTCTTCGCTGACATCGGTCTCGATTTCTTTGGGACCTTTAACTGTCACGGTGCCTTTTTGTTCAACGCCATTTATGTTTGCTGTCACATCTGCGGTGAAGCCGCCGAATCCGGCGGGCCATCGAGCGGTGTTGGAAAATACTTCCTGCATTGCAGTCCGCGCAGCAGCATCATCTTCCGATGTAGTTTCGACATCTTTTTCTTTGGTGTAGGTTGCCATGCAAAATCTCCTTAAAAACGAAAAGAGTCCGCCCAAACTTCGGAGCAAACTTATGAGTCATAAAAAAATGATATGAGGGATTATACCTTATTTTACCGCAACGCTAATATCAGGAATGCCCTTTTTTTGTAAAAGGCCCATGACCTGAATCACATCTCCGTAAGGAAGGGATTTATCGGCTCGGATGACAGCGCTTGGCTTTTTGTCCTTGAATTCCATTTTCGTGAGAGTTGTTTCCAGTCCCAGAAGCGTTACCGGCTTGCCTCCGAGAAAGATTTTTTTGTCTTTCAACATCTCAACTTCCAGGGTTTTGGTGCTTTCATCGAGGACAGAAGACTTGGAAGTCGGTAGGCTAATATCCATCTTTCTGGTGAAGTCCACAAACACCGTGGACACCATGAAGAAAATAATAAGCAGGAACACCACATCGATCATGGGGGTCATATCCAACGCAAAATTATCTTCTTCTTCTCTTCTGAATTGCATGTGGTGGATCCTTTTAAACAGAAAGGCCCGAACGATCAGCCAAGGCTTGACGTCTTTTTAGGTTTTTCCCTGGGCGATCTCTCAGGTTTGGCCTTTCTAATGCCGTCATAAGAAAGCTCTTCAATAAGTTGGAAGGAAACTTCTTCCATCTCGAAAACGTAGCGGTCAATTTTCCCCCGGAAATAGTGATACAAGGCCAAAGCCGGTATGCCGACCACCATCCCTGCGGCGGTTGTGATCAACGCTTCGGATATGCCGCTGGCCACAAGGCCGGGGTTCCCGGTACCGCTGAGAGAAATCACATTGAAGGCTTTGATCATTCCGAATACGGTTCCCAAAAGACCCATCATCGGAGTGATGTTTGCCACCGCGCCCAGCACTCTGAGATTCGAATTCATCAGAGATGCTTCATGTTGACCCGCACCTTCAATCGCCCTTTCAATTTCATCGAGCTTGCCTCCTACCCGCAACAACCCCACTTTCAAAATTCGCGAAAGCGAATTGTCGTAGGAGTTGCACAACTGCAGAGTTTTTTGTATGTCTTTCCAGTCCCACTGGTCGCGAACATTCTGGAGAAAATCAGAGTTGATGACATTCTTCCTTCTCAGATTATAAATACGCTCTATGGCAATCCCCAGCATGAGCACAGAGGCAAAAAGAATGGGATACATCATGACCCCGCCTTTTTCGAAGATAGAAAGCAGTTGCCACGAATTAGTGGTGGCAGGATCTGCCGCAAAAGCGAGCCCAGGGAACACCAATAGGTTCAACACTGTAATTTTTATAGTTCGTTTCATAGATGATGGCTATTTTTCGAAGAAGTTCTCCCCCAAAAGATGGGAATATCGTTGAAGTTATAGCACGAAGTTTTCTCGATAAGCAAGGAGCTTTAAAGTCCCGAAAAATGATTAAGCGCTTTAAACATAAGGTTTTTTAGTATATATTTGAAAACAACCTGCAACCATTAAACACCATAATGTCGCCATTTAGCCTGTCCTCAAAATTCGTATCTTATTTCGCTTTAGTTTCTGTGCTGGCATTTTTCTTCGGGTGCTCCACCACAAAAAAGGAAAAGAACTATTCCGCAAGCCAATTACTGCAACAAAGCAAGCAGCTTGCCAAGAAGAAGGACACCGAAGAAGCCAAAGCCAAAGTGCAGCAATTGATGGAAGATTATCCGGATAGTAAAGAGCGGGTAGCGGGCACCATGTTGCTGGCAGACATCCATTACGGCGAAGAAGAATATGAAGAGGCCAAATTTCATTACCAGAAGTTTACCGAGCTCTACCCCGCCCACCAGTTTGTCGACCGGGCGCATTTTTATAAAGCCATGTCTCATTTCAAGCTGATTGATCTGGCTTCCCGGGACTTAACGCCGGTCAATTCGGCACTGGAAGGCTTTCGGCGCTTTGCGCAGGATTTTCCGAAAAGCTCTTACGCTGAAAAAGCGAAACAAAAAATCACGCAGTGTCTGGATGTCCTGGCGCAAAACATGTTTGAGATCGGCAAGTTTTATTACCGCACCGGCTCCTATCAGTCGGCAATCCAAAGATTCAAACGCCTGAAAGTGGAATATCCCAAACATTCTTTTATTCTCGAAGCAGAGTTTCTGTTAGGCGAATCCTATTATCATGAGCAAAATTTTTCCGAAGCCAGCAATTATTATAAAAACGTTATTAAAAAATCTCCTCGAAGCGAGTTAGCGAAAGAGGCACGACTTCGCTTGAGAGCTCTGCGCTGATCTCAAAAAATTATGCCAAAGACCCCCAAACCCAAACCGGCAAAAATAAAACGTTCTTCCCAAGCTACGAACAAGGGGACCAACCATGACCCGCTCAACCAGTACATGGAAGAGATCAGCAAGATCAGGATTCTCACCCGTGAAGAAGAAATCAAGCTGGCAAAATCCATTAAAGCTGGAGACCCTAAAGCCATTCAGGAAATGGTACGTAGCAATTTAAAATATGTCGTGACCGTGGCCAATAAATACCGCGGACTGGGCATTCCCCTTCAAGACTTGATCGAGGAAGGAAATATCGGATTGATCCAGGCCGCCAAACGCTTTGACGTTGGCAGGAATGTCAAGTTCATCACCTATGCGGTATGGTGGATCAAACAGGCTATCATGCATTCCCTCGCCGAGCAGTCCGGCACGGTAAAGCTTCCCGTCAAGCAGGTCGGGAAAGTCCTCAAGATCAATAAAAGAAGCCAGCAGATGGTGCAGGACTTGGAGCGCGAGCCGACCCAGTCTGAACTGGCAAATAGTTTGGGATATAGAGATGAGGAAGTCACCTCTATCATGCGCGCCTACCGGACCCACCTTTCGCTCGACTCTCCTTTAAAAGATAGTGAAGACACGCCCTATCTGGATCTTCTGGAAAACCAGGACCTCATCCCGTACGATGATCAACTCATGCAGGCTTCGCTCAGCGCAAAGGTGGATCAATTACTGGAAGACCTCTCGGAGAGGGAAGCCATGATTCTCAAAATGCGTTTCGGTTTTTTTGGCGAAGTGAAAACGTTGGAGGAAATTGGAAAAGAGATCGGCCTATCCCGCGAGCGGGTGCGGCAAATCGAAAAAAGAGCCAAATTAAAACTGAAGTCCAAACTGCAAAGCGAATCATGGGTGGACGAAACAGAATGACTTCATCATGCTAACTGAAATTTCAGCCCTGTGTCTGGTCTCATATTTGATCGGATCCATTCCTTTCGGCGTCGTGCTGGCACGAGCCCGGAACATGAACATCCGCGAGCACGGCAGCGGTAATATCGGCGCCACCAACGTGGCCCGGGTGATGGGTAAAAAAGCCGGGCTACTGACCCTGCTGGGAGATGTGCTGAAAGGTCTTCTCGTTGTTTTTGGCGCTGGATCGCTGTACGAAAAACCAGAACTGATCGCCCTCGCCGGACTCATGGTTTTTCTCGGTCACCTCTACTCCATTTTTCTGAAGTTCAAGGGCGGCAAAGGGGTCGCGACCAGCCTTGGCCTGTTTTCATATATCATGCCCTGGGCAACGCTGTGCGCAGTCGGGGTGTTTGCTCTCAGCCTGTGGATTTCCAGCTATGTTTCCATAGGATCGATCATGGCGGCGATTTCCCTGCCCTTGTTTGCCATTTTTTTTAAGCTGCCACTTCCCTATATTTATCTTGCGGTCATTGTCGGCTTGTTCACTGTGCAAAGGCATTACGGCAACATTCTTCGCCTTATCGAAGGGACAGAAGCGAAGTTTATTAGAAAATAGAATTTGACAATCGCGGTTGAGGAAATATAATTAGGTTTCGGGTATTCCATCCCAACAAAAATACATGCGGGAGTAACTCAGTGGTAGAGTGCAACCTTGCCAAGGTTGAAGTCGAGGGTTCGAACCCCTTCTCCCGCTCCATTTTTCTATCATTATAATCAAGCAGGGCGCCGTCGCCAAGTGGTAAGGCAGAGGTCTGCAAAATCTCTATCGGCGGTTCGAATCCGCCCGGCGCCTCCATTTTTTTCCTGCCTCTCTCCCTTTAGCCCCAAGCCGTTCACGCCATAGAGTTTCACCTCGAAAAATATTTATTAGAAAATCGGTTCCATCCCCCCGACAATAGAAAAGTTCCCGTAAAAAATTTGCAGCCCTAGAGAAGGGCACCCCAGTTCATGATTGACGCTGAGTTTCTGCACAACCCACTCGACAAAGGCATGTTTTGCCATTGCCCTTCCATATTGGAAACCCCGTCAGGCACCTTGCTGGTTACCTGGCATGTGTACCCTGAAGATGAATATTCCGGTGCTACCCTGGCTCTAGCGAAAAAACACCAGGGGAGCAACACATGGAGCTCCGGCAATTCCATATTAGACACGGGAAAATATTCCGCTGGCAACCCGGTACTTTTTCAAGATCCTGATGGGCGCATTCATCTGCTTTATGTAGTGTTGAAGGGAAGCTATTGGAACGATGCCTGCCTGCAGGGGGTCTGATCGGATGACGAGGGGGAAACCTGGTCCAGTCCCGCTCAGCTTTGGCAGAAGCCGGGCATGATGATCCGGCATCCACCAATTTTACTGGATTCGGGTTCCTATTTACTGCCCGCGTATGACGAACAAACCCGGCAAACCGTTCTGCTTTCAAGCGAGCCACCCTATTCCAGGTGGCAGGAAGCTTATCGTTTTGAGGCTCCTGAACTCATTCAGCCAGCCATCGTTAAAGATAACAGCGGAAGATTAACTCTGGTCTTTAGGTCATCCACCGACCCCAGAAGAATCCATCTCTGCCACTCAATAGACCAAGGAACGACCTGGTCAAAACCCCAAATTACCCCCCCTGCCCAACCCGCTATCTGGAATTTCAGCCTTCATGACTAATAATAATTTTGTGGTGGTCTATAACCATACGGAAGAGCACCAGCGCTGGCCGCTTAGCGCATCTTGGAGTCGGAACGGAGGCAAGACCTGGGAGAAAGTACGGCATTTTGACGAAGTCCAGCTAGAAGTTTCCTACCCCAGTTTTATTTCGGGGAATAACAATATGATTCATGGAGTCTATACTTACAGTCGTCGTCTGATTAAATATGTCAAATTCGGCAAGGACTCCTTCATTTAAAGCTATGGAAAATATCTCGGATTATAAAAACCTGCATTCAGGAAAAAATATTTTTATCCTCTCCTCGGGCCCTTCACTGAATGATCTTGATCTTTCTTTATTGAAAAACAAAATTGTCATGGGACTGAATCGATCCACCATGGTTTATCCGACCCCCTACTATCAATGTGTTTTTGATTACCGCCTTTTTGATCTCTATCTCGAGTCCTATAAAAATGTCCGCCAATTATTCACGCTTGAGGGCCGGCCTCTGGGGTTGACCCTAAAATTGCTCGGAGGAGAAGGCTTCAGCACAGATCTTGAAGAAGGCATCTATTCCGGCTACACCATTTCCTACTTCGCCCTGCAGGTGGTCGCGTATATGGGATTCAAAAAGATATTTTTCCTCGGTCTGGATTTGAAACACGATGGCCCCAAAACCCATTTTTTTGGTCAGGATCCGCAAACCGTGAATCATGAACAAACCGAGTTCCCCAAAATGAAAAAGATGCTCGATTTTGGCGCGCAAACTCTTCGAATACAGATATTGAAGTTTTCAGCTGTAGCCCCACCTCCACTTTGGACTCTTTAAAAAAAATCAGCTACTCAGAAGCCCTGACCTACTAATCTCCCTCTCCTTTTCTTTCCATATCCTCCAAAAAACTTCCATCCTTTTAGCCAGATTTTGCTTTATCTGCAAAATCAAGGCTAAAAGCTCTCTAGGTGTATTGCCGAAACTTACTAAAACAAGTCTTTTGTGACCCCGCATTTGGCGAAAGGAAGGTTGTTCATGGTGAGTAAGTTTGACACACGCATAAAACCAGAATCGGCATACAAGCCTATTGAGCATTGGCTGAAGAAAATTTTTCGCTGGAAATCCAAGGAAATGCCTATCGATCCCGATGTGGATCGCAGGGACTTTTACCGACTTCTGGCAGACAGCCGAGATCCTCTCGACCTTTGCCTCACCATGCAGGATGAGCGGGTGTTCTGCACAAGCATTAGCGATTTGAGCGCCAGCGGCTTCGGTTGCTACATAAAAGGGCTTGCCCGGATTCACAGCAAGCAATCCATCACCGCTTTATTTGCCCTGCCTATGGAAGAACCCCGTATCATTAAATCGGAAGTTTTTCTGGTCTCAGTGCAAAAAGGGGGTGATGAAGGTGATTTTTTCCGGTTTCGCTTTTTTGAAGGAATTGAAGACAAGAACCGCGACCTGATTCACCGGTATATCGTGCAGAAACAGTTTGAGACACTGGAAATAGAGAATCAGAAAAGCGTCGCTCAATATTATGAGGACGATTTTCCGGAAGCCTCAACCGGGGATTAACGCTTCCACAAAATTTTCTGGAATAAATTCCTGCAAATCTTCCGGCTTCTCACCCACACCTACAAATCGAACCGGAAGTTTTAAACCATCCGTTATATTGAACAGAACCCCACCCTTTGCTGTCCCATCCAGCTTGGTCATCACGAGCCCATCCACTACCAACGCTTCATTAAATAGTCGCGCCTGAGAAATGCTGTTTTGCCCAATGGTTGCATCCAGAACCAGCAAGGTTTCATGAGGGGCTCCCGGCAAAACTTTTCCAATCACCCGTTTGACTTTTTTCAATTCTTCCATCAGGTTGGTATTGGTTTGCAATCGCCCTGCCGTGTCAATGATAACTATATCCATCTCACGCGCCATACCGGCCTGAACCGCATCGTAAGCTACGGCAGAAGGATCAGCGCCGCTCTTCTGGCTGATGCAGGGAATGTCTGACCGCTCCGCCCAAACCTGCAACTGGTCGATGGCCGCCGCCCGAAACGTGTCCCCAGCCCCCAGCAAAACTTTTTTGCCCTGCTGCTTCCAATGCCGGGCCAGTTTTCCGATAGTAGTGGTTTTACCCGAACCATTCACTCCCACGACCAGTATCACAAAAGGCTGGTGTTCTGAAAATGCCAAGGGCTTCTGGTTTTGCGACAAGACATGGACCATGCGCTGTTTTAATTGTTCCAGCACTTCTTTATTTTCACGAATCCGGTTCTGGGAAACCTCACGTTTTAAGTCTTCCAGAATGAAGGAGGTGGCCTGCACACCCACATCGGCGATGAGGAGAGTTTCTTCAAGTTCTTCCAGTAACTCCGGCCCAACTTTCGCCTTGCCGTGAACAATATTGTCAAAACCTCCCGCAAGGTTCGAGCGGGTCTTTGCCAAACCGGATTTTAGCCGGGCAAAAAATCCCTTTTCTGTCGCTGATTCTTCAGCCATTCAATTCTCCAATTACCGGTTTCTGCAGTCTAATTAGTGGGTCGGCATCTTTACAAGTCCGCCAACCCTTGTCAAGGTGAATCCCAAAAGACATTTTTCCGCCGCTCCCACTCCCCCAAACCCCCACAAATCAACCGAGCCGCATTCCACCAAAGCCTTTATTGTTAAAGTTTTAATTGATTTAGGCCGTTATGAGCTTTAGACTCTGGTGGCGAGTTGTACCCTATTCCGCTTCCGGAAAAAGAGCGGAGAGCCTCCGCAGGCAACTTGCAATGGTTTTTTATTGCTAAAACTCGTTTTTCTCGGCTTAACGAGCCCTTGCTCATTGCTTCCCACGCAGGTGGGCCTATAACAAAAATATCGTACGATCAGCAGAGGAAATCTATGAAAGTAGCCGTTTGTAATTCTGTCGGAATCGACGCTGACGGGTATGCCATGATCCACTCCCCCAGCCGTTGGACCAATAGCACCAAAGACCACAACATTTTCACCTATTACCCCTGGCAGTTGGCTTATTGCTCCTCGATCCTGAAACGGGACACCGAGCACGAAGTCAAATTTTTTGATGGCTGCCTGGAAAAATGGGATCACGATACGTTTGTAGAGAAAATCTCTGAGTTCGGCCCAGACTACCTGATCATGGATTGCGCCACGCGCACCATCGACGCCGACAGCCGGTTCGGTAAAGAAATTAAAAAAAGGTTCGGGACAAAGCTGATTTTCTGTGGGCCTCATCCCACTACCTTTCCCGAAGAGGTCAGCGAATATGCCGACCATGTCGTGCTCCGGGAGTACGAAATGGTGGTGCTCGATATCCTGCAGGGCAAACCGCTTGCAGATATTATGGGTCTCTGGCCCAACACCAATATCAGGCCTCCGCTTGATGTGAACAATTTACCGCTTCCTGAGGATGATGACGTCTCTCGCCTGCATTACGGAATGCCCGGCGAGCCTTCCAGCGAATATCTGGAAATTCAGGCTTATGCCTCGAGAGGCTGTCCCTTGTCCTGCACCTTCTGTGTATGCGGAAATATTTCTTACCAACGCCCTAACTGGCGGCCGAGAAATCCGGAAAATGTAATCTACGAATTGCAGACCCTGCGCGCCCGGTATCCGCATTTGGAAGGAATCTTTTTTGACGAAGAAGTTCATAACGGTAGCAAAAAATATATTCTGGAACTGACCAAAGCGATCCGCGAAAACGGACTCGACGATCTGAAATACGATGTCATGTGCGGTCAGTGGCCAATGGACGAAGAAGTTCTCGACAATATGAAAAGTGCCGGCTATTACATGGTCCGGCTGGGAATAGAGACCGCCGGCGAACACGCCGCAAAGGGCATGGAACTGCAGAGAAAATTCAATGTTCCCAAACTCAAGCAACTTATGAAACACGGCACCGGTATCGGCCTGAAATTCTATGGAACTTTCACCTTCGGGGGAGAAGGCTCTACCGACGATTGCGACAAAAAAACTCTCGACCTTATTCGGGAGCTTCTTGATCGCGGCCTGCTGTGGCGGTTCCAGCTTTCCATCAGCACTCCGCAACCGGGCACGCCGTTCTTCAATCGCATGAAAGAACAGGGTTTCCTGCAGGATATGGATTGGAAACATTTTGATGGGGGCAACCATGTCGTGGTCAACCGCCCGGAATACCCGGCCGACAAAATCATGGCTAATTTCAGGGAAGCGGAGAAACTCTACGAAATAGGTTTCAACCAGCGCTACAATGCCACCGCCAAGGATAATTTTAAAAATCTAGAGATCAACTCCAACGGCGAGATCCTTATTTTTCGCAGTTCAAGAATGAAACAGATCAACGATGTCGTGGACTCTATCCACAGCCAGTTCAAAAGAGAAGTCACGGTTCTCGCACAACCTGGAGTGGAGCAGGAGTTGAGAAAAAATCCACATGTCAACGAAGTGCTCCTTTATGGAGACTCGCATTTCAACCAGAAAACGTTTCCCGAAAGCATGATGGGCCAGCTGAAAAAGAAATCGTATTCACTGGGCGTTATTCCTTTTAATAATATTTCCGGAAACGGCTATTCCGAAGTCAAGGCCATCGCCAAGCGTTCCGGAATCAAAAAACTGGTCGCCGTCAATGTCGAAGGCAAAGTGTTTGACCTGGAAAACCCAGGCGACTTTGGCCGCGCCCATATTCCCGGCTAATTGATGAATATTCTGGTTATACGTTCCGCCACGCGGATTCTAAATCAGACTCTGGTTTCCCTGAGAGAAGAGTTTTCGGATTGCAGGATCACTATCCTGGCTCCCGAGTCCGCCCAGCAAGCCGTCGTCCAAGACCCGCTTGTCGATGAAGTCCTCACCATTCCGGATCAACGCAGAATGAGTGTCTCCAGCTACGGCAGGGAGAACATCGCTCGCCTGCAGGAAAAAAAGTTTGACCTTGCCGTCTCGCTTTACAATATCGACCATGGAATGGGTTACTCCAATATCGATCGCCTGGCCTGTGCCAGCAAAGCAAAAGAAGTGCGGGGTTATAACTCCAAAGGCACCTTCGTGAAACTGGACTCCGCTGCGGTGCTGCGTAAGTCTCTCATGGAGAAAACCACCTTTTTCTGGCTGGCAGCTAATTATGTCGCGACGACCCTGCTTTTTTTCATCATCACTCTGGCATTGATCGGAGAATGGGGAGTCCGCAAACTGTTCGGCGCTCTTTCTTCCAAATCATATCAACCTGCGCCGGTGCGCGAATCCAATAAAGCCGTAACCCAGACCTGATGAAAACCATGAATATCATTGTCGCCAATTCCGTAGGGATCGACCAGGATGGATACCACATGGTCCACGTGCCCTCGCGCTGGTCTCTCGGCGTGAAGAACTTCACCAATTGCGGGTATTACCCCTGGGAACTGGCTTATACATCTTCCCTGTTGAAACGTGAAACCAATCATAACGTGAAATTCATGGATGGCGT
This sequence comes from uncultured Nitrospina sp., assembly GCA_937891765.1. Taxonomy (GTDB): domain Bacteria; phylum Nitrospinota; class Nitrospinia; order Nitrospinales; family VA-1; genus LS-NOB. The sequence continues at coordinate 16,136 of CALAGQ010000129.1, forward strand.
GCTGAATGCATGGGATTTCGAAACCTATTTCAAACATGCAAGCGCGGAACAACCCGACTGGCTCATCATGGAAAGCTCGACCCGCACCATCCGTGAAGACCTGCGTCTGGCCTCCGCACTTAAAAAAGCTTTTGGCACCCAACTGATCTTCACCGGGCAACACCCTATGGCCCACCCGGAAGATGTACTAAAAGTCGCGGACCACGTTTGTATCGGCGAATATGAGTTCACCGTTCTCGACCTGATCCAGGGTAAAGACTCGCGAAAGATTGCCGGCGTTCATCCAAACACAAGAGGTGAGCTGATCGACATCAACACTCTGCCATTCCCTGAAGATGATGATGTGAGTCGCATCGATTATCACGAACCCAACTGCCGCTACAAGCAGATCCAGATGTACGGGTCAAGAGGTTGCCCGCGCCGTTGTAATTTCTGCGCCGCCGCCACCCTTTATTACGACGAACTGAACTGGCGACCGAGAAATGTTGACAACGTTGTTGAAGAGATCCGCACCCTGCACAAAAAATATCCGGCAATGGAAGGCGTGTTCTTTGATGAAGAAGTCCACAATATTAAAAGAGGTTTCAACATCTCTTTGGCGAAGGCTATTCGCTCAGCCGGACTCGACCACCTCAAATACGAAGCCATGTGCGAATACGCGTCTCTCGATGAAGAAGCTCTGGCAGAAATGCGCGCCGCCGGGTATTACAAAATCCGTTTCGGCATTGAAACCGGCAGTGACAAGGTCGCTGAAAAAATGACGCTGGGCAAAAAGCACGATCTCGACAAACTTCGCACCATGGTGAAATTTGGCAAAAGCCTCGGCATGCTGTTTTATGGAACCATCAGCATCGGCGGACTCGGCTCCAGTCAGGAAGAAGACCAAAAAACAGTCGACCTGGTTTATGAGATGGCGTCTAAAGGTTGGCTCGATGAAGTTCAGGTTTCTATCAACACACCTCAGCCGGGAACAGATTTTTATAATTCCTGTGTGGAAGAGTCTTTAATACCTGCCTCGACAAACTGGGAAGGGTTCGATGGCAACGGTCAGGTTGTGGTCAACTACCCGCATTATCCAGCTGAGGAAATTCAAGCCAACTTCAACAAAGCTCTATCGGCTTTTGATATGGGAAAAGAAAAAGTTCAATCGAAAACTTTTGCATACAATGCCCAGTCTTCTTTCAAAGCCATTCCTGATGGCTCCAAAATTCTGCTACTCAGAAATGTCCGAAACTGGATGGTTCGCCTGATCCTCGAAAATTTAAACGAGAAGGCGCAAGTCGATCTGCTGGGACAAAATGTTTCCGCCAAAGACCTGGAAGATATGGAAGGACTCAATCAAATCTATTCTTACGGTACAGGGTTCTTTTCAGCCGAATCAATCCCCAGCGATTTGGTGGGTCAACTCAGAGACGAACATTACGATTTCATCCTGCTACCCGTTGCCAACAACCACCTTGAAGGCTATCAGAATGTTCTGGAAGTCGCGCAGATGATCGCACCCGAAGAAATTTTATACGTCTACCCCGAAGGCCACCTGCAACCCGCCTCTCCTGTCACGATTTAACTCCACCCAAACCGGGTTAGCTGTCATGCTGAGGCTTGTGATATCCTCAACATTAGCCCTCATGCTCAGGAGGGGTACTCGAAGAGCATCTCGGCTTAACGAGCCTTTACTACTCGCCACCCTCGCTAGAGGTCACAATGCCCGGCCCCACAATGTGTCGGATGGACTACCGGCGTGAGCGGCCGAAATACAATTGGGGCAACCATACCACAAAGACCAGCAAATAAAGGGGTTACGTGTGCCAACATGCACCCTAACCCCTGTTATTTTGTTTGCAATTCGTTTGCAAAGAAGAGACGGGGAAAACACACTTAAAACTTATTTAAAACAAGTCGTTTCACAGGCTAGCGCCAAAAACTGAACAACTCTCCTTATTGGCTTGATCTCATCAAGTAATATTTCCCAAACGAACCCATTTTCAAAACAGTTTTTAACGAAATAATAATCTTCCTGGCAAATCAACCTCTGCTCCCAATTAACTCATTTTCCAAAACGAACCCATTTTGAATAGGTGCAAATTTAACCCTCTTTTAGCCTTCGATTGCCTTTGACAGATCAACTCTTGAAAAAACCCCTATTTAATGAATATCTTTAAGCCCTAGCCTCACGGACAATGCTCCTAATTTAGCCAAAGTTGCGGAGATTAGTTTGTAGAAAAACCAGCCAGTCGTATTGCCTTTAGGTGTTTGGCACCGCCAGGTTGGGTTGACCTACGAGCATCTAGATTGTACGA
>CALAGQ010000130.1 GCA_937891765.1 uncultured Nitrospina sp.
CTTTGTCATAACTGAAGCTTAAACCACCTTTAATGGCTTTAACTAGTCATGAACCAAAAATTTTATAGCGGCGGTTTGTTTTGCAAAAATAGAATCTGCTTGCGGACGGTTTCATTGCAGGCGACATCCAGCCCCAACTTTTCCCCTTCCCGCACAATCACTCCGTTGAGCGCTTCAATTTCTGTCCTTCGCCCGGCGCGGATATCCTGCAACATCGACGATTCGTGCTCATAGGTACTGGGCAACAGCTGATCATAAAAATCTTTAAGATAGTCCCCTGCACTTTGCCAATGGCTGGCATAACCCAACTTTCGCATGACCTGAAATACTTCTGCGACGATCTGTTCCATAAGAGCCCGGCTGTTTTCGTTCTCTCCTAAATGTCCGTAAGGGACTTGCAAGATCGCGCCCAGAGCATTGAGTGGACAGTTATAAAGCATTTTTGCCCACAGGTCTTTACCGATATCGCCAGTGACAGCACTGGGAATGCCCCCCAGACTCAAAGCCTCCGCCAAGGCCCGCAAGCGATTGAAATCTCCATCAAACAAGCTACCGAGATGAACCGGCTGAGCGTGAACGGTCACATCCACCACATGCGGTTCGGGCCGGATGAATCCTGTTATCACCCGTGCGTTAAAAACCTGCTCTTCAGGAAAAAACCGGGCAAAAATTTCGGCGTTGCCCCAGCCGTTCTGGCAAAGAACAATCGGGCTTTTCTGATGCGCCAGAGTCGACTCTTCTTTCAATTGCCGGGCTGAGTTTTCCGTGTCGAACGACTTGGTGCAGACCATATAAAAATCAAAAGTTTCCCTGCCCGTTTCAGCCAGATTTGACGAAGCCGTCAACTGCTGTGGGGAAAAACAGGCTTGACCAAAAATACCCCGGCGTTTTAATCCGTTTTCCCGCAGAGCCACAACCGTTTTTTCTTTTCCCACAAGGTGAACACGGTGGCCCGCCTGTACTAAAAAGCTGGAAAGCCCCAGCCCCACCGCGCCTGCCCCAAAAACCAATACGTTCACGATTTCTTATCCGTCAGAGTGTGCTGAACTTGTCGAAGCATCTTTCTACTTACACAAAGCTCTCATTGATAAATAGATCAAAGAGAGATAGACTGGGGTCATTATAGGTCATGTTTACCAGAAAATGTTCACCTCTTCGGAGTCCCCGCAAGGAGGAAATGTTATGAATATGGAAAATCAGCAAGCACAGTTCAACCATGAAGATTGGCTCGCGTACCTCAACCGATATATGGATACGGCACGCCAGTTTTTCAATGAAGTCTTTAAAGGTTTAAAAACCCTGTCGCAAAAAGGCTTGTTGGAAGCCTGGAAAGATATTCGCTCTGCGGTATCCCGGCTAACGCCACAGGATTTTATCGTTACAGCGTTGATAACCATCACCGGAATGTTTGGTGTAATGATATTTATGACCGGGCTCAGCCTTTTCGGTTATCAGGTCATACTCTGGTTGCAGGATGGTATCTGGACCGAGTTCCCGCTTGTTGTGGTTTTCAACTTCCTGTTCGAGAACACAGTTCTCCACCAATGGATGATTCACCCCGAGTCCTGGCTGGGACTGCAAAAAATGTTTTTATGGTTTTTAGAGTCCATACCTCTTTCAATAGCATTAATGGTTCCCGGATTTTCCATTGCCCTGTTCATGGCAGGAACTCTGGCAGCTGCCCTAGTCTATCGATTTTATCAGTTAAGAAACAGGAATGACTGAAAATATCCCATCGCGCAGATGGAAACTGGAGCAAACCAAGAAATTCCTTCAAAACGCCGACCTTAAAGGAGCTAATCTGGAAGGAGCTGAGCTTCAATGGGCGGAGTTGAGTGGCGCCGATATGCGCGGAGCCAACTTAAAAAAAATATACCTCAGCGAAGCCAAAATCGACAGGGCCGATCTATCTGATGCAGACCTTTCCGATGCCAACCTCAGTGGAGCCGATTTAAATAAATCGAATCTCGGCGGTGCCAACCTGCAGCACGCTTACCTCCGGCGTGCCGACCTGCGTGGTGCCAACTTAAGCGGAACCAACCTGACCAAAGCCAATCTACGGGAATGCGCGCTGTTTAAAACCTGGCTCAAAAAAGCCGATTGCAGTGAGGCCAATTTGCAGAATATTAAAGGCGCGCAAGCACACATGCAGGACTCGGTGTTCAAGAGAGCCAAGCTGGAAGGTGCAGACCTTTCTGGAGCCCGGCTTGATGGCGTCAACTTCGAAGACGCCGGTCTGCAAACTGCAAACTTAAGTCGGGCAAACTTAAAAGGGGCCAACCTCAATCAAGCCGACCTGCGTGGAGCCAATTTGCGCTATGTGGTAGGATTGACAAAGGAACAGATCGAGCTTGCCCAGATTGACAAAAGAACCCTTTTACCCGACTACCTCAAAATCAAATGGGCCTCTGAAACCCAGTATGAAATTATTGACAATAAAGGTTAACCCTTCTCATTTCTCCGGTCAATTTCGCCCAGCAGTTCTCCCACCGTTTGAATATTAACCAAGTCCCGATGGCCTGAGACCATACCAATAATTCCTACACTGAGAGGGAACGGCTCGTCCCGGTCACGCAGAATAATCGTCCCGGTTACATCCTGTTCATTAAAGTTCGGAATCTCTTCCACCTTCAGCGGAAGTTTCGCCGCCGCCACCTCCACCGCAAAAGAATATTGTTTCTCCAGATACAGCTTCAATTCGTCCACTTCCTCTTGCGATAAAAGATAATTGGCCCGGCGCTGAACCCATAGCTTCTGCTTGCCAGTTTGTGGCAAGCCCTCGAAGTTCTCAATCAACTGGTCATAAGGAACCAGAGGCTCGTCGCGCAAATAGCAGACCCAATCCACCTTCACGAAGCTTTCAGGGTTCTCCCCCGATAACAACCGAGATGAATCTATCAATGAAAAGGCGTGATACAGTATCAACTTCAATATCTCCTGCCGATCCGAAACTTAAATATCTATTCCGGAATATTTATATGTCTCCCCCTGCCCGCAAGGCGTATGATGAGGTTTGTTTAATTTTAACCGACCCCTGCACTTTTTCCATGGAGAAATATGCACAACGATAGAAAACTAATCAGATTCTCTGCCGCAACGGGATTTTCAGTGGTATTAGAGTTTGGAAATATCGAAGAAATGAAAGAATACGAAGAAAAAATCAAAACCGCCGGGTTCCAATGCGAAACCATCCCCGACTTTAATCTAAACTTCGATCAGGCCGACCTGTTCATGGACCTAAGAAGCCCCGAATGCCGGGAACAATTCGACCTCGAAGACTGGATCTAACCGGCGAGCCGCCGGGGGCGATAGGTCGATACCTATAAAGCATAATTAATCGTTGCCCCCTTTACTATGGGATCGACTTTGAAAAAGAGAGAGTAAAACCTCTTTAAGCCGAGATGAATTTTTCTAGCAGTGAAAGCTATTGCATATTGAGTCCAGCGTCACGTTGGCCCCGACGAGTGGTGCGTAATGTTTGCAGTCTTTCTGCCAAGGTCTGGGGCTTTTCCTTGCGGTCTTGCAGGAGACGGGTGAACCAATCCAATCCTTCTCCCAGATGCGGGTCCATTTTTATTGCACGGTCGTAATCGGCAATAGCTTGAGGGTAAAGTCCCATCCGATCCTGCAGGATGCCCCGGTTGGCAAAAGAAACGGCGGAGTCGGGGTCTTGTTCGAGCACTTCGTTAAACGCTTCCAAAGCTTCCCGGTCCCGGCCCAACTGTATCAGCGTTCGGGCTCTTCCCCTTTTGGCGTGGATGAAATCCGGATACTCGCGGATGCTGGTTTCATAGTGCTGCAGAGCCTCTTCATATTTTCCATCGGTATAAAGTCCTACCGCACGACTGAAGTCTGGCCCACCGGGATGCGTTTCCGATCCTGTTCCTTTATAAAAGGCCCAGGCCAGCGAGGCGAAGATCAGCCCTATGCCGACATAACGGATTCCTCTGTAAACCGTGTCGGTTTTCATGGCAAAGGCTGAATGTCCCGATGAGTGGGAACCGTGCGGCTCCGGGAAAGGAAGAACACATTAATCCTGAAGTTTCCAATGGGCGAGGCGGATGCCCTCTTTCTGGGACTTGCGGGCGAACCTCTCTACCCCTTCCGCAATGATTTTCTCATCGCGATAAACTGCGCTGACGAATCTGGCGACAATCTCGGGATGGCCCTCACCAAAATTAGGAATTTTTTTTCCGACCCAGTCGAACGTAGATTCATCCGCTGTATAAAATTTTAAAAATGTCGAGAGATGCAAGATCAAACTATTGCGCCCAACCTTTTGAGGTTTACGTTTAGAGCTGGAAACTGGCAGCTGAAGGCCCCCTATCCTTCTGCGGGAATCCATCTGGTCTTTTTCGGGGAGGTATTTTGCGGCCAGAAAGCAAGTAGAAAGCACACTGCTTTCTAGGTTCCCATAAGGAAACTCATTGTCGCCCTGTCGCAACTTCTTCATTCTCTCCATCGCCGATTTACCCTTAGGCGAATAACAAAAATGGGCACGCCATACTTTAAATTCTTTAACCGTATTAATCATCGAAATGGCCTTCCGTTAGTTTCTACTGGCGGGGTCCGGTTCCAGGTTTTGTTCTGCCACATAGGTTTGACTGCCTCTCTGATGAACCAGAACGTGGTACCAGGGTTTATCTTTAGGGGGTTTGCTCCGGGCCATCTCATCATACCATTCGTCTGACTGCTTGAACTCCATGTCGACACCTAAAATGATTCCCCGGTAGTCAAACAGTTTATGACAAATCAGTTGCCCAATACAGAACTTTGCTTTCGTAGTGCTCATCTCACATTCCACAGTTTAGATATTTTCGCTTTTTATAGTCAGTTTCCCCTCACAGGCTTAAACTTTTTGTCTGCACTCATAGGTATCTTCCGAGGTCCATTTCACTTCAATATAATCTGGAACCAGAGTTTTATCATCTATGTTAGATAATTCCAATTCTTCGGAGGAAATATTTTTTACCGTCCTGAGGTCCACCCCCTGAAATTTTGCCTCAATGAGCTCTGCCCCGGAAAAATCAGAATCCGTCAGGTCCGCACCCCGAAAATCTGCGTCTCCCAGTTTCGCGTTTACAAAACAGGTGGAAGCCAGACAAGCCTGCTTTAAACTGGCTTCACTCAATTTGGCTCCCGAGAAATCCACTCCACGGCAGTCAGCTTCATTCAATTCTGCGGCGACCAAATCGGCCCGGAGCATTTTCGCGCCGGACAGTTTTGCCTTGGTCAGGTTGGCACCACGGCTGAAATAGCCTTCCCTCTGATAGTGCCCGGAAAGTTTGGCTTCAGTCAAATCTGCACCCGACAAATCTGCCTCAATAAGGCTGGCCTCCACCAGACTGATGCGTATCAGGTCGCTTCCGGTCAATATAGCTTGTGTGAGAATGGCTCCCATTAGGTTTGCGGAGTTCAGGTTTGCCCCTTCGAAATTCGCCCGGGTGAGATCGGTTTTTTTAAAATTGGCTCCCGAAAGGTTGGCCTTTTTAAAATCCGCCCGCATGGCTTTAACAGAGTGAAAATTCCCTCCCGACAAATCTGCGCCACTCAGGTTTGCAGACACCAGATTGGCAGACATCATATTGGCATTTTTCAAATCCGCGCCCGACAAATCCAGACCCTTCAGATCCGCACCTTCAAGATTTTTTTTAGACTGCTCAACTTTTTCTTTATCCCAGGTCTCGATAGGAGAACCCCCTGAATGTTTAAGTATTTAATGGAAATCCAACCCCTTTGGGATCGGAGCAAAGAGTACCAATCTATTCATCTCTCAGCCTAAAGTCAAATAGTTCCTTGAGTACCAGAAAAATCGGAAAAATTAGGTTAAACTCGTAGAACTATAATTTTGGGGATGGGAGAATTGAGGATTCCAACAAACAGGCAGAACGGTTTCACCTTGATAGAGTTGTTAATCGTTATAGCGATCATAGGCATTCTTGCCGCGATCGCCATCCCCCAGTATTCGGCCATAAAGAAACGCGCCTACGACCTCGAAGCCCAAACAAGCCTGCAACACCTTTTCCGTACTTGCAAAATTTACTGGAATGATAACGGAGCGGTCGCCTCCTGCAATGTTACCCTTGCCTCCACAACTCCTTATAGCTTTCTGGCTTCTTCAGGAGTCACCATTTCAGGAACGGGGACAGAATCGACCTTCATTGCAACAGCCAGTCACGACGAAAGCGCTGATACCTTCTCCATAAACTCCGCCGGCACCGTGTCCTGATTCAATCAGGATGAGGAATCCCCTAAAAGTATGCCCCCGAGGCGATTCGAACGCCTGACCTACGGATTAGGAATCCGAAAAGCACCACTTTCCTTGACTTTCCCGTATCATCCTAATATCATATAAATGTAAATAAATAAAAGCCTTCCTGTTTCATTCGGTTTGAAACGGGATGCAACGGGAAAGCGTTTTAGTGGTACAGGAGTGGTACAAACTGGGTTGCGGAATGTGAAGTGGATTAAATCCTCCAGTACGATATCAGCCCTGCCAGCCCCCTCGAGAAATACTAAAATACATTTATGGCTAAGTCAAACGAATCAAAAACTACATGGGTGCAAACCAAGCACGCAGGAGTGAGATACCGTGAACACCCTACCCGTAATTTCAAACGCCGCCCTGACAGATATATCGTTATTCGATATAACCGGGAAGGGAAACTCACGGGAGAAGCTGTAGGTTGGGAAACTCAGGGAGCCAACTTTCTGGATGCGGTGAAAACCCGAAATCAGATACTTCAAAACATAAGACACGGAGAGGGCTATCAGTCTTTAAAGGAAAAGCGTGGACTGGAAAATACACGGCGGGATCAGTTAGAAGAGGAAAGGCTGGATTTAGAGCGTGAAAATATTCCCCTTGATGTGTTTGCCGAAAAGTACCTTGAATGGGCGCAGTTGAACAAGAAATCATGGCGTGATGACAAGACGCGGTACTATAAACATATTGCCCCTTTGATGGGAAAAAGATCTGCAAAGGAAATCCTTGTCCTTGATATCGAAAGGCTGAAACAAAAGCTGTCGAAAAAAAAGGTGAAAGGAAAACCCATTTCACAAGTTACGGTTAAACATTGCCTGGTTCTTGTTAGACAGATATTCAACCGAGCTATTGGATGGGGGCTGTTTCAAGGTCCAAACCCTGTAACCAGTACGATCAAAGCCCACAAGGGCTTCTTGAAGGTTCAAGATAATAAAAGGTTAAGGTTTTTGTCTCATGAAGATGCAAGGAGCCTTTTAGCTGAGGTTAAGAAAACCAGTGAGCAGACTCACGATATCTGCCTGCTATCCCTTCAAACCGGCATGAGAATGGGAGAGATATTTTCTTTGAAGTGGCAGGAGATTGATTTAAAGAACGGGATAATTCATATCCGGGACGCAAAGAACAATCATACTCGGCAAGCGTATATTACTCCCACATTGAATGCGATGTTTTCAGCTAAGGAAAATCCTTTAAGAACTGCACTTGTATTCCCTGCGCGTGGCGGTGGGCGTATCAGTCAGATGTCAGACACCTTTGACCGTGCCGTGAACAAGCAGGGACTCAACAAAGGTGTGAATGATCGAGCTAACAAGATTGTGCCGCACTCACTCAGGCATAGTTTTGCAAGCTGGCTGGCTATGCAGGGAGAAAATATTCTGGTAATCAAGGAACTGTTAGGGCACAAGGACTTGTCCATGACACAACGATATGCGCACTTGTTACCTGATACCAAACGACAAGCCGTTGAACGGTTAGCTCTCAATCAGGAAGAAGCCATTTCTTCGCAAGAAGCAAAATAAACCAGACCTTATCCGACGGGAGACAGGCCGGGTATCCTTACACGGCTTGGTCTGGATCATTTTAAGGAAGCGTTTAAAGGAGACGTGATCAAGTATGAGCCCCCCTAAGAAAACAAAAAGCCCCCCTCAGGCCAGCAAGAAAAAAACCGCAAAAAGAAAATCACCGGCCAAAGCAAGTAAGAAGAAAGCTACAGAACCTGATAGCGTTCAAGAAAGAAAATATTCGTTCTTGGTCGAAGGTGGTATCGACGGGACAGTTGGAATGAAGCATACGCGAGAAAGGAAGCACTCTTTCTCGACGAACAAATCACCCAAGAAACAAGAAAGGAAGCACACTTATTATACATATGGTGGGCTTGGAGCCCCAACTGTAAAAATCTGGAACCCAGACGAACTATCAAATCCTATAGTCATTGATGAGGTCAACTACGACCCCAAAAGGCACGTAAAATACGATGATGATAATAAATCAATCCCTCAGTTTCCATCCAGAATAAATTACATAGAAAGGATTGAAAAGAGTCTTTGGAGGTGGGAGCCGACCACAATGGATGAAGCATGTTGCATACGTTCGCTTTTGTTTGGAAAGGAGTACTGGTTCTTCACAATAGCGGCCTCTAACCCTCAAACACCCCTCCATCCTTTGGAAAACAATTATGGGTTAGCCAAAGGGCTTCCAGAGTGGAAAAACTTTGAAGATAAAATATTAACGGCACAAATTAAGTTATACAGACAACTCCAGATCGCGATTGAAAAGCATGAACTGATAAATATTTCCCATGACAAAGAACGTCCAGCATTTGCCCAAACTGATTTTTTAAAGTGGTTCCAGGGGCTTCACCCTGCACTCGTTCCTGACCAACTTATAAGCGCAAAAACTTCCATTGAAGAAAGAGCTCGGCTATTAAAGAAAATGCGGACAGACTTTCACTATTGGGTCAATACGGGTGAATACCCATCTGGTGTAAAGAGCGGAACGGAACCACCTTTAAATCCCACAACTCCTTATGGTCGCAAGCAAATACTTCGCACGGCTTACATATCTGAGGCCGCAGAAAAGATTAAGGAAACCACGTCTTTAACTTCCAAGGATTTGCTGGCGGACCCTGACTTGAAGGCATTGATTAGAGACGGTTGCATCATTAAGGATGAACGGCCTGATGAAAAAATACTAAAAAAGAACTGGATCCCCGCTGCCAGGAAGGCTGCCGGTGTTATAGGCCGTCCCGGAGCACCAAAGAAAAAGAAATAACCCCACTCCCCCCATTGCCAATAATTCCCCGATAGCGCAAAAACCTTGTTGGAAAATTATACGTTATAGCCCTATTTAAAGCCTCCAAAAAACCCCCAAACATAAAGAAACCCCCGATGGGTTGTTCGGGGGTTTTTTATTTTCAACAAAGTCTCTAACCTTTATGCATACCCGTCAAGAGGACGGAACAGGATTCAGCAACCACTTGAGAAAGGTTTCAGGAAATGAAAAAGAACAGGTCAATTTGGCCGAAATATGTAGCTCGAAAATGTCTAGCTGACTACTACCCAGGGCTTTCTGGCAAGACACTTGCCAACCTAGCTCTTGAAGGAAGAGGCCCTCGACATTTTAAGCGGGGACGAAATGTCTACTATCGAACCGAAGAACTCGACAAGTTCATAGAGGAAGGAGATTCTAAGTGATAACCAAAAAAGAAACCCCGCCGTGCAGGGCGGGGCAAAGACAAACAATTACTACTCAATCTTATAAATACAGAGTACACGGGTTCCAGGGATATTTCAATATGGAACCAGAGAATAAGCAGTCCCTGTCTCACCTTTACATGTGCCCTGATAAAAAAACAGACCTAAAACAGGGAGGGCGTGTTAATGGCCGTTAAAAACCTCGAAAGATATGATGCCTGTGAGTCTATGGCGGTCGAGAGAAAGGTGACCTGTCGCAAATGCTCACATACAAGAAAGAAAAAAAACGACAAATGCCTGAGTGTGAATGAAGCGAAAGGAACTTTCTATTGTCACCATTGCCATTGGACGGGAAACCTCGCAGAGTTGAATGGTAATGGCAACGGTAATGGCAACGGAAATCACGCCAACACGCACTACCTCTATTGCGATGAACAGGGACAGGCTCTTTATCGGAAAGTAAGAAGCTCTCAAAAGAATTTCTGGTTTGAACATCCTGATGGTGCGGGAGGTTGGACTTCAGGAGCAACAGGGATTCGACGTGTCCCTTACCGATTGACTGAGCTGATTAAAAGTGAAGCGACCGTTTATATCGTGGAAGGCGAGAAGGATGTTGACACTCTGGTCAATCATGGACTCGTAGCTACCTGTAATGATTCCGGTGCGGGAAAATGGAAACCTGAGTTTAACGAATTTCTGAAAGACAGGGATGTTGTAGTTCTCGAGGACAACGATAAGCCGGGGCGGAAGCACGGCAAGGTTATTTCTGAAGGTTTATACGGAGTAGCAAGAAGCATCAAAATTGTCAGGTTTACTGAGCTCGACAAGGGAGGAGATGTTACAGATTTTCTCAAGACCCATAGCAAAGACGATTTGATAGTACGACAAAAAGATGCTCCTGAATTTATGGGATCATACTCTAAACATTTTAAGGATGACGAAGAAACCTGCTCCGAGATCGAGTGGGAAGAACCGGTTTTGTTCGATCAAATTGAGACCCCTGAAATAGGGGCTGATGTTCTCCCCTCATGGCTCGGAAACTACGCCAAGGCGGTGAGTAGGAACTCACAGACCCCCTTAGGCATGGCGGTTATGATGGGACTCTCGGTGGTAGCTACCTGCCTTCAAAAACGTTTTGTCGTGTCCCCATATGGTGATGACTATGTTGAGCCGTTAAGTTTGTGGACGGCCACCATCTTACCTCCCGGAACCAGGAAGACGGCTGTTCTAAGTGCTATGACCGCCCCACTTTCGGACTGGGAGTGTGAGATGGCAAGAAATCTTAAAAATGAGATCGCTGAGAACGAAACCATACGGATGGTAAACGAAAAAAAACTTGACCGACTTCAGAATGAAGCCTCCAAATGCAAAGAACATGATGAGAGAAAACTATTGTTGGCTGAAATCACACAGTTAAAACTTGATAACCCGGAAGAGATGTATCCGCCAAGATTATGGACTGGCGACGTTACTCCCGAAAGACTACAAAATCTTTTAGCAGAGCATGGTGAGAGGATGAGTCTGTTAAGTGATGAAGGCGGCATCTTTGAAATCATGAGCGGCCTATACAGTAACGGAGCCGCAAATATTGATGTGTTCCTTAAGGGGCATGCGGGGAGCTCCATCCGTGTCGATCGCGGGAACAGGGAAGCTCATCTCAAGGCTCCGGCACTATCCTTTGGATTAACAATCCAACCTGAGGTTGCTTCACTACTTGGGCAGGGCAACAAAAAGCATTTCAGGGGGAATGGTACTCTGGCGAGATTTATGTTTTGCCTTCCCAAAAGTAATGTTGGCCATAGAAACATTAGTCAAAGGGAACCCATCCCAGAAACAATCAAGGCTGCTTATTGTGCTGGCATATTTCACTTATTGTACATAGTGGACATAGTGGATGAGGATGGCGCGAGTAAACCACGAATCATCGGATTGGATAATGAGGCTCTTACATCATGGGAACGGTTCGCCCAGTACATTGAATCCAACCAAGGGGAAAATAACCAGTTTGAATCTATTCAGGACTGGACCGGGAAATTACCCGGTGCGGCTTTAAGGATTGCAGGGTTATGTCATGTTGTTGAACATGGTGAAGGAAGCCCCATGATTAATAAAAAGACTCTCGAAGCAGCACTTGATTTATGTGACAGCCTAATAATACATGCCCAGGCAACATTTGAACTTATGGGTGGTGATGAACAAACTACTGATGCAAAACATATATTAAAATGGATGTTAAAGCGAAAAGATACTTTCTTTAAACGCAGGGATTGCCAGCAAGAGCTACGGGGGAGGTTCAGGAGAGTTGATAAACTCGTAAAAGCACTTGATGTATTGATCGAGAGAAACTTTGTTTCAAAACCTGAAATGCTCCCCACCCGAAAACCAACCATCATTTATCACATAAATCCAAAACTGTTAAAGGAGGGGAAAGATGGGTTGGCGTGACTTTCAATCAGCCTCTCCCCCTGTACACTATGTACACGAAGTACACTTAGTAGATGACAATGGGGAAAACTCACCGCTTAGTGAACACGGTATACAGGGGGAGAAGCTGGATATTTTTGCTTCGGGCACAAAGGAAAACCCCCAGCTTGATCTATTAACCGAGGTTGAACTGGAGGCCTTCAATGGCTGGTACGCTACCTGCCGTAAGCCAAAGTTCAATTTATCGCATGAGGAGGCGACCTTAACTTCTTGGCGGTTATTAATCGAGTCTATGGAAAGCATGTGTCGGGATGGCAGGGGGCGGTACAAAAAACCATGACATTTACAATCGAAAAAACGGCGAGAAGATCTTAAGTAGAGGGGATGTGGTGGTTACCCTGTCTTTACGTATCGGGCGATGAGAGCCTTTCTGCCCTTGTCTTGCAGTTCGGTAATGTCAAAGCCTAACTGTTCGTAAGAGCGTGGGTTAACGTACGCTTGGTGCCCACGCTGTATATCGCTTTTATGTTCGCCGAGGCGGGAGAATTTTGAGGCCATAGATAACGCTCTACGCCAATCGTCTTTTGCCATTAACTTTTTGAGTTTTGAGATCTTGGTTTCCATGGCTGGAGACCATACCAAGACGTCTAAAA
>CALAGQ010000131.1 GCA_937891765.1 uncultured Nitrospina sp.
CTTCAGGAATAAGGTTTGCTTGTCCTACCATTGCCGCTGAAGACTGAACCAGCAGTTGGCGCCGGGTTAAATCAGTGACCTCTTCAGCAAAATCCGCATCCTTGATTACAGAGGATGCGGCATTCAAGTTTTCAATTGAAATATTTAAATTACTCAGAGCTCTTGTGAATCTATTCTGGGTCGCTCCGATACTGGCTCGAAAAGAAATAATATCCTCCAATGCCTTGTCAACACTGGCAAGTCCCTCAATAGCCTCCTGAAATGTCGCTACAGAAAGGTCATCCAGACCGAGGCTTGACGAATCTGTTGAACCCAAGTTCACTACTTCATTCAAGTCTATTCGACCCGATTCATCCGAATTTATCCCAATAAGAATGACCACATGTTCGGGGCCTTCGACACTGGCTGCCAGAGAGCCATCTAAAATATTTTGTCCATTAAAATCTGTAGAACTAGCAATTCGATTGAATTCATCTTTTAGCGTATTAATTTCAATTTGCAGGGTCTCCCTTACTAAATCTGGGGTGGCTCCATCTGCTGCTGATAGAATTTCCCGTATTCGTATCAGGGCTCCTGTTTGCTCGTTCAAGGCGCCTTCGGCGATATTAATGAGACCGATGCCATCGTTAAGGTTTCTCGCGGCCTGTCTTAAAGCTCGGGAATCGGAATTAAGCAGTTCAGATATAGATTTATCCGTAGCACTGGCACCGGATCCGGTCAGTCGATCGCCGGATGCAACCCTACTGATGGATTCTCCCAGATCGCGGTTGTTGGTACCCAACCGGTTTTGTGCAATAGACGAATTTAAATTATTGAAGATACGTAGTGGCATTCCATTTCCTCCGTGAAATTGGAATTTAATTAGGATTAAAGGGCCTTCCAGCGCCGTGTCCTCCAAGACTCAGCTTAATTAGCAACCCTTCATTGACGCAGTCTCCAAACTGCCTTAATTCTGTTACGGCGTATCTGCCAGATTCTTGAGTTTTTTAATTCTTTTTCCATGCAAATTATTGATTAGCGGCCTATTTGGCAGGGTCGGGTCCGTTTTTTAGGCCTTGATTTTGATCTCCTGTGAGTAGAAAAACATGCGATACTTAAAGGGAGTCATGAACAAGGATTCATATTTATCTAGGAATAAAGATGCGAGAAGTTTTGAAAGTAGAAGGAATGACGTGCCAACATTGTGTCGAAACCGTGAGCGAAACGGTGGCTAAGATGGCAGGTATCGAAAAAGTGGAAGTCAGTCTCGAGCAGAAAGAGGTGATCGTGGAGTTTGACGAATCACAAACCCAGTCGGAAGATATATCCGCTCAGATCGTTGCAGCAGGATTCGAAGTGATCGGCTAGCCCTCTAGCGAGGGAGGCAACTGGGCAAGAGCCTTTGAACTGAGACAACTTTTTGCTCACCCATGAATGCTATTGCCAGCGGGCCACACCCCTAGTGGTGGTTAGGAACTCATTTTCCCGATCTTGATTCGGAGTATCTTTTCCTGTTCATCGCGGAAAACTTTGACGGGAACCATTTTCCCAATGGCAGTGTCCGCAACCAGCTTTTGCAAGTGTTTCAAGCTGGAAATGGTTTTTCCATCGAACTGGATGATGATGTCGCCCCGAAGCATTCCCCCTGATTGGGCGGGAGTTTTGTTTGCAATGCTGTTAACCAGAACCCCGACACCATGAATATTCAAGCGGAAAGTATCTGCCAGTTCCGGGGTCAAGTCCTGAATTCCAACGCCTAACCAGCCTCTCTCGACGGATCCATTTTGGATCAGTTGGTCTCCCACTTTCAGAGCCATCTCCACAGGGATAGCAAAACTTACTCCAGAGCCGATCGCCGCCACGGCCGTATTGATGCCGACAATTTGTCCATCGAGATTGATCAACGGACCGCCGCTGTTGCCCGGGTTGATCGAAGCATCTGTCTGGATAAAGTTTTCAAAGTGACTGATGCCCAGGTCTGTACGCCCTGTTCCACTGATCACGCCTACGGTCACCGTGCCCTCAAGCCCATAGGGATTTCCAATAGCCATCACCCACTCGCCGACGTTCAGGCCCTTGGACTCACCAAATTCCGGTTCAGGGAGACTACGCAGAGTAGAAATTTTCAAGACCGCAAGATCGGTGTAGGTGTCATGGCCGAGGACCTTGGCGAAATATTCTTTCCCATCCGATAATTTGATCAGTATCCTGTCGAGTTTTTCAACGACATGATAATTGGTCAAAATATAGCCGTTGGAATCCAGAATAATGCCTGACCCTACACTTTCAACGCTATATTTTCGGCTCTTCAGGTTTTGAGCGAACCAGTTTCTGACCGGGGCATACCAGGGCGCTGAGCCGTGCGGATTATACCATGATGATTTTTCCACCAACTCCTTGACCTTATTCACGCTGACTACAGAGGGTTTAATTTTTTTGGCGTTGCGTATGAACGCATTTTGCAAATCCACCAGATTTTTATACTCCTGACTATCTTCCAGACTACCGGGACTGGCCTTCTTCGGGCTGGCGGGAGTATAACTGTCGAGAAAAAATTTTGTGTTTATGAACACAAAGGCAAGAATCAAACAACCCCATGCAAGATTGCGTAAATGATGAGCAGATTTTGGGTCAGGCATTTTTGGATCCGGTATAAATGGTTGTGATTCCGAAAGTCAATTCCTTGAAACTGACCGAGCCGAAACCGGCTTCTTTCAGTATGGAAGCAAAGGCTTCACCTTTTGGAAAAGCTCCGACAGAATCGGGCAAATAAGAATATGCGTTCTTGTGGCCGGAAACCCAGCGTCCCATAACAGGTAAAATTTTCTCAAAGTATAAACGATAAAGCCATTGCAAAAATCCGTTCCGTGGAAAAGAGAATTCCAGAATCACGATTTTACCGTCTGGTTTCAAAACCCGGTGAATTTCACGAATCGCATGGTTTATATTGGCGAAATTTCTGGCTCCAAAAGCGGAAATAGCGCCATCGAAGCGATTGCTTTTCAGGGGCAGGTTTTCAGCCGCGCCCGGAAATAATTGGACAGCCGATTGCATGTTTCTGGAGGACACCTTGTTTTTTCCCAGCGCAAGCATGGCGGCGCTGAAATCGACACCGATAACCTGACACTTGTCGCGCAGAGCAATTTCCAGCGCAATGTCAGCAGTCCCCGTTGCGACATCGAGGAAAAGCCGGTTCGCTACAGGTACCAGCTCGTCGACTGCTGTCTTTCGCCAGTACCTGTCGCAACCTGCGCTCAACAGTCCGTTGAGAAAATCGTATCGCGGCGCAACGGCGTTGAACATATCCTGAATTGGATTTATTCTGTCAGCCGGAACACTGAGTTTAACTTGAGTAGTCGCCATGTCCAACATATTGATTTATATATGAGATAGAAGGTAAAGTTTAGCACCAGTGGCTACCGGGTACAAGAAAGACTTGCGCCAATAAGCGGGCGAATTATTATAGAATCCCTGTAACGGATCAATAATGTTTTAGGGAGTTTTGTTATGAAGATAGTTTTGGTTCTCCTGGCACCCGGCTTTGAGGAGATTGAAACGATCACTGTTGTGGATATCCTGAGGCGGGCAGGGGCTCAGGTAACCCTTGCAGGAACCGAGCAAGGTCCTCTTGAAGGTTCAAGGGGCATTCATGTTCTGCCGGGAGGTCAGCCCGGAACCGATAATCTCATAAAGGATTCCCGAGTCGCCCAGTTGCTGAAAAAGATGGACGGACTCAATAAAAATATCGCCGCAATCTGCGCTGCGCCATTAGTGCTGAAGAATGCGGGAATTCTGGAGAATCGCTGCATCACCAGCCATCCTTCTGTTCAAAACGACCTGCAAGGCATCTCTTATAAGGAAGACAGAGTGGTTGTGGATGGCCATATCGTCACCAGCAAATCCCCTGGAACGGCCATGGAGTTTTCTCTCAAACTCGTTGAAATCCTGTTCGGCAAAGAACGTAGAGACGTGGTGAATAAAGGAGTTCTGGCAAAAATCTAGTCTGTTCTGGTCTAAAAAGGGGGGGAGACATCGAGCCAAAGCCAAAAAATATTGACCGTCATAAACAAACTCGCCCTCCGCGTAGGAGGAGGCGCTAGTTTTTTTTGAAACCATTTGGTAGAACCCTCATCTAATTACGTGAGCAAATGGTTTGTACTATCTATATCTACGAGGTTAAACCCGATGAACATTTCCTACAGTCAACTTTTAGTCAGTAAAAGGCGGGTGAAACGCCGAATGAAGAAAAAAGTGGCTGCTGAGAGCCGTTGCTTCCATTGCAGTGGCGCATTCAGAGGATCAGAGGAAATTGAGACCTGTCTGATGTGCGGTCGGGAAAAGGGACATGTTTGTGCAAATTGTTTAGCGGCTCCCGAAACTCAAGAAAAAAAGCTCGCCTAATAATCCGCTCAAAGCTCCATGCAGCCGTTAAAGACCGACTGGCACTGTCCCCCCACACGAATTTTTTGAATTTCCTGTTTCGACACCTCCACATAGATCAATGAAGGGCGTTGCATCTCGTACCCCTGCTCTATGACCATGCTGATCTCGTCATCACTACTCAGACTAGCCCAATAAGCGCCCATGGCTCCTGCTACACTTCCCGTCGCGGGGTCCTCGGGGATGCCCAGCCCTGGAGCAAAGGCGCGGGCGTGAACCGTGTTTCCCCAGCCAATGGTTTCACGGCAGAAGGGATAAATCAAATGGATTCCCAGCGGCTCCAATACTTCATTTAAAATCGAGGGGTGAATAGATATCTTATTGATTTTATTAATAGAAATTATTGGTACAATCAGGGCCGGAAAGCCCGTCGAGACGACTTGCACGGGCAATTTTTCGTCCAGATCGTTGAGAGTGAGCCCCAACGCATGGGCGATTCTTTCTGACCGGTGCAGTTCATGCAGTATCTCGGCAGGTGGGTGTTGCATGAAACTCTTGCCTTTCTCCTCCCACACAGAAATTATCCCGGCTTTGAAATTTAATCGAAGCGGATTCTCAGTCACTCCACCATATTTCCTTAGAACGTATGCGGTGCCGAGGGTAGGGTGACCGGCGAAAGGAATTTCACGGGTAGGGGTGAAGATGCGCACGTCGAAGTCGGCTTCATCTGTGGACGCAGGATAAACAAAAGTGGTCTCGGACAAATTCATCTCCCGCGCCACCTTCTGCAAATCCTCTTCCTTAAAGTCCGAACCGCTGGTGAAAACGGCTAAAGGATTGCCACCAAAAATATGGTCGGTGAAAACATCGACCTGATAAAAAGGAATTTCCATACACTAGCAGTGTGGGCTCTTGCCCGCTGGCCCCGCGCCTAGCGGAGGTTTTTATTGATCCAGGATTTCAAAACATACAGCGCCCAGGAACGCGACCACGAAACCCGGCCAGCAAGAAAATCGGTCCAGACTTTCTCCACCGCCGGTTGCGATAAAAGACCATCAAGTTGCTGCAGTGGAGATAATAACACGGACTCGATCTCCGGGCGCAAGGCTCCCCGCATCCATATCTCGAAGGGAAAAGTAAAACCCATCTTCTTTCGACGCACGACACTTTTTGGCAATAGGGTTTGCATAGAACTCACCAGCAGAGACTTGGCGCACCCACCGGATTTCTCCCCACCCGGTAGCCGGAACATCATCTCAACCAGTCGATGGTCCATGAAGGGCACGCGGACTTCTAACGGATGCGCCATGCTCATCATGTCAACATCGCGCAAAAGCATATTTTGCAGATAATGAAATGTTTCCAGATAAGAAACCTGGTTGAACACATCATCCGCCGGGAATTTGTCGACCAGGTTTTGGGTGAGCTGAAAGTCTTTTGCGATTTCGGTCTGCGCCTGTTTTTTGTCAGCAAATAAATCGGTGACAGGGTCCTGGCAGAATAGGGAGCGAATGAGAAAATATTCATGGGCTCCACTCCACTTGCCCTGCATCCAGTGCTCCAGCTTTGTCGCCTGATCTGCAGGGAAGAATCCTTTGCCCCACTTCATAAATGTTTTGGGTATGGCCTGCAGCCATTTTTTTCGCAGTTTGGGGACCAACTGGAAAGAGGGGTAGCCGCCGAACAATTCGTCGCCGCCTAATCCGCTCAACGCAACTTTTAATCCGACTTCATGCGCCGAACGCGATATCAGATAAGTGTTGATGCCGTCGATGGTGGGTTGATCCATGGCTGAAAGGGAAGCGGGCAGGGCTTCTAAAAGCTGTTCTTCATCCAGACGCAATACATGATGCTTTGTTTTGAAGCGGGTGGCGATTTCTTTGGAGTATTCCGACTCATCGAATGCTTTTTCTTTAAAACCAATGTTCAAAGTGGTGACCGGGTCATCAGAAATGCTGGCGAGGGTTCCGACGACGACGCTGGAATCAATGCCGCCGCTTAAGAACGCTCCTAACGGAACATCACTGACACGGCGACAGCGTACCGCTTCTTCAATATTGCTTCGGACTTGCTGCTGAATTTCTGCGCCTGTTGCCGGGGTGTCGTTACTGCTAAACGGATTCCAGTATTCTTTTTCTTCCCAGTTGCCGTTTTTGTCGACCCACAAATAATGTCCGGGTTTTAACTCGCGCACCGAGTTGACGATAGGTGCTTTCGCGTGCCCGAACGAAAGGTAGTGGTAAAGTCCGGTCGGATTGATCGATTTCTCTGTGAGCCCCGATGCCAATAGAGAACGCAATTCCGAGGCAAAGGCAAACTGCTGGCCTTTAATATGGTAGTAGAGCGGTTTGACTCCCAAGCGGTCGCGGGCGACAAATAACGCCTCCTTCTGACTGTCCCAGATGGCGAAGGAGAACATGCCAATGAGCCGGTCGAGACAACCGACGCCCCAATGCTCGTAAGCTCTTAATAAAACTTCGGTGTCCGATTGCGATTGAAAACGGAATTTGTCGCCGAGTTCGTTTCTCAGTTCTTTATAGTTGTAGATTTCGCTGTTGGTGGAGACCCAAACCGATTTGTTGTCGTTGGCCATGGGCTGATGCCCGGCTTGAGTGAGATCGATGATGGAAAATCGCTGGTGGCCTAAATGAAGGGTAGGGCCGTTAGCCGATTCAATCCGTTGTTCACCCCGGTCATCTGGCCCGCGGTGGCGCAAAGCGTCGAGCATACTACGCAAAACTTTGCCCGGGTTCTCGGGTTGAGCGGAAGGGTCAAAATTGATGAAGCCAGCGATACCGCACATAGGTGATGGGGAGTTTAATGGGCCTCTCGTTTACAAAGGGGCTGGGATGGTTTGCATTTAGAATGCATCGGAACGACAAATGTACTATCGGAGCCTGGGGCCGAATAGTCAAGAGTTTTCCTTTTTACAATTAAAGGGATAGGGTAAACTCTGGATCAATATTTTCTGGTTTCTTTAACCTTTTCTGCTGTCGATACGACACCAAATATGGAATCCTCACTCGAAAAAGTATTGGTCAAACCACTCGCGGCTTTGGCGATCATTGGAATTTTTTTTTGGTTTGTCACAAAAATCCTTGCCTGGGTTGAGCGTAGATACAATAAATCGTCCTTTTTCCCGTATTCTAAAAAGGCTCAGTTTTTCAGTGAGGCGGAGCGTAAGTTTTATGATGCGCTGATGGAAGCGGTTGGGCCGGAATTTATAGTTTTCTCCAAATGCCGGGTCGCTGATTTGCTGGATGTCGATTTCCAGAAACATTTCGCGGCCTTCAATCGAATTAAATCCATGCAGGTCGATTTTGTTGTTGTTCGTAAGGGAGATGACAGCGTGGCTTGTGCTATTGAGTTGGATGACGAACTGCATGAGCGGTTTGCTAAAGAGAGTTTCTTTTTGGATGAGATTTTTTCTGCGGCCGGGTTACCCTTGATCCGGTTTGAGACTCAGCCGGTGTATTCAATTGTCGAGATTCAAAAGGCCCTGATATCAAGTCTATGAACGGTTTTGCGGTTTTGAGGATGGATTATCATAGGTTCCTATAACATATATTATGTCAACTAGGAGATGTTGGGTCTAAATCGCAGGATCTAAAGGGCTTCCCGGCTTAATTTGGTGGGTTTATCACCCTTCGACCCTTCGAGAGCCTCAGGGTGATAAATTCCACTAGTGGCTCAGGATGACAATGGGTTTTACGTTGGCCCGCGCGCCTAGCGGAGGGAATCACGCACCGCGTGGGCGATGTGGTTGGCGGACAGGCCGTATTTTTCGAAGAGTTCTGGGCCCGTTCCCGTTTCGGCAAAATGGTCTTTCACGGCGATACGTTTGAACGGTTTGGAAATTTGTGCGTCGAGCAGAACTTCGCCGACGGCGTCGCCCAATCCGCCGATATAATTATGGTCCTCAGCGGTAATGACGGCTTTATGGCTGGATGCCATTTCGATGATGAGGTCGCGGTCGATAGGTTTAAGTGTTGAGATATTCACCAGCGTGGGATTAATCCCGTCCTTTTCCAGCATTTCCATGGCTGTCAGGCTTTCCTGCACCATGATGCCGGTGGCGAAAATAACCAGATCAGAGCCTTTTTTTACCACCCTGCCCTTACCGATATTGAACTTATAGGAACTGTCAAAAATACCTTTTACTTTTGGTCGTCCGAGGCGGAAATAAGCCGGGCCTTTATATTCAGCCAGGGCTCGCGTGGCTTGAACGGTTTCTTCCCAGTCTGCCGGTTGCACGACGATCATGTTGGGCATGGCCCGCATATAGGCGATATCGACAATCATTTGCGCGGTGGGACCATCTTCACCGACTGCCAGTCCGGTATGTGTTCCCACTAGCTTTACATTGGTATTGGAATAAGCAACGCTGACGAGGATTTGATCCATCGTCCGACCCAGGAGAAAACAGGCGAACCCGGTGGCGAAGGCAACTTTTCCGGTGGTGGCCAGACCTGCAGCGGTGCAGACCATATCTGCTTCGGCAATACCCATATTGAAAAAACGGTCAGGAAATTTGTCGCCAAACTTTTTCGAGCGTGAGCTGTCACTCACACCTGCATCGAGAACCACAATGCGCGGGTCATTAGCCCCTATATCTATCAGGGCTTGTCCATAAGCATCACGTGTAGGTCCGTCTTTCATACCAGTTCCTTTAAGGCTTTGTCGTAATCTTCTTGTGATGGAGCCACACCGTGCCAGGCCGTTTTGCCTTCCATAAAACTAACGCCCTTACCCTTGATCGTGTCGGCGATGATGACGCGGGGTTTTTCGGGATGAAGCGGAAGCTGGAGCACATCCATGATGGCTTTCATATTATGTCCGTCAATTCTATGAACGTCCCAGTTGAAAGCGTTCCATTTATCTTCGAGAGGTTCCAGGTCTTTCAGGTCTCTGGTGATATTGTCTTGCGCAACCTTGTTGTAATCGACGATAGCGATCAGGTTGTTGGATTTAAATTTATCGGCGGACATGGCGGCTTCCCAGATTTGTCCTTCGTGCAGTTCTCCATCTCCCAGAATGACATAAACCTTGGAGTCATAGCCATCGAGCCTTGTTCCCAGCGCTATTCCGTGACCGACGCTTAATCCCTGCCCCAAACTGCCTGAGGCAATTTCGATTCCTGGAGTTTTGGGGTGTGGATGTCCGGATAGAAAACGTGCACTATTAATTTTGCGATAGCCCTCAAGATCGGATTCTGGAAAATACCCGGCTTTGGCAAGCACCGAATAATAGATTCCTGTTGCATGCCCTTTGCTGAGCAGAAACCGGTCTCTTTTGGGATCGTCAGGATTGCTTGGATCGTGATCCAAGATTCCACCAAAGAACAGCGCAGCCATTAAATCTGCGGCGGAGAAACTGCCTCCGGGGTGCCCAGACCCTGCCTGAAAAATGATTTTCAGGGCAAGTCTTCTTAATTCCAGCGCTGTTTTTTTGAGTTGGGTGATGTCGGGGATGGTCAATGGACTTTCATTCATAAAAATATTTATCAGGGCACAAAATTATGCTCCTGCTTATATCATAACCCTTTTAGTTTTGCGAATTGAAAAGGATAATTTTTAGAGCGGAGGTGTTTTTAATATGGGCCACATGGGGTGGCCCTATAAGAGTGGACCTATTTCAGGAGTTTGGGTTCCTCAAGGAACTCACTGCAAAGCGACAGGAGGTTTTCAAAATTAACCGGTTTGGCAAAAAATGAATTGGCCCCGGCTCCAAGAACTTCTGTCTCAGTGTATCTCAAGTCTCCAGAAATCGCGATGATCTTAATGTTTTTGGTTGTCTCGTCGGTGCGGAGATCTTTGCAGACTTCCAAGCCATTGATGCCAGGAAGTGTGATATCCAGAATCATGATCGTCGGCTGAAACTGAGCGGCTTTTTTGCCGGCTTCCCATCCGTCATAGGCGGTTTCAACGATAAAGTCGTTCTTCTGGAATATCTTTTTGAGCAGGTCACAAAACTTTCTTTCATCGTCTACCACAAGAACTTTTCGGCTGGATTTTTCTTTCTCTTCCTTATCAAGAATTTCCTTGATCATGGAAATGGTATAGCCCTTTTTTTGCAGGGCATAAACCTGTTTACAGCGTTCCTCGACCCACTCGGGGTAATAACCGACAATACCTTTGCCGCCCGGATGCCCTTCTTTCACAGGGTCAGGGAAAAAACGATATTTTTTCTGCCATAACCACAGAGTTTTACGCGTGATTGGAACCACTTTTAAAATATCAGCCGCTGTAATTCTTGTCATGTTTTACTACCTGAAAGTGATTTTGATATATGGGTTTCATCTGATCTACTCGACCAGAACGGCACACTATAAACCAATTAGCAAAAATATACCACAGTTAATGTAAACTCGTCCAGTTTTCCTGTCTGCAAAATCGCAATAGCCATAAATTTATAGACACAAAAAAATCAGTTAATTATCAAATTAGGAGTATTTAGTCAATTTAAAACATTATCTGATTTTTTTTGAAATAATTCGCTGTGATTGCAAGTAGTCATCATTTTTTGGCAGGAAGAAAATTATCAAGCCAATTCACAAAAAATCCGATAAAATATTGATAATACGTTAACTTATGAGACTATCTGGTATTTTGACCTGCAAGAAAAGTCTGGAATTGGCATTGATTAGGCGTTTCTTTTGGCGAGCCCTTTAAATATAATGGTTTTACCCTTTCATCCTTTAGAGTCCGGCACTTCATGAAGAATATTTTGTTTCTCCAGATCCCCTTTTATTTGTTCGCTCTCTTGTTCATTCCCTTTTCCGTTGTCGAGGCCAGCGAGCCTTTGCCTCTGACATTGCAGGAAACGGTTGAGAGAGTTTTAAAAAATAACATCAGCATTTCTGTGCAAAGTTATAACTCAAAGATCAGCCAGCAATTTATTTTTGAAAAGGAAGCGGACTTTGATCCTACTGTTGATTTCGAATTCACGGTCGGTGAAGGAACCCGTCAAAGGGCTTCAACTCTTGCCAATGCGAAAACCCGTGATCAGGATTACAATTGGGATTTTTCTGTTTCCCAGAAATTCATCACTGGCGCAGATTACGAATTGTCTATGGACAGCAACAGGAATGAGAACAATTCGACGTTTTCCTCGCTCAACCCGGTCTATTCATCAGATTTGGCTCTGACAGTGACCCAGCCTTTGCTCAAGGATTTTGGAATCGATCTCAATAAACGAGAAATCTATATTGCCGCAAACGATCAAAAGATTTCCGATCATCAATTCACCGAAAAAGTGATTAATACCCTCACCGAGGCCGAAAATATCTATTGGGATCTGGTTTTCAGCATCGAAGACCTGAAGGTCAAGGAAACCTCCCTGCAAAGAGCCCGGGATCTGGAAAGGCAGGTCAAAGCGCAGGTCGATGTGGGAACTCTTGCGGAGTTGGAAATTCTACAGGCCAAATCGGAAGTGGCCTCTAGAGACGAGCAACTTCTGAACGCGAAAAACCTGATCGAAGACAATGAGGACAATCTTAAAAGCATCCTCAACTTGCCCTTTGATTCAGAAGATGGTTTAAAAAAAATAATTCCCGCAGACAGCCCTGTCTTTGATCCGGGCAAAGAAGACCCCTTAGATGAAGCTTTAAAGATCGCCCTCACCCAGCGTCCTGACCTGCTAGCCAAAAAGATGGAACTAGGTAATAGGAATATTGAAACCAAATATAACGAAAATCAAATGCTCCCTACTCTGGATCTGGTTACGAGTCTGGGGCTGAACGGATTGAGCGGCGATTCCGGATCAGGAGCCAGTAAAGTTGAGGGTGCTTATGACAAGGCTTTGTCGGAAGCGTTTTCAACGGACTTTCGTTTATGGCAGTTTGGCATCAACTTGAGTTATCCCCTTGGCAACCGTGCAGCAAAAAGTCGGTTAGCTGCCAAGAGGTTGGAAGTGGCGCAATTATTGTTGGACATTAAGGATCTGGAAAAAAATATTGTGGTGGAAGTCCGCGAAGCTCATCGTCAGATTGAAACCGACATCAAAAGAGTTCAGGCCACTCGGGTCGCGCAAAAACTTGCTGAAGAAAAATTGAATGCCGAGGAGAAAAAATTTGAGGTTGGACTGTCCACCAGTTTTAATGTGTTGGAATTCCAAGAAGATCTCGCTGAAGAACAGAGTAACGCGATTAAAGCTATCATTGATTACAACAAATCCCGCAGCCGGTTGAATCAGGTCATCGCCCGGACTCTGGAGGCGCATGACATAAAACTGTTGTCTAAAGAAGACTCATGAAAAAAGCCCTGGTTTTTGTCGGGGCGGCTCTTCTCCTGACCGGCTTATATTTATCCCCCTATGACTCCAATGGTTCGGAGGACACTCCAAAACCTGTTTTCAAAACCTCAGCGGTTCTGCAAGGCGACCTG
This sequence comes from uncultured Nitrospina sp., assembly GCA_937891765.1. Classification (GTDB taxonomy): domain Bacteria; phylum Nitrospinota; class Nitrospinia; order Nitrospinales; family VA-1; genus LS-NOB. Next base: position 12,744 of record CALAGQ010000131.1, read on the forward strand.
ATTGTGAAAATTTCAGCCACTGGCATTGTTGAGCCTAATTTCAAGGTCGAGGTTAAATCAAAGGCCAGCGGTGAGGTCTTATCCTTTCCTTTTGAAGAAGGCGATCGTGTCAAAAAGGGAATGCTGCTTTTGCAGCTGGATAAATCTGATGAACAGCGCAATGTCGCCAAAGCCCGCACGGAGTTGTCGAGCTCATCCGCAAAATATAAAAAAGCGGAAACAGGCCTGCTGTTGCAAAAAACCAAATACGATACCGATATAAAATCCTCCCAGTCAGAAATCGAAACCGCTCTAGCCAACCTCAAAGAGTCGGAAGACAAGCTGAAGCGCCAAAAAGAATTGTTTGAGAAAAAGTTTGTCTCACAGGAATCTTTGGATGCGGCCACAACCCTTTTTAAAGTGAACCAGGAAGCTCTCGTTCAGGCAAGAACCCGGCATCAAACAGCCGAGGATTCCATTCACGATATCACGATGAAGGAAAATGAGATCGAGTTGGCTCAGTCTGAAGTCCGGCGCTCTGATATTGCTGTGGAGGAGACAGAAGAAAGGCTGGAGGAAACAGAAATCTTCGCTCCCATTAACGGAGTGATCATTGAAAAACTTGTTGAGGAAGGACAGATCATCGCTTCGGGCATTTCGAATGTGAGTGGCGGGACGGCAATCGCAACCATCGCCGATATGTCGCGCTTGTTCATCCTCGCAGATATTGATGAAACGGATATAGGCTCTGTTAAAATAGGTCATGACGTGCGGATCACGGCGGATGCTTTCCCCGATGAAGTATTCAAGGGCAAGGTCACCCGCATAGCTCCACAAGGACTCATCGAAAACAGCATCACGATTTTTAAAGCCAAAATTGAAGTCGCGGGTTCGGGAAAAACCCTGCTCAAACCCATGATGTCGGCAAATATAGATATTGTTACCCGTGAAGTGAAGGACACGGTGTATGCCACCCGCGCCGGAATTCGCAAAGATGACGAAGGGGAATTCGCCGTAGTCCTGAAACATGATCAGCCGGAAAAAATCCGCGTGCAGACGGGCATCATGAATCCGATTCATGTTCAGATCGTTAGTGGATTGAATCCCACTGATGAGGTCATACTGGGTGACTGGGAAAAAGTTCTCGAGGAATCCAGGAAAAAGAAAAGTTCTTCTCTCAAAAAAATTCTCTGGATGATTCGTTCGAAGTGAGGTTGCTTTGATTGAAGTCGAAAATCTCTCTAAAATCTACCAAATGGGAGGGCAGCAGGTAGCGGCTCTGGCCGGGGTTGATTTCAAGATCGAAAAAGGTGAGTTCGTCGCTATCATGGGGCCTTCGGGCAGTGGTAAATCCACTCTTATGAATCTCATAGGTTGCCTGGATCTGCCCTCTTCCGGTACTTATAGACTGGAGGGTCTTGATATTCAGGACCTGAAACCCAATCAGTTGGCAGAAGTCCGTAACCGCAGGATCGGTTTTGTTTTTCAAAGTTTCAACCTTCTTCCGCGTGCCACCGCATTGGAAAATACCGAACTGCCTCTGCTCTATGGCCGGGTTCCTAAATCGACTGAAATCGCATTACAGGCGCTTGAACGTGTTGGCCTGGCTCACCGGGCCAAACATAAGCCCACCGAGTTGTCCGGAGGGGAGCGCCAGCGCGTCGCTATTGCCAGAGCCCTGGTGAATAGCCCTGCTATCATTCTGGCCGATGAGCCTACGGGAAATCTTGATTCCGCCACGGGTAAAGAGATCATGGATCTCTTCCAGGAATTGAATGAGGAAGCGGTTACCTTGATTCTGGTGACGCATGAACAGGAAGTTGCACAACAGGCAAGGAGAATCATGCAGATGAAGGATGGCAAAATCATAGCCGATACGTCTAATGGAGCAGGATCATGCTGATATGGGATTTGTTCAAGATGGCTCTTAGAAGTTTGGTGACTCACAAACTCAGGACGTTTTTAACAGCTCTTGGAATTATTATTGGTGTGGCATCGGTGATTTCGATGATCTCTATCGGTGAGGGAGCCAGACGCCAGACGCTGAGCACAATTTCCAAATTCGGCACCAACATCATCACCGTCAAACCGGGGCAACAGAAGTCCCGACATGTGACAACAGGAAAGGTCGACACCCTCACTCTGGATGATGCGGACTTTATCGAAGAAAATATTTCACTCATCACTGGTGTCGCAGCACAGGTTTACCGATCCGCCCAGCTTAAATTTGAAAATAAGAATACCAACACGACGGTTAGGGGAACGGGAGCCAGTTACGCGCGTTTAGCCAATTTTGAAATGGATCGTGGGCGTTATTTCAACAAGGAGGAAATAAGGTCTGCGAAAAGAATTTGTGTCTTGGGTTCTACAGTATTGAAGAATCTTTTTGAAGGGCGGAATCCGCTGGGCAAAACTATCAAGGTGGATGGGAAGAATTTTTTAGTCATCGGCACCACGGTGCCAAAGGGTGCGTTGAGCTGGTTTGATCCTGACGACCAGATTTTCATTCCGGTCACCACGGCGCAGAAACGGGTGTTCGGCATGGATCATGTCCAATCCATTGATGTACAGGCAGACCAAATTGATGATCTGGAAATTATTAAAGAGGATATCTCCCGTATTCTCCGGCAGAAGCATAATATTGCTGAAGGCAAGGAAGACGACTTTTATGTGCAGAATTCTTCCCAGTGGCTGAACAGTTGGGGAGACGCGGCCAAGACATTCACCTACCTGCTGGGGGGCATTGCCGCTATTTCTCTGATGGTTGGGGGCATTGGTATTATGAATATCATGTTGGTCTCTGTCACCGAACGTACCCGGGAAATAGGCATCAGAAAAGCTATAGGAGCCAAGAAAAAGGAGATCCTGCAACAATTCCTGATAGAATCCGTTTTAATCAGTTTTCTGGGCGGTGGGATAGGCATCTTGTTGGGGATAGGTATCTCTCGCATTGTTTCAGATTTGGGAGACTGGGAAACTGTTGTCTCTACCCAGTCCATTCTTCTGGCCTTCGGCTTTTCTGTAGCGATTGGTGTTTTTTTCGGTTTCTATCCCGCCAATAAAGCGGCAAATCTGAACCCGATTGAGGCACTTCGCTATGAGTAGAGGTGGCTTTAAAAGATCCCCGTCAACCTAAATTATAAATATGGATATTCTGCCCGATAAAAACACATTTATGCGACTGGCGGAAGCTTCATCGCGTGTTCCCGTCTGCGGGCAGGAAAAAATCCCCGGGCTGGATCTTTCCCGTTTATTTCAGGAACTTTTTCCTCAAACTAAAAATTCTTTCCTGTTTGAAAGCGCAAATGGACCGGTAGAGACAGCCCGATACTCTTTAATGGGAGGCGGCTGTACAAAAATATTAGAGATCACTGGGCAGCGGGCAAAATTATTTCAGGGCAGTACGCTACTTTCAGAATGGGATCAGCCGGGTCCCGCCCTTGACTTGTTGAACTTCGAGCAAAACGTGCCTCCTGTTGATCACCTGCCCCATTTCTGGGGAGGTTGGGTGGGGTTCCTCGGTTACGAAGCGGGTGCATGGTTTGAAACTTTACCCGTCAGAAAATCGCCCGAAAGTGATTTGCCTGACTTTTTGTTCATGGAAGTGGAACGGTTATTTTTATATGACCATGTTGCTGAAGAGTTAAAATTCATTCTTTCTCCACTTGCCGGTGATTATGACGAACTCAGTCGAGAAATTGAAAGCATCTGGAAAGATATTTATCGAGCTTTAGATGACATCGGTGAAAGACCAGCGTCAGAAAGTTCTAACTCACCATTACCTTCCCGGCCCTCTAATGGCCTGAGATCCAATTTAAGTGAGGCGGATTATACCGAGCGGGTAGAAAAGGCTAAAAACTATATCCGCGAGGGAGATATTTATCAGGCTAATCTTGCACAAAAATTCGCAGCACCTTTTAAAGGCAATCCTTTCGAGCTTTATGGCCAGCTTAGGCAGGTCAACCCTTCTCCCTTTTCCGGGTATCTAAATTTTCAAAACTTTTCACTGGTCAGTTCCTCTCCCGAGCGTTTGGTGAAAGTTCATGAACAGCAGATTGAAACAAGACCCATAGCCGGCACCCGGCCTCGCGGGCTGAAAGATGAAGAAGACCAGGCTCTGTCGGCGGAATTATTGTTGAACCCGAAGGAACGTGCCGAACATTTGATGTTGGTTGATTTGGAGCGTAACGATTTAGGACGTATCTGCCAGGCCGGATCGGTTTGCGTGACTGATTTCATGTTTCTGGAAAAATATTCGCATGTGAGCCATATCGTCTCTAATATAGAGGGCAAGCTTAAGCCGGGGATCGGTGTTTATGATATTTTGAAGTCTGTCTTCCCCGGAGGGACCATCACAGGCTGTCCCAAGATTCGTTGCATGGAGATTATTTCTGAGCTGGAGCCGGTTATGAGGGGCCCCTATTCCGGTTCCTTTGGATATATCGGTTTCGCTCCTTATATGGATTTAAACATCATCATTCGTTCTATCGTGATCTGTGATGAGATAGCCAGTTTCCATGTGGGAGCTGGTATTGTGGCTGATTCCAATCCGCAAAAAGAGTATCAGGAAACTCTGGACAAGGCCGCGGCAATGATACAAGCCTTGTCACACCACTAGCAACCTGCTAGCCCGTGGAGGCTGATGCAAAATTCTACTGTTTATATAAATGGATTATTCATGCCTCTTGCAAAGGCAAAAGTTTCCATTTTGGACCGGGGCTTCTGCTACGGAGATGGCCTGTTTGAAACCATGCGTGCCTGCAAGGGAAAAATCTTCAGGCCTGACCGCCATTTGGAAAGGCTATTTCTATCGCTACCGCAAATTTTTATTGATTTACCCATGACCCGGCAGGAACTCAAGACTGTGGTGCAGGAAACTCTAGACCGGAACAAGTATAAGAATGCCATCATTCGTTTGACCGTCACGCGTGGTATCAACGAGCCCAGTTTTCAGATGGACCCGGAATCCCCGCCCACTTTGGTCGTTCATGTCAAACCTCACCAACCTTTGCCGAAAACCATTTATCGCAAAGGGGTTCAGATCACCCTGCTGACCATGCCTGCACCAGTCTTGCCAGGTGTGAAAAAAAGCCTGAAGACTTGCAATTTTCTTTCCAATATTCTGGTTCGGGAAATTTCTCAGCGGCAAGGTAGTATGGAAGGGGTTATTGTCGATCCTGTTCTGGGTGTGACAGAGGGTGCCACCAGCAATCTGTTCATTGTGAAAGAGGGAGTGCTTAAAACCCCGGCCCTCAATAATAGCGTGTTGGAAGGAATCACCCGCCGAGTGGTCCTGGAAATCGCTAGGGAGCTTAAAATTCCGATTGAGGAAGGTTTATTGCTTGCAGAAGATGTTCTGACTGCTGATGAGGTGTTCATCACGAACTCCGGTATTGATATCGTTCCTGTCATTCGGGTGGACGATACATTTGTTGGCAACAAAAAACCGGGAATCCTGACCGGCCTTTTGCGGGATGAATTTTTAAAATGCGTTGAAGAAGCCCGTTAAACGTGATAGCTTTTCATTTCTTTTCTTTCGGATAAGGCTATGACTGAACAAACGGATACTGCTATGAGTGAAAAAAGTCGATTTCATGACAATCCTTCAGGGATAATTACCGATACTAAATATAATTCGCATTGGCTACCCAAAGACTCGTGGGGAGATTTAGGTCAGTGGAGAAATTTTGAAGAAGCGTTGGCATATGTCCGGTTGATGAAACAGGTTTATGCTGGAGGATTCAGCGATTGGAGGCTTCCCACAAAGGAAGAGGCCGCAAATTTTTATGATGAGGCCTTTACCCAAAATGACTGGGAGGACGAAACTGTCCATATCGACCCATTATTTGTCACCAAATGTGCCAATTTCATGTGGACCAAAGATACCAATGATAATCAGGAAATCGCCCGGATCAACCTGAGAAATGGTGAAGTGGAATTCGTTGCCCGCAGTACCAGGGAACATCAGTCGGCAAGGCTGGTGCGGAATATCAAGTAAAATTTAAAACTTGCGGGGTTTCTATTGATCCCAGACGGTGTTCCAGAATGCCTTGGAATCCATATTTTCGCATTGGCTGTAAGCTTCCCCGGAAATTATTTTTTCTTCGATCCTGTCATGGTCCGATCTGACAATGAGGACATCCGCGTGTTTGGTGTGAGTGAAGCCATTGAATAGAGTTCCCGCGAGAGTAGGCTCAATGTCCAGAGGAAACTTCCGGGCCATTCGGATTTGCCGAACAGGTTCATTTAAATCAACACACAGAATATTTTCATCTACCCAACACTCAATGGCTTGATCTTCGCCTTTTCCCGTGGCGAATATTTTATTTCCTGTTCGCACGGCATGGGCAGGACGGGTGAGCCCCCTGCACCAGACTTTTCCTGAATCCTCAATCTCTTCCATAAATCCACTCGGCGTGGGGCCAATGAGCAACAGCTCTGTTTGTCAGCAAAAAGTCATCTCGGTTTGGTAGGTTCTTGTAAGGGGTTTTGACTTGTGGCCCAATTTATACCATAATTTTGGCAATGATGATCCTTTCAACAGGCATGAAATTCCTTGAGTGAACACTTTTTTAATCGCCTTGAAGATGAACTGAATTCCAGCCGGAATAAACATCTATTTCGGGAGGTTCGGCTTTACCCTGAGTGCAGGATTAATTTGTGCTCCAATGATTATTTCCAATTACGGCATGATCCACGAGTTATAACAGGTGCTAAAGAGGCCTGTGAAAAATATGGAACGGGGAGCGGCGCCTCTCCCCTCCTCTCAGGCTTTCTTCCCTGCCATCAAAGTTTGCTCGATCAACTTAAAAAATGGAAACATAAATCTTTTGGAATGCTTTTCAATGCCGGCTTTCTGGCAAATCAGGCAGTTCTCAAGCATTTACCTTGCAAGAATGATCTTATTCTTGCAGACAAGCTGATCCATCATTCTATGGCCCAGGCCCTCACACAAGGTTCGGCGCGATTCAAGCGCTACCATCATCTCGATTTGGATCATCTTCAGGAATTACTGGATGCTCATTGTGATGAATATGAAACTATTTTTGTGGTTACGGAAAGTGTTTTCAGCATGGATGGGGATTATCCGGATTTGAAAAAGCTGGTTGAATTGAAAAAGCAATATTCTTTCATACTAATCTTGGACGAAGCTCACGGGACCGGTGTTTTTGGTGCTACGGGTGCAGGGCTTGCTGAAGAAATGCAGGTGCAAGATCAGGTAGATATTATTATAGGTACGTTGGGGAAATCATTAGCTAGTATGGGTGCGTATGTTCTTTCCAATTCATCAACCGTCATTAATTATCTTGTTAACCGTGCGGGAGAATTTATTTACTCCACATTCCTGTCTCCGGCCCAAGTGGGCTCTGCAGAAATCGCACTGGGAATATTAAAATCCGCAGAAACCGACCGCAAATACCTTCGGGAAATTGCCATAAATTTTAGAAAAACCATGAAATTGAAGGTGCAGAAGGGAACGCCCATTGTCCCGATATTGATTGGCGACCCTGTCAAAACATTGGAGTTGAGGAACACTCTTCTGCAACAGGGAATTATGGTAGGGGCAATCCGACCACCGACCGTTCCACCTCAAACTTCGCGACTTAGGATTTCCCTGCACACGGGAGTCAACCGGCAAACCCTGGAGGAATTGGAGGGAATACTGGAACCATGGATAACACCATAACTGCTGTTTCTGGGTGGGCGCTTCCACCGAAATGGTTTGCTCAAGTAGTTGCTAGCGCTTTTCCCGGTTCGCAGGTCCAGATAATTTATCCAGAGACCCCGGAAATGCCTGAGGAAGCAAAAATATTGCTATGCAAATATCCCGCCGATCTCTATATAGGATATTCACTTGGAAGCCTCTGGTTGCTGAAATATAAGCATTTATTGCCTGATACCTGTATAAAGGCTTTACTAGCCCCTATTTTGTCATTCTTGAAAAAAGATGGCTTGGGAGGGACCACCTCGGAAACACAATTGAAGTACCTGTCAAGAAGTTTAAAGCAGGGATCGGATCAATCTGCTGCCATAAAGAATTTTTTTTCATATAGTGATTTACCGTTTCCGGAAAAAATGGTTGAGGAGATACCCGATAGAGAGATATTGCTGAGGGGCTTGGAGTTTCTGGAAACATACCAGGCAAAAGGAGAAGACGCTAAAAATTTTTTGTCCATCGTGGGAGAAAATGATATTTTCATTAATGGAGACTTACTAAAAACGCATATTCCAAATTTGGACATTATTCAAGGCGTTGGTCATGCGCCAGAAAGACTGCTACAGCATCTGGCAAACCGAGTAAAGTGGAAATTGCATAATTCATGAAAATATTTGGCATAAATTTTAATCATTCGCCCAGCCAAAAAAAGCCAATCACTATCGCGATTTGTGATTTTAAGAAAAGTCATGGGTTGTCTGTGTCAAAGGTAGAGTCTTTGTGCAGTTTAAAGGAATTTGATGCCTTTTTAAAACAAAAGGGTCCTTGGTTTGCCGGGGTGAACTTTCCTTTGGGGCAGCCAAATCTTTTTTTGAAAAAAATGAACCTTCCTGATAATTGGAATGGTTATATAAAAGATATTAATCGTTGGAAGCTGGATGGATTTGAAAATAAAATAAAACAGTTTAAGACCAAACTCCCTGCTGGATCCAAAGAACCTTTGCGCCTGACCGATACAATGGCCGGGGCAGAAAGCCCCTTAAAGCTGAGTCAAAAGCAGTTGGCCCGGCAGTTTTATGAAGGGACGAATTGCCTTCTCAAATCAGGGGTATCCATAATTCCCTGTCATCAAAAAAAAGACACCCGCATTGTGCTGGAAACCTTTCCTGATCTTGTGGTGCAACGTTTTGCGGTGCATGATTTGGGAGCAAGAGCGAAAAATGCTGATGCCGAAAATCTTCATAAGGAAATCTTAAAAGGATTAGAAACTCCTGAATTTGAGCGAGACTTTAAATTCAAGCTTTTCATGGATGATACCCTGAAATTGAAATGCGTTGAACAATCTAACGGCGCCATCTTAACGGCCATATTGATTTCTGCTCAGGTGGCGTGGGCTTACAGTGTGGGAAAACCCAACTATGGGATGCCTGACATCCAGCACCCCAATATTCAAACAGAGGGTTGGATCATTGATCCCAGTTTGGTAAACGGTTTAGCAAAACCAAAAAACCGTTTTGGCAGTGAGTTGGCTGAGTTCATTCAAAAAGGCGGGCTCGATACCAAGAGATCCTTTAATTTGATGGGGCACATTCAAAGGCTTTCCAACATCGGTCGTGCGTTATCCGGTGAAAGAAATCTGAATGCCTTGTTGGAAACCATTGTTAACGAAGCCAGGAGCCTGACTCTTGCAGATGGAGGAACGCTATACATTCTTACGGATGATCAATTGCATTTCAAAATTGTTCAAAATGAATCCCTGAACATTAATATGGGTGGTGTGACCGGCGTTGATATCACTTTTCCACCTTTGGAAATCAAGGAATCCAACGTGTCCGCCTATGTGGCTATAAAAAATATTTCCGTTAATATCCCGGATGTTTATAACTATAAACCGTTCGATTTCACGGGGCCAAAAAAATTCGACGCACACACTGGTTACAGGACAAAATCAATGCTTGTGGTTCCTTTAACCAATCATGAAGATGTGGTGATCGGTGTTTTGCAACTCCTGAATGCCAGGGATGTCAATGACAAGAAGAAAGTAATTGCCTTCTCTCCTGACTATGAAAGTTTGGTCGAATCTCTGGCTTCACAGGCGGCAGTTGCTGTTAGCAATACTTCACTGATAAATGAATTGAAAACGGCCCACCAAACTCTGATTGGGGCAAGGGATCGTGCAGAAGATGCCAGCCGCGCTAAAAGTAATTTTCTGGCAAATATGAGTCATGAGCTTCGCACGCCTATGAATGCCATAATTGGGTACAGCGAAATGCTTCTTGAAGATGCAGAGGAAGAAGGCCTGGATGAGTTTCAATCCGATTTGGATAAGATTCGCTCCTCCGGAAAACATCTGCTTGGACTGATAAATGAAATTCTCGATCTTTCTAAAATAGAAGCCGGGAAAATGGAAATCTTTCTGGAAAGCTTCGACATAAATAAGCTGATAAAGGAAGTTGAGGCAACCATACATCCATTAGCAGAAAAAAAATCCAATAAACTAGTTATAGATTGTCCTGCTAATGCCGGTACCATAGATGCCGACGAGACCCGGGTACGCCAGATGCTCCATAATCTGTTGAGTAATGCCTGCAAATTCACAGAAAATGGCACTGTCACATTGAAGGTCACCCGCTCAACCCTAGGTGGGATAGACTGGATCACCTATGATATTATTGACACAGGAATGGGAATCCCTAAAGATTCACTTAAAAATTTGTTTCTTGAATTTTCTCAGGTCGACAATTCCTCTACTCGAAAATTTGGTGGGACGGGGCTTGGCCTTGCCATCAGCAGAAGATTTTGCCTTATGATGGGTGGAGATATTACCGTTA
>CALAGQ010000132.1 GCA_937891765.1 uncultured Nitrospina sp.
CTCCATAAATCTTCGATTTAATCTCGTTAAGCTCTTTATAAGATTCCGGAGAATTTTCGAAAAATTGATACCTGGAAAATAACTTCTTTTTCTCCCGTAACTCCATATATCCCAACGTTCTATAATCACCCCAGCCATAACCCCGGAAAAATTCCTTCAACGTAATCTCATGCTTTTCTAGCTTCCGTGCCAACTCGATCAACTCGGGAATGATGGTATTGTTCATATTACTGGGCTTCCGGTAATACTTTTTCATGTAGTTCAATTCAAACCGAATGTTGGGAGTGATAAAGTCGAACAGATCGAGAATCAGGTCAGCAGATTTAAATATTTCCTTCTTATAAACTTCCAGTGAACATTCATACTGCCCCTCGACGATTTTCTCAATATCCTGCTTTAACTTCTTGAAATGCTCATCGAGTATTTGGAGACCGTCAAGGGTGGCAGCGGGATCGCTCTTTTTCTTTTCTTGTTCGGAAAGCGCGCGGGTCACTTTATCTATAACTTCAGAGAGCTCCTTTTGTTGAATGCTAACGATGGCTAATACCCGAGTCCTTTCCTCATCGGAACCTTTTTCTCCCGGTATGATTTTGGGAGCTTCCCCGAGCTTTGTCTTAAACAGAGCCAATTGGTTTCCCAACACTCCAACTCGCTCTTTAAAAGTTGCCGATGTATTTGCGTTAATCATTTCGTATTGAGACTATCTAGAAGTTATGTTAAAAAATGATGAAACTTACCTGCAGATTTTTAAAAAAGAAAACCAATATTCCCATATAAATACCAAGATTTTCTGGATCTGGCATTAAATATTTTTGCGAGGTGCAGAGTGCCGGGAAAGGCGACTATACTCCGTATGCTAGCAATGAGCCTTGTTATTACGTTAGAGTTGACTTTGTGGATATTTACTCGATAATACTCATTTTTGCTCAAAAGTGCCATCTTTTGCCACCGCCTTAAACTGAACGGTACGATATGCCCGAATTTTTTATAGAGATTGGTTCCGAGGAGATTCCGTCAGGTTATGTTCAGCCTGCCCTCGAATATATGCGTGAGGAACTGACAGCCTTTTTCACCCGCAATCGGATTCAGGCCGAGGTCCCGGAAATTCTCGGTACGCCGAGGAGGCTGGTGGTATCCGTAAAAGGCGTGGATGCGTTGCAAGAAGATTGTGTGGAACTTTTTCATGGTCCCAACGTCTCTGTGGCTTATGACGACCAAGGCAACCCCACCAAGGCGGCTATCGGGTTTGCCCGAGGTAAGGGCCTGGATGTTTCCGCCTTAACCAGGGAGAGCACGGCTAAAGGGGAAGTAGTCTGCGCCCGTGTAGAGAAAAAAGGTCGCCCTACCCCAGACCATCTCAATGAATTCCTGCCGCAGTTTGTTGGCAATATTCCCTTCCCAAAAAAAATGCGCTGGGGGAACAAGACCCATCCCTTCGCACGGCCCTTGCATTGGATCACCGCAATATTTGATGGCAAGCCTTTACAGTTCAGTTTTGACAGTATTGAGTGCGGTGACTTTTCGTTGGGGCATCGGTTTTTAAAACCCGATAAATTTCAGGTGAAAAACCTCGCTTCTTATATAGAACAAAGTGCCAACCATTTTTTAATGGTCGACCCGGAGTTGAGGAAGCAGAAGATTCTTGAGCAGGTGCAAAACCTCGCCAAAGCAGCAGGTGGGTCGGTGGAAGAGGACCCGGATTTGTTGAATGTAGTCAATTATCTGGTGGAGTATCCGGTCGCCATCCGCGGAGATTTTGATCGCGATTTTCTGGAACTGCCGAAGGAGCTATTGGTGATGACGATGAAGTACCACCAGAAATATTTTCATGTTTCTGATGGGCAGGGAAATCTGCTGCCCTGCTTTATCACGATCAGCAATATGCCTGAAACCGATAAAATAAAAAATGGCAACGAGCGGGTTTTGCGCGCCCGGCTGGAGGACGCCAGATTCTTCTACGATGAAGATAAAAAGAAAAAGCTGGATGATTTTGTCGACGGATTAAAGGGGGTCGTATTCCAGAAAAAACTGGGAACGCTGTATGAAAAAATGGAACGGATTTGTGGTCTTGCCAGAATTTTGTCCGCTCACGCCTGTCCAGGTAAGAAATCGCAGGCATTGAGAGCCGGGAGATTGTGCAAGGCAGATCTCGTGACCTTGATGGTTTATGAGTTCCCAGAATTGCAAGGCATCATGGGCGGGTATTATGCGTCTCATTCTGGAGAGGCGCCCGAAGTTTCGCAGGCGGTCAAGGAACATTACCGTCCCGCCTTTGCCGGAGATGCTCCCCCTGAAAGTGAATTGGGAGCAGTCATCGCGGTCGCTGACAAGCTCGATACTATTTTAGGCTGTATCGGTGTGGGCTTGATCCCCACTGGTTCTGAAGACCCGTATGCTCTGAGACGAAATGCGCTGGGCATCATCCAGATTTTTCTTGATCGGGGTTGGCAGATATCGTTGGACAGTTTGGTGGAAGAGGGTCTCAGCTTAATGGGCACGAAACTCAAGCTGGAAGCTGAAGCCATTAAAAATCATGTGATGGATTTATTTTCCCAGCGATATAAATCTCATTTGAATGCCGAGGGGTTTCCTCATGATGCGATTGATTGTGTCATGTCCACAGGCTTGGATTCCATTGTCGATATCAGGGCGAAAGTTTCTGCTTTTTCTGATCTGAAGAAGCAGCCTTATTTTGAACCTTTGGCCATTGCTTTTCGCCGGGTGGTCAGCATCCTTACTGAAGAGGCTACGGGCGAAGTGGATCCGGGATTGTTGAATGAGTCTGCCGAAAAGAAGTTGTTCGAAGCGTACATGAAAGTTCGAGACCCGGTGCTCCAGCATATTCAGAATAAGGAATTTGATCAGGCTCTGGAAAAAATTGCCGAAATAAAACCTGCGGTGGACGGATTTTTTGATGAGGTCATGGTTATGGTGGAAGATGTTGCGTTGCGTGATAATCGGCTTCACCTTCTGCATCAGATTTCTGGTCTTTTTTCGGGACTTGCTGATTTTTCCCGGATCATTTTGAAAAAAGGTTGAAAACCCTTTAGCCATCGGATAGTCTAGCGCCACTCCATATGTGGGCTGTTTTAGCCTCTGCTTCAGTTGCTTGAGAGGTTGGGTTTTTTTATGACACAGAAATATGTTTATGCCTTCGGTAACGAAAACTCCGAGGGCAAAGCAGGAATGAAAGACCTCCTGGGAGGAAAAGGTGCCAACCTTGCTGAGATGGCCTCCCTGGGGATACAAGTCCCCCCCGGATTTACCATAAGCACAGAAGCCTGTGTTTACTATTTCCAACACAAAAATACTTTCCCCGCTAAATTGTGGGATGAAATTCTTGCCCGTCTGAAAGATCTGGAAAAGACTCTGGATAAAAAATTTGGTGACCCGGTTAACCCTCTTCTTGTTTCGGTGCGATCGGGGGCCAGAGTTTCCATGCCCGGGATGATGGATACCGTGCTGAACCTGGGGCTGAATGATATTGCGGTTAAAGGTTTGGCCAAGAGCACCAAGAACGAATGGTTTGCCCTCGACTCGTATCGCCGTTTCATTTCCATGTTTGGGAATGTGGTGCTGGGAATTCCCGGAGAGAAGTTTGAGCACATCCTTGCCAAGAATAAACTCAAACGAAAAATCGAATTTGATACGGAATTTACCATTCAGGAATTGAAGGCGCTTATCCGGAAATTCAAGGCACTGGTGGTTCGCGTGACCGGGGAAGAGTTCTCGGAAGACCCCATGCAACAACTGCGCATGGCGGTTGAGGCGGTGTTCAATTCCTGGAACACGGACCGGGCGCGAACATACCGAAGGCTAAATGGCATCCCGCACGAATGGGGCACGGCGGTCAGCGTCCAGTCCATGGTGTTTGGCAATATGGGAGAGACTTCCGCCACTGGTGTTGCGTTCACCCGCAACCCGGCCACAGGAGAAAAGAAATTCTATGGCGAATACATGCTCAATGCCCAGGGTGAGGATGTCGTCGCAGGAATCCGGACGCCCAACTCGATCGAAATGCTGGAGCAGGACATGCCGGAGGTGTATCAGGAACTGGTGAAGGTTTACCAGAAACTGGAAAACCATTACAAGGATATGCAGGATCTGGAGTTCACCATCGAAAACCAGAAACTGTTTTTATTGCAGACCCGATCTGGAAAACGCACGGCTGCCTCGGCCATCAAAGTGGCGATCGATATGGTGAATGAAGGGTTGATCAGTAAACGGGAAGCCTTGATGCGTGTTCCGGCCAACCAATTGGATCAGATCTTTCATCCGACGATTTCCCCAAAGGCGAAAGTGAAGTTGCTGGGAAAAGGTTTGGGTGCCTCCCCCGGTGCGGCCGCAGGGAAGATTGTGTTCACTCCCGAGCGTGCCCAGGAAATGGCAGATAAAAAAGAAAAGGTTATTCTTGTCCGAATGGAGACATCGCCGGAAGACATACAGGGAATGAGCGTATCGCAGGGAATTCTGACCGCCAGGGGGGGCATGACTTCACATGCCGCAGTGGTGGCCCGGGCTATGGGCAAGCCTTGTGTTTCTGGGGTCAGCGCCTTGGACGTTAACGTGAAAAGAAAAAAATGCACGCTTGGGGGTGTTCAGCTTAAGGAGATGGATTCAATCACTCTGGATGGTACGACAGGCCGAGTGATTCAAGGGGCAGCCCCTTTGATCCAGTCCAAGCTGACCAGTAACTTCACGCGCATGATGACCTGGGCCGGGGAAGTCCGGGCTTTACAGATTCGCGCCAATGCCGATACTCCGCACGATGCTTTGATGGCGCGGGATTTTGGAGCGCAGGGGATCGGGTTGTGCCGCACGGAACATATGTTCTTTGATGAGGAACGCATTTTTCTGGTGCGAAAAATGATTGTTGCCGAAGACAGCAAAGCTCGAGACGAGGCGTTGAAGAAACTGCTTCCCATCCAGCGCGGAGATTTTGCCGAAATTTTTAAAGTGATGGAAGGGCTTCCGGTCACAGTGCGGTTGCTGGACCCTCCTTTGCACGAATTCCTGCCCAATTCTCCGGCGGAAATTAAAAATCTGGCCAAGGAGATGAAGGTATCGCCAATGACTCTGGCTAAGAAAATCGAAACGATGAAGGAAGTCAACCCCATGCTTGGGCATCGCGGTTGCCGGCTTGGAATCACCTTCCCGGATATTTACCGGATGCAGGTGCGGGCGATTGTTGAAGCGGCCTGCAGGCAGGTCAAAAAGGGAGTCAAAGTTTTTCCGGAAATCATGGTGCCGCTTGTTGCGCATGTTAATGAGTTCAAAATTGTCCGTGAGCTCATTGTCGAAGTGGCTGAGGATGCGATTGAAAAAGCCGGTGTGGGCCTGAATTATAAAATCGGTACCATGATCGAGCTCCCCCGGGCCGCCATGACGGCGGATGAAATTGCGCCGGAGGCGGATTTCTTTTCTTTCGGTACCAACGACTTGACCCAGACCGCTTTCGGGCTCAGCCGGGATGATTCCGGAAGTTTCCTCAACGAATATCTTGATAAAGGCCTGCTGAACAATGACCCGTTTGTGTCTGTGGATCAGGAGGGGGTGGGTCAATTGATCGCCATCGCGGTCGAAAAAGGCAAAAAGGTCAAACCCAATATTCATCTGGGGGTGTGCGGAGAGCATGGAGGAGACCCCGCATCGATCAACTTTTTTAATAAGTTAGGTTTGGACTACGTCAGTTGTTCCCCATACCGGGTTCCCACTGCCATACTCGCCGCTGCCCAGGCCGTTATTCAGGAAGATAGTTGAGGTCGGATCAAAATACCGGGAAAAAGGTTGACTTCGTTTTTCCCGGTCACCATAATGAAAAATTCTGTAGTTTGAAAGGCTGGCCGCTCGATTGAGGGGCCAGTTTCATTTTAAATAACCTGTTGCCTGAAAAGGTACTCCGTCTGGAGGTTAGGAATGAATATAGCACTCACCGGTATCACCGGAATGGTGGGTTCCCATCTTATTAAAAAACTGATTGAAGAAAATCCGGAAGGCTCTCCTTATAACATCCGGGCTCTGATCCGCGAAGGTAGTGTGGTCGAACATTTAAAAACCTTTGAGGATGTTGATTATATCATCGGAGGTCTGGAAGACCGGGATTCCCTGGCAAAGCTCGTGCAGGATGTGGATGTGCTGGTGCATCTGGCCCATTTTCCCGGTCCGGTTCAGGCTGTCGATGAACTGGTTAAGGTGAACATCAACGGCACTTTTGACTTGCTGGAAGAAGCTAAAAAGGCCAAGGTCAAGCAGGTGGTGTTCATGAGTTCTTGTACCGTTTTCGGACAAATTCTTCCCTCGGTGGATCAGGAACACCCGCTGGATGAAAATCACCCTGTTTTGCCCAGTAGCCTTTATGGCTCAATAAAATCCTCGATTGAAGGATTTTGTCACTACTACCACAAAAGCCGGGCGTTTGATGTGACCATCCTGCGGCCTGTAACCGTGTATGGTGTGCGACCTCAGCTTGATAAGTCCGAATGGTTTCAGACTATTGATTACCTCGCCACCAACTACAACGTCGACCTTAAGGGCAGTACCAAATACGTTGCGGTGGGTTCGGTGGTGCAGGCGATACAGAAGGTATTGGGAAATGCGGAAGCATCAGGAAAAACCTATCATCTGATCGACGGACATATGCATAATCTGGATCTGGGAAAACTGATTGCAGAAACCATCGATTCTTTCGGCGAGTGCGAAGGCGTCATGGGTGAAGATGGTGTGCCGATGTCTAACCAGGCGGCGAAAGACCTTGGGGTCGAGTTCCCTGGTCAAGAGCGCATTGTCGAATACATCAAGCTCATCCATAAGCTGCAAGGCGAATATGGCGGCGAACGAAACATTCAAAACTGGTAGAGGAAACAAACGTGTTGTCACTCACATCTCAGGCATTCATCGACCGGTTGATCCGGGAAAACTTTAAATTTTTTACCGGAGTTCCCTGCTCGCTGTTGTCAGGCTTGATTTCACATCTGGAAGAAGTTGAAGAAGCTAAATATATTCCATCGGTGCGAGAAGATGCGGCGGTGGGACTGTGCGCAGGCGCCTATCTTTCCGGTTCCTTACCTGTCTTGCTGATGCAGAACTCGGGACTGGGTTATTGCCTCAACGCGTTCACCTCGCTCAACCTGATTTACCGAATTCCCGTTCTGGTTATTATGAGCTGGCGTGGCCAGGGAGGAAAAGATGCCCCCGAACACATCATCATGGGAGATATCGATCAGAAACTTCTCGAAACCGCAGGCATGGACTACGCGATTTTAAAGCCGGATAACTGCGATCAGGTTCTCGCAACCGCCATGCGAAAAATCAATGAGGAAAAACTTCCCTACACGCTGGTTGTTGAGAAAGGTCTGTTTGATGAAAGGCACTGAAGCATTTCAGGAGTTAATCCCCTTGTTGGGAAACGAACCCGTCGTACATGCCAATGGATATATTTGTCGGGAGTCGTTTTCCTTAAAAGATCGGGAAGCCAATTTTTATATGATCGGCTCTATGGGGCTGGCTTCTTCGATTGGATTGGGTGTGGCCCTATGCAAGCCAGAGCAAAAAGTAATCGTGCTGGATGGAGATGGTAACGTGTTGATGGCAATGGGTACGCTTGCAATGATCGCGGCGGAAGCTCCGAAAAATCTGGTGCACGTTGTGATAGATAATGAAGTGTATGAGTCAACAGGAAAGCAACGCTCGATTTCCAACGCCGTTCCGCTTGAGCAGGTCGCCAAAAGCGCAGGTTACCGGCAAGCCCTACGAGTCGATAAAAGAGAAGACATCAAACCGGCATTCGAAAAGCTGATGAATTCTGATGGGCCTAGTTTTCTGTTGATCAAGGTAGACCCCTGTTTCGACCCGAAAACAGGGCGCGTGACACATACCCCGGAAGAAATCACCGCACGTTTTATGAACTCCATCCGCCACTAGGCGTGGCCGGCGAGCCGCCGGTGGCAATTAGCAATAACTCTATCAGGCGAGCAAAGATTTATCTCGGCTTTAAAAGCCCTTGCCAATTTAACTGCGGAGGTGCTCCGTTAGGCTAGAAGATCGACGGCTCCGCCTGAATCTGATTCCGGTGCTGTCGTGTTGCCTTCTTCGCCGCTCAGTTCAGCAGCTTGATTGACAGGAGGAATTGGACTGGTCTGAGCTTCCTCCGTGCCTTGCGGCTCGTTAGATGTGGATGCTGCGCGAGCGTCTTTACTTCCTTCGTTTGTTTCTGCGGTCGGTTTTTGAGCTGCAGAAAAATTTCCCAGGCTTGAAACTTCCATAACGCATCTCCTCTATATTAGAAAATCTGTTTCGTTTTTCGGCGCAAACCTATTTCGTGATATCGCTGATCCCATCGCGAATGGCGTCTTTCAAATGCATTTCATCTTCAGTAGGAATGGACTTAACTACCTTTTGGGTCTTCGGGTCGATGACCTGAAGAACCACATCGTTGTTATCCGTTACTGAAAATTTTCTTTGTTCGCTACTTGATGATGTTCCCCCACCCTTGCTGACTTCTGCCAGAACCTTGGCTTGAGCAGACAGGTTGACGGAGTCTGCTGCCGGTTTAGGGGCAGGAGTCGCAACGACTTTAGACCCAGAGCTTGATGCAGAAGGTTGCGGTTTGGGTGTAGGAGCTTTCGGATTTCCCGCTGAATTGACGGCTTGGCTATCCATGTGCTTGTCCTCTACTCTTTGTTAATAAATTTCCCTAGATGGTTGAAAAATAATGATTAATTTTCTCTCCCCTTGCGCTGACCGTTTTTTACCCAGTACACGCACTCTTCTTAACGGCAGGGTGAGGATTAACTTTAG
>CALAGQ010000133.1 GCA_937891765.1 uncultured Nitrospina sp.
ACAATAACTAGATGGAAGTGAGTCACTTTTATATCTGAAACTATTGTAATAGTTTGCTATTTACTAACCTGTAATCGAGAGCAGCTATGAAATAAATCCCCAAACTGTAAGCCCTATGAAACTTAGAATGCAGGATAGAATTATGAACAGAAATACAGGTCGTTTGAGTATATTATTTTCTTTGGATCGATCAATGAACGGCAGTAAGACAAAGGCAGAAACACCAACTGTTTGAATGATCAACGCGCCAAATTCTGATGGTATTAGCTTTAAAAATTGGTAGGAAGCCAGAAAATACCACTCGGGTTTGATATGTTCCGGTGTGTCAAAGGGGTCTGCAGGGATTTCGGCGTCACCAAAAACCACCAGCTCTGGAAAAAAGAAAACCGGCACAAAAAATATTGCCAGAAAAATAAAAATAACCAGCAAATCCTCCATCACAAATGCCGGAAAGAAAGTCATTCCTTTAGGATACTTTGGTTTTTTATACATAATCAGTTATCTTTTTTTGATTTATTGTTTGACGGGTCTGAAATCCCCAAAACCCTTACCAGAAACATATGAATGCCAACCAATGCCAGCATAACTGCCGGAATCACCACCACATGCAGAGCAAAGAAACGGTTGAGAGTATCCGGGCTGATACTTTCTCCTCCTCGAATTAATTTTACTATCCAAGGGCCGATGAACGGGATCGGGTCGGGAATATTTGTTGCCACAGTGGTTGCCCAATAAGACAACTGGCTCCAGGGAAGTAGATACCCCGTAAAGCAAATACCCAGCGAAAGAAATAACAGAGCGCAACCGGTCAGCCATGTAACTTCTCGTGGTTTCTTGTATGAGCCCATACAAACAACACTAACCATATGCAAAATTAAAACAAAAACCATTGCATGAGAACCCACCGCATGAGTCACCCTTATTAACCAACCATAAGGAATTTCCAGCATTATCCGCTGTACGCTGGCAAAGCCTTCTTCTGTTGAAGGCACATAATAAACCAGAAGCAAAACGCCGGTGACCAACTGCATGATCAAAACAAAAAGGGCCAGCCCTCCCAATGAATACCATTTATTCAGCTTGGGCGGAACGCGGTACTCGGTCAACTGGTCCTTCATCAGGCCCTGAATTCCCGTTCTGTAATCAACCCAGTCGTATAAAACCAGTGCCTGTTTTTTAAGCCAAGTAATCATAGTTGTTATAGAAATACAATGTTATCGTTTACAACTTCAACTTTGATTTTGTGCAAGGGCTCTGGAGGTGGACCAGAAATGACCTTACCCGTTTGATCAAATTTTCCCGCGTGGCATGGACAATAAAAATTTTGTTGTTCAGGAACCCATTTGACAACACATCCTAAGTGCGTGCATGCGGCATCAAATGCGGCAACCCCCATATCACCGTTAACAACAATTACAGGGGAACCTTTATAGTTCACCACGGTGCTTGCCCCTGGTGGAACCTGAGTCAGGGGGATAGAGAGGTCTTTTGACTTGTGTGCCCTTGGTGGCGGTATCAGGAATCGAACAACCATATTAAGACTAGCCAATGCCCACGCGGACAGCAGAGCAAAAATAGACCATTGAAGAAACCCGCGCCTGCTTGTTCGAGGTGTTTTATCTATAGTTTCTGACATCTTAATCTGAGAACGGCGGAGTAATAATGTACCAGTGAGCCGTTGATATATTTCTGTTGTGGCAGAGTAAAAGTGTACCACTCACGTTAAGCTTTCTATCCTGTATGTAATCCATATTCAGGAGGGAGGCGAAAGGATGTATCCCGTGAGCACTTATAGAAGAGTCAGGATTGATTACGAGCGCAATGGATTGAGCCAAAGAGAGTTATCCCGGAAGTACGGTCTCCACCGAGACACGATTCGCAAGATGCTGGAGTTTTCGATTCCACCCGGCTATCAACGTAAGAACCCACCTCACAAGCCTAAACTTGCTCCATTCATAGGTGTCATTGATGTCATCCTGGAGTCAGACAAGGATAAACCCAGAAAGCAACGCCATACAGCAAAACGCATCTTTGAACGTATTCAGGAGGAGCATGGGTACAGCGGTGGATATACAACAGTGAAGGATTATGTTCGAGAAAAACGCTTGCGTTGCCGTGAGATGTTTGTGCCCTTGAGTCACCCGTCAGGCCATGCTCAGGCTGATTTTGGCGAAGCTCTTGCCGTGATAGATGGAGTTCAGATGAAGGTTCATTATCTATGCATTGACCTTCCTCAGAGTGATGATCTGTTTGTTAAGGCGTATCCAGCAGAAAACATGGAAGCTTTTTGTGATGGTCATAACGCTGCATTTTCCTATTTTGATGGTGTTCCATTGAGCGTGTTGTATGACAACACCAAGCTTGCAGTAGGTAGGATCGAAAAGAATGGAATCCGCAGACACACCCCGAAGTTTGATGAGTTGATGTCGCATTATTTATTTGAAGCTCGTTTTGGTCGTCCAGGTAAGGGTAATGACAAAGGAAAGGTTGAAGGACTTGTTGGGTATGTTCGTAGAAACTTTTTAGTTCCGATCCCAAGGTTTGACAGTTTCGATTCTCTCAATCGATACCTTGCCGAACATTGTCAAAAACGTAGAGATAAAAAGCTAAGGTCTCATAAAGAAACGATAGGAGAACGTTTTGAAAGAGATCGAGAAAAGCTGTTGCCTTTACCTGCTTTTCCCTATGACGCTTGTGACAAAGTCAGAACTCGGGTGAGTTCGTTATCGCTGGTGCGTTACAAGACCAACGACTATTCAGTTCCTGTAGCTTTCGGTCACCGTGATGTTCAGATTAATGCATACGTTCATACCGTGATAATCCACTGTGGTACAGAAGAGATTGCCCGACATAAACGTTCTTATGAGAAAGAGGATTATGTTTTTGATCCTTTGCATTACCTGCCATTACTTGAGAAGAAAGTAGGTGCCTTGGATCAGGCCGCTCCTTTGCAAGGATGGG
Organism: uncultured Nitrospina sp.; assembly: GCA_937891765.1. Taxonomy (GTDB): domain Bacteria; phylum Nitrospinota; class Nitrospinia; order Nitrospinales; family VA-1; genus LS-NOB. The sequence goes on from CALAGQ010000133.1 coordinate 2,962, forward strand.
AGTTGCCCGAAGAGTTTTTAACTCTCAGGCGGCTTCTGGAATCGAGAATGGGCAAGAAAGGCAAACGACAGTATGTTCAGATTCTCAGGCTCATGGAGACATTCCGGCTTGAAGAGGTTCTTCATGCGATTCGTGAAGCCCTACGCCTGCAAGCCCTATCCTTTGATGCCGTCAAGCACCTCGTGCTATGCCAGATTGAACAACGACCTCCACGACTTGACCTTGAATGCTATCCCTACCTTCCAAAAGCTCAGGTGCAAACAACATCAGCCACGGAGTATATGG
>CALAGQ010000135.1 GCA_937891765.1 uncultured Nitrospina sp.
TTGAGTTTTGAGATCTTGGTTTCCATGGCTGGAGACCATACCAAGACGTCTAAAAATGGCGAGCAGAACTTCGTGAGAATGGCGAGATAATTACCAATGGCTGACCAAAAATGTACCAGCTGAAATTATTCAAGAACAGTGGAAGAACAGTGAGAAATGACAAAATTCTCCATGGAAAAACATTATGAGAAAAAGTGAAAGAACACCGGAAGAACACCGGGGATCGTCTAATTTAACACCCCCATTTAAACCCGGAAAATCCGGCAATCCCAAGGGCCGACCCAAAGGTGCAAAAGACGGATTGCGGGCTCGTTTAAACCGGATACTTGATAAAAACGCGCGACCCGAGATTCTGGATCTACTCAAGAAAAGAGGCGTCAGCTTATCGAGCAAATCTAATAGAGCGGTCATAGCCTTCGCGCTTATCAAAGCAGCGCAGGCGGGAGATGTGAGTGCTATCAGGTTAATTTTTGATCAGACAGAGGTTCCTTTGCCGAAACAGGTTGACCTGTCTAGCTCTATACCCCTGACCGCAGAACAAAAACGAAAAATAGCCGAAACATATCTGGGGAGTCTGGAAAACTGTTGAACCCGCACAGTTTGCCTGGAAATACAACATCTCGAATTCAAGTGTGAAGTGCAACTCTGATTGTCGGTAGTCCGCTGTTGTTGCAATAACTGCATCCGGGCATGGAGATTCTCGCCCCTCCCCCTTTGCCATCCTCCCTAACGGCCTGAGGCCTCCCACCTGCTTATCCCCCTCACCCCATACGGGGGTAAAGGCTATCATTGACAGGAAGGATTCAACAAGGGGGGATAGGGGCTGTCGTGGAGCCTCCCACTACACTTATCATCACCATGCCCTCAAGAACAAGAGCCCGTCCATCGGAAGGCGTCTGATCGCTTGCCTTCCTATAAACTGGCGGAGTTGTGTTGTTTGAAAAACTAATGGGGTAGTAACGGGTTGAGGAATATATCTAAGAAGTAGACAATGCCAACTCGACTATCGAAGCAAGCTTTGAATCAGTTTGTGATTCTATTTCCTGGAAGGATGATAGATAGTTAGCCTATGGGCCCTGCTACTAGATTGGTTTTAAATGGCAAAGAATCAAGATTACTAAGAGAAGATCAGTTTAATAAGAAATCTGACCTGCCGGGTAATGAACACCTATGCCAACGCACCTCGAGAAGGTTCCCCAGAATGGGATATCATGTATCACAAGCATTTCGAAGAATACATGAACAAAAAAGGGTTTTAAGTTTACGTCACATTCCGACGACACTTCTTTCTAAACGACTGCAAGTGAGCAATACCCTCTATGGGTTCTTCCGACTTTGAGTTGCAAAAATAAAATCTTCGACCCCTGCCCTTCGAATCTCTTCAATTATTCTCCCAAATAGCGCGAATTCAATATTTCTGTCTCCGTGTATCTCGACTGCTTTAAATTTGTTTTGTGCTAAAACCTGCTCCACTTGACTTTGAAGTTCATCACGAGTAACAGATGTTCCATTAAGCTCTAGGAATCCTGCGCGGGAAATTTTAATCACAATATTTTTTCCGGGAACCTTACTCGCAGAATGCGCCTCAGGAAGTTCTGCCTGCAAAACACCACTTATCGAACTCGAGGTCAACATAAAAAAAATGAGCAGTAGAAAAACAATATTGATCAATGGAACCAAATCCATCTCGATATTTCTCTTTTGATTGCCTTTAATTTTGATCATAGCCAGTCTCGGTAAAATAAAACTACAAGACCAGTGAAAAGTCACTGGCACCCGCTTGGCGGGCCATATCAAAAACCTGAACAAAAATATCGTACAGGGCTTTATCATCGGTGTGTACAACCACGGCTTTATTGCTACGACGAGTGATCTCTGACTTTAAAATTTTCATGAGACCCTTCAAATCAGTCGATTGATCACCCACTCGAATATCATCAGCCTGATTGATTCTGATAACCAGAGGCATTTCTTCAGGGGTATTGGATGAAGTTCCATTTGATAATTTCACATCCAGTCCCTGCGCCGGAATAGCAAAGGTAAGCATATAAAATATTAACAGAAGAAATACCACATCGATCAAGGGAGCAAGATCGGGTTTGAAGCGTTTATGATTGCCTTTGGAAATATTCAACATAGGGTGATCAGGAAGAGTTTCGAGAAATCGGGTAAAACTTAATGTCCATAGAATATATAAACTGCTGGCCATATTTATTGAGGGCAAAAGCCAGTTTCTCCTTCTTCCTGTCAAAATAATGCAACATAATCACAGTGGGAATGGCAACAGATAGTCCAGCGGCAGTTGTTAATAAAGCTTCCCAGATACCACCCGCCAAAAGACTCGGATCAACCTGCCCCTCAAATTCAGCGACTTTATTAAAAGCCTGCACCATTCCGATAACAGTGCCCAACAAACCCATTAATGGGGAAATCGTGGCAATGACTTCCAAACCACGTATATTTTTTTCCAGAGAATTTATTTCTTCCTGACCTGCGAGGGTTAGCTTTTCTTCCAGCTTCCAGCGCGGAATACCTTTTTCGCCGAGCCCGGCTTCAATGATGCGCCCTAATGGGTTGGGAGATTTTTGGCACTGCTCCAAAACTTTGTCAGCATGACCTTCTTTTATTAAATCAAGGACAGGTTTTAAAAATCCATCTATATCTACAATATATTTTTTAAAGAAAATTGCGCGTTCAATAACGATCGCCAAGGCAATGATCGAGCAAAGAAAAATTGGGAACATTATTATCCCTCCCTTGGCTATCAACCCAAACAAATCAGAAATCGCACCCATTAAAAACCCTTTCTTATAATTTTACCAAACACAGAAATCCAGAACATTACTGATCCTGAACCATATCTAGCTTGCCGTCGAAGTTCCTGTCTGCCTCTATTCGAATCAATTTCCCTGATGGATCAAAAAATTCCCATCGATCTGTCTTACCATCAAAATTGGTATCATTCTCGACCTTTACCAACACATTGGATCCCTTGAAAAACTGCCATTGATCGGGTTTCTGATCCGAGTTTGTATCAAACCCTACCTTCTCAAGTTTTTCGCTGACGAAGTAATCCCAACGGTCAGTAGTACCGTTAAAGTCGGTATCGTAGTTGGTCTGCTTTATCTTCTGATTGCTATCAAAGTATTGCCATATATCTACCTTCCCGTCACCGTTTTCATCAATTTCGGTCTGCTCAATCTTGCCATTAGCATCAAATTTTTCATTCCAATCGAACTTGCCGGTATTTTTACTATCCTTTTCAATTTTTTCCAGCTTACCCTGATCCGAGTAATGCTGAATCTGATCCATTTTCCCATTCTTGTCGGCATCGAATTCGGCCTTGACTAGAATTTTATCTCCCACGAAATGCTCGACCTGATCAATATTGCCATCAAAGTTGGTGTCGTGTTCAACCTTGAAAATCTTTCCATCAGCAGTGGTATGTCTCCATTGATCCATCTTGCCATCAAAATTAGAGTCGATTTTTGCAACATCAGCAAAAACCATAGAACCGCTCACCGTGAATAAGATAAATGTACATATTGAAATCAATCTTAATGAATTAATAATATTATTTTTTGTCATGGCTCATCTCAAAATGAAAGAAACTGGAAGTTTTAATGATACATATTGTTTGTTCAGTTTTTCCGGAATTGGCGGAAAGGGTCCAGCATTTTTAACAGCATTTCGGGCCGCCTCATCAAGCATTGCGTGACCAGAGGAATGTTCAACTAAAAGCTTGAGCACCCCGCCATCTTTTCCAAGTTTGAAGGATAAATTAATTTTTCCCTGTTGCCCTTTTTTACGAGCACTTGGAGGATAGATCTTAGCGCGAGCAATCATCTGCCTCACTGTGGTGGTGTACCCATTCCAGAGTTCATCCAATTCATCACCCGAAAGTTGATCCTGTTTATCAAGGTTCAATGCAGCAACATTTCTCACCTGCGGCTTAAAGGAATGATTTACACCACCACGAGTATCCACCAAAGTTGAGTGCCCGCTAGTACTTTGCTTGAGTTTGTCAACTTTACCCATTCGTGTCCTGGGTTGAAAAGCCTTTCGCTTAAATGTCCCTTTCGCTGCAAACCTGCCAACTACAACTTTACCGACTGGAGAAAAAGCCGTCTGGTAATAGCTTTTTGAAACATTTTTCACCATCCTCGGCTTAGCTGAGTAATTCGGCATATTTGTGTTGAAAACGGTTTTTTGAATTGACGCCGATGTGCTGACCTCAATGCTTTTTGGTGCTTTAGTCATCACTGGAGTGACCGTTGCCCTGGTCACCTGCATGGGGACACTTTTAATTTGCCTTATCGGAGTACTCACAGGAATAGCAACGGGTTTAGGCAGAACAGATTTCTTACGTAAAACCGGCCTTTTTACTTCCAGCTTTTTTTGGGGATCTCGAACAAATTCCGGTTTCTTTACCACTTCCAGACGAATCTTTTTATATTTTTTTTCCTGAACAAGTGGCTTATCAAATATTCCAAAAGGCTGTGTAGCAAAAAAAACAAAGTGCAGGACAATAGATATAAAAGCCGCATGGCTTAAATCAAAAGTGTCATTAAAGTATTTTGAAACAAGATTATTCATAATTTGTTCGACCTTAATCTAAGACTGAATTCGTCCCCGGCAAAGCATTACCTGCGGGCCTTCATCCCCTATCTCCGTCCACATGGCATATACGCGACCGCCATTACCTTTGAATAAATATGGATAGGCCACTCCTTTACTTGTTGAGGGAAGCGGCGATGGGGAGGAAATATTAACATCCGAAGAGACTTTCACCAGCCATGCTTTATCTCGTCCCCAGCCACCTTCAAGGATAGGGTCGCGCCCCTGGAAAATAACCCAGGCCTCTTTTCCGATAACAGTGATGTCAGGGTGATTAGCATCTAAAACCAGTCCATTTATATCTTTAGCGACCTGATAAGTTTTCCCATTGTCAGCAGAGTGAGCAAACTTTAGGCGGGCTTTACCATTTGCCCCCGTATACCAGCTGATGAACAGTTTGCCTCCTACGTACTTCATGGCTGGTCCTGAGTGAGCACAACCATTAATCTTCCAGCCTGTCTTTGTCACTTTTACTGGTTTGCTCCACGTCTTGCCTCCATCCAGTGAAGTGGCTACTACAATGATCCTCTCGTTGTCATCATAAACATGGCGCCATGAAGCAAATATTTCTCCGTTGTCTCCAAAAGCCAGAGCAGTGCGGCAGCACGGGCAAATATCTCCCGAAATTTTTATATTTTTTTCAAAAGATTTACCCTGGTCTACAGAACGGGCGATATAGACGGAAGTGGTTCCGGACTTGCCGGATTTCCTATCTCGTCCATCTAACCAAATAACATAAATAGTTCCATCAGGGGCCACCTCCATTGTGAAAAACGATTGCGAGGCTTTTCCAAAATCGTCATTCACTCTAATGGCCGGGTTGAAGCTTTTACCAAAATTCATGGAACGGGCGAATTTGATATCGCGCTTCCCCACCCAAGCGGCAAACATACCTCTGCCTTTTCCATTCCTTAACTTAGGGCCATTTTCTCCATGTGCACTGACTTCTCCTTTTTCCAAATTCACGGGTACCGCACCAGAAAAACTATCACCGATATTTTTCGTCTTTGCCATGAACAAATTCTGTTTGCCCTTGTCATTATGGGCAGCATAGAGCATGTTCATAGACTCAGATGTCCTGACCAATAGTTGACCATCAGTGCCCTTGGCGATGGGTCTCGGCACTGGCTCCCAAACAACTTCAGAATTACTCTCCTCTGACTTAGCACTCTCACTCCTGTTATCTGGAGCAACACCCAGCCCAGATCCCACACAGGAAGTGAGAAATATAAAGATTACTAATATAAATTCGATCGACTTTTGACTTCGCATGATGCTTATCTCCGGTCTTTTCAGACGACGGTGTTAGTAAATTTTAGGAAAGAAAACGCCCCAGACCAGAGGTCATTATGATCCGGGCGTTAACCATTCCTAACGTGTCCGCTTAGGAGGAGACAGACACGATAATCAGGAAGTCCTTGACCAACCTCAAGGATCTTCCCGGGGTGCAGTGTATTGAGAAGTAGTTAGTCATCAATCATGCTTCTCAGTACCACTTTCGAGCCTCGGGGCAGAAAACAAACTATCCCGTGTTACAAATTTATAGAGATCACATGAACTTCCATTTCAAATCAATAGAATAGGTTCTATTTGGATAAGTATGCGGACCTGTATTGGCCGACTCATCAGTTAAATTGTTAATGCCAAAAGACGCATTCATTTTTTGGTATCTATAGGTCGTTTTAAGATCCATGAAAAAATACTCATCCTGCCCACCATCGCCTTCAAGAATGTCATCATTCTGAATGCGACCAAAAGCCTTATCCTGCCAACGTCCTGCCACCATGGCATCCCAGTTAGTATTGATGTGATACAAAGACTGAAACTTGGCCCTAAACTCAGGAACACGAGGTATTTTATTTCCCTCAGCTGATGTATTTGAAGTGTGCTTCCTGATTTCCGCGTTGGTGTATGAAATATTAAAGTCAAAATCATGCTTGGAAACCAAAAAGTCTCTTCGCTTAACAACCAATTCAGCCCCAAATGTCCTTACCTTATCGATATTAATGAAAGTGGATGTGGTTACCGTGCCCGTTATATCCTGATCACTGAAAATGGTATCCGTGAGATCATCAAAAAACAGGTTCAGTTGCGTTGTGGCCTTTGGCCGATAATGTTCCACCATGATGGTGGCATGAGTTCCTACCTCAGGCTCCAGACCGGGACTGGCTATACTGTTATTTGCTAAGTCATCAATATTTTCAAACAATTCTTCCGGCAAAGGGAAGCGGGTAGCTCGAGCAACGGAAAACCTCAAGTCCAAATCACTATTGGGTTTGAATCCCAGAGAAACTTTGGGAGAAAAAGCTACGTCATCGCGTTCCAACTGCCCACCTATCTCACCTGCCGTTTCATGCTTGAAACCATTAAAAGAACGCCAAGCTTCAGCACGCCCACCAAACTGGAGGTCCCATTTAGGGGCAATCTTCCAACCTAAGTTGCCATGAATAGCATGTGTATCTGTCTGGCCACCACTGGAGTTGTTGAACGTACCCTCACTCCTTTCGGATAACTCCCAGTTAGGAAGACTCCTGTAATTTGCTACCTTGAGCTTGGCGTGGTCATAGTGATACCCACCTTCAAAGGAAAGGTCATTGTGGGCAAGAAAAGCATCTTTATCGAATCTCAGTTCAAACAACTGCCAGCCTGTTTCCGAAAACTCCGTTAATTGACCACCATTGTCGAAAGCTGGTGAATCCGGATTTTGATCTGAGTCCCTCGAAACGTCCTGCAAAACCGTATAAGTACTCAGAACAGCATCGTAATTCCACCCTCCTCCAAACTCCCCGCTGACACCCATTCCGGCAAGCAGGTCCTGCTTGTCCTGCTTGGAAACATCAAAATCATTTTCTGCTACGGTAAAGTCCTTTCCATTAAAATTCAGAGTTCCGGTCCAGAGTTTATTGCCATTAGCATCCTTGATATAGTTATTCACATTCTCTTGATCCCTGTGGCGATCAAGCAAACCGATCATTCCTCTCAACTTGAACTGGGATGAAAAATCATAATTCATTTTCAACTTAAATAAATCGTTGATGCTACTTTCTTCACCATTATCAGCGTAAGCAATAGAATCTCGCACTCGTGAATCGATAAAGTTATTCACTCCCGTCACAGCGGTGCCGGCACCGGCGGCGACATTATTTTTTACCGTAGTGTCTGTGGGTTGAGTCTGAGTGTCCAAACGGTTGTAAAATACGTAATAAGAAAGTTTATCGATTTTATTACCGTGGGAAAAAAAGGTCTTATAGCCAGGCGCATTACCCTTGCTCTCAAAAACCTCCCAATCCTGAACCCAGGCGGTGGTTTGCAAAGTCCATTCTTCGCCTTCAGGTTGCCGTGATGCAATATCAATAACCCCTCCCATAGCGTTACCACTATGCTTGGGAGAGAAAGGGCCATAAGTAATATTGACAGCTTCTGTTTCATCAGCAGCTACAAAATTCCACTGAGGAGCTCCGTTAAAACGCGTTCGCAACATGCTGTGAAGTGGAAAACCATCCACAAAAAGCATGTGGCGAGCAGTTTGAAAATTCCCATTTCCCCTCATAGAAATAACCCCATTGGGATCACCAAAGTATCGCCGTCTGATTTCTAGATTAGGAGCGTATCGAACTGTATCTTCTGCTGAAATAGTAGTTATCGCGTCTATTTCTGAACGGTCTACTTTGAATTTTGATGTTGGTATTGGCATGAAGTCATCAAAAGTATCTCTTATCTCAGCTCTTGGTGCCTCGATAACAAGTTCATCTAAACTTTTTGCCTCATTTTCATCAGCGGCATTGACCGTGCCAGCAGAAAGCATTAACACAACCAGAGACAACACTAATAACTTACGGTTAAAACAGCGCATAGAACATTCCTCCCTACAAAACACAGAATTTTAAAATCACTTAACATTCCATTTCAGAGCCTGGACACCTCCGTTCTATCAAATAACGGATTACTGACGAAAAACGCAAGACGAGCCTGAAACGGAATTTACAATGAAATTATTTTGGGAACTAAAATGGATGTACTAAAGAACTCTAGGGGGAGGATCCAGCGAATCAATGAAACGATGATAGGAAAGCATTTCTGAAGGGACTAACATTTTACCTGGCGAATAATGATTCAGCGTAAGAAAGCTCGCTTCGCCAGAATCATTACTGAAAGATGTAGTATTAGGAATCGAAGGAGTTGTTTTGCCGCCACAATCAGTAGCAATGTTGGCAGTTTGGCTCCGCTCAGGTTTTGAGTGAGGACAAAAGCCTTGATGAGTGTGGGATCTTAGAAGACAGTGTAGAGATCGATCTTCTTTGTCTCCATCAAAAGGAGAAACTGTAGTGATCTGATGCTGATGGTGATCTCCATGCACATGGGACTTTGCCAGTACATTGCTGGCCCCCAAAAGGGCCCACACCAAAACCACAATCAAAATGTTTTTCGTCAGAGACATACTAAAATCAAAGTTATTGCTATTTAAAAAAATCACTATATGAGCTATAGAGCTTAATTGTCAATATTTTATTCCCATTATCTCTGCCCAAAAATGAGACAATGACACCAAATTTACTCAAGTTACTTGACCCATTGCTTTTGGCTTTATTCAATAAAGAGGATCTTGTTTGGAAGTGTTTGTCAGGCCGGTCGCTTTGCATACGTACTCTCCCTCGCTCTCTCCTTCGGTCTAACGCTAATAACCCTACACTACGTTCCGGATTATTAGCTTAGTTAGCCCTCACTCTCTCCCTCAGTCGGTACTGCTGCATGCTCCCTGGAGTAGTAGGTTACAGATCTTTACAGGATTTCCCGTGGTATTGGTGAGTGAATGTTTCCGTTCAAGCAGCAATATTATGTGGGGCTGAATGTGGGGCTATAAATAGCCAAAAATAAAACCCCCTGATAAATCAAGGGGTTATTATATAAATTGGCGGCAAATTAGGGCCGGGTGTGGGCTATTTGTTACGGCTCTACCTGTTTTCTTGAAGATTTGAGGCGATAAAAGTATTATGTCGGTACTTTTAATATTTGTAGATAATTAATCACTCGAACTCGAATAAGCCATGAACGAACTCATTCGTAAAATCCAGAAGACTTCTTCCGCTGAACAC
>CALAGQ010000136.1 GCA_937891765.1 uncultured Nitrospina sp.
ATTTAAACTTAAAACTCAATTTCTAGCCTTGCTGGTCATTCTGAGCCTCGGTGTTTTAACTGGCTTAGAGCCTGCCTTGCACAATCACGACCTTGATTTTCATGGAGAGCACGAAGACTGCTCCAGTTGTAACTGGACGCAGGTCAGCATTGATAACACAGCATCTCAAACGGTCGCCATTCTTCAATCTTATGAAGAATCTAACTACAAAGCCCCGGCAAGCAAGCCATCCGCTTCTCTTGCCTCCACATCACTCAGTCGCGCTCCCCCCCTCTTTTCCTGATCCTGTTTTTCCATTTTAATTATTTAATTTTTTAGCGGCTAAACTCCGTCCGTTATGAGTCTGCATTGTTATGGGATCTTGCGCTTGGATTGCCTGCTTTTTGTCAAAATGAAATCTCCTTTACAAAAATATCGTAAAACGGTTTTTTGGAAAACCGCTTTACTGATCATTATTCTTGGGTTCATGTCCGGGTTTTCACCTGCTCTGCATAATCATGACCTGGACGAAGAACATCCCGACTGCGCTTCCTGCACCTGGACTCATTTCAGCATTAGTGAAATGACTTCAGAGTCCACCGACAATTATTTCCTCGCTTATCAAAAGCTTTACCACAGTCTTGCTGCGGTAATTTCTTCTAGCTTCAATCTCTCAAATCGCTGCAGGGCTCCTCCCGTTTTCCGCTCGTAGAACAATAAAAAAATTATTCAACTTGCAGGGTGATCCACCTAAAGGATTACCCCTGAGCGGAGGCACTATCAAATGAAGGTTTTTTATATTTTATTGATTATAATTTTTGGCAGTTCATCAAACGTTTGGTCTTCCAACGAATTTGAAGACCTAAAAAGAAGAATTCGCGTACTGGAGAAAACAAAAAATCAAAACAACTCTTCCTCTTCCAGCACAGCAACAGGTTTATCCAATCGCCTCAATCCGGCTTTGAGTGTGAACGGGCTGTTTCTTGGGACCTACAATGATAAAGGAAACTACGATTCCAGCAAAGTGGCTCGCACAGGTATGAAAATTCAAGAGGTGGAGATTCGGGCGGCCGCTTATATAGACACCTTTTTAAGAGCTGACATTCTTTTGGCCATTGAGGGAACGTCTAATATTGAGGTGGAAGCGGCAATTGTCGAGGCCCTACTATCAAAAAACCTGTCGTTCCGTGCAGGAAAGTTTTTTACTGCTTTCGGGAAACACAATCAACTCCATACACATGAGTATCCATTTATTGATCTACCAGTTGTAAGTGAGGAGATTTTAGGAGAAGAAGGGCTCAACGAAATTGGAGTCGGAGCAAGTTATCTTTTGCCTACGGACTGGTTTTCAGAATTCACCTTTCAAGTTATGGAAGGCGCCAACACCAATCAGTTCAATGCACGAGCAGGATCAGATTTTGCTTATCTAATTCGGCAAAACAATCTATGGGATTTGGATGATGAAACTACTATGGAACTTGGCGGCTCTTATGTGTTCGGTAAAAATAACCTAGCACCAAGCAGCAATTTTGACAACAAAACTCAACTTGTGGGTGCAGATCTGACCTTCAAATGGCAACCCGCTGGAAGAGAAGCCTATAAGACCTGGGTTTGGCAAACAGAGTTTATTGGTTCCTTCCGAGAACAAACACAAGAGGGTTGGTATACGCTACTGCAACACCAGTTTGCAAACAGGTGGTGGATTCAAGGTCGCTATAGCGGGTACACCATTCCTAATGGTGCTAACAAAGAAGATAAAAACCAGTGGAGCGCTTTGTTAGCCTGGGTTCCCAGTGAATTCTCAACAGTGCGTTTGCAATACAACCATCTCAATCAGGCTACCGCAGACGAGAATCAGGTTTTATTGCAACTGAATTTCACAATGGGTTCGCACCCCGCTCATAAATACTAATTAAAGGACATAAAATGAAAATATATAAATTTAATATTACCCTTCTGGTTTTACTTTTTGTCTTTGTTTATACTCCTCTTTCTTGGGCTGGCTTGAATGTGATAACCACGACCAGTGACTTGGCCTCAATTGCCAAAGAGGTAGGCGGCTCCTTGATTAAAGTGAATTCTTTAGTCAAAGGAATTCAAGATGCGCATTTCATTCAACCCAAACCCAGCTATATAGTAAAAATGAACCGTGCGGATTTACTGATCTATCAAGGACTAGAATTGGAAGTTGGCTGGCTTCCCGTGTTGATAGAGGGATCGAGGAATCCCGAAGTTCGACTCGGTCAACGGGGGCATCTTGATATTTCCACAAACATCTCTCGACTCGAAGTTGTCCAAGGTACAGTGGATCGATCTATGGGAGACATTCATCCGTTCGGAAATCCACACTACAATCTGGATCCAGAAAATGGTTTCATCATTGCTCAATCTATTTTCAATAAACTGGTAGAGCTGGACCCGGAGAACAAAGGGGAATACGAATCCAACCTGAGCGTATTCAAGCAAAAGTTGAAGAAAAAGATTAGCCAGTGGGAGAAAAAGATGGAACCTTTTCGAGGGGCGAAGATTATCACTTACCATAGAGTCTGGAGTTATTTCGCGAAAAAGTTTGGTTTGACTATTGTCAATACTGTCGAGGTAAAACCGGGTGTTCCCCCTACCACTAAGCATTTAGCACATCTAACGGCTTTGATGAAACACGAAAAAATCGACCTGATCATCCAGGCCGTATTTTACGAACCCGATTTTGCAAATATGGTAGCGGATAAAACAGGTGCAAAGGTTTTAACCTTACCCGCCTTCGTTGGTGGATATCCTGAAGCACAAGATTATTTCTCTTTGTTTGACACGATCATTGATAACTTAACCAGTAACCTTCAACCAAGTTCATGAGGTAACAATGTCAGATTTTTTAACATTCATGGCCGCTCCTGCAGCGGCCTGCCTCATTTTTTCCGGGGTTTTCACCTATTTTGGTTGTCATGTTTTAAAGAGAGAAATTATTTTTGTTGATATCGCTCTGGCTCAACTTGCAGCTTTGGGAATTATGATTGCTGAAATTTTTCACCAGGATCACGGTGATTGGGAAACTTGGGGTTTTTCATTACTCACTATGCTTGCAGGGGCCATATTTTTTGCATATACCCGTAGATTAATACACCGGATACCCCAAGAAGCAGTTATAGGAATTGTTTATGTCGTCGGGGCTTCTGTCGCTTTGCTAATTGCAAGTAAATCTGCACACGGCGCTGAACACCTGCGGAATATCCTGAACGGTTCCATATTGTGGATGACTTGGCCTCGGGTCATGATCCTGCTAGGCATGGTTTTGGTGATCGCTGTCCCTCACTGGATTTACCGTGATCGGTTTTGGAAAGTTTCAGATCAATATCGGCAAACCAACGGCAAAGACCCCTCTTACATCTTATGGGATTTCCTGTTTTATCTCTCTCTGGGGCTGATCATTGTTATTTCCGTCAAGACCGCAGGAGTATTTTTAATTTTCACGTTTCTAATCGTTCCTGCCGTGGTAGGTGCCTTATTTTCGACGAAATTTATATCACAATTTGTAATAGGGAGCCTGGTGAGTGGCTTGACCAGTCTAGTTGGCCTTGTTGTATCTTTCAACCTTGACCTTCCTACCGGGGCCACTCTGGTTTGTTGTTTTGGTCTTGTCTTCCTGGTGGGTATTTTATTAAGTAAAAGTGATCCACTTATCGAAAACTGATACGGTTTATCAGGATGGGCTTATGAGTTTGACGGTGTTTTAATTTGACTGCAGATTGTAGTCATCTCAACTCATTTTTGCCTTGCCTCTTAGATTTATGACCAAGCCTGAAAATTAACAGGGTTTTGGGAAGAGCCTTTAATGCTTGAAGAAATTTCAAAAAAGAGGAGCCCGGAAGAGGCAATACTGATCGATGTGAGAAGCCTAGAAGAGTACGCGTCAAAACATCCGTTTCAAATCCAGATGCGTCCCAAAATAATAACCTTGATGGTTTTAGATTACAAAACGGCCAGGTTATTTGAATATTATGTGATGTCCGTTTCGGCTCGTTCACAGACATATTTGGATTTGGACTTAATTGGACATCATAGTTCAAACCAGTTACATTCTTTGATATTCTTGTTAATTGCTTTAAACAATCTGCCTACATAGTGCCTACACAAACAAAAGGGGTTATGAGAGCAACTCCATAACC
>CALAGQ010000137.1:0-2500 GCA_937891765.1 uncultured Nitrospina sp.
AGATGTTGGGTTAAGTCCCGCAACGAGCGCAACCCCTACTTTTAGTTGCCATCAGGTTATGCTGGGCACTCTAATAGAACTGCCTGTGATAAACAGGAGGAAGGTGGGGATGACGTCAAGTCCTCATGGCCCTTACGGGTTGGGCTACACACGTGCTACAATGGTAGGTACAATGAGATGCCGAGCAGCGATGCTTAGCCAAACTCAAAAACCTACCTCAGTTCGGATTGCACTCTGCAACTCGAGTGCATGAAGCTGGAATCGCTAGTAATCGTGGATCAGCGTGCCACGGTGAATACGTTCCCGGGTCTTGTACACACCGCCCGTCACACCATGGAAATTGGTTTTACCTTAAGGCAAGTTATTAACCCTCGGGAAATGCTTGACTACGGTTAAATCAGTAACTGGGGTGAAGTCGTAACAAGGTAGCCGTAGGGGAACCTGCGGCTGGATTACCTCCTTTCTAAGGATGAGTGAAAGAGAAAAATTTCACTCTAAATAATATACATCGGTAATGTTGACCGTCCTCATTTCTCTTCTTAAAGTAATGTTTCCTTCTTGTAGGGCCGGTAGCTCAGTTGGTTAGAGCACACCCTTGATAAGGGTGGGGTCGAAAGTTCGAGTCTTTCTCGGCCCACCATTATTTTTTAGTTGGGGGATTAGCTCAGCTGGGAGAGCGCCTGATTTGCATTCAGGAGGTCAGCGGTTCGATCCCGCTATCCTCCACCAAACCATGAGAAATTTTTATACATTGTTAATTTGAAGAAAATATTTTTTTTATATCCGTAGGAACAAATTTATTTGTTCTTACAATTTAAAAATTCATAATCACAAAAAATTATTTATAATTTTTTGAATACACAGAAAAATTTTTTCTGTGCATAAATCAAGCGTTTAAGAGCATATAGTGGATGCCTTGGCACTGAAAGTCGATGAAGGACGTGATAAACTGCGATAAGTTTCGGGGAGTTGTTTGTAGGCTTTGATCCGAAAATTTCCGAATGGGAAAACCCAACTCTTTAAGAGTTACCTTGCACTGAATACATAGGTGTAAGGAGATAACCTAGGGAACTGAAACATCTAAGTACCTAGAGGAAAAGAAATCAATTGAGATTCCGTTAGTAGTGGCGAGCGAACGCGGAGGAGGCCAGTAACTTTTTTTGTACAACTAGAATAACCTGGAAAGGTTAACCATAGAGGGTGATAGTCCCGTAAAGGTAAAAGCAATTAAAGTTCTCGAGTAAGGCGGGACACGTGAAATCCTGTTTGAAGATAGGGGGACCACCCTCTAAGCCTAAATACTCTTCAGTGACCGATAGTGAACTAGTACCGTGAGGGAAAGGTGAAAAGAACCCCTATTAGGGGAGTGAAATAGATCCTGAAACTGTATGCTTACAAACTGTCGAAGCCCCATGTGGGTGACGACGTACCTTTTGTATAATGGGTCAGTGACTTAATTTATGTAGCAAGCTTAAACCGAATGAGGTGTAGGCGCAGCGAAAGCGAGTCTTAATAGGGCGCTTAGTTACATGGATTAGAACCCGAAACCGATTGATCTAGCTATGAGCAGGTTGAAGGCAAGGTAATACTTGCTGGAGGACCGAACCAGTATCCGTTGAAAAGGATTTGGATGACTTGTTGCTAGGGGTGAAAGGCCAATCAAAATCGGAGATAGCTGGTTTTCCGCGAAAACTATTTAGGTAGTGCGTTGAGATATAAACTTTGAGGGGTAGAGCACTAAATAGGCTAGGGGGAAGAAATTCTTACCAAACCTAATAAAACTCCGAATACTCAAAGTGGTTCCTCAGCAGACAGACGGTGAATGCTAACGTCCATCGTCGAGAGGGAAACAACCCAGACCACCAATTAAGGTCCCGAAGTTATGGTTAAGTGTGAAAGGATGTGAAGACTCCAAAACAGCCGGGAGGTTGGCTTAGAAGCAGCCATCCTTTAAAGATAGCGTAACAGCTCACCGGTCTAATTAAGAGACTTTGCGCCTAAGATGTAACGGGGCTCAAACCATACACCGAAGTTGTGGATTGACAGAAGTCTTCGGACTTTTGTTTCTGGTAGCGGAACGTTCTGTAAGCCTGTGAAGAGATACCCGTGAGGGATCTTGGAGGTATCAGAAGTGCGAATGCTGACATAAGTAACGACAAACAGAGTGAAAGACTCTGTCGCCGAGAGTACAAGGGTTCCTGCGTAAAGTTAATCTTCGCAGGGTTAGCCGGCTCCTAAGACGAGGACGAAAGTCGTAGTCGATGGGAATCAGGTAAATATTCCTGAGCCTGGTGGTAGTGACGGATTGCGTAAATTGTTAACTCTTATTGGATTGAGTTAGCCGTGAAGTGGTCCCAGGAAATAGCTCCACCTTATAGACCGTACCCCAAACGGACACACGTGTACCGGTAGAGAATACCTAGGCGCTTGAGAGAATGATGTTGAAGGAACTCGGCAAAATGCTTCCGTAACTTCGGGATAAGGAAGACCCTTTTGTAGG